>NZ_LZTA01000001.1 GCF_001665875.1 Mycobacterium sp. 852002-40037_SCH5390672
CGTCGAAGCGCTTCGGATCCATCCGCACGCTCACCCGCCCTAGCCTCCCGGCGGAGGCTCGGCGGGCGGCGGCGCCTCGGGTGCCGGATTGGCCGGCGGGGCACTGTTATCGGCCGGCGGCGGCGCCTGCTGGGCGGGCGCCTGCTGCTGCGGGGCCTGCGGGGCCTGCTGGGGTTGCTGGGCCGGCTGCTGCCCGGGCAGATGCTGGTTGTTCGGCGGGATCTCCGGGGCCGAGCCGGTGCCGGCGCCGGACTGGCTGGATGGCGCCTGAGCCGGAGCCTGAAGCGGAATCGGCGGCATGGTGAGCCGCTCTTCGGGAATGTCCGGTGGCGGTACCGGCGGTTGGCCGTTGATCAGCAGCTGGTCCTTGGCGCTGTTCAGCAGGGTGGCCCAGCCGCCGTTGCCCAGCGTTGCGCCGATGCTGCAGGCCACCTCGCGGCTGCCCGCCGTCCAACTGGCCAGCGGCACCGTCGGGTAGATCAGCGTCAAGGTGGTGGTGCGCAGCTTGACCGGCGCCAGGTAGGCGTCCGTCATCTTGGTGCACGAATCCTTGATGAAGCCGTCCTGGTCGGGCTCGGCGGGCAGAGCGCCGGGGAACTTCTCGGCCAGGTTGACCGTGCCGGTGACCTCCATCGCGTGCGGCGCGGCGCAGTCAACCGGTGCATCGGTCGGCTGGTTGGTCGCCGGATCGATACCCAGACAGGTGCCGGTCGGCCACACCTTGGACTGGTCGACGTCGGCGACCTTGCCCTTGAACGCCTGCTGCTGATTGTTCGTGCCGGGCAGCTGCAGGCCGCACAGCATGCGGCGGTCGCCGGACTGGCGCCAGGCGCGGTCGCCGGGCCACAGCAGGCTGACGGTGAACTTGCTGTTCGGATCGAACTTGGGGCCGAGGTAACTGCGGACGGCGGCCTCGCACTGCTCTTGGGTGATCTGCTGAATGCGCGCGGGCGTCGGGGGTGCGGCGTTGGGCCCGTACTCGGAGCCCGGGAACGTCCGCATGTCAATGGATTCGGCGACCTCGAACTTGTGGTCGTCGCCGCAGTTGACGATCCTCGCCGACTCCGGGGTGGTGTCCGGCCACATCAGGCATTGGCCGGTAGAGGCTCGGTTGAAGGCCGCGTCGCTCTTGGTTCCGGTGCTGCGCACGGGGCTGCTGTCGAGGAACCGTCCCGACCCGGGACCACCGACCGGGATCGCGGTGACCAGGCCGGCGATCAACAGGCCGCCCAGGGCGGTCAGCAGCAGCGCGCGGCGGGTCGCCCGGGCCTGCAGACTGCGCGGCCACAGGAAGGCGGACGGTTGCTGATCGGACGACTGACCGGTCGAGGCGGCGGACGACTCGACCACCCGGCCTTCCCGGGCTTCCGAAAGTTCCTTCTCGGGCGCTTGCGACATCCGCTCCATTCTGACAGCAGCACCTGAGGTGGGTGACAAAAGTTACGGATGTGAGTCCTGCGGCCATTTGAGGTGATGCTCTGCCAGTGGGGCGGAACCGCGGAAAGTAGTCTCAGGGCCGTGATCGACCTGAAGCTGCTCCGGGAAGACCCTGACGTCGTGCGCCGCTCCCAACTCAGTCGCGGCGAGGACCCTTCGCTGGTAGACGCCTTGTTGACCGCCGACGCCGCCCGCCGGGCCGCGATCTCGTCGGCCGACGGGCTGCGGGCCGAACAGAAGTCCGCCAGCAAGAGCGTGGGGGCGGCCTCCCCCGAGGAACGTCCGGCCAAGCTGGCGCGGGCGAAGGAGCTGGCCGAGCAGGTGAAGGCCGCCGAAATCGCCCAGGCCGACGCGGAGACGGCCTTCACCGCGGCGCACATGGCGATCTCCAACGTCGTCATCGACGGGGTCCCCTCCGGCGGGGAAGATGACTTCGCCGTCCTCGACGTGGTCGGCGAGCCCGCGGCGCTCGACAACCCGAAGGATCATCTGGAGCTCGGTGAATCGCTGGGGCTCATCGACATGCAGCGCGGTGCCAAGGTGTCCGGGTCGCGGTTCTACTTCCTGACCGGCAAGGGCGCGCTCCTGCAGCTGGGTCTGCTGCAGCTGGCGTTGCGGCTGGCCATCGAGAACGGCTTCATCCCGATGATCCCGCCGGTGCTGGTGCGCCCGGAGGTGATGGCCGGTACCGGATTCCTGGGCGCGCACGCCGACGAGATCTACCGGGTCGAGGCCGACGACCTCTACCTGGTGGGCACCTCGGAGGTGCCGCTCGCCGGCTACCACTGGAACGAGATCCTGGACCTGTCCGGCGGGCCGCTGCGTTACGCGGGATGGTCGTCGTGCTTCCGCCGCGAGGCCGGCAGCTACGGCAAGGACACCCGCGGCATCATCCGGGTGCATCAGTTCGACAAGGTCGAGGGCTTCGTCTACTGCACACCCGCGGACGCCGAGGCCGAACACCAGCGGCTGCTGGGCTGGCAGCGCGAAATGCTGGCCCGCATCGAGGTGCCGTATCGGGTGATCGACGTGGCGGCGGGCGATCTAGGTTCGTCGGCCGCGCGCAAATTCGATTGTGAGGCTTGGGTTCCCACGCAGGGCGCCTACCGCGAGCTGACGTCCACGTCGAACTGCACCACGTTCCAGGCCCGTCGGCTGACCACCCGCTATCGCGACGAGGCGGGCAAGCCGCAAACCGCGGCCACGCTCAACGGCACGCTGGGCACCACGCGCTGGTTGGTGGCGATCCTGGAGAACCACCAGCAGACCGACGGCAGCGTGCGGGTGCCCGAGGCGCTGGTGCCGTTCGTGGGCGTCGAAGTGCTGGAGCCTTAAGCGTTTAGAGCGTCTTGCCGGCCAGCTGGCCTGGCGTGTGCCCGAAGGCCCGCCGGTAGGTGTCGATGAAGGCGCTTGGTGTGGCCCAACCGCATTCGGCCGCCACCGACGTGACATTGCGCCGCTCGGCGAGCAGCACGAGGGCGTGTTGAAGCCGGACTTGGGTGCGCCATTGCGGGAACGTCATAGCCAGCTCGTCGCTGAACAGGCGGCTCAGCGTGCGCTGGCCGACGCCGAGCCGGCGGCCGATCTGCTCCAACGTCAATGACTCACGCAGGTTGTCGGCGATCAATGCGCATGCTTGACGCAGCCGGCTGTCGACTGGCGTGGGAATCCACAGTGGCTCCCCGATGCTGGTCGCTTGCAGCTGATCGTGCAGCACGGCCAGCATCCGGTGGTGCTCGGCAGTGTCGGTGCCATCGGTTTGCGAACAGGCGATGATCAGTTCGCGCATCAACGGATTCACCGCCAGCACGGCGGGGGCCCCGGGGACGCGGTGATAGCGGTTCGGATCCAATGCGACGCCGTGAAACTGCGTGATGCCGTGGAACTTATGTTCGTGCCAGCAACCCGCCGGTATCCAAATGGCGCGATTCGCCGGCGTGATCCACGTTCCCGCCGGGGTGGTCACCGAAACCGCGCCCGAGGACGGGTACACGATCTGGTGCAGGGGATGCCGGTGCCGTTCGATGTGGGCTCCCGGCGGCAACGTCTGCGACGATGTCGCCGGGCCGTGGTGGCTGGATCCCGACATATCACGGCAGGATATCGGAAGTCCGCAGCCCACGCCTTCGCCTACCGTTTGCAGTGACTGATGGAAAGGCGTGATCGCGATGGCGATGAATCTCCTGCACCGGCGCCGGTGCAGCTCGACCGGCTGGGAGAAGGCGGTGGCCGATGAGCTGCTGCCCTGGGCGTTGCAGGGCGTCGAATTGGGAACGCGCACTTTGGAAATCGGCCCCGGATACGGAGCTACGCTGCGCGCGCTGCTCGACCGTGCGGCTTCGCTTACCGCGGTCGAAGTCGACGGCGCGATGGCCGATCGCCTGCAGCGACTGTACGGCGAGCGGGCGCGCATCATCCACGCTGACGGCAGCCAAACGGGATTGCCGGCAGACCACTTCACGTCGGTGGTGTGCTTCACGATGCTGCACCACGTTCCCAGTGCCCAGTTGCAGGACCACCTGTTCGCCGAGGCGTTCCGGGTGCTGCAACCCGGCGGGGCTTTCGCCGGTAGCGACGGCGTTCCGTCGTGGGCGTTCCGTCTGATCCATCTCGCCGACACCTACAACCCGATCGCGCCGGAGGACCTCCCCGGGCGGCTTCGGGCCGCGGGATTCACCGACATCCACACCGACGTCAAGGGCACCCGACAGAGATGGCGGGCCACCAAACCGATGGGTTAAGCGTCGACCGTCGCGCGTGCCTGCTCGTGCCGGCGTTGGCGTTCCATCGTCGCGAAGTAGAACGCGAACGCGAACGCGAAGCTGGTGAACAGGCTCGACACGAAATACAGCCACGGGTGGCGCAGACCACGGCGGTAGCCGTCCACGATTGTAAAGATCGGCAGCAGAACAACATTGGCGATCGTGTAGTCCTGGCTGGCCGAGCTGGCGGCCGGGTTGGTGAACATCAGCTTGATGTATTCAACCCAGCTGCCGTGTTCGCCCCACAGCGGGTTGGTGGATCCGTGCGCGTACTCCTGCACGTAGGTGACGTTGAAGTACCAGCCGAGGGCGACCGACGCGACGCCGACGACGTAGTACACGACTTCCATCGGAGAGAAGAGCGGGCCGGTGGCCGGCCGGGCGAAAACCTTGGAGTTGGCCGTGACGATCCAGCTGATGACCGCCAGTCCGAGTACCGCGTGAGTGAGTAGCGAGACCATGGGCGCAGTTTCACCCCGCCCCCGAAGTTTTGTCAATATTGTCAAAAAGATTCTTGGTACCTTACTGCCATGGTCCGGCCCGCTCAGACGGCACGCAGCGAGCGCACGCGCGAAGCGCTGCGCCAGGCCGCCGTGGTGCGATTCCTGGCCCAAGGTGTCGAAGACACCTCCGCCGAGCAGATCGCCGCCGACGCCGGCGTCTCGTTGCGCACCTTCTACCGCCACTTCAGCTCCAAGCACGATCTGCTGTTTGCGGACTACACCGGGCTGCACTGGTTTCGCGCCGCGCTGGATGCCAGGCCAGTCGACGAGCCGGTCATCGATTCGGTGCAGGCGGCCGTCTTCGCCTTTCCCTATGACGTTGAGGCCGTTACGAAAATCGCCGCGCTCCGGGGCGGCGACCTCGACCAGGGCCGCATCGTCCGCCACATCCGCGACGTCCAGGCCGACCTGTCCGACGCCATCGAGGAGCAGCTGCGCCGGCGCAGTGGCGCGGCCGATCGGGCACCGGATGTGCGGCTGCGTGTCACGGTGAGCGCGCGGTGCATCGCGGCCGCGGTGTTCGGCGCCATGGAGGCCTGGATGGTCGGCGACGACCGGTCGCTCGGCGAGCTGGCCCGGATCACCCATGTGGCGCTCGAGTCGCTGCGCGGCGGCATTTCCGGCACGTGGGTCACCGCGGTTTCGTCATAATTGACAAAACTTTGCCGTCGTGCGAGCCTCCCTTTCGGAGGGCAGGACATGACTGATTACGACGCGATAGTTATCGGTGCAGGACACAACGGGCTGACCGCGGCCGTGCTGCTGCAGAAGGCCGGACTGCGCACGGTGTGCCTGGATCCCAAGCTCTATGCGGGCGGCATGGCCTCCACTGTCGAGCTTTTCGACGGATACCAGTTCGAGATCGCCGGCTCGGTGCAATTCCCGACATCCCAGGTGGTGGTCGACGAGCTGGGCCTGGACACCATGGCGACCATCGACCTGGACGTGATGTCGGTGGCCGTGCGCGGTGTCGGTGACGATCCATTGGTGCAGTACAGCGACCCCATCAAGCTGTTCACCCATCTCAACGACGTGCACGGAGCGGACGCCGTCAACGGCATGGCGGGCCTGATGGGATGGGCCCAGGCGCCCACTCGCGCGCTGGGCCGGTTCGAGGCCGGAACGCCACCGAAAAGCATCGACGAGATGTATGCCTGCGCCACAAACGAATTCGAGCGCTCGGCGATCGACGACATGCTGTTCGGATCGGTCACCGACGTGTTGGACCGTTACCTGCCGGACCGCGAGAAGCACGGCGCGCTGCGCGGCTCGATGACGGTGCTGGCCGTCAACACGCTCTATCGGGGCCCGTCCACGCCGGGCAGCGCGGCCGCCCTCGCCTTCGGACTCGGCGTCCCCGACGGCGACACCATGCAGATGAAGAAGCTGCGCGGTGGCATCGGTGCGCTCACCTCCCATCTGTGCGACGTGCTGGCCAGCCACGGTGGCGAACTTCGGTTGCGTACCAAGGTGACCGACATTCTGGTCGCCGACGGGCGGGTGACCGGGGTGCGCACCGAGGCGGGAGAGACGCTGTACGCCCCGATCGTGGTCTCCGGCATCGCGCCGGACGTCACGCTCAACGAGATGATCGAACACGGCGCGCTGCCCGCGGATATCCGGGAACGCTATGCGCGCATCGACCACCGCGGCAGCTACCTGCAGATGCACTTCGCGCTCGAGGAGGCCCCAGTCTTCGCCGCGCCCTACGAGGCCCTCAACGAGCCCGCCATGCAGGCCTCGATCGGCCTGTTCTGCACGCCGGAGGAAGTCCAGCAGCAGTGGGAGGACGCGCGGCGCGGAATCGTCCCGGCCGACCCGACGGTCGTGTTGCAGATCCCGTCACAGAACGACCCGGACCTGGCACCCGAGGGAAAGCACGCCGCGTCGGCGTTCGCGCTGTTCTTCCCGATCGAGGGTGGCGTGGATTACGGGCGGGCCAAGGTCGAGATGGGCCAGCGGGTGATCGACAAGATCACCCGGCTCGCCCCGAATTTCGAACGCAGCATCATCCGGCACACCACCTTCACGCCCAAGCACATGGGCGTGATGTTCGGCGCCCCCGGCGGCGACTATTGCCACGGCCTGTTGAATGCCAACCAGATCGGCCCCAACCGGCCCGGCCCCCGCGGTTTTCTGGGCCAGCCGATCCCGATCGAAGGGCTGTATCTGGGTAGCGCGGGCTGCCACGGCGGCCCGGGGATCACCTTCATCCCCGGCTACAACGCGGCGCGGCAAGCGCTCGCCGACCGGGGCCGCTGAGAGGCGTCCTAACCGCGCTGCCTCAGCAGGTCGTCCAACAGGGCGGTGAATTCGTCGGGCCGGGCCGGTGTGAACGCGGGGCAGGGACGCGTGCCGGGTACGTCCAGTGTGATCAGCGTCGACTTGAAGGGCCGACTGATGTCCAGCGGCAGCCAGCGGCGCAGGTCCGAGCTGCCCCATATCCGGAACCGCTGGGTGAAAAGACCCAGGTCTTCGGCTTTGTACCCGCGAATCGCGTCGAGCGCGATCACCTTCGACGTGCCCGACGGAAAGTGGTAGCGGCGCAACGTGATCGCCGCGCGGTCCAGCTGGACCAGGCCATCATCGTAGGAGTCGTAGGACTTGTTCACGCCCGGGAACTCCGCAGTTGGTGGCCCTTGGCCGTCAGGCAGCTCCCGTCATCCAATCGCCACTGCCACCCATGCAGGTTGCACGTCAACGTGTTTCCCTCGACCACGCCGAATTTCGACAGGTCGGCCTTGAGGTGCGGGCAGCGGCGCTGAATCTCCCAGCCGTCCAGCGTGACGGACGCGGAGTCGTCGTGGGTCTCGGCGAACCAGCCGTCGGCGTAAGCGATCCGCTCGTCGGTCAGGCACTTGAAGAACGTGTAGAGGTACTCGTTGTAGCCGCCGACCCGCCAGGCCCTGAAACGAGTAGACAAGAAGATGGTGTTGACCCAGTCCGGCTCGCGGTCGCGCAGTACGGTGCGAACCAGCTCCGGTGCTATGGCGAATCCGTACCGAACCTTCTCATCCGGAATCCGTTCCCGCACTGCCCGTTTCGGAAAGTCCAGGACCACTGTTTCCGGCCCGAGCACCAGTTCGACGGGGTAGCCGATCCCGTCGCAGATCTCGTCGCTTTGCGACATGATCGGCTCGAACAGCGCGCGCAACGGTTCCAGCAGCGGCTCCCCGGTGGCGGGCGCCCAGCTAGCCCGCTGGGCGGCGACGACCGGTGCCATCCGCTCGGCGTACTCGGCGATGTAGTCCGCCTTGCCGGTGGTGAAGATGGCCTCGACCTGGTCGGCGGGCAGCGGATGGGTGAGCGAATTCAGGCTGGACCCGGTGAAATCGGCGGTCGATCCGGGGATCATCAGCAGCCCACCGTCGTTCCCGTGCCTGCGCATCTGATCGAGGAAGACCATCTGGTCGGGGAAGATGTTGGCCGGATCCGCGTGGTCGTCGTTGAGGTGGCGTAGCTCCGGATCCAGGAAGCAGGGCGGCCCCGCGGACGGAACCACCCATGTCGCCCCGACCTGGGCGAGGTATTGGCGGGCACGGTCCATCTGCCGTTGCCGCTTCTGGATGCCGAACGACTCCTTGGCCCGGGCCGGCATGTCGTAGACCATCGGGTACCAGATGGCTCCGGAGTACTGCAGCAGGTGCACATCGATGTGCCCGAACTCCGACGCCAGCACGTCCAGTTCCACCGGCCGGGCGTCGTTCATGTTGAAAACCGTTGTCGCGCCGTCGGAAACCAACAGCGCCGAATCGCCGATCGGGCCGTCAGCCGGTGCCCGCAGGGCGATGATCATGACGTCAAGCTCGCCCCTGGGGCCACCGATCCGGTGCTTGACCGAATTGCTGGTCTCGAAGAATCGATGAAAACCCAGCTTCTGCAATTCATTTCGCAGGTCGGGCACCGGGAAGTCCGGCAGCAACACCACCGCGTCCTTATTGACGTGCTCGGCCAGATTCTTCGCGTCGAAGTGATCCTTGTGCAGATGTGACACATAGAGGTAGTCGCAGGCGCCCAGGTCGTCCCAGTCCAGCGCGCTGTTGTCCGGGAACGGGAACCAGGACGCGAAGTAGGCGGGATTGACCCACGGGTCGCACAGGATGCTGCCCGCTCGGGTCTGGATCAGAAATCCGGCGTGGCCGACGCTGGTGACCTGCACTGATACCTTCCTGGGGCCGGTAGAAGGCCTTCGAAAGGCTTCTGCGGCCTCGGCCGGGGGATGACGGCTTTTCAGCCCCCGAGCTTAGCGCGAGCCGACACCTTCGGCCGGTCACCGCCCCCGGTGGACGCGCACGCGCACCGGGTCCGGCTCGACGGCCGTCCACCTGCGATTTCTGGCTGTTGGGGCGGCGCCAGGCCGGGAGCATTAGGCTGAAGTGTTGTGGAACCGGTTTACGGGACTGTCATTCAGCTCGCCCGCCTGGTGTGGCGCGTCCAGGGTCTGAAAATCACGATCGCGGGTGTGGAGAACGTGCCGAAAAGTGGCGGTGCGGTCGTCGCGATCAACCACACCAGCTACCTGGACTTCACCTTCGCGGGATTGCCCGCCTACCAGCAGGGCCTTGGCCGCAAGGTGCGATTCATGGCCAAGCAGGAGGTTTTCGACAACAAGGTCACCGGGCCGATCATGCGTAGCCTGCGGCACATCTCGGTGAACCGGCAAGACGGCGCCGCCTCCTTCGAATCCGCCGTCCGGAACCTGAAGGACGGCGAGCTGGTCGGCGTGTACCCCGAAGCCACGATCAGCCGCAGCTTCGAGATCAAGGAATTCAAATCGGGGGCCGCGCGGATGGCGGTCGAGGCCGGGGTGCCCATCGTCCCGCACATCGTCTGGGGTGCCCAGCGGATCTGGACCAAGGATCACCCGAAAAAGCTGTGGCGTCCCAAGGTTCCCATCACGGTGCTGGTCGGCGAACCGATCGAGCCCACGTTGGGCATCGAGGAACTCAAGGGGCTGCTGCACTCGCGCATGCAGCACCTGCTGGAACGCGCGCAGGAAATGTATGGACCTCACCCTGCCGGCGAGTTCTGGGTGCCCCACCGGTTGGGCGGCGGCGCTCCATCCCTGGCGGAAGCGGCCCGGCTGGAGGCCGAGGAGACGGCCGCCCGGGCGGCTCGTCGGGGCCGGTCCGCAGGGGCGCCGGAGTAGTGATCGATGGTGGAGCCGACCTTCCGCGCGTTGGAGCTTCTGGCTCAACTGGCGGTGAAGGCCACCGGCACCAGGATCACCTACTGCGGTGAGGAGCAGATCCCCGAGCGGGGCGGCGCGGTGGTGGCGATCAACCACACCAGCTATGTCGACTTTCTGCCCGCCGCGCTGGCGGTACACCGCCGGGGACGTCGGCTGAGGTTCATGATCAAAGCCGAGATGCAGCAGGTCAAGGCGGTCAATTTCCTGATCAAGCACACCCGCACCATCCCGGTGGACCGCGGCGCGGGGGCGGGTGCTTACGCGGTGGCGGTGCAGCGGCTACGCGAGGGCGAGCTGGTGGGGGTGTACCCGGAGGCCACGATCAGCCGCAGCTTTGAGCTCAAGGAGTTCAAGACCGGCGCTGCGCGGATGGCCATCGACGCCGACGTCCCGATCGTGCCGGTGATCGTCTGGGGAGCGCAGCGAATCTGGACCAAGGATCACCCGCGAAATGTGGGCCGCGCCAAAATACCCATTACTGTGCAGGTAGGCGCGCCGTTACGGGCGCGTGAAGACATCGCGCAGACCGACGCTGCCCTGCGCGACTCGATGACCACCTTGCTGCACCGCGCGCAGGAGCGCTATCCGGGCGAGCCCGGAGCGTATTGGATGCCGAGCCGGCTGGGCGGCGGAGCGCCGACCCTGGCCGAGGCTGCTCGCATCGAGGCCATCGAGGCGGCGGCTCGATCGGCTAAAAGGGCCGAGCGCCCGTCGCAGTAGGCGAAGGAGAAGACATGCCCGAGGGCTTCTACCGGCTGGCGGAGTGGATCGTCCCGCCGATGGTTGCGATGCAGGGGACCAAGTTCACCTACCAAGGCCTGGAGAACATTCCCGCGCGCGGCGGCGCCTTGCTGGCCCAGAACCACACCAGCTACCTGGACTGGCTGCCGACGCTGATGGCTGTGCGTGAGCGCCGGCGACGCGCGTACTTCATGATCAAGGCGGAGATGGCCGACGTGAAGGCGGTCAACTACGTCATCAATCACGCCCGGCTGATCCCGGTGGATCGCAGGTCGGGGCACGACGCCTTCGATGTGGCCGTCCAGCGCATGCGCGAGGGTGAGCTGATCGGAATGCATCCCGAGGCCACCATCAGCCGCAGTTTCGAACTGCGGGAATTCAAGACCGGGGCGGCGCGGATGGCGCTGGACGCCCAGGTGCCGATCGTTCCGATTGTCGTGTGGGGCGCTCACCGGATCTGGCCAAAGGACCATCCCAAGAAGGTGATTCGCAACAAGGTTCCGGTCACGGTGGCGGCCGGGCAGCCGTTGGCCCCCCGGGGCACGCCCGAGCAACTCAACCTGCTGTTGCGTTCGGCGATGAACGACCTGCTGTACCGGGTGCAGGAGGAATATCCGCACCCCAAAGACGAGTTCTGGGTGCCGCGGCGCCTCGGCGGTGGCGCGCCCACCCAGGAGGATTCCCGGGCCATCCGGTTGTCGGAGTTGCAGGAGCGGATGCAGCGGTACGGAACCGACGGCGTGACGCGACCCGGGCAGAGACAGAGCGGGCTGCATTGAGCGGTCCGGCCAGCTGTCAGGGCGGGCGGTTTCGATGACCCTGCCTGCGCTCATCGCCTGCGACGTCGACGGCACCCTGTTCGACGATGACGAGAAGATCTCCCCGCGCACCCGCGACGCTATCCGTGCCGCCGTGGCCGCCGGTGCGCAGTTCGTGGTGGCGACCGGGCGTCCACCGCGCTGGATACGACCCGTCGTCGACGCCCTGGGCTTCGCGCCGATCTCGGTGTGCGCCAACGGCGCCGTCATCTATGACGCGGCGACGGACCGGGTGATGTCCACCCGCACGCTGGCCGTCGACACCCTGGCCGAGTGGGCGGAGCTGGCGACCCGCGTCATCCCCGGCGCGGGCCTGGCCGTCGAGCGCATCGGCGAAAGTGCCCATGACACGGCGACACCTCAGTTCGTCAGCTCGCCGGGCTACGAGCATGCCTGGCTGAATCCGGACAACACCGAGGTGTCGATCCAGGACCTGCTCAGCGCCCCGGCGATCAAGCTGCTGATTCGCCGATCCGGAGCCCGCAGCGCCGACATGGCAGCCGAGCTGGCTAAGCACGTCGGCATCGAGGGCGACATCACCTACTCCACCAACAACGGCCTGATCGAGATCGTGCCGCTGGGGACCAGCAAGGCCACCGGTATCGACGAGATCGCACGGCCGTTAAAGATCGCCCCCGAGGAGGTGGTGGCGTTCGGCGACATGCCCAACGACCTGCCGATGCTGCGGTGGGCCGGACATGGCGTGGCGATGGGCAATGCCCATCCCGACGTGCAGTCGGTCGCCGACGAGGTCACTACCGCCAACAACGACGACGGGGTGGGCCGGGTGCTGGAACGCTGGTGGCTTTGACGGCGCAGTCGGCTACGTGGGCGTGGGATGTGACGGCAGCGAGAAGTGTTCGGCCGGTACCGTTGGGCCGCTTGGTGATTCGGTTGTTAGCGGAATGGTGATTCCGTCGACGACCTCGGTGACATTTCCGGTCAGCCGCTCGTAGTTCAGGGTGCCATGCTGGAAGTTCTGCGTAATCTGCAGCGGCTCTTGTATTTCCGCGCTGGTCGGCAATCCGAGCGGGCCACGTTCGTAGCTCTGTGAGCCCCAGGCGTCGTAGATTGCGCCGGTGACCGGCTGGGCGCCGGTCTCGGGTGACCAGTACATCGCGCCGCGGGCGAACGTGACGAAGCGGCCGTCGCCTTCTGCGCTGTCTTCCGGTGCGGTCGGGGCACCCAGCACGCTGTTCATCGCGCCGATCGCCTGCCAGTGGTCATAGATCGCGCCGCCCTGCAACGCCTTGAGCAATTCTTCCGGCGGATCGTTGACATGTGATGCGATATCACGCATTTCATCCATCAGTGCGTAGGCGGCATTGCCGGGGCAATCGGTGTTGCCGACGTCGCGGTGGGTGAAGATGGTCGGCAACGTCGCGATGGAGCCGGCCGGGAAAGTGGTGTAGTGGCTACCGGCCGACTCGAGTTGCACCGTGCCCTTGGGGTCGACGCCGTCCAGGCCCAGCCGCCAGCCGAGCAGCCGGCCCATGGTTCTGAGCTGGATGGGTGTCGGCGGCACGTCGTCGAAGTTGCCGATCATCGCCACGCCCCAGGTGTTGCGATTGAAGCCACCGGTGTGGAAAGCCTCGACCGCCTTGGTGAGACCGCCTGCGCTGCCCTCGAACACCTGGCCGTACTTGTCGACCAGCGCGTTGTAGGCGATGTCGCACCAGCCCAGCGTCTTGCTGTGGTAGGTGTAAATCGCCTTGACGATCCCGGCCGATTCAAGCGGGGAATAGTCATTGCTACCGGCGGTGTGGTGGACGACCGCGGCGCGAATCCCGTTGTCGTACTGCGGGGTACCGCATCGCAGCGACTCGTCGGCGCCCCATTGCGCGCGGCTGATGATGGGCGGAGCCTGTCCGGGCATCAAGACCCCGGCCGGTGGCGTCCAATGCGTTCCGACCGGCGCTTGCGGTGGGGAGATGAGGACGGCGGAGATGTTTTGCGCGAAGGGCTGTTCCCGCGATGCCGGCTTGTAGCCCAGATCGTTCTTCTCACTCGGCGGCGCCGGCGCCGGCTGGGTCACCGGCGCGTCGAGCGGGCGGGTGATAGCGATCTGGACGGTCGTGGTGGTGCCGACGAACACCGGATCGGTGCCGCGGGGCCCCTCTGTCGCCGCGTTGGGACGGTCTGGGCCCGCCAACTCTGCACCGCCCGCGCGGGGCGCCGGGTCGGGTGCTGCGGTCTCGTACTCGGTCTGATACCAGGGGCCCCACGAACCGTCGGGCCGCTTCGCCCGAACGCGGGTCGACGTGCCGGCCAGGTCGCCGGTCAGGGCGACCAGAGAAAACGGGCTGTCCTGACTGATTTCGCGAACTGTGACTCCGGCCCCCAGCCCGATCAACGGTTGCTCGACGAGTTGGGTGCCGCGGGGCGGCGTCGTGCCGGCGGTGCCGCGATCGCGTGTCGTGCCCGCGAGCCACGAGACGAGCACGACGGTCGCCGCCATAGCGGTGAGCAACATCGTTGGCGCACGACTGCGAGACACCAGCTGATGTTACTTGTGATTCTAATGTTATCTATGAGGCGACACGAGCTGGGCGCTGGTTAATCTCCACGAAAATCGACGGCACCGCAGATGACTCTGCGGTGCCGTCTTGTGGAAGGTTTGCCAAGGACTAGACCGGGGGCAGTAGCGGTGCCGCGCCTGCGGCCGCCGGCAACGCACCGGCCGCGCCCGCAACACCCGGCAGGGCGCCCGCGGCACCCGGCAGGGCACCCGCAACACCCGGCAGAGCGCCCGCGGCACCCGGCAGGGCACCCGCGGCACCCGGTAGGGCGCCCGCGGCACCCGGTAGGGCACCCGCGCCGCCGTGCATACCCTGCGTGATGGCCGGCATGACCAGGCCCTTGAGCAGGTCGATCGCCTGGCCAGCGCCCAACTGGTTGGCGGCTTGCATCACGTCGTTGACCAGACCGCCGCTGGCACCACCGGTGCTCGAGCCGCCGCCCAGGCCGGTACCGCCGCCGCCAATCGGCGAAGCGTTACCGAACGTCGACGGGTCGCCCAGGATCGGGTAGGTGCCGCCGGCACCCGGGTCCAACCCGGCCCCGGAGTCGATCGGCACCTCGCTCGGCGACATCGCCGGCCCGCCCAGACCAGGCGTAACCCCGGCCGGGCTGGTCAGCCCGGGGTTGGAGAGCGCCGGGTTGAGCCCGGCACCCGGGGTCGCGACACCGCCACCAGGGGTGGTCGGCAACGCGCCGGGCGCGGTGAGACCGGGCGTCATGGGCGCCATACCGGGGCTCGTCAGGCCCGGGCTCGTCAAGCCGGGAGTGGCCAAGCCCGGCGTCAAACCGGGGCTGGTCAAACCGGGGCTGGTCACGCCCGGGTTGGTCAGGCCCGTCGTCCCCAATCCGGGGGTTCCGAGGCCCGGAGTGCCCAGGCCGGGACTGGCGAGACCGGGTGTGCCGGTCGCGCCCCCGCTCAGGGCGGGCACCGGGGGCATGTTGATCCCGAACTGCGACAACCCCTGCGACAGCGCGCCCATCAGCTCACCGGGCAGGTCGCTCATCAGCGCGGCCTGCCTGAACTCGTGATGCTCGGGCGCTTTGGCGCCGGCAGTCGATTCGTAGACAAGGAAGTATGCGCAAGGACTCGCCACTGCCAGGGCGGCAACCGCGCTCATGGCTGTTGAGAGCTTGCGTCGGCGTCGGTTCGGCACGGAAGTCTCCTCTATCTGACTATGTGTTGTGTCGGCGCGTCCCACCTGTCGCATCTGGTGGGAATCACACAAAGTCGATGGTACGAGTGGTGACGCTGTTACTAGAGTGGTGATATTGAATCGTGAGGCAATTGCGACCTCGACTGTGATCGCGGATTCCGGACGCCGCAACGGGCGCCGTCACAGCGCCGAGCCCGCTGCATGGCCTCGCCAAATGGGTTAGGGCCACGCGGTCGGATACCCTAAGCAACCGATGACCGCTCGTTTCGATCTTTTCGTCGTCGGCTCTGGATTCTTCGGACTGACCATTGCCGAGCGCGTAGCTACCCAGCTCGGGAAACGCGTCCTCGTCGTGGACCGCCGCCCCCACATCGGCGGCAACGCCTACTCGGAAGCCGAGCCGCACACCGGCATCGAGGTGCACAAGTACGGTGCCCACCTGTTCCACACCTCCAACAAGAGGGTCTGGGACTACGTGCGGCAGTTCACCGACTTCACCGACTACCGCCACCGGGTCTTCGCGATGCACAACGGGCAGGCCTACCAATTCCCGATGGGACTGGGCCTGGTGTCGCAGTTCTTCGGCAAGTACTTCACCCCCGACGAAGCCCGCAAGCTCATCGCCGAGCAGGCCGCCGAGATCGACACGGCCGACGCGCAGAACCTCGAGGAGAAGGCGATCTCGCTGATCGGCCGGCCCCTCTACGAGGCCTTCGTCAAGGGCTACACGGCCAAGCAGTGGCAGACCGACCCCAAGGAGCTGCCGGCCGCCAACATCACCCGGCTACCGGTGCGCTATACCTTCGACAACCGCTACTTCAGCGACACCTACGAGGGCCTGCCCGTCAACGGCTACACGGCCTGGCTGCAGAACATGGCCGCCGACGACGGCATCGAGGTCAGGCTGGACACGGACTGGTTCGACGTGCGCGATCAGCTGCGCGCGGACAGCCCCGACGCACCGGTCGTCTACACCGGGCCGCTGGACCGCTACTTCGACTACGCCGAGGGCCGGCTGGGCTGGCGCACCCTCGACTTCGAGCTGGAAGTGCTGCCCATCGCGGATTTCCAGGGCACACCGGTGATGAACTACAACGACCCCGACGTGCCCTACACCCGCATCCACGAGTTCCGTCACTTCCACACCGAGCGCGACTATCCGGCCGACAAGACCGTGATCATGCGGGAGTACTCGCGCTTCGCCGAAGACGACGACGAGCCCTACTATCCGATCAACACCGAGGCCGACCGCGCCCTGTTGGCCGCCTATCGAGCCAGGGCGAAATCCGAGACCGCGTCGTCGAAGGTCTTGTTCGGCGGCCGGCTGGGCACCTACCAATATCTGGATATGCACATGGCCATTGCCAGCGCCCTGAACATGTACGACAACGTCCTCGCGCCGCACCTGCGTGACGGCGCATCCCTGGCAGAAGCCCAGAACAAAGAGGAAGGTGCGCGCTGATGCGCGCCTTGACGATGCTGAGCGAAGCGATGAGAAGGAGTGGCGCCAAATGACCGCCATGAGCCTGCTGTCCCGGATCATCTTGCCGCGTCCCGGCGAGCCGCTCGACGTGCGCAAGCTGTATCTCGAGGAGTCGACGACCAACGCCCGGCGCGCCCACGCGACCAGCCGCACCTCGCTGGAGATCGGCAAAGAGTCCGAGGTGTCGTTCGCCACCTACTTCAACGCCTTCCCGGCCAGCTACTGGCGGCGCTGGTCCATCTGTCAGTCCGTGGTGCTGCGGGTCGAGCTGACCGGAACCGGGCGCGTCGACGTCTACCGGACCAAGGCCACCGGGGTGCGAATCTCGGTGGAGGGCCGCCAATTCGTCGGCACCGACGAGCAGCCGGCCATCGTCGAGATCGAGGTGGCGCTCAAGCCGTTCGAGGACGGCGGCTGGATCTGGTTCGACATCACCACCGACACGGTGGTCAACCTGGTGAGCGGTGGTTGGTACGCCACCGAGCCCGCGCCCGGCACGGCCAACATCGCCGTCGGTATTCCCACGTTCAACCGCCCCGCCGACTGCGTCAACGCGCTGGCCGATCTCACCGCGGATCCATTGGTGGACCAGGTGATCGGGGCGGTCATCGTCCCCGACCAGGGCGTGCGCAAGGTGCGCGATCACCCGGACTTCCCGGCAGCGGCGGCGGGCCTGGGTAATCGGCTGTCGATCCACGACCAGCCCAATCTCGGTGGTTCCGGCGGCTACAGCCGGGTGATGTACGAGGCGCTGAAAAACACGGACTGCCAACAGATTCTGTTCATGGACGACGACATCCGCATCGAGCCGGACTCGATCCTGCGGGTGCTGGCGTTGCACCGCTTCGCCAAGACGCCGATGCTGATCGGCGGGCAGATGCTCAACCTGCAGGAGCCGTCACACCTGCACATCATGGGCGAGGTGGTCAACCAGTCGAACTTCATGTGGACCGCCGCGCCGCACGCCGAGTACGACCACGATTTCGCCGAATATCCGTTGGGCGACAAGAACCCTCGCAGCGCCCTGCTGCACCGCCGCATCGACGTCGACTTCAACGGCTGGTGGACGTGCATGATCCCCCGGCAAGTCGCCGAGGAACTGGGCCAGCCGCTGCCGCTGTTCATCAAATGGGATGACGCCGAGTACGGTCTGCGCGCCGGTGAGCACGGGTACCCGACCGTCACGCTGCCCGGCGCCGCGATCTGGCACATGGCCTGGAGCGACAAGGATGACGCCATCGACTGGCAGGCCTACTTCCACCTGCGCAACCGCCTGGTGGTCGCGGCCATGCACTGGGATGGCGACATCACCGGGCTGGTCCGCAGCCACCTCAAGGCGACGCTGAAACACCTTGCCTGCCTTGAGTATTCGACGGTGGCAATCCAGAACAGGGCGATTGACGACTTCCTCGCCGGACCCGAACACATCTTCTCCATCCTGGAATCCGCACTGCCCGAGGTGCATCGCCTGCGCAAGGAATACCCGGATGCGGTTGTGCTGCCGGCGGCGAGCGAACTCGCCCCGCCGCAATACCAGAGCAAGGCGATGAAGCCACCGGTGAACCCGGTGTCGATCAGCTACCGGCTGGCCCGCGGCGTCCTGCACAACATGACCAAGGCCGACACGGAATCGCACACCCGGCCCGAGTTCAACGTGGCGACCCAGGATGCGCGCTGGTTCCGGCTGTGCACGGTCGACGGCGTAACGGTCACCACGGCCGACGGCTGCGGTGTGGTCTACCGCCAGCGAGACCGACAAAAAATGTTCTCGCTGTTGTTCAAATCAATGCGCCGTCAGCGTCTGCTGCTCAGCCGCTTCGACGAGATGCGCCGGGTGTATCGCGACGCGCTGCCGGTGCTGTCCAGCAAGCAGAAGTGGGAGACGGCGTTGCTGCCAGCTGCAGAACATGCATGAGGCCGCTGCTGCAGAGGCGCCGCGCGGCGAAGTGGCCGCGCTGGTCGCCATCCAGGCGGCACTGAGCGATCGTCGGGGGGTGCTGCCCGCGGCGCGCGCACTGTCCCGCTTCGGCGAGCACAGCATCGGTTGGGTGGCAGTCGCCGGGCTCGGTGCGGTGCTTTCACCGAGGCGGCGCCGCGACTGGCTGGTGGCCGGGGCCGGTGCCTTCGCCGCACACGCCGCCGCTGTCCTCGTCAAGCGGATCGTGCGCCGCAAGCGGCCGCAAGATCCCGCCGTCGCGGTGAACGTCGGCACGCCCAGCCAACTGAGTTTTCCGTCCGCTCATGCCACTTCGACCACCGCCGCGGCCATTCTGATGGGCCGGACCACCGGTCTGCCGCTGCCCGCGGTCTTGGTGCCCCCGATGGCGTTGTCGCGGATGTTGCTGGGTGTGCACTACCCCAGCGACGTGGCCTTCGGCATCGCCCTGGGTGCCGTCGTTGCGGCGATGGCGCGCCGCGGCACGAGAGGTCGTAAGGGGTGAAGCCGAATGAGTGAGGACGTCGTGACCCGACCGCCGGGCAACCTGGTCACCGGGGTGATCAAGGCGATCCGCCCCCGGCAATGGGTGAAGAACGTATTGGTGCTGGCCGCGCCGGTGGCCGGGCTGGGCAGTGGCATTCGGTACGACTACGCCCAGATGCTCACCCAGGTGGGGTTCGCGTTCGTGGTGTTCAGTCTGGGGGCGTCGTCGATCTATCTGATCAACGATGCGCGCGACGTCGAGGCCGACCGCGAACACCCCACCAAGAGGTTCCGCCCGATCGCGGCGGGTGTGGTGCCCGCGTGGCTGGCCTACGTTGTCGCGGTGCTGCTGGGCGTGGCCTCGCTGGGCATCGCGTGGACGGTGACGCCAAACCTGGCGTTGGTGATGGCCGTTTACCTCGGCATGCAGCTGGCGTACTGCTTCGGCCTCAAACACCAAGCGGTGCTTGACATCTGCATCGTGTCCTCGGCGTATCTGCTTCGCGCCATCGCCGGCGGTGTGGCCGCCAAAATCCCGCTGTCTCAATGGTTTTTGCTCTCGGCGGCGTTCGCGTCGCTGTTCATGGTGGCCGGCAAGCGCTATGCGGAATTGCAGTTGGCCGAGCGCACCGGCGCGGCGATCCGCAAGTCACTGGAGAGCTACACCAGCACATACCTGCGATTCGTATGGACGTTGTCGGCCACCGCGGTGGTGATGTGCTACGGGCTGTGGGCGTTCGAGCGCGGCCATCACTCGGGGTCTTGGTACGCGGTTTCCATGGTCCCGTTCACCATCGCGATCCTGCGCTACGCGGTCGACGTGGACGGCGGGCTGGCCGGTGAACCCGAAGACATCGCACTGCGGGACCGGGTGCTGCAGCTGCTGTTCCTGGCGTGGATCGCAACAGTCGGAGCCGCCGTTGCCTTCGGTTAGCCCCGAACTGCAGGCTCTCAAAGCGCGCATGATGCGGAGCCGGCCGGTGATCAGGCGGGCCGGCTGGCCCGTATTTCCGTACACCACCATGGTGCGGGTCAGCCTGTGGATCAGCGTGGCGGTGGTCGCCGTGCTGTTCGGCTGGGGGAGCTGGCAGCGGCGGTGGATCGCCGACGACGGCCTGATCGTGCTGCGCACCGTGCGCAATCTGCTCGCCGGCAATGGACCGGTGTTCAACCAGGGTGAGCGGGTGGAGGCCAATACGTCCACCGCCTGGACCTACCTGATGTACGCCGGTAGCTGGGTGGGCGGCCCGTTGCGCATGGAATACGTGGCGCTCGCGCTCGCGCTTGCGCTTTCGGTGGTGGGCGTGGCGCTGCTGATGCTGGGGGCCGCGCGGTTGTATGCGCCGAGCTTGCGGGGCCGCAGGGCCATCATGTTGCCCGCCGGTGCGCTCGTTTACATCGCGCTGCCACCGGCGCGGGACTTCGCCACGTCCGGGCTGGAGAGCGGTTTGGCGCTGGCCTATCTCGGATTGCTGTGGTGGATGATGGTCTGCTGGGCGCAGCCGGTGCGCAGCCGCGCGGACAAGAAGGTGTTCGCCGGCGCCCTGGCCTTCGTCGCCGGGTTCAGCGTGCTGGTCCGGCCGGAACTGGCGCTCATGGGCGGGCTGGCGCTGATCATGATGCTCGTCGCGGCCCGGACCTGGCGCCGCCGCATGCTGATTGTGGTGGCCGGGGGTTTCGTGCCGGTCGCCTACGAGATCTTCCGGATGGGCTACTACGGCCTGTTGGTGCCCGGCACCGCCCTGGCCAAGGATGCGGCCGGGGACAAGTGGTCCCAGGGCATGATCTACCTCTTCAACTTCGACGCGCCGTACGCGGTGTGGATACCCGTGGTGCTACTCGTACCGCTGGGCGCGCTGCTGTTCGCCGCCCGTCGTCGGCCGTCCTTCCTACGCCCCGCGCTGGCGCCCAACTACGGGCGACTGGCCCGCGCCGTGCACAGTCCGCCGGCGGTGGTGGCGTGGGTGCTGGTCAGCGGTCTGCTGCAGGCCCTCTACTGGATCCGGCAAGGCGGGGACTTCATGCACGCCCGGGTGCTGCTGGCGCCGCTGTTTTGTCTGCTGGCTCCGGTCGCCGTCATCCCGATCGCCATCCCCGACGGCCAGGACTATTCGCGGGAAACCGGTAACTGGGTCGCCGGTGCCGCCAGCGCATTGTGGCTGGCACTGGCCGGGTGGGCACTGTGGGCGGCGAATTCACCGGGGATGGGCGACGACGCCACCCACGTCACCTACTCCGGGATCGTCGACGAACGCCGCTTCTATAGCCAGGCCACCGGTCACGCGCATCCGCTGACCGCCGCGGACTACCTGGGTTATCCGCGGATGGCGGCCATCCTGACCGCCCTCAACAACACTCCCGAAGGCGCGTTACTGCTGCCGTCGGGTAACTACATCCAATGGGACCTGATACCGATGGCCCCGCCGCCGCCGGGCGACAAGGCCCCGCAAAAACCGCAGCATGCGGTGTTCTTCACCAACCTCGGCATGGTGGGGATGAATGTCGGGCTCGATGTGCGGGTGATCGATCAAATCGGTTTGGCGAATCCGCTTGCGCAACACACCGAACGGCTCAAGCACGGCCGCATCGGCCACGACAAGAACCTCTTCCCGGACTGGGTGATCGCCGACGGCCCGTGGGTGAAGGTGTACCCCGGGATTCCGGGCTATCTGGATATGCAGTGGGTCACAGAGGCCGTCTCGGCGCTGCAATGCCCCGAGACGAAGGCGGTGCTGAGCTCCGTGCGCGCGCCGATGACCCCACACCGATTCTTGTCCAACCTGGTGAATTCCTTCCAATTCACCGGGTACCGAATCGACCGGGTACCGCGCTACGAACTCGCCCGGTGTGGGCTACCGGTACCCGAAGAGGCCCCACCGCCGCCTCGCGAGTAAGCATCGCGCAGAAGAATTTTCGGCAGATCGCGAACAGATCGCCGTGCGCACGCCGCGAAAAAATGGCAGCAACATCACATTTGGCCTCTCACCAGGTGGCAATGACGATCAAGCACATGCAAAAACAGTGCCTTTTAGACACATGTTTGAATTGAAAACCGCTGGGTACGAGGGTCGCTCGACGGTTGGCGGCGCCGCCTCGATGCGGCTGAACGCCATGAGGTGTGGTTGACTACACGAGCACTGCCGCGCCTGCGCGCAGGCAGTTTCGACCCAATCAAGAAAGCGACCGATCGGTGAAATGCGCCGAAAGGCCGCAAGAAGGATGAGGAAGCAAGGATGACGCTTGTCGACAGATTGCGCGGCGCCGTAGCGGGTATGCCGCGCCGGCTCGTCGTGGCAGCCGCTGGTGCGGCGCTGCTCTCGGGCCTGATTGGCGCCGTTGGAGGCTCGGCGACCGCCGGGGCCTTCTCGCGCCCGGGTCTGCCGGTGGAGTACCTGCAGGTTCCGTCCGCCGGAATGGGCCGCGACATCAAGGTTCAGTTCCAAAGCGGTGGCGCCAACTCGCCCGCGTTGTACCTGCTCGACGGTATGCGTGCGCAAGACGACTTCAACGGCTGGGACATCAACACCCCGGCGTTCGAGTGGTACAACCAGTCCGGCATCTCGGTCGCCATGCCCGTCGGTGGCCAGTCCAGCTTCTACTCCGACTGGTACAAGCCCGCCTGCGGTAAGGCCGGCTGCACCACCTACAAGTGGGAAACCTTCCTGACCAGCGAGCTGCCGCAGTACCTGTCGGCGCAAAAGCAGGTCAAGCCGACCGGCAGCGCCGTCGTCGGCCTGTCGATGGCCGGTTCGTCGGCGCTGATCCTGGCCGCCTACCACCCCGACCAGTTCGTTTACGCCGGTTCGCTGTCGGCACTGCTTGACCCGTCGCAGGGCATGGGCCCGTCGCTGATCGGCCTGTCCATGGGTGACGCCGGTGGCTACAAGGCAGCCGACATGTGGGGGCCGAAGGAGGACCCGGCGTGGGCGCGCAACGACCCGTCGCTGCAGGTCGGCAAGCTGGTCGCCAACAACACCCGCATCTGGGTGTACTGCGGTAACGGCAAGCCGTCCGACCTCGGTGGCGACAACCTGCCCGCGAAGTTCCTCGAGGGCTTCGTGCGGACCAGCAACCTGAAGTTCCAGGACGCCTACAACGGGGCCGGTGGCCACAACGCGGTGTGGAACTTCGACGCCAACGGCACTCACGACTGGCCCTACTGGGGCGCGCAGTTGCAGGCGATGAAGCCTGACCTGCAGTCGGTGCTGGGCGCCACCCCGGGTGCGGGTCCGGCCACGGCCGCCACCACCAACGCCGGTAACGGCCAGGGCACCTAAACACGCCAAGCATTAAGACCAGCGGCGGGAACCCTTCGGGGTTTCCGCCGCTCGTCGTTTGCGGCATGTGTGATGTGTTTCACTACCCGGCGGGCGGGGGAACTGAGGCCCTGGCTAATGTGCATTCAGCGACGAGACGATGGAGGGTGGACATGACGGTCGTGCGGGGTGTGTCAGGGCTTCTGCGGTTGTTCTGCGTAGCCGTGCTGGCGGTCGGGGTGGCCTTGGCGCTGCAACCCGCTGGAACCGTGGGCAAAGCCCGGGCGGCGGGTTACGAAAGTCTGATGGTTCCGTCGGCGGCCATGGGCCGCGACATCCCGGTTGCCTTCCTCGCCGGTGGTCCGCACGCGGTGTACCTGCTGGACGCCTTCAACGCGGCCCCGGACGTGAGCAACTGGGTCACCGCCGGTAATGCCATGAACACGCTGGGCGGCAAGGGCGTTTCGGTGGTGGCGCCGGCCGGCGGCGCTTGGAGCATGTACACCAACTGGGAGCAGGACGGCAGCAAGCAGTGGGACACGTTCCTGTCCAGCGAGCTGCCCGATTGGCTGGCCGCCAACAAAGGCCTGGCGCCCGGTGGTCACGCCGCCGTCGGTGCCTCGCAGGGCGGCTACGGCGCGATGGCGCTGGCCGCCTTCCACCCCGACCGCTTCGGCTTCGCCGGATCGCTGTCCGGGTTCCTGTATCCATCGAGCACCAACTACAACGGCGCGATCCTGGCCGGCCTGCAGCAGTTCGGCGGCGTGGACGGTAACGGCATGTGGGGCGCCCCGCAGCTGGGCCGGTGGAAGTGGCACGACCCCTACGTGCACGCCTCGCTCCTGGCACAGAACAACACCCGGGTGTGGGTCTACAGCCCGACGAACATGGGCGGCGACGACGCCGCGATGATCGGCCAGGCCGGCGCGGCGATGGGCAGTTCGCGGGAGTTCTATCAGCAGTACCGCAGCAACGGCGGACACAACGGCCACTTCGACTTCCCGGGCGGCGGCGACAACGGCTGGGGCTCGTGGTCGGGGCAGCTCGGGGCGATGTCGGGCGACATCGTCGGCGCCATTCGCTAGCGGCGATCGCAAGCGCGGCGCAGCCGGGCGCAGCGGGTCGGCGCCATTCGCTAGCGGCGATCGCAAGCGCGGCGCAGCCGGGCGCAGCGGGTCGGCGCCATTCGGTAGCGGGTCGCTGCCCGACTTAGCCAGTCCGTCGAGCCGGTACCGTGTAGGGGGTGCAGCAGGGGTCGGGAGGACCGCGTAGCTGCGATCCACCGACTCTGCTGGCAGGAGAACATGGCTAAAAGCGCGCGGCGTAAACGTCAACGCACCCTCGCTTGGATCGCCGCCCTGTCGGTCGCCGCAGTCGTCCTGCTGGGCATCTTGGCGGCGGTGACCTTGCTGCGTGGCCACGAGTCGGAGCCCAGCGCGGTGCCGTCCGGGGTCCTGCCTCCGTCGTCGACGACGACGCACCCCCACAAGCCACGACCCGCGTCTCAGGACGCCTCGTGCCCCGACGTGTATCTGGTCAATGTTCCCGGCACGTGGGAGTCCGCCGTGCAGGACGACCCCGCCAACCCACTGCAATTCCCCAACGCATTGCTGCACAAGGCGACCGCGAGCCTCACCCAGCAGTTCCCGTCGTCGCGGGTGCAGGCGTACACCACCCCGTACACCGCGCAGTTCCACAATCCGTTGAGCGGTGACACGCAGATGTCCTACAACGCCAGCCGGGCCGAGGGCACCCGCGCGACGGTTCAAGCGATGACCGACATGAACTCCAAGTGTCCGCTGACCAGTTACGTGCTGATGGGCTTTTCGCAGGGCGCGGTGATCGCCGGTGACATCGCCAGCGATATCGGCAACGGCCGGGGACCCGTCGACGACGACCTGGTGCTGGGTGTGACGTTGATCGCTGACGGTCGTCGTCAGATGGGGGTCGGCAACGACATCGGGCCCAACCCGCCGGGGCAGGGTGCCGAGGTCACGCTGCACGAGGTGCCCATCCTGTCCGGGATGGGTCTGACCATGACAGGTCCGCGCCCGGGTGGTTTCGGCGACCTCAACGGCAAGACCAATGAGATCTGCGCCCCGGGCGACCTGATCTGTGCCGCTCCGGAGGAAGCCTTCAGCATCGCCAACTTGCCCGCCACGCTGAACACCCTGGCCGGCGGTGCGGGTCAGCCGGTCCATGCGCTGTACGCCACGACGCAGTGCTGGAGCATCGACGGGGCGCCGGCGACCGACTGGACGTTGAACTGGGCTCACGGTCTTATCGCAAATGCGCCACAACCAAAACACGGATGATTGGCGCGGTGGGACACATGCGTTAGGTGGCGGTTGCCGGTGTCGATCAGCGGTACCTTGTGATTTGGTCTGCCGTAGGCAGCCCCGTAACATTAAGAGGAATTTAAGAGCTATCGGACCTTTGTCGCGCATCCGGTCAGGTCGATGCTGGTTGCGGCCGGCACATCACCGGCGTTGCCCAGTAGGTGCCGTGCGAGGTCCGGCGTGCGCGTAGACATGTAACCGTCGGCATCAGCCGGCTGAAGAACGAAGCCGTCGGCGGAGCCGACCTAGGAACAAAGCGTCGGCCAGGCCGACCAAAAACAGGTGTGACAGGAGAGCGGCATGGTGTACCACAACCCGTTCATCGTGAATGGGAAGATCAAGTTCCCGGACAACACGAACTTGGTCAAGCACGTTGAGAAGTGGGCGAGAGTTCGTGGCGACCAGCTCGCCTACCGGTTCCTGGATTACTCGACCGAACGCGACGGCGTCGAGTGCGACATCTCCTGGTCGGAGTTCAGCGCCCGCAACCGCGCCGTGGGCGCCCGGCTGCAGCAAGTCACCCAGCCCGACGACCGCATCGCCGTGCTCTGCCCGCAGAACCTGGACTACCTCGTCGCACTCTTCGGCGTGCTGTACGCCGGCCGGATCGCGGTGCCGCTGTTCGACCCGAGCGAGCCGGGCCACGTCGGTCGCCTGCACGCCGTGCTCGACGACTGCACCCCGTCGACGATCCTGACCACCACCGAGGCCGCCGAGGGCGTCCGCAAGTTCATCCGCGCCCGTTCGGCCAAGGAGCGTCCCCGCGTCATCGCCGTCGACGCGGTACCCAACGAGGTCGCATCCACCTGGGAGCCGCCGGAGGCCGACGAGAACACCATCGCCTACCTGCAGTACACGTCCGGTTCCACCCGCACCCCGACGGGGGTGGAGATCACCCACCTGAACCTGCCCACCAACGTGCTGCAGGTGCTCAACGGCCTGGAGGGCAAAGAGGCCGACCGCGGCCTGTCCTGGCTGCCGTTCTTCCACGACATGGGGCTGATCACCGCGCTGTTGTCACCGGTGGTCGGTCACAAGTTCACCTTCATGACGCCGGCCGCCTTCGTGCGCCGGCCCGGCCGGTGGATCCGCGAGATGGCGCGCAAGCCCGAGGACGCCCCGGATTGCGAAGTCATCACGGTGGCGCCGAACTTCGCGTTCGAGCATGCGGCGGTCCGCGGGGTGCCCAAGGAGGGTGAGCCGCCGCTGGACCTGAGCAACGTCAAGGCGATCCTGAACGGCAGTGAGCCGGTGTCCCCGGCGTCGATGCGCAAGTTCTACGACGCGTTTTCGCCCTACGGCCTGCGGGAGACCGCGATCAAGCCGTCCTACGGTCTGGCCGAGGCGACGCTGTTCGTCTCCACCACGCCGATGGACGAGGCGCCCACGGTCATCCACGTGGACCGTGACGAGCTGAACAAGCAGCGCTTCGTCGAGGTGCCCGCCGATTCGCCGAAGGCCGTTCCGCAGGTTTCCGCGGGTGTCATCGGTGTCGACGAGTGGGCCGTCATCGTCGATCCGGAGACCGCCAGCGAGCTGCCGGACGGTCAGATCGGCGAGATCTGGCTGCACGGGAACAACCTGGGCATCGGCTACTGGGGCAAGGAAGAAGAGACCAACGACGTCTTCCGCAACATCCTCAAGTCGCGGATCAGCCAGTCGCACGCCGAGGGCGCGCCTGACGACGGCATGTGGGTCAAGACCGGCGACTACGGCACCTACCACAAGGGCCACCTCTATATCGCCGGCCGCATCAAGGACCTCGTCATCATCGACGGCCGCAACCACTACCCGCAGGATCTCGAGTACTCGGCGCAGGAAGCCAGCAAGGCGCTGCGCACCGGCTACGTGGCCGCGTTCTCGGTGCCGGCCAACCAACTGCCGCAGGAAGTGTTCGACAACCCGCACGCCGGCATCAAGTACGACCCCGACGACGGCTCCGAGCAGCTGGTGATCGTCGCCGAGCGCGCGGCCGGTTCGCACAAGCTGGACTACCAGCCGATCGCCGACGACATCCGGGCCGCGATCGCCGTGCGTCACGGCGTGACCATCCGTGACTTGCTGCTGGTGCAGTCGGGGACGATCCCGCGCACCTCCAGCGGCAAGATCGGGCACCGCGCCTGCCGCGCCGCCTACCTCGACGGCAGTCTGCGAAGCGGTGTCGGTTCGCCGACGGCCTTCGCCAGCTCCACCGACTGAATCTCTTAGGACCATGGCTGACACTGAGCACCCCGAAAACGACACCCCGAGCCCTGGCGGGGAGGTGCCCGCCACACCGCCCGTCAAGGGCGCCGAGCTGACCGTCCCCGAGATGCGCCAGTGGCTGCGCAACTGGGTGGGCCGGGCGGTCGGGAAATCACCCGACGACATCGACGAGTCGGTGCCGATGGTCGAGCTGGGCCTGGCGTCGCGCGATGCCGTGGCGATGGCCGCCGACATCGAGGACATGACCGGTGTGACCCTGTCGGTCGCGGTGGCTTTCCAGCACCCGACCATCGAATCGCTGGCCACCCGCATCGTCGAGGGCGAGCCCGAAATAGACACAGCGGCCGATGACGCTTTCGACTGGACCCGCACCGGCCCGGCCGAGCGCGTCGACATCGCGATCGTGGGCCTGGCGACCAGGCTTCCCGGTGACATGAACTCCCCGGATGAGACCTGGGTGGCGCTCATGGAAGGCCGCGACGCCATCACCGATCTGCCCGAAGGCCGGTGGTCGGAATTCCTCGAGGAGCCGCGGATCGCCGCACGGGTCGCGACAGCCCGCACCCGCGGCGGTTACCTCAAGGACGTCAAGGGCTTCGACTCGGAGTTCTTCGCGGTCGCCAAGACCGAGGCCGACAACATCGACCCACAGCAGCGGATGGCGCTGGAGCTCACCTGGGAGGCGCTCGAGCACGCCCGGATCCCGGCGTCGAGCCTGCGCGGCGAGGCCGTCGGCGTGTACGTCGGCTTCTCCAACAACGACTACCAATTCCTGGCGGTGTCCGACCCGACGGTGGCGCACCCCTACGCGATCACCGGAACGGCCAGCTCGATCATCGCCAACCGGGTGTCCTACTTCTACGACTTCCGCGGTCCCTCGGTGGCGCTGGACACCGCCTGCTCGAGCTCGCTGGTGGCGACGCATCAGGCGGTGCAGGCGCTGCGCAACGGTGAGTGCGACGTGGCGGTCGCCGGTGGTGTCAACGCGCTGCTCACACCGTTGGTGACGCTCGGTTTCGACGAGATCGGCGCGGTGCTGTCCCCCGATGGCCGGATCAAGTCGTTCTCGTCGGACGCCGACGGCTACACCCGCTCCGAGGGCGGCGGCATGTTCGTGCTCAAGCGGGTCGACGACGCCCGCCGCGACGGCGACCAGATCCTGGCCGTCATCGCCGGCAGCGCGGTCAACCACGACGGTCGCTCCAACGGACTGATCGCCCCCAACCAGGACGCCCAGGCCGAAGTGCTGCGCCGGGCCTACAAGGACGCCGGCATCGATCCGCGCACCGTCGACTACATCGAGGCGCACGGCACCGGCACCGTCCTGGGTGACCCGATCGAGGCCGAGGCGCTGGGCCGCATCGTCGGACGGGGCCGTCCGGCCGACCGTCCGGCGTTGCTGGGCGCGGTGAAAACCAATGTGGGACACCTGGAGTCGGCGGCCGGTGCGGCCAGCCTCGCCAAGGTGGTGCTGGCGCTACAGCATGACAAGCTGCCGCCGTCGATCAACTTCGCCGGCCCGAGCCCCTACATCGACTTCGACGGCATGCGGTTGAAAGTCGTTGACAGCGCCAGTGATTGGCCGCGCTACGGCGGCTACGCGCTGGCCGGGGTGTCCAGCTTCGGCTTCGGTGGGGCCAACGCGCACCTGGTGGTGCGCGAAGTGCTGCCCCGCGATGTGATCGAGCGCGAACCCGAACCGCAGCCCGTCGCCGCTGCGCCGGCCGCCGAAGCGGCCGAGGCGCCCACGCTCGAAAGCCATTCGCTGCGGTTCGACGACTTCGGCAACATCATCCCCGACGCCTCCGAGGTCGAGGAGGAATCCTACGAGCTCCCGGGCGTCACCGACGAGGCATTGCGCCTCAAAGCGATCGCGCTGGAAGAGCTTGCCGCCCAAGAGGAATCAGAGCCGACCAAGCCGCTGATCCCGCTCGCGGTGTCGGCGTTCCTGACGTCGCGCAAGAAGGCCGCGGCCGCCGAGCTCGCGGACTGGATGGAAAGCCCCGAAGGGCAGGCGTCGTCGCTGGAATCGATCGGCCGGGCGCTGTCGCGTCGCAACCACGGCCGCTCGCGCGCGGTGGTGCTGGCCCACGACCACGAAGAGGCCGTCAAGGGCCTGCGGGCGATCGCCGACGGCAAGCAGCGACCCAACGTGTTCAGCACCGACGGGCCGGTCACCAGCGGCCCGGTGTGGGCGATGGCCGGTTTCGGTGCGCAGCACCGCAAGATGGGCAAGAGCCTGTACCTGCGCAACGAGGTCTTCGCCGAGTGGATCGAGAAGGTCGACGCGCTGATCCAGGACGAGCGGGGTTACTCCGTGCTCGAGCTGATCCTGGACGACTCGCAGGACTACGGCATCGAAACCAGCAACGTCGTCATCTTCGCGATCCAGATCGCCCTCGGCGAGTTGCTCAAGCACCACGGCGCCAAACCCGCTGCGGTGGTGGGCCAGTCGCTTGGTGAGCCCGCGTCGGCATATTTCGCCGGGGGGCTGTCCCTCGCGGACGCGGCCCGCGTGATCTGCTCGCGCTCGCACCTGATGGGCGAGGGCGAAGCGATGCTGTTCGGCGAGTACATCCGGCTGATGGCGCTCGTCGAGTACTCGGCCGACGAGCTGAAGACCGTGTTCGGTGACTTCCCCGGCCTGGAGGTGTGCGTCTACGCCGCACCCAGTCAGACCGTGATCGGCGGTCCACCGGAGCAGATCGACGCGATCGTCGCCCGATGCGAAGCCGAGGGCCGCTTCGCCCGCAAGCTGCAGACCAAGGGCGCCGGTCACACGTCGCAGATGGATCCGCTGCTCGGGGAGTTCTCCGCGGAGCTGCAGGGCATCGCGCCGATGAGCCCGACCGTCGGAATCTTCTCGACGGTGCACGAGGGGACCTACATCAAGCCCGGCGGCGCGCCGATCCACGATGTCGCCTACTGGGTCAAGGGAATGCGGCATTCGGTCTACTTCACCCACGGCGTCCGTAACGCCGTCGACAGCGGCTACACCACGTTCCTAGAGCTCGCGCCCAACCCGGTGGCGCTGATGCAGATCGGCTTGACCACCGCCGCCGCGGGTCTTCATGACGCCCAACTGATTCCGACGCTGGCCCGCAAGCAGGACGACGTCGAGTCGATGATCTCGGCCATGGCCCAGCTCTACGTCCACGGTCACGACCTGGACATCCGCACCCTGTTCACCCGTGCGCAGCGGCCCGAGGATTACGCGAACATCCCGCTGACCCGGTTCAAGCGCAAAGAGCACTGGCTGGACGTGCACTTCTCCGGCGACGGCTCGGTGATCATGCCGGGCACCCATGTCGCGTTGCCGGACGGCCGACACGTCTGGGAGTACGCGCCGCGCAACGGCGAGACGGATCTGGCCGCGTTGGTGAAATCTGCTGCGACACAAGTGCTTTCGGATGCACAGTTGGTGGCGTCCGAGCAGCGCGCGGTGCCCGGCGCGGGCGCCCGGCTGGTGACGACGATGACCCGGCACCCGGGTGGCGCCTCGGTTCAGGTGCACGCCCGCATCGACGAGTCCTTCACCCTGGTCTACGACGCGCTGGTGTCCCGGGCCGGTCAGAGTGTGGCCGCGTTGCCGACCGCGGTGGGCGCCGGTGCCGCGATCGCCGCCCCGACCACGACCGCCGCGGTTGAGGCACCCGCGGCGCCCGCCGAGGAGGCCGACGCAGAGACGCTGTCGGACAGCCTGACCAACCGCTACCTGCCGTCCAGCGTGGGCAGGTGGACGCCGGACTCCGGCGAGACCGTCGCCGATCGGCTGGGCCTGATCGTCTCGGCGGCCATGGGCTACGAGCCCGAGGACCTGCCGTGGGAGGTGCCGCTGATCGAGCTCGGCCTGGACTCGCTGATGGCGGTGCGGATCAAGAACCGCGTCGAATACGACTTCGACCTGCCGCCGATCCAGCTCACGGCCGTGCGCGACGCCAATCTTTACGCCATCGAGAAGCTGATCGAGTACGCGATCGAGCACCGCGACGAGGTCGAGCAGCTGCACGAGCACCAGAAGACGCTGACGCCCGAGGAGATCGCCAGGGAACAGGCCCAGCTGCTCAGCGGGGCAACGCCGACATCGGCCGCTGCCCCGGATCCGGACCCGCAGGCGGAACCCGAGACCCAGCCGGCACCGTCGCCGGACACGACGATCCCGGCGCCGCCGACGGACCCTGCCGGCCCGAAGGGCGCGGCGAGCAACGGTGGCCAGCCGAACCTGGCCCCGGATCTCAAGGGGGCCGCCCAGGCGCTCACCTCCGAAGCGGTGGCCAAGGCGCTCAACTCCGACGTGCCCCCGCGCGACGCCGCCGAGCGGGTCACCTTCGCCACCTGGGCGATCGTCACCGGCAAGTCACCGGGCGGCATCTTCAACCCGCTGCCCAAGCTCGACGAGGACACCGCGGCCAAGATGGCGCAACGACTCTCGGAGCGCGCCGAGGGCGCCGTCACCGCCGAGGACGTCCTGACGTCGGAGACCATCGAGGCGCTGGCCGAAAAGGTTCGTCAATACCTGGAGGCCGGTCAGATCGACGGCTTCGTCCGCACTTTGCGGGCGCGGCCCGAGGGCAGCTCCAAACCCCCGGTGTTCGTGTTCCACCCGGCCGGCGGTTCGACCGTGGTCTACGAGCCGCTGCTGAACCGGTTGCCGGCGGATACGCCTATGTACGGGTTCGAACGCGTGGAGGGCACCGTTCAGGAACGGGCCGCCCAGTATGTGCCGAAGCTGCTGGAGATGAACGAGGGCAAGCCGTTCATCCTGGCCGGGTGGTCGCTCGGCGGCGCGCTGGCGTACGCGTGCGCGATCGGGCTGAAGCGCGCCGGGGCCGACGTGCGATTCGTCGGGATGATCGACACCGTGCGCCCCGGCGAGGAGATCCCACAGACGCAGGAGGAGACCCGCAAGCGCTGGGACCGGTACGCGAAGTTCGCCGAGCGCACCTTCAACGTCGAGATTCCCGAGATCCCCTACGAGCAGCTCGAGGAGCTCGACGACGAGGGGCAGGTCAAGTTCGTGTTGGACATCGTCCAGCAGAGCGGCGTCCAGATTCCGGGTGGCATCGTCGAGCACCAGCGGACGTCCTACCTGGACAACCGGGCGCTCGAAACCGTCCAGATCGAGCCTTACGACGGACACGTGACCCTCTACATGGCCGATCGCTACCACGACGACGTCATCGAGTTCGAGCCCCGGTATGCAATCCGCAAGCCCGACGGCGGCTGGGGCGAATACGTGGCCGACCTCGAGGTGGTGCCGATCGGTGGTGAGCACATCCAGGCCATCGACGAACCGATCATCGGCAAGGTCGGCGCTCACCTGGCGGACGTGCTGAATAAGGTGGAGACGGAAACCAGTCAGACGAGTGAGGTGGGCAAGTAGTGACGGAGACCGTGCCAGCTTCGGGGACAGCTCCCATCCAGCACACCACCGCCGAGAAGCTGGCCGAGCTCTACCGTCGCCTGGAATTGGCCAAAGAGCCCGGCGGCGAGAAGGCCGTCGCCAAGCGCGACAAGAAGGGCCTCCCCAGCGCCCGCGCCCGGGTGCACGCGCTCGTCGATCCCGGCACCTTCCTGGAGACCGGGGCGCTGGCCAAGACGCCGAACGACCCGAACGCTCTCTACGGCGACGGCTGCGTCACCGGACACGCCATGATCGACGGCCGGCCGGTCGGGGTGTTCTCCCACGACCAGACGGTGTTCCAGGGCACCGTCGGTGAGATGTTCGGCCGCAAGGTCGCACGCTTGATGGAGTGGTGCGCGATGGTGGGGTGCCCGATCATCGGCATCCAGGACTCGGGTGGCGCCCGGATTCAGGACGCGGTCACCTCGCTGGCGTGGTACGCCGAGCTGGGGCGCCGTCACGAGGCGCTATCCGGGCTGGTACCGCAGATCTCCCTCATCTTCGGCAAATGCGCTGGGGGAGCGGTGTATTCGCCGATCCAGGACGACCTGCTGGTCTCGGTGCGTGACCAGGGGTACTTCTTCGTCACCGGGCCCGACGTGATCCAGGAAGTCACCGGCGAGGAAGTCACCCTCGACGAGCTCGGCGGCTCCGACGCGCAGGCCCGCTACGGCAACATCCACCAGGTGGTGGACTCCGAGGCCGAGGCGTTCCAGTACGTGCGCGAGTTCCTGTCGTTCCTGCCGTCGAGCGCCGTCAGCGAGCCGCCGATCGTCAACCCCGGCCTCGAGCCGGAGACCACCCCGACCGATCTGGAGCTCGACTCGATCGTGCCGGACTCGGACAACATGGCCTACGACATGCACGAGATCCTGCTGCGGATCTTCGACGACGGCGACTTCCTCGACGTCGCCGCGCAGCACGGACCGGCCATCATCACCGGGTTCGCCCGGGTCGACGGGCGCCCGGTGGGCGTGATCGCCAACCAGCCCATGCACCTGTCCGGGTCGATCGACAACGAGGCCTCCGACAAGGCGGCGCGATTCATCCGGTTCTGCGACGCGTTCAACATCCCGCTGGTTTTCGTGGTGGACACGCCGGGCTTCCTGCCGGGCGCCGAGCAGGAGAAGAACGGCATCATCAAGCGCGGCGGTCGGTTCCTGTACTCGGTGGTCGAGGCGGACGTGCCGAAGGTGACCATCACCGTGCGCAAGTCGTACGGCGGCGCCTACGCCGTGATGGGGTCCAGGCAGCTCACCGCCGATTTCAACTTCGCCTGGCCGACCGCGCGCATCGCGGTGATCGGCGCCGAGGGGGCCGCGCAGCTGCTGATGAAGCGCTTCCCCGACCCGACCACCCCCGAGGCGCAGCAGATCAAGAAGGACTTCATCGAGGGCTACAACCTGAACATGGCGATCCCGTGGACCGCCGCGGAACGCGGATTCATCGATGCGGTCATCGATCCGCACCAAACCAGGCTGCTGCTGCGCAAGTCGATGAAGCTGTTGCGGGACAAGCAGCTGTGGTTCCGCACGGCACGCAAGCACGGGCTCATCCCGATCTAGTCCTGGAGCCGCAGCGCGCCGTCGAGCAGCTCGTCGAAGCGCTCCAGCGCCTCGTCGGAGTCGGCGTCGATCCCGCGCAGCGGCCCGCGATCGGTCAGATAGCGCTGCGTGTACAGCCGCGCCACCAGTGCCTTGCGCTCCCCGCCGCGGGTGGCCCGCTCCCAGGCGGCCTGCTCGATGAGTAACGCACCGGCATAGACGTCACCCATGAATTGGGCAAGTCCGAACAGCCGCGCCTCGGCCGTCTCCCTATCGAGTTTGGTCCACGCGGTGATCGCCGCGGCGAGATCCTCGATCCGGCCGGCGACCAGCCGGGTGGCGTCGTCGTTGTCGGCGACCGACACCGCGTCACGCAGCCGCGCCAGTAGCGACTCGTGCGCGCGGGTCTGCTCGATCCCGCGTCGCACATCCAGACACAGAATGTTGTCCGGTCCCTCCCAGATGGTGTTCACTTGCGCATCGCGCAGCAGGCGGGCCACCGGCCAGGTCTCGATATAGCCGTTGCCGCCGTGGATTTCGATCGCATCCGAGGCCGCGGTGATCCCCAGCCGGCAGACCCTGAGCTTGGTGACCGGCACGGCGATGCGTTGCCGCATGCTGCGCGGCTGACGATGGTTGGTGGCGCCGGTGCCGTCGAACACCAACGCCTGCGCGGCCTCGACGTCGACGATCATCTCGGCGAGTTTGCGCCGCATCAGCGGCTTGTCGATGAGCGCGCCGCCGAACGCCCGGCGTTGCCGGGCATAACACAGCGATTCGACCAGGGCGCGTCGGGCATTACCGAGCCCGAACAGGGCGATGCCGAGGCGCGCGGCGTTGGTCAGTTCCATCATGCGTCCCAGCCCCTTGCCGTCCGAGGGGCCCGCGGCGGCGTCGGTGGGCTCGCCGGACAACAAAAACGCTTCGGCATCAACGAATTCGACCTCACCCGAGGCCACCGATCGGGTGCCCAGCTTGTCCTTCAGCCGCCGGACCCGCACCCCGTTGCGGGAGCCGTCGCGGCGGGTGCGCAGCACCAAGAAGTTGGCGACGCCCCGCGAAGAGTCCGGTGCGCCTTCGGGTTTCGCCAAGACGACAAACGCCTCCCCGGCGCAGTTGGACGCAAACCACTTGAAGCCGTTCAACATCCATGCGTCACCATGGCGGGTCGCCGTGGTCTCCAGCGCTCCCAAATCGGAGCCACCGGTGCGTTCGGTCAGCAGCTGCGCCGTCTCGCCGGCCCACTCGCCGGAGGCGAACTTGGCGAGCACGTGCTCGGCCACGTCGGGCGGCGCGTAGGCGGCCACCAGCGATTCGACCATGCCGCCGCCGGTGCCCAACGCGCACCCCATTCCGATATCGGCTTGGTTGAGCAGATAATTCGACGCGAACATGGTGAGCGACGAGCTCATCTTCGCCTCGCGCGCTTCGGTTCGCAGCGCCTGCTGGGCGTCCAGGACTGCCCGCTTGGACTGCGTGAAGGAGGCCGGCATGACCACCTCGCTGATGTCGTGACCCCACCGGTCGTAGCGCTGCAGCTGCGGTGGGTGGCGATCCGTCTCTTCGGCCCACTGCGCCACCGGACCGCCCATCAGTTCACCGATGCGCGTCAAATGGCGTTCGGCCAGCTTCAGTTCCTCGGGCGTGAGGTAATAGGCCATGGTGAACTGCAGCGTGGGATCGGTGAGGTACCAATTGAGCCCCACGGCTCCCCGGTAGTTCTCCGTCGCGTAGCGCTGCGATTTCTCGTCGGTGGAAAACGGCAACCGGTCCACCGCCTCTACGGCGTAGTCGCTCATGGGTCAGACGCTACGCGCCGGGCGATCCCGCCCTTCGCTGTCAGGCCGGCGGGGAGGTGAGGAAAACCAGCCGGAAATTGCCGACCTGGAGCACGTCGCCGTTGGCCAGCACCGCCGAGTCGACGGCGGCACGGTTGAGATAGGTGCCATTCAGGCTGCCGAGATCGACGACGCGGTATTCGCCGTTCTCGGAGTGGAATTCGGCGTGCCTGCGGCTGACCGTGATGTCGTCGAGGAAGATGTCGCTGGCGGGGTGCCGCCCGGCTTTCATGACCGGCTGGTTCAACAAGAACTTCGCCCCGACGTTGGGACCCCGCTTCACCACGAGCATGGCCGAACCGCGGGCCAGGGTCGCCGCCGCTTCGGAGACAGCCGATGACATGTCGATTTCGTCGCGGGCATCGGCACGCAGCAACGAACCGATGTCGGCAGTGGCTTCATCCGCCGCGGTTCGCCGCTGGCTTGCGTCCCCCTCCGACGTCGACACCACTCCCCTTCGCCAGGCTTTCTTGCACTCCCCGTCGCACCATGCGACTCGAACCTCAACATAGGGCCGGAAGTCCCCGCCTGCCTAGCCGGCAGTCCCGTCGACGCACAGGCGGTGGCTACGACCCCACCGGCACGACGAACTCAGACGTATAGAACTCCGCCGGGTTCTGTGAGTTTGCATTCGGCCGCTCGATAATCAGCCAAACCCCGGTCGTGCCCGGCCGAATGGTGTCGGCAACGGTCGCCGTTGCGTTTCCTGCGCCGTCGGTAACCATCCCGGTAAAGGCGGTTCCCGGGTCCCCGGGCCCACAGGTCGACGACGACGGGCGGGGTTCTTGGATAAGACCGACGTCGAAATGCATGCCCGGTTCGGGGCCGTCGACCAGGTGTACGTCGGCAACGGCCCTGGACCCGTTCGCACGCACGACGGCCGAACCGGTGCCCAGCATGGGGCCGGGCACCTTGGGGGCGATGGCGATCTTGCTGAAATCGCAGCGCCGCAGGTAGTTGTCGAAAACGACGGTCGTGCCGCCGCCCTCGGCGGCCGCGGTACCGACGGCCGAACTCCCGGCCGAGATGATCACCACGGTGACCGCGACCGCACAGGTTTTCAGGCGTGTCCGCGTGCGCATCCGGCCACCTCTTCCCGCCATGTGAACTGGATCACAGCGGAATTAGTATTGACCCGTAATTGGCGCAAATAAACCTTTGCCGAGTAATTACTCCAACGTTAATTCAGCGCGTTATTCCACCCGTGAATAACGAGCCGGCAAAGCCATTTTCCAGAAACCGTTTTTCGTCGCTCGCTACGGCTTGATGCGGATCGGTCCGGGCGACCACCATCCGGTGCGGGTGGCGGTGCCCAGGTCGAGTTGCGCCGGGTGCGCGTCGGCGATGGTGTCGAATTTGCGCAGCGATCCCCAGTCGCGGCCCCAGTCGTGCGACAGGTATGTGGACATCACGTGGGCTCGCAGCAACAGGTCGGTGATGCCCAGCAGGCCGCCGTTGACGCCGTCCTGCCAGGTGTCGGTGTCCTGCTTCTTGGCGTTGTAGTCCGGGGTGATGCGGAACTGCGGGATCTCGGTGACGCCGTTGACGTGCAGCATCGGCTGCTGGCAGGGGAACGCCAACCCGACCGCCCAGTCCATCAGCACCGGCCGCTTCGAACCGATGTACTCCTGCAACGAGCGCAGCTCCGGTACCCGGGGCGGGGTCAGGGCGATCCAGTCGTCCGGTGTCAGGGACAGGTCCTCGGCGACCACCCGCACCGCGACCGCGTCGGAGGGCATTTGGGAGCGCGCGAAGCGCAGGTTCCGCCACACTTTGGGTTGCTCGCCGTACAGGTCGTAGGGCACCAGGCGGCCGGCGGGCAGCACGGCGCCGCCGGGACCGGGCCTGCCGAATTCCAGCTCGACCGTTTGTCCACTGGTGTGGTGGTGCAGGATGCTGTTCCCGGCGATCGTGCCCGCGGCGGTTACCACCACCAGCGGATGCCCGTCGTCGGCCTTCGGCAGCTGGTACCACGCCGAGGTGAGCTTGCTCTGCTGTTGCGCGCCGGTGGTGTAGCTGCCGGCCAGCGGAACCTGATCGGGGTTGAGGCCGTACGGGAGCGGCACGGTCGATCCGTTGATGCCCGGCGTCGTCAGTTTGGTCGGCGCATCCCAGTCGTAGTCGGTGCCGGGCTGTGGCACCGACGTCTCCTTGACCGACTCGGCCAGGGTGCGTTCCGGTACGCCGTTGGGCGTGAATCCCGTTGGGCTGACGCCACCCAGCGGTCCCAGCGGGCCGTAATTGTCGGGCTGCCCTGTGGTGAGAGGCGCCATGAAACCGACGTTGCTGTCCGGCTCGACCAGCACGTCGTCGGCCAACCCGCAGCCCCCACTGAACTCCCGCAGGTTGTCCCAGGCATTGGAGTAGGTGGGGTACTGACGAACGATGCCGGCCACCATCGACGCGATGAACACCAGTGCCATGAAGCCGGCCGCGACGGGGATGGGCGCAGCCGTCAGCGCGCGCGCCAATCGGCCTTCGCCGCGGTCCCTGGGTGCGAAGTGCAGGTACACCGCCCACAGCGCGGTAACCACGAAGAGCGCGAAAAAGACTGTGCTGATGGTGATTCCGCCGGCTTTTGGCATTGCGCTGTTGAACGGGACGCCGTAACTGGAGACGTACCACCAGCCGTTCGTGGTGGCGAAACACAGCGCCACTACGAAGAACAGTGCCGCCAGGAACGCCATGCGGTTGCGCGACCAGCGCAGAATCTCATGGGACACCAGCACAGTCGTCAGCGCCGCCATCGCCGCTCCCACCGCGGCGAACAGTCCGAAGTGGTGCACCCACTTGGTGGGGGTGAACATCAGGAAGAACATGGTGCCGAAGATGACACCCATCAACCGCCAGGCCGGCCCGCGCGCTACCCCGGGAACCCGCTTGCGCCGCAACATGATGAAGACGGCCGTGAAAAGACACAAGGCAGCGACCAGGAACCCGAAGCGGCGTGACAGCGACCCGTCGACGGTCGGCAGAATCAGGTAGTAGTAGCGCAGGTTCTCGGTGTACCAGGCCTGGCTGGGGCCGATGGAGGTGCGAATCCTGGTGGCTTCCAACACCGTTGACAGGGTCTGATCGGCGAACACCACGGTGAGGATGACGGTGCCGGCGGCCAGCATCGGCGCCACCAGCGGCCAGGTGCCGACCAGGCGGTGACGGCGGACCAAAATGCGCAGGATCGGGCGGCCACCGGCGACCAGCGCGGCAACCGCGATCAATCCGGTGGGCTGGACGCCGAGGGTGAACGCCGCGGTGATGACCGCCAGCGCCGCGGGCGTCAGCCGGCTGTAGCGCATGGAGCGCTCGATCAGCACATAGGTGATCAACGATCCGACAGCGATGATCGGCTCGGGGCGCAGGCCGTTGTTGAACGGCATCCAGGCGGTCAGCAGGACCATGCCCGCCGCCCAGTTCGCCGGCTTGCTCGCGGCCACCGCGGGGCCCAGCCGGGGCAGCACCTCACGCGAGAGCAGCAGCCAGCACACTATTCCCGCGATCAAGTCCGGCAACCGCATCCACAGGCTGGCGTCGGTGACATGGGTCATCAGCGCCAGCAAGTTGTAGTACCAGCCGAACGGGTCCTCGGGGCTACCGAACCAGCGGAAGTAGTTCGACATGTAGCCGGCGCGGTCGGCGACCCGGGCCATGCCCAGGATGTAGCCGTCATCGGAAGAGTTGGCCCCGATCACATGCCACAGCACGAAGCCGGAGATCACGGTGACGTCGGCCAGGGTGAACGTGCGCCAGTTCGCCGGAATGAGCCGGCGCATCCGCCGCCCGTCCAACTGGTCGAGGCGCCACAGCGCAACCAGCGAGACGATGGTGGACACGATCGCCAGCACCATCGCGACCAGCTTCAGCGTCGTTGGTGTGGTGGAGAACCGGGTGTCGATGGTCGCCGACAATTTCAGGTCCGCCGGGGCCGCCCCGGTGAGGTCGGTGAACACCCCCACGATCTGCGGCCGCAGGTTCGGGTCGGGGAAACCGCCGCCGAGCGGTTTGCCCGCCGGATCGTTCAATCCGACAAAGGTGGCGAAGGCGCCCGCTTTGGTCGAAGTGATCTCGATGCGCTGACATTGCGGGGACGCCACCTGATCCCGCGCCGCGCTCGCGATCACCACGTTGCGGTCGGTGACGTCGACGCGTTTGCCGTTGACGACCACGAACAACGCGTTGAGTGCGGCGTCCTTGCCCTTCTTGGGCGCCGTACTCAGTACGACCCCGCCGTCTGGGGGCAGGGAGCGCACCACAGCGCACGGCACGGTTACCTTCACGTCGACCGGTGTGAGCGAAATCAGCGGCGCGGTAACGCTGTTCAGCTGGCCGTTTTGCGGCCAGTTCAGCGTGGCCGTGGTCTGCACGACGGGCAGCAGCGGCGTCGCGATCGACAGGATGAAACCGATCAGCCCGGCGATCGTCGCGATCCAGCGCGTCACGCGCACGTCCTGGGGGGGGGCCGCTTTGCTTCCGCGATTGTTGACGGTCGTGACGCTCATGGAAGCGCTCGAATCGGTCCCTGCCGGCTCCAGCCGTGCACTGTCATCACACCCTGTTCGATTACGGCGTCCGGCGCCTGATCAGCCGGCACCAACCGGAAGTACTGCTCCACGGATCCCCAGTCGCGATACCAGTCGCCACGCAGATACGTCGAGATCGTCGAGGTGCGCAGCATTGTCTGCAGGAATAGGAACGGGCCACCGGCCTCGCTGGCCTCCCAGCCGTTCGACGACGACGCCGTCTGCTTGTGATCGGGAAGGATCCGGTACCCCGGAAGTTCGGCAACGCCAAGGTGTTCGGAGAACGGCCGCTGGCACGGGAAGTTTGCGGCGGTCGCGATGTCCATCAGCACGGGCGTCTTCGATCCCATCAATTGCTGCAGGGTCTGCAGCACCGGGACCCGCGGCGGCGTGAACGCGAACCACTGATCCGAACTCAGGTTCGGGTCGTACGCGACGATGCGCGCCACGTTCGCCTCGGGCGGCGCCCAGGTCAGCGGGAACCGCAGATTGCGCCACGCCGGCTCCGGCCCGATGTCGATCGGCTGCACCTCCGCCAGCGGCTGCGTGGTGCCGTCGGGACGCGAAATGCCCCACTGCAGTTTCAGTGACTGCCCGTAGGTGAAGGTGCCGTCCTCCTTGTACGACCAGATGGCGCCGGACGCCGACACCACGACGATCGGCCGGTCGCCGGTGCGCGGCGGCAGCTGATACCAGGCCGAGGTGGCCGTGGCGGCCAGCGAGTTCTCGCCGTAGCTGCCCATCACCGGGGTGCGGGCCGGGTCGAGGCCGAACGGCAGCGCCGCGCGTGAGCCGTTGACCCCGGCCGGGCCTTTTCCGCCGGCCGTGCCCGCGGAATCACTCATGGCGGCGTTGGGCTTGTTCGGTGACGCGTCGGAATTCACCACGCCCGGTTTGGTCACCACCGGGTACGACCTGAGGTCATCGCCCACGCCGTCGGGTTTGAAGCCGACCGGATTGCTACCGCCGAGCGGGCCGTCCGGGCCGAACGTCTGCCCGGGCGCCGGCTGCAACATGCCCGCATTGGGGTCGGGCTCGGCCAGCACGTCGTCGGCCATGGCGCAGCTGGCGGGCGACAGCCCCGAGCTGATGGCGGCGAGATTGGCCTTGCCGGTGGTGTAGAGCGGGTAGCGGAACACCGCGCCTTTGGTGAGCGAGGCGACTTCGCCGATGACCATGATGGTCGCGACCACCAGCAGTGGCGTCGACGCCAGCACGCGGTTGCGCCGGTTGTCCTTGACTTCGGTGTGCCCGGCGTAGTCCATCCGGAAGTGCTGCCAGGCGGCCAGCAGGCCGGTAATGATCGACAACGTCAAGAACATCGACGTCACCGGGTGGCTCGCGATGACCGGCTGGATGTCGTACCACGGCACCCCGTAGTTGCCGACGTAGAACCAGCCGTTGATGCCCGAGGTCGCCACCGCCAGCACGAACAGCAGCGCCGTCACGTACAGCGTCAGGTTGCGGCGGTTGTGCAGGCCGATCCGGGCGCAGGCGAACGCGGTGACCGCGCCCAGCGCCCCGGTCAGCCCGGCGAACGCACCGAACTGAATCGCCCACTTCGTCGGCGTGAACGTCAGCAGCAGCAGGCCGAACGCGGTGGTGCCGATCAGTCGCCAGGCGGGCCCGGTGGCCACGCCCGGAATCCGGCCGCGGCGCAGCAGGATGACCAGCATTCCGAACATGCACAGCAGCAGCACCAGCACCGCGAATCGCCGCGCCATGGACCCGTCGGGGTTGGATTCCACCGTGAGGAAGTAGTAGCGCAGCCAATCCTGGTACCAGGCGATGGTCGGGCCGACCTTGTACTTGATGCGGGCCGACTCGCCGACCGTGGCCAGCGTCTGACTGCGGAACACCACCACGAGGATCAGCGACGCCGAGGCCGCCAGCACCGCCAGGGGTGCCAGTAATCCGTCGGTCGTCCGGCGGCGCCGTATCGTCTGGGCGACGGCCCGGGCCCCGGTCAGCAGCGCGGCGACGGCGATCAGGCCCTGCGGTGCCAGCGTCGCGCTCAGCAACGCCACGATGATGGCCAGCGCCGCCGGGGCCAACCGCCGCAGGGCGATCGCGCGTTCCACCAGCAGCCAGGTGACCAGCACGCCGAGGGCGATCAGCGGCTCGGGTCGCAGTCCGTTGTTGAACGGCAGCCACGCCGCCACGAACACCGCGCCCGCGGTGAAGACCGCAACCCGGTTGGCCGCCAGGCCGCCACGGCCCGGTCCCAGCCGGCGCAGCACCCAATGGCTGATGATGAGCCAGCACCCGATTGCGGCCAGCGTCGCCGGCAGCCGCATCCAGACGCCGGCCGTGCTCACCGACGCCATCTTGGCCAGCACCCCGAGATACCAATCGAAGGGCGCGTCCGTGGCGCCGAAGTAGCGGTAGTAGTTGGCGATGTAGCCGGCACCGGGAGCGACGCGGGCGATGGTCAGGTTGTAGCCGTCGTCCGACGAGGTGGCGCCGATGATGTGCCACAACAGCAGGGTGGCGACCACCCCGGCGTCGGCGATCCACGTCGCGATTCCTACCCGCCGCCAGTTGGCAAGGCGCGTGCCGGGGCGGTACCTGGACAGCCAGGCGATCGGGGAGCGCCAGTTGAGCAGCGTGCTGCCACCTCGGCTCCGGTGATCCAGCACCGCAAGCGCGATGATGGCCGTCAGCACGGCCAGTACGCCCAGGACCATCACGATTTCCTTGATGGCGGTGGGCGCGGTGATGAATCGGGTGTCGATGTCGATGCGGGCCGACAATCCCGGCCCGGTGGGCACCTTCAAGTCGGTGAAGACGCCGCCGACCTGGGGCTTCTTTTCGGGCGGCAGGACCCCGGAGGCGCCGGGTATGCCGACGAAATCGGCGCCGGTCGCGCCGGCGTCTGCCCAGGCGTGCAGCACGCTGCACCCTCCGGCGTCGACGGCCGAGCGTTGTGCGACCGCGGCCACGGTGTCCCGGAACGCGACGACGACCACGTCCTTGTTCGCCCGCACGAACAGCCCGTTCTTCCCGGCGTCCATGCCGCCGGGTGGCAAGGTCGAGACCACCAGGCCGCCGCCGGCGGGCAGGGTGGCGATTGCGGGGCAGGGAATGGAGATGTCCAGCGCGCGGGGCGCTCCTGACACCAGGGGTGCGGTGATCTGGCTGACGTGCCCGTCTGTGGTGCCCTGCGGCCACAGGATCGTTGCGGTGGTCTGCTTTACCGGAAGCAGCGGGACGGACAGGCACAGCAGAAGGCCCACGATCCCGGCGATGGCGGCCACCGATCGGGGGATCCGCTGCGATCGCTCTTTACCGTCGTGGGGCACGAGGCTCGATCGTAAGCGACGCGGCTTTGTCCGATGAGGACGCGGGGCCGCGCAACGCCCTCGACACAAAACGTCGGACGCTATCGGCGGACTCGGGTCGCCAGCTTGGCGACCCCCGGACCGTCGAGGTCGGCCAGGGCGGCCGGACGGCCGGTCATGGCCAGCAGGAGCGCCTCGCCGGGGCCCGTCACCTCGGGCCCGTCGCCGTGCGTCCATTCGACGTCGGTGGCGCGCAGGCGTAGCCCCCGGATTCTGCGTCCGGCGCCGAGTCGGGGATTACCGGGCACCAGGGGAAGGATCCGCTCGAGCCGATCAGCCGGCACGTCACGCGGCCGGTCGAGCGCGCGCCGGATGTCCTGGTGATGGATGGTGCCGTCGACGAGTGCGATCATCCCGCCGAAACCTGCTGTCAATCCCCGCGGTTGGAGGTGGCTGCGCAGGACTCCCAGCAGCTGTTGCGGGGACAGGGCCGCGAATTCGTCGACGCCCACCTGGTTTGCCCGCACGATCCGGCCCTTGGCGAACCGTTTCAGCAGCCCCAACGCGCCCAGCTCATCGTAGCTGATCACATGCGCGACAACGTCTTTCACGCTCCATCGGGTGCAGAGGGTGGGAGCATCCCAGTCTCGCGGTGTCAGGGTGGCAAGAAAATCTGCGAGGTCGACCCGCTCGGCATGGGCCATGGTCATCAGATCGGAGCTCATCGCGAGTCACCGCCACTGAACAACGCCACGTACCGGCCTAGGTACAGCGGCCAGCCCGCATCACCATCGACGCCGTCGGCGACGGACTCCCAGCCCGTCCCGTGGCGGTCCAGATGGCGGTGTACGAGTTCGACTCGGGTGCGTTCGTCGGACTCGGCGGTGAAGCGGACGTCGACCTCGCTCGTCTTGGCCGGGTCGGTTTCCACCTGCCATGTCGGACCGATATCCCAGCTGAACATCACCCGGTGGGGCGGCTCGTAGGCCAGGATGCGTGCCCATCGGCACACGCTGCCGTCGACACCTCGGTCGTAAATGTGGCCGCCCACTTGGGGTTCGAACACTGTCTCGGCGATCGGGACCGCCAACAGATTGTGCTCGCGCGGCTTGAATGCGCCGAACTGTTCGGTGAAGGCGGCGAACGCGCGCTCGATGGGGGCGTTGACGACGACGTGGTGGTTGACGTTGGGAATTCGCTGCGTCATGGTGCTCCTTCGTTCATCTCGTCGATGGTCTGCGCGTAGCCGGCCAGCGCCTGTGTCCAGAACCGGTCGAGATCGGCGCGTAAAGCCTGCAGACCGCCGGGGTCGAGCTGATAGACCCGACGGGTTCCCGCGGGGCGGTCGCGCACCAGCCCGGCGCACTTGAGCACCTTGAGATGCTGGGACACCGCCGGTCGGCTGACCGGCAGGTCGCGCGCCAACTCACCGACCGCCAACGGGCCGTGCGCGAGGCGTTCCACAATGGCGCGCCGCGTCCCGTCCGCCAAGGCCAGCCAGACGTCACCTGTTTGGTAAGTCGCCACGAACCGTAAGCATAGACTTACCGATAGCGAGTCTCAAGGGACGCGGGTCGACCTATGCACGCCTGACGCACCCACTCAACGCCGCCCTACCGTGATGCGTTGTGTCCCTTAGTGTCTCAGCGGCGCCGGACCCCACAGGCCGCTGCGTGTCGCTGTGCCCAGCAGCAGGCGGGCGGGCTCGGCGTCGGGGTAGTACGGCGTCAACCGTTGCAGCGAGCCCCAGTCGCGAGACCAGTCGTCCTTGAGATAGGTCGCCATGGTGGTCGCCTTGGCCAACAGCTCGGTGATGCCCAGCGGACCACCGCCGTTGTTGTCCATCACCGGGGAGTTGGCTTCGGCGCCGAATCGGTCGGGCAGGATGCGCCATCTCGGAGTCTCGTCGACGCCGTTCTGATGACCGAACGGTCGCTGGCAGGGGAAGGCCAGCCCGACGAGCCAGTCCAGGAACACCGGGGCGACGGAGCCCACCACGTCTTGCAGCGTGCGCAGGTGCGGAATCCTCGGCGGGGTCAGTGCGATCCAGTGCTGCGGAGCCAGGTCTTCGTCGTCGGCGACCAGCCGAATCTGGCTGGCGGAACTCGGAATTGCCGACATCGGCAACCGCAGGTTGCGCCAGGCCGGCGACGCCCCCACGTCAGCGAATTGGAACGAACCGCCTGGGTGTCCGCCGGCCGCCTGGTCGTCCGTGGCCCACTGGACCTGGACCTCGCGCGGGTCGAACCGCCCGGAGGCACTCACCACGAGCAGCGGCCCCGCCTTGTCGCGGGCGGGTAGTCGGTACCAACTGGACCGCAGGTGCGCGGGAACCTGGATGCCGGAACGCCAGCTGCCGAGCACCGGTGTGCGCGTGGGGTCGAGGTTGAACGGCAGCTGCGCCGACGAGCCGTTGATCCCCGGCGCGGGGGTGGTGCCGCCCTCGGTGCCGGCCTGATTGCTGCCGGTCTTTTCCTCGTCGTTGACAAAGCTGCGGTCACCCGGGCGTTCCATCACCGGGTCGGCGCGCACGTCGGCGGGAATTCCGTTGGGCGTGAAGGCTTCCGACAAGCCCGCGCCGAGTGCGTCGGCCACCGACGCTCTCACCGGCGTCAGCATTCCGGCGTTAGGGTCTTGTTCGACCAGCACGTCCTCGGCCAGTCCGCACGACTTTCCGGTCAGAGCCTGCAGGTTGGAGCGACCGACCGACCACGCCGGATACTGGTCGGTCATCGCCAGGGTCAGCGATGCGACCTCGAACACCACCAGGACCCAGGTCGCGATTGCCAAGGGGGACTGGATGATTCCGGCCGCCCGCGTGCCCAGTCGGGTCTTGGGCGGTCCGTTGTCGCGGGCGACGAAGTGGAACCACGTCGCCAGTAGCAGCACCACGACGGTCAAGCCGAGCAGCGCCGTGGCGAAGGCGTAATGCCAGGCCGGGAACTCATTCGACCACGGCACACCGAAATTCGATACGTACCACCAGCCGTTGACGCTGGCGAAGGACAACGCGACCAGGAACAGCACCACGGCGGCGTACACGGTCCGGTTGCGACGGGATCGCATCGCCACGGAGGTCACCGCCACCGCCGCCAGCGCACCCAGCGGCCCGGCCAGTCCGGCGAAGACCCCGAAGTGGTGGGTCCATTTGGTGGGAGTGAACATCATCGCGACGAAGGAGATGATGGTGATCCCGACGATGCGGCGGCTCGGGCCGACGGCCGTGCCGGGAATCCGGCCCTTGCGCAACGACATTGCCACCGTGATCCCGAGCGCGAGGACCAGCGCCAGCACGGCGAAGCGGCGGGCGACCGAGCCGTCGGGGCTGGCCATGAACAGTCGCTCGTAGCGGAGGTGTTCGTCGAACCAACTCAGGCTGGGTCCGACCGCGCGCTTGAGCATGGTGGCCTGGATCTCACCGGTCAGGGTCTGGTCGCGGAAGATCAAGATCGCGGTCACGGTGACCGCGGCCAGCAGCGGCGCGATCAGCGGTAGCGCCCCGAATCGTTTGGAGCGGCGGTGCAGGATGGTCCGCAGCGGCCCGATCGCGACCAGCAGCGCACCGATCGAGGCGATGCCCGTCGGCCCGGAGAACAGGGTCAGCGCGCCGATGATGCAGGCGATCGCCACGGGCAGCAGCCGGCTGGTGGCCACCGCGCGTTCCACCGAGCACCAGGTCAGCAGGATGCCCAGCGCGATGATCGGCTCGGGCCGCAGCCCGTTGTCGAGCGGCAACCAGACGGCCAGGAACATGCCCGCCGCCGTCCAGGCCGCGGCCCGGTTCTGTTTGACGGCATGCCCGAGCCGGGGCATGACTTCACGGCTGATCACCCACCAGCACGTCAGGGCCATGACCAGGGTGGGCAGCCGCATCCAGACGCTGGTGGTGCTGACATGGGCCCACAGCGCCAGCAGGTCGTAGTACCAGCCGAACGGCGCTTCGGGCGTGCCGAACCAGCGGTAGTAGTTGGCCATGTAGCCGGCGTGCTCGGACACCCGGGCCATGGTCAGGATGTAGCCGTCGTCGGAGGTGTTGGCGCCGACGAAATGCCACCACACCAGCACGCCGATGACCAGGGCGTCCAGGCCGCCGATCGACCACCAGCGGGCGGGCAGGAAGCGGCGGTGCCGGGTTCCGTCGGCGGTGTCGAGGATGTGCAGGGCGATCAGGGCGGCGGCGGTCAGCACCAGCCCCAGGATCATCGCGGCCATCTTCAGCGGGGTGGGGCTGCTGCTGTAGCGGGTGTCGATGGTTGCCGAGAAGTTGAGGCCGGTCGGCGCTGGTCCGCTCAGATCGGTGAAGACGCCGACGATCTGCGGCCGGAAGTCGTAGCCGCTTTTCTCGCCGCGCAGCGGCGAGCCGGGATGCTCGGCGTTGGGTCCCTGGGTCAGCCCGACGAATTCGGCGGTGACCCGGTCGGCGTGCGCGGTGAAGGTCAACCGCTGGCAGGCCGGACTGAGCACCTGGCTCAACGGGGCGGTCACCACCGGGACGTTGCGCACCACCAGCACCAGGTCGTTGTTGGCGCGCACGATCAGCAGACCCCGGTCGACGGCCTTCGGTGCCTGCTTGGGCACCGTCGACAACAACACCGTCTTGCCGGGGTTGCCTGCTGCGGCCAGTCCGGCCGCGGCCTCGCACGGGACGGTGATGGTCAAATCGGTGGCGACGTAGCCGATCAGCGGTGCGTCGACGCTGCCGAATGTGCCGTTCTGCGGCCAGTTCAGTTGGGCGGTGGTCTGGTCGACCGGGAGCAGCGGGGTGGCGATCGCCAGTAGCACGCCGAGCAGTCCGGCCACGGAAGCAACCAACCGGGCGATCCGGTGATTCGCTTCCGTGTCGTTCACGGTGCTAGATGCTAGTTCTTCGGCCGTACGGGGCCCCGTTTGAGGCGTGGTGTCGGTGCTCATCAGCGGTTACGTCCCGGGCTTGCGGATGGCCAGCACAAATGGGCCGACGCTTTGGACGACGAAACGCGGGTTGTCGAACAGGGCTCCGCGCAGATCGACGGTATAGCGCCGCACGTTGGGCTGGTTGGGGTAGACGTCCTCGGCCAGTCGCAGTGTGTAGCTGCCGTTGGCGCCGCGACGCATGAGGAAAACCGTGGGCGGGGGCCAGGGGCAGGTGTCCAGAGCATGGATCAACTCGTCGGCGGTCTTGAGGTTGGACCACTTGTTGATCTGCGCGGCCCGCAAATCGAATTGTGCCAGCGGGTTGGCGTAGTGCGAGGTGAGCCCCTGGAATCCCCAGTAGGGGTAGAAGGACAGGAAGCTGTAGTCGGCGGTCATCACGACGGTCTGATCGCGGGGTTTGCCGGTCACCTGGGTGATGGCGTGATCGATGGTGGCATAGAACTTCTCGGCGCTGGGTGGCCGCCGGTCGCCGCGCTGCCCGTACCCGTCGGTGTCGGTGTAGGCGATGGTGAGGTCGGGCCGCAGCACGTCGGGGATGTCCTGGCTGAACGCGATCGCGGCGGCCAGGCCGATGGCGCCGGCAACGGGAACTATCGACCTCTGCAAGCCGCGGCCCCAGCTCCGGTCGCGGCCCGCGGCGGCGAGCGCCTGCGCGAGTTCGAGGAAGCCGAACGCGCCGGCGGCCACCAGCAGCACGCTCAGGGTCGGCTGCAGCCGGAACGACAACAGGGTGGTGCGCGCCAGCGTGGTGAGCATCGATAGCACCGACCACAGGTAGACGGCCAGGACGCCGATGGCCAGCGCGCCCGCCCGCACCGAGGAGTGGGCCCGCACCACCAGCCACAGAGCGCCGATCAGGCAAACGACGCCCAGCAACGTGAACTGCAGCATCGGGAAGGTCAACTCGGCGCCGTCGGCCGGCAGGTAGTGGTTGGCGCTGCCGGTGTTGCTGATCGGATTGTGGGCGGCCCGCAACACAAACGGTGTCCAGGTGATGGCGCCGATAGCCGCCGCGATGACGGCGATGACGGCCAGCCGCCGCACGGGGTCGAGCGTCGCCTTGACGCCTCTGTTCCGCCATCGCGCCGCGGCCAGTCCGAGCCCCATCAACCCCAGCGTGAAGGCGCTGAAGGCGAACAGCAGCGGGTACCAGGTGGCCGTCCAGCCGAGGAATAACCCGGTGCCGACCACCGCCGCCCAGCCGCCCGACCGCGGGCCCGCGCGCAGACCTGACCAGGCCAGCACCAGCATGGGCGGCAGCAACAGGGTGATCATCGCCGAGTAGGGCTCGGGAGAACCGTAGGCCAGCGTCACCGCAGCCGTGGCGGTGGTGACGATCAGCGCGTATTCGAACCGGACCAGCCGCCACCACAGCACCAGTGCGACCGCGACTGCGATGGTGATCGACGTGATGGCCCACGGCTTGAAAATCTCCCAGGCCGGCGTCCCGCTGATCGCGGCGGCGCGCCCGCCGATCCAGAACCAGCCCGGCGGGTAATACGGCGGGAGCCCGAGATAGGTCATGTCGCGCAGGGCGGGGCTGTCGGCGAGCCGGGTCACGTATTCGGTGCGGAACTGCTGGTCGACGGAGATGCCGAACAGATACAGCTTGGTCGCGCCCAGCGGCATGCCCAGCGTCACGACCGTGAACGCGGACACGAAGACCAGGCCACCCAATTGGGTCAGCAGACGGCTCCGCGGGCGGGCGCAGCGCCGCCACACCCAGCCGACGGCGACCAGACCGGCCAGGCAGCCGACCTGTCCGACGGTGGTCAGCGCGTGCAGTTGGTTGGAGGACGGGAAGGCCGGCCACTGCACCCGGGAAATGGCGTTCAGCGATACCGCCGCGACGGCAACCGCGACGAGCACCGCCAAAGCCATCTGGCCGAGGGTGGCCAGCGCGTTACGCATGATCAGATGGGAAGCTTGCGGAAGATGGGACGCGGGACGTGTCGCAACACCATCATCACGTAACGGAATGCTGCTGGTGCCCAAACCAATTCCTTGCCTTTGGCGGCCGCGGTCACGGCGAGGTTGGCGACGTACTCCTTGTCGACGGTAAGCGGGGCTTCCTTGACGTGGGCGCTCATCCGGGTGCGCACCTGGCCGGGTCGGATCACCAGGACACGAACACCATACTCGCGCAACGCTTCTGAAAGACCCAGGTAGAAACCGTCCAATCCGGCCTTGGTGGAGCCGTAGACGAAGTTGGACCGCCGCACCCGCTCCCCGGCGGCCGAGCTCATCGCGATGATCTGACCGAAGCCCTGGGCGCGCATCTTCTCGCCGAGCAGCACACCCACCGATACGGCTGCGGTGTAGTTGATTTCGGCGGCCAGCACCGCCTTGTGCTGGTTCTGCCACAGTTCCTCGGCATCCCCGAGGATCCCGAACGCGACAATGGCCACGTCGACATCACCGTTGGCGAAGGCTGCCTCGATCATCTTCGGATGGGTGTCGGGATCGGTGGCTTCGAAATCGATCAGCTCGACCGAGCGCGCGCCGGCGGCCTGCATCTGAGCCACCGCGGCATCCCGGCCCGGGTCACTGGGCATGGCGGCCAGCACAATCCGCGCATGCGCATTCTGCAGGTAGCGTTCGCAGATGGCCAGGCCGATCTCGGAGGTACCGCCGAGCAGGAGGATGGTCTGCGGATTACCTACGGCATCGAGCACCATTTAGAGCAGCTCCAAACGTCGGGCCATGTCGGATGCGAAAACCCGCAGGGGATCGGCCTTGCGGCGTACCGCGATCCATTCGTCGATGCGCGGATACATGGCGTGGAAGGTTTCGGCGCTCACGCGGGAATCCTTGGCGGTGTAGACCCTTCCGCCGAATTCCAGTACGCGCCTGTCGAGTTCATTGAGGAACTCGTTGATCCCCGGCTTGTTGGGGAAGTCCATGGCGACGTTCCAGCCGGCCATCGGGAAACTCAGGGGCGCATGGTTGCCCGGGCCGAAAAGCTTGAACACGTTCAGCGCCGAGTAGTGCCCGCGGGTCTGGATCCAGCGGATGATGGCCTTGAATTCGTCCATCGCGTCCGGCGGAACCAGGAATTGGTGTTGGGCGAAACCCCTTGGCCCGTAAGCATTATTCCAACCACTGACCAGGTCGAGCATGTGGTAGAACTGCGACAGATTCTGGATCTTGCCGCTGTAGGTTCCGCCCAGCCGGTAATACACCTCGCCGATCGCCATGAACGACAGCTTGTTCATCGCGCTGACCGGGAAGACGTCCGGCACCGTCAACAGCTGCGGCGCGTCGAATTTCAGCGGGTTCTTGGCCAGCTTTTTCGGCAGTTGGTCCAGTTTGGCCAGGCTGCCCCGGCTGACCGCGGCCCGCCCCAGCTTCGGCGGCGGACTGATCAGGTCGAACCAGGCGCTGGAGTATGTGTAGTTGGACTCGCTGCCGTCGAGGTGAACGGCCACCGTTTCGTCCAGGTCCTGGGTGGCGACGCCGTCGGCGATGAAGTAGGCCGTCTCCGTGGGCGTCATGGCGATCGTGGCGCGCAGCACGATCCCGGTCAGGCCGTTGCCGCCGACGGTGGCCCAGAACAGCTCGGCGTCGTCCCCGTCGGGGGTGATGCTGCGGACGGTGCCGTCGGCCATGAGAAGGTCCATCGATCGGACGTGGTTGCCGAAGCTCCCCGCGCTGTGGTGGTTCTTGCCGTGGATGTCGCAGGCGATCGCGCCGCCGACGGTGACCTGGCGCGTTCCCGGCAGCACCGGAACCCAGAGCCCGAACGGCAGCGCCGCCTTCATCAACTTGTCCAGGCTGACGCCGGCCTCGACATCGACCAGCCGGGTGTCGGCGCTGATCGAGTGGATGCGATTAAGCCCCGTCATGTCGATCACCAGGCCGCCGCCGTTTTGGGCATTGTCGCCGTACGAGCGACCCAGCCCTCGGGCGATCACTCCCCGGCCCCTGGTGTCGCCGGCGTCGGCCACCCGCGCTACCGCCTTGGCGATCACCTCGGGATCGCGGGTGGAAAGCACCTGGGCCACCGACGGCGCGGTGCGCCCAAAGCCCATCAGCCGGGCGGGCTTGGTCGGGGGATCGGTGCTCGACATCGTCAAAGAGGGTACCGCTTGCGCACGGCGGCTCAGTGGATGCGGAAGATTACGGCCCGCTGCACGACGAAGTTGATCACCGTCGCGGTGCCCTGCGCGATCACGAACGCGACGAGCGGCGCCCACCCCCGGTAGTGCAGAAACGCCAGGCACAGGTGGTTGAGCCCGACCTGCACGGCGAACGTGAGGGCGTAGAGAATCATGACCGCGACGAATCGGGCAGTGCTAGGAGTCGCCTGGAAGGTCCAGCGGCGGTTGATCAGGTAGGCGGTGATGGTGCCGACGATGAAGCTGGTGGCCTTGGACAGGTCAACCTGCACGCCCATGACCTTCCACAGCAGCAAGTAGAGCCCGAAGTCCACGATCCCTGCCAGGCCGCCGGTGACGACGAATCGGATGACCTGCGTCGTCAGGCTCAAGTGCGGGCGCGCCGGGGAGTCCTCAGACGCGGGTAGCGGGGCAACCATCGAGGGGAGTCTACGGGGCCGCCGGGCGCTCCCCGGGAAGCGTTAGCGGGGCAGCTTGACCGAGATCAACTCGACCTGGTTCTCGCCCTGCGGCGTCGAATAGGTCACCGTGTCGCCGGGTTTCCGCCCGGCAAGGGCCTGGGCCAGGGGACTGCGCGCGGTCAACGTCTCGGCTTCGCGGCCGACCGGTGTCTCTTCGACGATGGAGATCACGTGCATCGTGACGACTTCACCGTCGGCGAACCGCAGGGTCACCTCGGTGCCACCGGGCAGCGTCTCCGAGGCGTCGGTGTCCGACGGCCCGGCCCGCAACCGCCGGTCCAACTCGTTGATCCGGTCGGTGAGCACGACCAGTTCGTCAGCGCGCTGGATCGCCTCGGCCGCGTCACCGTGATCGCCCACCATCCCGCGGTCGTTCTTGACTTCGGCCTCGAGGCGATCGCGCCGTTGCCGTAGCCGGTCCAGCTCCGCTTCGAGGTTGTTCCGCGCGGCGTCCGCTGCCGATGGGACTTTTTTGCTCACGTCGGTGGACCTTTCGCCCAGGATGCTCAGGTGGCGTTCCAGTGTGACACCACGACGAGGCGCCCCGCCACCGTCAGCGGGCCGCCTGCGTCGAGCCGGATTCGGAATTCGTCGTGATCGGCGAAGCGGTGCCTTCGTCGTCGTAATAGTCGACGACGCTGCCGCGCAGCGAGTCGAAGATCGCGACTCCCTGCGCGACCAGCCCGCTGGCCATCTCGGTCAACCCTTCTGCGCCGTTGAGAACCGTCAGGTTTGCGTTGGCGAGCCCGCGCGCGGCTTTCTCGACGATCTCCGGGAGCTGATCGATGAGCGCCTTGTCCAACGCCACCCGATTGTGCGACGCCGCCGCCTCGGCCAGAATCTTCATCTTCTCCGCATCGGCGACCGCCATGATCCGAACGCGCTCGGCGTCGGCCTCGGCGGGCTTCACCACCTCGGCGACCAGTTCCTGCTGGCGTAGTTCGGCGGCGCGCTCAGCCAATTCGGTCCGCATTTGCAGTACCTCGCGTTGGGCCTGAGCTTCAGCCAGGGGCCCGGACTGTCCGGCTTGCGCCTGGGCTTTGTCGACCTCGGCCTTGTACTGCGCCTTGACGATTGCGGTCTGCCGAGCGAATTCGGCTTGCTTGCGCTGCGATGCCTGCTCGGCTTCGGCGGCCGCCTGGTCGGCCTGCGCCTGAGCGATCTGCGCCTGTTGCTGGATGGCGGCGTTGTGCGGCGCCGACATGGCGTTGATATAGCCAAGGCCGTCGTCGTCGATGGACTGGATCTGCAGCGCGTCGACGCTGAGCCCGATCCGCGCCATTTCCTCCTTGGAGCCGTCGAGGACCTCGGTGGCCAGCTTCTGACGTTCCCGGATGATCTGCTCGACGGTCATCGAGCCGATGATCGAGCGCAGGTGGCCTGCGAAAATCCGCCCGGTCAGCACCGCCATCTGGTCCTGTTCGGACAGAAATCGTTGTGCGGCACTGATGATGCTTTCGGTGTCATTGCCGACCTTGAAGGCGATGACCGCCCGCACGTTGAGAGTGATGCCCTGTTGGGTCACGCATTTCTCGGCGACCTCGGCTTCGCACATGGCCAGTGTCAGAAAACGGACCTTGCGGAACAACGGCATGATGAAGGCGCCGTGGCCGGTCACCACCCGGAACGGAGCATTACCTTTGGTTCGTGCTCCGGAAACGAGCATCGCCTCATCCGGGGCCGGCACCTTGTAACCGAGCATCTTGGACTCCTTCTAGCTTTCGCCGTTGTAAAAGTGCTCCCACGGATCGACGAACACTGCCCGCGCGCCGCGGATTTGGGTCACCAGCACTGTGGAGCCCTTGGGCAGCGGTTCCTTCGACCACGCCAGAAACGTCTCCTTGGCCCCGCACACGGTCACCAACACCTCCCCAGCGCCGCGGTCACCGCGGGTCGCCACGGTCAGCGTGCCAACACAACCGATCGCTGAGGCGTCGCTCACGTTCGCATACTCCACCCTCAAGGGGTTTGGCGTCGAGTTATCGAGCTAGAAGGGCGGCGGATCGTTGTTGTTGGGCGCCAAGCGCTCGGCGTCGCGCGCCGCCTCGGCAACGATGCGTGCTTCGTTGATGCCGCGCTCCCAGCGGATCCGGGCGGTGCGGTCTTGGGCCCGAGTGCGCTGCCGGACCGGCATCATGACTCCACGGTTGCGCTGGGTTGGGGCCACGAAGGTTGGCGATGCCAACGTCCCGGTCGGCATCGCCAACGCCGGAAAGTAGAGGCTACCACCGGGTTTCGTGGTGTAGGTGTGTCCCGTTGGTGACGTCCACACCACCGTGCCGTCTGGCCGCTGGCGATCCTGCCAGCCGTCGAAGCCGGTATAGAACGTCTTGAGCAGGTGATGGTGGCGGCACAGCAGCTTGAGGTTGGATGGATGCGTCGGGCCGAGCGGAAACGGCACCGTGTGGTCGATGTCGCAGAGGTCGGCCGGAGCATCGCAACCGGGGAACCGGCATGTCAGGTCCCGAAAGCGGATGAATTCGGCCAGTGCCGCCGAAGGCCGATAGCCGACTTCCGCGCGGTCGGGCGGTATCGACAAGGGCTTCGACTTGGCGACACCGGCCAGGTCGCGCAGCAACGTCGTCGGCAATGGACCGAACGCGGGAAGATATGCCGGAGCGGGTGACTCGCCGATGACCGCCGCCGGCTCGGCCAACACATGGATCACGACGCTGGTGCCCGGGTATCGTTGTGCCGCTGCACAATCCGGTGTATCGCAGGCGCAGCGCAGCGCGTCCTGGCCGGCGGCCAGCGCACCCAGGGCATCGGCGCGCCGCTGGGCTGCGGTGCGCGGATCATTTCGGCACACCGATGCGGCCAACGCGTCAAGCCTGCTGTCCAACGCGGCGCCGTCAGTGGAATGCAGCTTTGCCCAGATCCCGGCCAGCCCAGGGCTGATGGGCCCGATCTCCACATAGCGATCCTCAGTGCGCAGCCCCGGCACGCGCACCCCGGCGGGGTCACATCGCGCCACCCACATGTCGATGCGCTCAGCCATTTTCGGTTCCGAGAGCCGCATCCACTTCGGGGCGTGCCGGGCCACCGCGGCATCCAGCCGGGCGATCAGCTCGGGGTCTTCAACCAGCTCCGTGCGATATACCACCGCCGCCATCAGCCGAAAATCGATATCTCCCTGCGCGAAAGCCTCGGCTACCCGGGGCAGTCGCTCGCGTAATGCGATCGCATAGCGCAACCGTCCCGCCGCTCGGCCGCGACTGATGCCCAAAGCCGCTGCCACTTCGGCGACCACATTCTCGTGTCCGTCGACGATCCAATTGAAACGTTCGGCGTCGTCGGCCGGCGCCCGGCGTACATACAACTCACCGATCGCCGCCAGTTCACGCGCGCATTGGGCATTTTGCGCCCGCGCCGCAACGGTGATCAGGTCCACCACACCGGCGTCGTCGACGCCGCGAAGCCCGAGCTTCGACTGCAGCACTTCGAACATACATTCGATTATAGGCTCGTCCGCCGACAACAGTTCCTACACCCAGTAGGGCACCCGGGCGCGGTACTGGCGCATCGCGAAGGCGGCCAGGATCCAGCCAACGGCAGTCAGCACCAGCACCACTGCCCAGTGCCGCAGTTCCTGATGCGAGCCCAGCAGCGGGGCGCGGACGATGTCGAGATAGTGCAGCAGTGGGTTGAGTTCGACGATGCTCGCCCAGCGTCCGGCGCCCTGCTGTCGCAGGGTGTCGTCGTTCCAGATGATCGGCGTCATGAAGAACAGCAGCTGCACCACCGAAAAGAGCAACGGTCCGATGTCGCGGTAGCGGGTGGCCAGGATGCCGAAACACAGTGACACCCAGATGCAATTGAGCACGATCAGCGCCAAGGCCGGGATCACCGAAAGATCGGCCCAGGACCACGCTTTGGGAAAGATCATGGCGATGACGACGTAGATGACGATGTTGTGTGCGAACAAGATCATCTGCCGCCACACCAGCCGGTAGACGTGCACGCTCAGCGGCGTCGGCAACTGCTTGATCAAACCCTCGTTGGCGACGAAGACGTCGGCGCCCTCCAGAATGGCGGCGTTGATCAGGTTCCAGATGATCAGCCCCAGCGTCACGTACGGCAGGTGCACCGACAGCTCGAGATGAAACAGCTTGGAGTACAAGCCGCCCATCGCGACGGCCGTGGTTCCGGTCGCGATGGTGATCCAGAAGGGCCCCAGCACCGAGCGGCGGTAACGCTGCTTGATGTCCTGCCAGCCCAGGTGCAGCCAGAGCTCGTGGCGGCGGAACCCGTCGACGAGGTCGCCTCGGGCGCGGGTGAACGTCCGCGACTGTGCGGCGGCGTCAATGAACGTCATGCGAATCCTCCCGGCTTACCGAACTGCTCACGACGTCCCAAGCGCCGCAACCGGATCCATTCGGCCAGACCGCGCGGGTCGCGGCGGGTCACCAGAAAGAACCAGCCGAACCGGACCCACTCCTGCACCAGCAGCTTGCGCAGCCCGGGCTGCGACAGCAGGTAGCCGCGGTTGCGGTAGGTGTAGAAGCGCTTGGTGGGGTTGTCGGGATACTGGGTGTGCATCCGGCCGCCCAGAATCGGCCGGAACTCATCGGATCCGCAGGGATGCAAATAGATCGTGTCCAGGCAGGTCCCGAATCGTAGGCCGGATCGCACGAGTCGGCGGTGCAATTCCACCTCGTCGCCGCGGATGAACAGCCGTAGGTCCGGGACGCCGACCGCTTCCAGGGTGGCGGCCCGAAATAGCGCACCGTTGAACAACGACGCAATGCCGGGCAGCAGGTCCTGCCCGGCCTCGGTGCGCAATTCGCTTGCGCGTCTTCGCCATACCAGACCACGCCGCAAGGGAAACGCCAGCCGTTCCGGGTCGTCGGAGTTGCAGACCATCGGTGATACTTCGGCCAGGGCATGCTTGTCGGCGCAGGCCAGCAGGGTGGCCAGCACGGCCGAGTCTTGCGGGCGGCCGTCGTCGTCGGCCAGCCACACCCAATCGGCACCCTGGGCCAGTGCGTGCAGCATGCCCAGCGCGAAACCCCCTGCACCGCCCAGGTTTCGGCGTGAGGCCAGGTAGGTGGTCGGAATCGGTTGGCCGGCCACCAGGTCGCGGATCCGGTCGGAGCCCGGGCCTTCGCCGGAGAAATCGTTGTCCACCACGATGAGGTGATCGGGCAGGCGGGTTTGGGTGCTCAGCACATCGAGCGACTTGGCCAGCTCGTCGGGGCGCCGGTGGGTGACGACGACGGCGAAGACGGTCTCACTCATCCCCGGATGCACTTTGGGCCAGGGGTGTCTCGACCCGGTTTGCTTCCTCGGTTTCGGCCAGCACCTCGCGGACGTGCCGGGCCGCGTCCTCCCCTTCGTACGCCCGCACCACGTCCTCGATGCCGCCGGACATGCGGATGACGCCGTGGTCGATCCACATCGCCGTCTTGCACAACCGCGCCAGGAATTCGTTGGAATGGCTGGCGAACACCAGGATTCCGGAGCGCTCCACCAGACTCTGCAACCGCGACTGCGCCTTCTTCAGGAAGTCGGCGTCCACCGCGCCGATTCCTTCATCGAGCAGCAGGATCTCGGGATCAATGCTGGTGACCACACCCATCGCGAGCCGGACACGCATGCCGGTGGAATAGGTGCGCAGCGGCATCGACAGGTAGTCGCCCAGTTCGGTGAACTCGGCGATCTCGTCGACCTTGGCCAGCATCTGCTTTCGCGTCTGACCCAGAAACAGACCGCGAATGAGGATGTTCTCGTAACCGGAGATCTCGGGATCCATGCCGACGCCGAGATCGAAGACCGGTGCGACCCTGCCGGTGACGGTCGCCCAGCCCCGGGTGGGTTCGTAGATACCCGAAAGTAGGCGCAGCAGAGTCGATTTGCCCGCCCCGTTGTGACCCACCAGGCCGACCCGGTCGCCCAACTCGAGGGACATGGTGATGTCGCGCAACGCTTCGACCACCACCACGTTGGAGCTGTTGCGGCCGATAGTGCCGCCCGCCTTGCCCAAGAAGGCCTTCTTCAACGAACGTGACTTGGCGTCGAAGATGGGAAACTCCACCCACGCGTTGTGCGTCTCGATGTGAGGACCCGACACCGTCAACTACTCAAGTTCGCTTACAGGTACTGACCGTGCGCGGGCGCGCCGCCCGGCTTGCCCATGCCCGGGGGGAGCGCCCCCTGGCGCATTTTTTCCAGCTGCGCGCGGGCGGCCATCTGCTGGGCGAACAGCGCGGTCTGGATGCCGTGGAACAGTCCTTCCAGCCAGCCGACCAACTGTGCTTGGGCGATGCGCAATTCGGCGTCCGACGGCGCGGCGTCCTCGTTGAAGGGCAGGGTGAGGCGATCAAGCTCCTCACGCAGTTCGGGCGCCAAGCCCTCCTCGAGCTCCCGGATGCTGGTCGCGTGGATCTCGCGTAGCCGGTTACGGCTCGCCTCGTCCAGCGGTGCGGCGCGCACTTCCTCGAGCAGCTGCTTGATCATGGTCCCGATGCGCATCACCTTTGCCGGCTGCTCAACCAGGTCCGTCAGGGAGCGCTCGTCGGCGTCGTCGTCGGCGAGCGCCATCATGCGCGGGTCGACGCCGCCGATGATTTCGACGTCGCTATCGTCGGGGCCGTCGTTGCGGGTACTCAATCCTTCACCATCCTTTGTGGACTATTAGTGTGGCGTGCCGTTTCCGCGCCATTCATAAATTCGGGCACCGCCATTGTCGTAGATCAACGCCCACGACTTCGACTTATCCAGTGACACTAGTCCTTCGGGTACGGCGAACCCCCGGACCGTCGGCGAGCTAGCGTAGATGTACCGAATATTGAGCGCTTTAATCGCCTCGAGCACCCTCGGATCGGAATCACCGCGGCGCGCATACGCCCAGAAGATGTACCGGTTGGGACCCGGGCCCATCTGTTGCGGGTAGTCGTAGTGGGTCCATAACGGATGCAGATCGGCGACCGCGTACATCCACGCGGTGCCGTCGGTGTTGGCGTTGCCGATCAAGGTCTCGTGCGCGCCGGGCAGCTTGGCCAGATAGGCCATGGCCATCAGGTCGCGCTGGTCGATCATCACCGAGTCGTACTTGTCGCCGAACAACACCAGGTGCCGATAGAGGTAGTGGCGCCCGGTGAGGACCGTGGCCGCCACCAGCAGCACCGCAGTGGTCGCGATCCAGACCGGAGCGGGCAGTGCTTTGAATCGGCCGGTGACCCGTTTAGCGACGCCCACGACGCCCACGACGATCGCGAACAGTGCGATGCCGGCCATCGGCTCCAGGAGCAGGGTGATGGCGGCCGAGATGCGGCGCGGATCTTTGTAGAAAAACTCGCCGAACATGCCGGCCGCCGCACCGATCGGACCGCCCAGCGGATTCCCGGCGTCGACGTCCACCACCACCAGCACCAGCCACAGCGCGAGCGGCCACCAGATCTTTTTGACCAGGAAAATGACCCCGCCGATGGCCGTTACCGCGATCAGCCCGTACTGCACCGGAAAGTCGTTGAGGTGGCGGGAGTGCTGGAAGACCGTGTCGAACAGTCCCCGCTTCTTGCTGAGGTGGGTCAGAAAGGAATGCCCGGCAATGATGTCTTCCTGCCCCTGGACGCTGATGAATTGCGGCAACAGGATCAGTCCGGAGAGCGCCGCAACGCAGGCCAGGGCGACAAAATCGGCCAGCCTGCCGCGCACCGGACGCCACACCACGTCCATGAGCCACCAGGCCACCAGGAACAACAACACGATCACCCCGCCGGTGATGTGCACGGACATCACGCCCACCCAGGCCAGCACCGCCGCCGGGATGCGATCGCGGTGTCGCACCGTGGAGGTGATCAAGACGAACGCCGGGACCGCGACCCCGTAGGCCGCCAGGTTGGGCATCGCGGCGACGCCGAACTCGACGTAGGGAACCGCGGTGAACGATGCCGACAACGCAGCCGCCGTGGCCGCCGCCCCGGCGCAGCGCCACTGCGTCGTGCGCGACCGCAGCAGCTGCCAGGTGAGCATCGCCGCGCTGGTGGGGAACAGCCAGACGGATTCCGCGACCGAACTCAGCGTGTAACCGGTGGTGGGCGCCGCCCCGGTCAATTGACAGAACACCGCGGTCAGCGCGTGGAACACCGACGGGTAGTACAGCGTCTTATGGGTCTCGACGTTGCGCAGCTCGCCCATGTGCGTCGATGACGCCTGGCCGGTGTCCAGGATGAACCGCACCTCGTTGGCGTGCCACACGGCGTCCCAGGTGCTCGGGATGGTCTGCCAGTGGGCGGCCAGGCCGCGATAGGCCGCCCACATGATGAGCAGGGCGCCCAACAGCACGCCCGCGCCCACCGTGACGGCAGGCCAGCGGCTGATCCCGCGGGCTTCGGCGTCGCGATCGCGGTAGCGGCCGAGCAGCAGCTGTAAACCGATCATCAACAGGCAGACCACGACCAGTGCCGCCAGCGCCGTCCACCCGTTCCACGGAATCCCGATGGCACCAAACGGAATAATGGCCAGCGCGACCACGCCGTAGGTCAGCGCCGGGCCGACGGCGACAGCGACCGGCCACGACAACTGACTGATACGAGCGATGATCGCCCCCGGCGCTATCAGCAAAAACAATGCAATCAGCGTTCCGAACCAGAGGCCCACTCGACTAGTATGGCTGGCCGGGTGCCCTGGCTCGGGAGGCCACCAACTGGCCGGAACGTCTGTGGCGCCCGCTACAGTCACAGTTTCGCAAAAAAGCGGAAGCCCTAAGGTGGCCCACATGGCATACGACGTCGCCCGGGTGCGCGGACTGCATCCTTCGCTGGGTGACGGGTGGGTACACTTCGACGCCCCGATCGGCATGCTGATTCCCGATTCCGTCGCGACCACCGTGTCGACGGCCTTTCGCAGGTCCGGGCCCACCACGGTGGGCGCACACCCATCGGCACAGCGCAGCGCCGCGGTTCTCGAGGCGGCGCGGGCGGCGGTGGCCGATTTGTTCAACGTCGAACCCGCGGGGGTCGTGTTGGGGGCCGATCGGGCGATTTTGTTGTCGGCGCTGGCCGAGGCGTCGTCGTCGCGGGCCGGCCTGGGCTACGAGGTCATCGTCAGCCGCCTGGACGACGAAGCCAACATCGCCCCGTGGCTGCGTGCGGCGCACCGGTACGGCGCCAAGGTCAAGTGGGCCGAGATCGATATCGAGACGGGCGAGCTGCCGACGTGGCAGTGGGAGGGGTTGATCGGGAAGTCGACCAGGCTGGTCGCCGTCGCCTCGGCCTCCGCGACGCTGGGCACGGTCACCGATCTGCGGGCGATGACCAAGCTGGTGCACGACGTCGGCGGCCTGGCGGTGGTCGATCATTCCGCCGCGGCGCCCTACCGGCTGCTCGACGTGAAGGAGACCGACGCCGACGTGGTGGCGGTGAACGCCGCGGCGTGGGGCGGTCCGCCGATCGGGGCGATCGTGTTCCGTGATCCGGCGCTGCTCAACTCGTTCAGTTCCATCTCGCCGGACCCCAAAGCCACCGGGCCCGCGCGCCTCGAGATCGGCGCGCACCAGTTCGGTCTGCTGGCCGGCGTGGTGGCCAGCATCGAGTACCTGGCTTCGCTCGACGAGTCCGCCCGCGGCGGCCGGCGCGAACGCCTGGCGGTATCGATGCAATCCGCGACGTCGTATCTGAACCGGATCTACGACTACCTGATGGTGTCGTTGCGGTCGTTGCCGTTGGTGATGGTGATCGGGCGTCCGGAGGTGCGGATCCCGGTGGTCAGTTTCGCGTTGAACGGCGTGCCCGCCGAGCGAGTCGTGCAGCGGTTGGCAGACAACGGAATTCTGGCCGTCACCAATGAAAGTTCCCGTGCGCTCGATGTGTTGGGTGTCAATGACGTGGGCGGTGCGGTCACCGTAGGCCTGGCCCACTACTCGACGACGGCCGAAGTCGACCAGTTGGTGCGCGCGCTGGCCTCACTGGGTTGAGGCCGGGCTGATTCACCGGTCTAGGCCGGCAGCGTCAGCACGACCTTCCCGTGCACCTCTCCCGCCGCCAGCTTCTGGTGGGCGACGCCCGCCTGCTCGATCGGGATCCGCCCGCCGATGATCGGCCGGACCCGGCCGTCGGCAATCATCGGCCACACCGCGTCGGTCACTGCCGCCACGATCTCGCTCTTGCTGTTCGGGCCGCTCACCGGACGCCCCCGCAGCGTGGTGCCTATGACGCGCGCCCGCTTGGCGAGCAGCTTGCCGACATTGAGCTCGCCCTTGATGCCGCCCTGCATCCCGATGATGACGAGCTGCCCGTCGGTGGCCAGGGCGTCGATGTTTCGGTCCAGATAGGAGGCGCCCATGATGTCGAAGATCACGTCGGCGCCGCCGGACTCCTGCAGCCGTGCGACAAAGTCCTCGTCGCGGTAGTTGATGGTGATTTCGGCACCCAGGTCGCGGCAGGTCTGCAGCTTTTCCTCCGATCCGGCGGTGACCGCCACCCGGGCACCCAGCGCCCGGGCGATCTGGATCGCGTGGGTTCCGATACCGCTGGCCCCGCCGTGCATCAGCAGCAGCTGGCCCTTGCTCAGGTGGGCGGTCAGCACCAGGTTCGACCACACGGTGCAGGCCACTTCGGGCAACCCGGCGGCGTCGACCAGATCGACGCGATCCGGAATCGGCAGCAGCTGGCCAGCGGGAACCGCGACGTACTCGGCGTACCCGCCCCCGGCGAGCAACGCGCAAACCTCTTGTCCGACAGACCATTCCGCCACATCGGCGCCGACTTCGCTGATGACGCCGGACACTTCCATGCCGATGATCTCGCTCGCTCCCGGCGGCGGCGGGTATTTGCCGGCGGCCTGCAGCAGGTCGGCGCGGTTCACGCCGGCGGCGGTGACCTTGACCAAGACGTCGCCCGGCCCGGCGGAGACGTCCGGCACTTCCTGCCAGGAGAGTTGATCGGAAGATTCGGCGACGATGGCGCGCATGTGGCCACGCTACCGAGTCCCGCTACCCTGATCAGCGGTGGCGTGGCAGAGCGGCCTAATGCACTCGCCTTGAAAGCGAGAGACGGCTAAAACCGTCCGGGGGTTCAAATCCCTCCGCCACCGCTGAAGTCACTCGACACTCTGGTGCAGCGTCGGTGCGTAGCGCAGCACCGCGCCCACGCCGTCGGCCGGGGAGATCCGCTCGTCGGTGCGCACCAGGGCGGCACCGACCGAGATCGCCGATACCGGCAGCGCCTCGTCGGCCCGCAGCGTCTTGGCAGGAGCGGCGCCCTGCTCGGACAACACGTTTTCGTCGGGGGCAATCGTCGTCATACCTTCGTCGGCAACGACGGTCGCGTCGCCGATGTCGCCGATGATCAGGGTCTCCACCGCGCCCTGACGCAGCGCCGAGCAGACCGCGCCGAGTCCCTCGGCCGCCAACCCCGACTGCCGGCCGATCTCGGCGGTAAAGCGCTGCGCGGCATCGTCGATCGTGCGCAACTGCCTCTTGACGAATTCACCTTCGATGGCGTGCTCGATCTCGCCGAAGTCGTGCCCACTGTGCCGCGCCCCGACCTCGAGAGCCACCGTGCGGTCCTGCAGCCGCTCGGGCAACGCGGCCAGCAGATCGGAGCGCGAGCGCACCTCACCCACGACGAAGATCACCTCGATCGCCTTGTCGTCGGCCAGTTCGGCGACGCGGTCGGCGACGGCGCGCAGGTTCTTGCGCGCGGCCTCTTCGGTGCGCAACTGGGGGTCGCCGTAACCCGCGGTCTCGGCGCCGGCGGATTTGTGCACGGGATAGCCACCACCGTCCACCGTCTCGGCGCGCAGTGTCCCGCCGATGTGAGTGGTGATGTCGGCGCCACTGTGGTCCACCACCACCAGCACATAGTCCGGATGATCGAAGCTCTGCTCGAGAATCGGTACCAGGTAGGGCAATTCGGAGACGCGGACGACCTCGGTAGCGGCGGGGCGGGCCAGGTGCTCGTTGATCACCACGCCGTCGGCGCCGGCGACCACCGCCCGCCCGCTACGGCCGATCGGGGGACGCAGGTCCATGATCGCGTCCCCGATCTGGCCGATGACGTGTGCGTCGGCACCTTGGCGTTCCAGTTCTTCTTTGACCGCCCGCCACTTGAGCTCGAGCTGAGTCTCGGCGTCATGGGTGTCATGTGAATCGTCGAAATACACCGAAGCGAACGGCCCCGGTGCGTCCAGCAGTTTGCGGAAGCGTTGCGAGTCCATGCTTTGTTGGTTGCCCCACGAGCCGGGGGACAAACACCTAGCTTCGATCGCCCTCGCTGTCGTCGAAGAAGTGCCACTCGCCGTCGTGCTGGACTTCCATTCGCCAGCCGAGCTCGCTGTTGTCGGCCTTTTGATCGACGAACCACGCGTGTGCGTCGTCGGCGCTTTCGATGTCTTTGGTGGCGACGACCTCGCCCTTCGGGTCGAGCACTCGATATGTAGCCATGGGGGCAGTGTTCCCACTGCCGTCGTCGTCAATCGCCGGGGATTTCGGCGGTGATCGTGTCCAGCAGGGCGGTATACCGTCGCGCTTCGGGATCCCGCCCGGGTTTTCCGCTGCTCACCACGCCGGCCGACAGGCCGCGCGCCGGGTCGGCCCAGATCGCGATGTTGACCAGGCCAAGGTTGCCGAACGCGTGCGGCGCGTTACGCCCGAACGGTCCCCACCGATTGGTGCCGAGGATGTACCCGGTACCCCAGCGCGCGGGCTGCAACCCGACCGCGAAATCCGGTCGGAGCCTTCGGCATTCGGTCACCGCGCCGTACATGGTCTCCGGACTGATCACCCGCACGCCATCGAGTTCGCCTCCGCGCCGCCAAATCTCGGCGAACCGTGACATTTCCTGGGCGGTCGACACCGTGTTGGACGACGGAATGATAGTGGTCAAGAACATCGGGGTATTCGTGTACGGGATCATCTCGTGCACGGTTCCGCCGATCGCCTTCCGAAAAATCTGGGCGACGACAGGTGGGAGCGTTCGCCCGGTGGCGTGACTCGGTGCGACCAAGGGGACGTCCTGCGTGGCGACGCCGAAGTTCGTCCAGCGGAAGCCGAGTGGGTCGAGGATCTCGGTGGCCAGGATCTCGCGAATCTCCTTGCCGGTGGCCGCGTAGACGATCTCGCGAACCAGCGGGCCCCAGGTCAGCGCGTGGTACATGTGGAACAGCCCGGGACGGTAGAGCGGTCGCAACTCGCCCAGCTTCTGCTGCGCGTACTCGTGGTCGTCGGCGCGGGTGACGTCCGGTCTGGGGCCGGTGGGGAAGGGCAGTCCCGCGCTGTGTGTCATCACGTGCCGGATGGTGATCCGATGCTTGCCATGACTGGTGAACGTGGGGATGTAGTCGCATACCCGATCGTCGAGCGAGAAGACACCGCGCTCGACGAGCATGTGCACCACGGTCGCCGCCATTCCCTTGGCCGCCGAGTACACACAGAACGGTGTGTCGGGCGTGACGACGATCTTCTCCGCGTCGGGCGGGTCGCTCGGGGCGTTGCCCCAACCGTGTCCGATCGCGCGGTTGAGCACGACGCGGCCGTGCCGGCGGATGCACAGCTGGATGGCGGGGTGGAAGCCGGCGCGGTACCAGTGCCGGGCGGCCTGCCAGATCCTGTCGACTGCGGCGCTGTCGATTTCGGAGTGGTCTTCGGCGCCGATCGCCGTCACGGAGTCCAGGTCTGCCGGGAGGCGGATCTTGCCGTCTGGTGTCGTCACCTCAGCGAGGGTACGTGTCGCCGGACTATTCCCCGGTGAACTGCGGCGGCCGCTTTTCGAACGTCGCCGAGATGCCCTCGGTCAGGTCCTTGGACGGCAGGAAGGCCGCGTTCCAGGCGGCCACATACCGCAGGCTCTCCGAGACCGCCGCGATGCGCTGCTGGTCGAGGACGTCCTTGACGCCGTGCACGGTCAGCGGGGGATTGGCGGCGATCTCCGCGGCGGTGGCGTGGGCCGCGGCGAGGGTGGCGTCGGCGTCGGCGTACACGTCGTTGACCAGGCCGATTTTCTCGGCCCGGGCCGCATCGATGTCCTTGCCGGTCAGCGCCAGCTCGCGCAGGTGTCCGTCGTTCAGGATCATCGGGAGGCGGGCCAGGCTGCCGACGTCGGCGACGATGGCGAGCTTGACCTCACGCACCGAGAACTTGGCGTCGGTGCTGGCGTAGCGGATGTCCACCGCCGAGATCAGGTCGACGCCGCCGCCGATGCACCAGCCGTGCACCGCGGCGATGGTGGGCGTCCGGCAGTCGGCGACCGCGCTGATGGCGCCCTGCATGCGCTTGACCTCGCGGTGGAACGCCGCGCGCGGGCCGGCCAACGCGTCGCCGGACAGCAGCGGGGCGAACGAACCGCCCATCGCCGGCAGGTCCAGGCCGTAGCTGAAGTTCTTTCCCGAGCCGGTCAGCACGATGGCCCGCACCTCGGGGTCGGCGTCCAGCGCGGCGAACAGCTCCGGCATCTCCGACCAGAACGCCGGTCCCATCGCGTTGCCCTTGCCCGGTCCGATCAGCGTCACCTGGGCGACGTGGTCTTTCGTCTCGACGGTGACGGATTCGTATGCTTGCGCCATATCGAGACCGTAGCGTGGCGAATATGGCTCCTGACTTGCGACCCGGACCGCATTCCCCGCCCACCGACGAGCTGCACAGCGCCGAGGACACGCTGGGGGTGCTGCAGCGGGTGCTGCACACCATCGCCGCCGACGACCTGTCCCGACCGACGCCGTGCACGGAATTCGACGTGTCGGGGCTGACCGGGCATCTGCTGAATTCGATCTCGGCACTCGGGGGCATGGTCGGGGCGGAGATTCCGGAGCGCGAGGAAGGCGATTCGGTGGAGCGCCAGGTGATCGCCGCGGCTCGGCCGGCCCTGGACGCCTGGCACCGCCACGGTCTGGACGGTTCGGTGCCGTTCGGCAAGGGCGAGATGCCCGCCAACAGCGCGTGCGCCATCCTGTCGATCGAATTCCTGGTCCACGCTTGGGATTACGCCGCCGCGGTGGGGCACGACGTCAACGCCCCCGAGCCGCTGTCCGAATACGTGCTGGGCCTCGCGCGTCACATCATCAGGCCGGAGTTACGGGGACAAGCCGGGTTCGACGACCCGGTCGACGTTCCCGCGGACGCCGGCGCGCTCGAGCAGTTGGTCGCGTTCACCGGTCGCGATCCGGCGGGGTAGTCAGGGGCTGGGACGTCGAGTGTGCGGCACGGCGGGACGGCTTAACGGCTACTCGCGTTCCAGGTAGAAGTAGTAGTACTTGCCGTTGTCCCGGACGCCCTTGCCGTTCATGATGCCCATCACGGCGTCGTCATCGATCTTCTTGAAGTGGTCGTGCACCGGCTGGCCGTCGTAGACCATGGTGGCGGTGACCTCGCCGCGGAAGTCCTCGAGCCACAGGCTGGCCTCGCCCTTGCCCATCTCCACGTTCGAAAACTTGTTGCCGTCGGCGTCCAGGCAGACCAGGGGCTGCACGTCGCGGACGGACTTGAAGGTCTTCCCGTACCACCGGGCCTTTTCCAGTTGGCCGTTCATCTTGTGGCCGGTCTGGAATTCGCCGCCCTTCCACTCGCCGAGCATCCCCTCGATCGTCGCGGGGGCGAGTTCGGCCCAGAATTCGTCGAGCTCGGAATCTGCGATGTCGCCGCTGCGCTCTTTGAACTCGGTGAACTTCTTGCGCGCGAGGTCCACGGGCGACTCCTTACGATTCGGTGCGGGCAATCCAATCGCGGGCAAAATGCAGCAGGGCGTCGTTTTCCTGCGGCGCACCAATGGTGACGCGGACGCCTTCGTTCGCGAACGGCCGCACCACCAGGTGCGCATCGGCCGCCTGCTCGGTGAAGTCCGTGGTGCGCTCACCCAACGGTAGCCACACGAAGTTGGCCTGTGACGGGGGCAGCTCGAATCCGGCCTCGCGCAGGGCGGTGCTGACGCGGGTGCGCTCGAGGACCAGCGCGTCGGTGCGGGCCATCAACTCATTGGAGGCCTCGAGCGACGCGATGGCGGCCGCCTGTGCGACGTTCGTCACCGCGAACGGCATGACGACCTTGTCCAGCGCCGTGATCAGCTCCGGGTGGCCGATCGCGTAACCGGCGCGCAAGCCCGCCAACCCGTAGGCCTTTGAAAAGGTCCGCAGCACAACGACATTGCTGTGGGTCAGGGCAAGCTCCAAGCTGTTGGGCAGCATGCCGTCGCGGATGTATTCGGCGTAGGCCTCGTCGATGGCGATCAGAATGTGCGACGGTACGGCCTCGACGAAGCGCGCCAGTGCGTCCGGATCGACGACGGTGGAGGTCGGGTTGTTCGGGTTGCACACGAAAATCAGCCGGGTGCGGTCGGTGATCGCCGCGAGCATCGCGTCGAGGTCGTGCGTGTGGTCGGTCAACGGCACTTTGACGGTGGCCGCCCCGGAGACCTGGATGATGGGCAGGTAGCACTCGAAGCTGCGCCAGCCGATCATCACCTCGTCGCCGGCCGCCGCGGTGATCTGAACCAGCTGCTGGCACAAGGTGACCGAACCACTGCCGACCGCGATGTGCTCGGGGGCGACATCGGAACCCAGGTGCATGGCCAGCGCTGCCTTGAGGTCCACGCTGGCGTTGTCGGGGTAGCGGTTGACGACGGCAACCGCGCGCTCAATCGCCGCGTGCACGCTGGGCAGCGGGCCGTGCACGGTCTCGTTGCTGGCCAGTTTGATCGAGCCCGGCACGTTCTTGCCGGGGACATACACTGGCAGTCCGGCCAGTTCGTTGCGCAGGCGGGCGGTCACTTCGACAGTTTATGTCCCAACTGTGTACAGTATGGCCGGTTCCGCGAGACCGGAAAGGGGTCGGTACCCTCAGAAAGTCCAAGGGAGGCGTGCCAGAGCGGCCGAATGGGGCTCACTGCTAATGAGTTGTCCCCCTCAAAGGGGACCGGAGGTTCAAATCCTCTCGCCTCCGCAGGATCCTTTAGCGGGAACACGGAACGACAACTGAAGAACAGGCGCCCGTAGCTCAACGGATAGAGCATCTGACTACGGATCAGAAGGTTAGGGGTTCGAATCCCTTCGGGCGCGCTCATCAGCCTCAGGGTTCGACCCCCAAAATGATTTGAATCGTTAAGACCCAGTTACTTGTGGGCTCGGCTTATCGGCGATACTTTCCCGCCATGACAAACAGCATTGCGCTAATCGGCGGTGGCGCCGGCGGCGGTTTCGTTGGTGGCGGCGCCGGTGGCGGTTTCCTGGGCGGTGGCGCCGGCGGCGGCTAAGCCCCCGCCTCGCCCATTCCGCTTGGCCCGACGATCGGGCCGGGCGCTTCATCCGGGTCGGCAACGCCCGGCAACTCGAGCTGCATCCACGCAACGTCGTGCCAGCTGCCGTGTTTCCACTCGACGCGCCGGTACAGCCCGGCATCGGTGAACCCGAAAGAGCGGTGGAATCCGTTGCTGGCCTCGTTGGGTTGGGTGATCCCGGCGAACGCCTGCCGGTAGCCCCGCTCGGTCAGCCTGCGCAACAGCTCCGTGTAAAGCGCTCGCCCCCCGCCGGTACGGCGATGGCCGGCGTCGAGGTAGATCCCGATCTCGGCCGACCATCGGTATGTGGCAAGGCGATTCAACGCGTGCGCGTAGGCGAAGCCGATCACTTGGCGATTGCGTTGCAGCACAAGCCATTCGTGGTTCAGCTGCGCCGCGGCGATGCGCGCGGCCATCTCAGCTAGCGTCGGGACTTCGATCTCCCAACTGATGACCGTGTGCTCGACGTACGGGCGGTAAATGGCAAGGCACGCAGGCGCATCCGCCGCAGATGCCGGACGGACCAGGCCGCCGCTCGCGTGCACGTCGCCGCGCTAGGGGCGTGGCTGGAAGGGCTGAAACGGCCCCCGGCGGGGCGGTTCGGTCACGGTCTGCGTGACGGTGCTGGTTTCGGTGCTCGGTGAAACGGTGACCGTGCTCGGTGGCTCTGTGGTCGTGCCCGTGTCGGTGCTCGGCGGCGGGGCCGTCTCGGTCACCGTCTCGGTCGGCGCTCCGCCGCCTCCGCCGCCTCCGCCGTGGTGCCGCGGCGCCCGCGTCGTGGTGGTCACCGGCGCGGTGGTGGACGGGACGGGAGTCGTCGTCGTTGTCGGGCTCGGCGCCGGCGACCCGCTCGCGAGCTTGACCACCGCGAACACCAGCGCAGCCAGCAGGATCACCCCCAAGGCGCCGGCCGCGACCAGCGCCGCGGGACGGCGGTACCACGGCGTTCCGGGCTCCGGTGGTTCGGGCGCGGGCTCGTTATACCCGCCGTACCGCTCGGGCGCGGGCTCGTTATACCCGCCGTACCGCGCGGCCGCGGTCGGCTCGGAGTAGAAATCCGGTTCCTCGGGATAAGGCGGCACGAGTGAAGATGTTAGTAGGTCAGCCCTTGTGAGAGATGAGGCCCAGCGCCCGCTCGAACAGATGCACCGTGGCCGCGTGCAATTGGTCGCCGACCTCCTTCTCCGCCTTCCCGGCGCAGGCGCGTGCCAGCGTTCCCTCGATCACGATCCCGAGCTTGAAGCAGGCCAGCACGGTGTACCAGGTGATGTGGGACAGGTCGCGAGTGGTGTTGGCGGCGTAGCGCTCGAAGAGTTCGTCGGTGCTGGCCAATCCGTCCTGCCCGCCCAGGGCGTGGCTGAACACACTGGAGCCGTCGGGCTGGCGCCAGGTGGCCAGCAGCCAGCCCAGATCCAGCAGGGGATCGCCGATCGTGCACATCTCCCAGTCGACGATCGCGACCACGTCGGGTCCCGTGCGGGAGAACATCACGTTGGCTGCGTGGTAATCGCCGTGCATGATGCCTGGCGTCCAATTGGCCGGCCGGTGGCGGTCCAGCCAGGTGGACACTTCCTCGATGCCCGGGATGTCGGGCCCGGGGTAGCCGTCGTACTCGTTGTAGGACTCCAGCTCCGAAAGCCAGCGCGGCACCTGGCGTTCCAAAAAGCCCGCCGGCTTACCGAAGTCGGCGAGACCCACCGCGACGTGGTCGACGGCACCCAGCTTGGCCAGCGCGTCGGCCATCGACAGGCCCATGCCGTGGCGCACCTCGGCATCGCCGGCGTGCAGCGGCGGCAGGCCCTCGCCCGCGTTGAATCCGTCGACCGGGTCCATCAAGTAGAAGACGGCGTCGCCCAGCACACCGGGGTCCTCACAGGCGGCGATCAAGTGTGGATGAGGTACATCGGTACCGGCCAGTGCGGCAAGGACTTTCGTCTCCCGCAAGATGACGCTGTTGCTGCGCGGCCGCAAGTGTCGTGGCCCGCGCCGCAGCACATAGGCCCGACCGGACCTGGTGAACCGCAGCATGACGTTCTGGGTTCCACCGGTGACCGTGGAAACGTCCTCTAGCGGCCCCTCGCCGAGTCCCTGCCCGGACATCCAGTCCGCCACGGCATCCAGATCCACGTAGTCCACTCCTCAGCCCTTCGGGTGCGGCGTGTGTCGGACGGTGTGCGCTCGAATCATGCCGAACTCCCTTGCAACCTGTGGACCGTCTGGGAAAAAGACTAGGGCAGGGGCGACGGTGGGCACCGGCCGGCGGCGGCTGGAAGAATAGTGTGCATAACTTACTTTCTGGAAGGAAATGGCGATGCCGCGGACCGACAACGATTCCTGGGAGATCACTCAAAGCGTGGGCGCCACCGCGCTGGGTGTCGCGGCAGCTCGCGCGGCCGAGACCGAAAGCGAGAACCCGCTGATCAATGATCCTTTCGCGCGCGTGTTCGTCGACGCCGCGGGCGAGGGGATGTGGAGCATCTACGCCGATCCGGCGTTGCTGGCCAGGGCTGGCGACATCGAGCCGGACCTGCGGGATCGGCTACGGCTGATGGTCGACTTCATGGCCACCCGGACGGCGTTCTTCGACGAGTTCTTCCTCGGCGCGGCCGACGACGGTGTTCGGCAGGTGGTGATTCTGGCGGCCGGCCTGGACGCACGCAGCTGGCGGCTCCCGTGGCCCGACGGCACCGTCGTCTACGAGCTCGACCAGCCCAAGGTGTTGGAATTCAAATCGAACACGCTGCGTGAGCACGGCGCGGCCCCGAAGGCGCGACTGGTCAACGTTCCGATCGATCTGCGTCAGGATTGGCCGAAAGCGCTGCAGGAGGCAGGATTTGACGCCTCTAAACCGGCGGTCTGGTCGGCTGAAGGCCTGGTTCGCTATCTGCCTGCGCAGGCCCAGGACTTACTGTTCGAACGGATCAATTCGCTGAGTGCCGAGGGCAGTTGGCTGGCGTCCAACGTGCCCGACGCGGGTTTCACCGATCCCGGCCGGGTGCAGCGCCAGCGCGACGACATGCGACGGATGCGGGCCGCAGCCGCCGAATTGGTCAACGCGGAGATCACGGACTTCGACGAACTCTGGTACCCGGAGGAGCGCACTCCGGTGGACGGCTGGCTGCGTGAGCGTGGCTGGGATGTCACGACGGCGTCGTTCGCGGAGTTGATGGCGCGGTATGACCGCAGCGTTCCGCAGGGTGCGGAGGACTCGATGCCGCCCACCCTCTACGTGTCCGCGCAACGGCGAGCGGACTGATCGCCCCGCCCGTCGCGGATCGCGTTCAGACCTCAAAGTTCCCTTACCCCAACATTTCCCGCCGCGGTGATGAGCTGGTCCGGGCAGTCGGTACCCTCGCCGTTATGGCTGCCCGACGCGCCCGGCTGAGCGACGTGCATGAGATCGCCGCTGCGATGCCGCACGTCCAGCGCCTGGAGGGTCCCAAGGGCAATGCCATTTACCAGGTGGGCGGGAAGTCGTTCGTCTTCTTCCGCACGCCCCGGCCCGACGCGACCGATCCGGACACCGGCGAGCGCTATGCCGACGTGATCATGCTTTGGGTGGAATCGGAGAGTGACAAATTGGCGTTGATTTCCGATCCCGTTTCACCCTTCTTCACCACGGATCATTTCGACGGACACCCGTCGGTCTTGGTGCGGGCCAGTCGGCTGGCTGAAATCAGCAGGACCGAATTAGCTGAGTTGATTCAGGACGCCTGGTTGTCCCGTGCGTCGAAGAAGCGTGCCGCGACCTGGCTCGCCGACCACCTCTGACGCTGCTGGCTGTGGCCGATAAGCACTGCCGCATAACCCATTGCATGTTTAGACATAAGTCGAATGGGTACCTTCTGGTCCACGAGAAAACTTCTTCTCGTCCACAATGGAGGTCACGATGCGTGGCAGCGGGATCATCGGAACGGTTGCGTTGGTGTGGTTGCTGATCGGAGTCTTCGCGGCGTGGCAGCGCGATTACTTCAAAAACGACAACACATCATGCGCCTCGGCGGGCACGGTTGCGGTGACCGTGATCGCAGGACCCTTGAATTACTTCGGTGTCAATCCGAAAGTCACGGATTGTCGTCTGCCGCAACCAAGTTCAATGCAATCGATCAACCTGTAACCGCTCACTCAAAGGAAGTAGACATGGTTATCTTAGGAATTGTCCTGCTTGTCCTGGGGTATTTCTTCCACGTACCCGTCCTGACCACGCTAGGCATCGTGCTGTTGGTGATCGGCGCGATCCTGTGGATTCTGGGCTCGGTCGGGCGTCCGGTAGCCGGCCGGCGCTACTGGTATTAACACCGCTTCGACCGACAACGGATCGCGCGACTGCTCAGCAGTCGCGCGATTTGTTTCACAGGACACGCATAGGTCGGGCATAGCCTGGGCTTAGCCCCCAGCGGGGATACTGGAACTTGTGACGCAGCCCCGAGCCTCGGTAGAGCGGGTTGTCATGTGCCGTGCGGACGGCAACCCCATAAACGTTTTGGTGGTAGACGACGAGTCCGTCCTGGCCGACATGGTGTCGATGGCGCTGCGATATGAGGGCTGGAACATCTCCACCGCAGGAGACGGGGCATCGGCCATCGCGGCAGCCCGCTCCCAGCGGCCCGACGTGGTTGTTCTTGACGTGATGCTGCCCGACATGAGCGGGCTCGACGTCTTGCACAAACTGCGCGAAGAGAACCCGCAACTGCCCGTGCTGCTGCTGACCGCCAAGGACGCCGTCGAAGACCGCATCGCCGGTCTGACGGCCGGTGGCGACGACTATGTCACCAAACCGTTCAGCATCGAAGAGGTCGTGCTGCGCCTGCGAGCCCTGTTGCGGCGCACCGGGGTGACGACGGTGGACAGCGGCGCACAGCTGGTGGTCGGCGACTTGGTACTCGACGAGGACAGCCACGAGGTCACCCGGGCGGGCGAGCCAATCTCGTTGACATCCACCGAGTTTGAACTGCTGCGATTCATGATGCGCAACTCCAAGCGGGTGCTGAGCAAAGCCCAAATCCTGGACCGGGTATGGAGTTACGACTTCGGCGGCCGATCCAACATCGTCGAGCTCTACATTTCCTACCTGCGCAAAAAGATCGACAACGGCCGAGAACCGATGATCCACACGCTGCGCGGCGCAGGTTATGTCCTCAAGCCGGCCCGCTGACACGCGGAGGGTCTGGTCCCTTCGACTGCGGCTGCTGGTCGGACAGATCGTCGTTTTGGCAATCGTCTGCGTCGGCATCACCGCGGCGACCGAACTGGCGCTGCTTCACCACCTGGTGGCCCAGCTGGATGGGCAACTCGCCGGAACCTCCTACCGCTCGGCGCTCATGTACCCCGAGCCTCCGCATTCGGGCTGGCGGCATCAGCACGTCTATCCAAGGCCGGGCCCCGGTCCGCGATTCCTGGACGCCCCGGGCCAGCCCGCGGGCATGGTGGCCGCGGTGGTCAGCCACGGGAACACGGTGGACGCCGGTTACACGACGAGCAGCGGTGATCGGGCCGAGCTGAGCCCGACCGCCCAGCTGCAGCTGTCCGGAATCGCCGGCAGCCGCAAGCCGGTGACGCTGGACCTCGACGGGCTCGGGCGCTACCGGGTGGTCGCGGCGCCGAGCCGAAACGGCGGCGACGTCATCGTTACCGGTCTGTCCATGGTCAACATCGACGCCACCCTGATGCGGATGCTGGTCATTTTCGGGATTGTCACGGTCATCGCGCTAGTTGCCGCGACGACGGCCGGTGTGATCATCATCAGGCGGGCGCTGGCGCCGTTGCGCCGCGTCGCGCAAACCGCGAGCAAGGTGGCCAGCTTGCCGCTGGCGCGCGGCGAGGTCGAACTACCCGTGCGCGTGCACGAATCCGACGCGAACCCGTCGACCGAGGTGGGGCAACTCGGCGCCGCCCTCAACCAGATGCTGGACCACATCGCTGCCGCGCTGTCGGCGCGGCAGGCCAGCGAGACGCGGGTTCGCCAGTTCGTCGCCGACGCCAGTCACGAACTGCGCACACCCCTTGCGGCGATCCGGGGCTACACCGAACTGACCCAACGGATGGGCGACGATCGCGAGGCGGTGGCGCAGGCGATGAGCCGGGTGGCGTCGGAGACGCAGCGAATGACGCGCTTGGTCGAGGACCTACTGCTGCTGGCGCGGCTGGACTCCGGCCGGCCGCTGGAACGCGAACCGGTGGATCTGTCGCGGTTGGCGGTGGATGCGGTCAACGACGCTCACGTTGCCGGACCCGACCATCAATGGGAACTCGACCTGCCCGAAGAACCCGTGGTGGTCACCGGGGACGCGGCGCGGCTACACCAGGTGCTGACCAATCTGCTTGCCAACGCCCGCGTCCACACCGGGGCGGGCACCGTCGTGACGACGCGGTTGAGCACCGAGCGGTCGCACACCGTGCTTCAGGTCATCGACGACGGACCCGGCATCCCAGCGGGGCTGCAATCCGAGGTTTTCGAACGGTTCGCGCGCGGCGACTCTTCGCGTTCTCGCAAGGGCGGTAGCACCGGGCTGGGGCTGGCGATCGTCTCCGCGGTCGTCAAGGCGCACAACGGGACGATCGTGGTGGACAGTGCACCGGGCCGGACCGAGTTCACGGTGCGGTTACCACCCAACGGATGGCAACCGCCCGCGTCCAATTCCTAGCTCGTCGCGCTCGTCACCGGGCTACGAGCACGTCGCGTCGATCTCGAACGGCTTGCTCACCTGCTGCATCGGGTTCGCCATGTCGACGCCGCCGGCCGTACCGGTGACTTTGTAGGTGTTGCCGTCCTTGGCCGCCGAGGCATTGCCCTGACCGCCCTGCGCGTACTGCAGGGTCACGCCGTTGACGTTGCCGAGCTGGACCGCCTTCACCGTGGGCGGGTTGGCGTCGGCGAGCACGACACTGATCCCGGTGGTGTTGCCACCGACCGCAATCGAGATGTTGCCGCCGGCCTTGGTGCAGATAGTGGTGCCCTGGACGTTCTGGTCCTTGCCGTCGATGATGACCTTCGACGAGTTGTTGCCGCCGGCCGACACGGAGCCTCCCGGCACCGAGGTCGAAATGCCATTCGACTTGTTGCTCGAACAGCCCGATATACCGGCGACCAGAATTGCCGCTCCAGCTGCCGCGACAGTCAGTCCACGCTTCACCTGTTCTCCTTTGCCCGAATTTTGCGGCTCTCAGCATTGAGGGCCGTCACGGCAGTATGCGTGTTTGCCCAGGCGCACATGGCAGGTTCGACGAAATTCTTTCCGGACGCTGGGAGGCGCATCGATGGCAATGTATTAGCGGTGCAACACACACCCCCCACCGCGATCATCGAGTCCGCCCATCGCGACCATGTGTTGCCGTTGGATGACACGGCGGATTTCGACAATGCCGATCGTGGATTCATCGCGGGCCTTTCTCCGTGCGTCATCAAGGCGGCCGACGGCCGCGTCGTCTGGGACAACGACGCCTACTCCTTCCTCGGCGGCGCCGCGCCGCCGTCGGTTCACCCCAGCCTCTGGCGCCAGTCGACGCTCGCCGCCAAGCAAGGCCTCTACGAAGTGGTGCCCGGCATCTATCAGGTTCGGGGCCTCGACATCTCCAACATCACCTTCGTCGAAACCGACACCGGCATCATCGTCATCGATCCGTTGATCTCCACCGAGGTGGCCGCGGCGGCGTTGGCGCTGTATCGCGGGCATCGAGGTGGCGAGCGGCGCGTCGTGGCGGTGATCTACACCCACAGCCACGCTGACCATTTCGGTGGCGTACTGGGGGTCGCCTCGCAGGCCGACGTGGACGCCGGCGCGGTGGCCGTACTGGCACCGGAAGGTTTCATCGAACATGCGGTGCAGGAAAACGTCTACGCCGGACCGGCAATGACGCGGCGGGCGACCTACATGTACGGCTCCCGGCTGCCGCGGGGTCCCCTGGATCAGGTTGGCTGCGGACTTGGGCAGGCGACGTCAACCGGCGAGGTCGCCGTCATCGTGCCCACCGTCGACATCCGCACCACAGGTGAAACACACACGATCGACGGCGTGCAGATCGAATTTCAAATGGCGCCCGGCACCGAGGCGCCCGCCGAAATGCATTTCTATTTTCCGCGTTTCCGCGCTTTATGTATGGCCGAGAATGCGACGCACAATCTGCACAATCTGCTGACCCTGCGCGGTGCGCTGGTGCGGGACCCGCACGCCTGGTCCGGTTATCTCACCGAAGCGATTGACACATTTGCTGATCGCGCCGACGTCGTGTTCGCTTCACACCATTGGCCCACCTGGGGGCGGGACAGCATCGTCGAGTTTTTGTCGTTGCAGCGCGACATGTACGCGTATTTGCACGACCAGACGCTGCGATTGCTCAACCAGGGCCACACCGGCGTCGAGATAGCCGAAATGTTCAAGATGCCACCAGCTCTGGAGCGGGCCTGGCATACGCACGGCTACTACGGATCGGTGAGCCACAACGTCAAGGCGATCTACCAGCGCTACATGGGCTGGTTCGACGGCAACCCGGGCCGGCTGTGGCCCCATCCACCCGAAGCGCTGGCGCCCCGGTATGTCGAGGCGATGGGTGGACTCGACCGGGTCGTCGACCTCGCCAGGGAGGCCTTCGAGTCCGGGGACTTCCGTTGGGCCGCGACACTGTTAGACCATGCGATCTTTACCGACAGCGAGCATGCGGGTGCCCGTGCGCTGTACGCGGACACCCTCGAGCAGCTAGCCTACGGGGCCGAGAACGCAACCTGGCGCAACTTCTTCTTGAGCGGCGCAACGGAATTGCGCGACGGCAACTTCGGCACCGCGACGACCACGACGTCACAGTCGATGCTTGCCCAACTGACGCCGGAGCAGATCTTCGATGGCCTGGCGATCCGGGTCAACGGACCGCGCAGCTGGGATCTGGACATCGCCATCGACATCACCTTCGAAGATACTGCGGTCAACTATCGCCTTACCCTGCGCAACGGGGTACTCGTTCGCCGCAAGGCGGCCGCCGATCCCTCGACGGCGACCGTTACGGCCAAGCTGGCCAACAAAATTCGGCTCCTCGCCGTGGCGATGGGTGATTTCACTTCGCCCGGCCTGGAGCTCTCCGGTGATCAGAGCGCGCTGCAGGGCCTGCTCAGTGTGCTCGACGGACCAGACCCGAATTTCAACATCGTCACGCCGTGAGGACCGGGCCGCGTCACGCGACGTCGATGACCACCTTGCCCAGTACCTTGCGGTCGGCCACATGCCGTAGAGCCGCGGCGGTCTCGGACAGCGGAAATCGCGCGCCGATATACGGCCGCACCGTGCCGGTGGCGAACATCTGCGCCAACTCCTTCAGGTCACGCACGGCGTCGTCGGGCCGGTCGGTCATGAAGGTGCGGATCTCCATGCCCCGCACGCAGATGTCCTTGAGCAAAATGAGGTTTAGCGGAATCGCCGGGATCGCGCCGGCGGCGTAGCCCAGCGTGACGAAGGTTCCGCCACGCGCGAGCCCGCGCAGTGCCGGCTCCGAATACGATCCGCCCACCGGGTCCAGGACCACGCGGGCACTGTCACCGGTGAGCTCACGGATCCGCGTTTTCAGGTCCTCCCGGTCGTAGTCGACGGTCGCCTCGGCGCCGCGCTTACGGCACAGCTCGAGCTTCTCCGGGCTCGAGGCTGCGGCCAGCACTCGAGCGTCCATCGCGACTGCCAGGTCGACCGCGGCCAGTCCCACCCCGCCCGCGGCGCCGAGCACGATTACCCAATCCCCCTGTGTGACAGCGGCGGTCGAGCGCAGCGCGTGATAGGCGGTGCGGTAGGTCACGCCGAATGCCGCAGCCGAGGCGAAGTCGGCGTCGTCGGGCATGAGCTCGGCCTGACTCGCGTCGAGCAGTGCTTGCTCGGCGAATGCCCCGAAGGTGGTTCCGGATACCCGCTGTCCGGGACTGAACGCCGCGCCTGCACCGGCGGCGATGACCTCACCGGCGATCTCGTTGCCTGGTATGAATGGCGGTGGAATTTTCACCTGGTACTTGCCGGCGATGAACAGTACGTCGGGGAAGTTGACGGCGGCGGCGCGGACCCGCACCAGCAGTTGGCCCGGAGCCGCGACGGGATCGGGCACGTCGTCGATCACCAGGTCCTCCGGAGTGCCATAGGAACGACAGATCACCGCGCGCATCAACTTGCTCCCAGTCCACGTAAACAGAACCGCACCACGTGTGCGATGTCGTCGGGTGCGGGCTCCTCGGCCGAGCCCACATAGCGGCGCATAGTTGCGGCGGTGCAGCTGAACACCGCCTCGACATCGCGTTCGACGTCGGTACTACCCAGCGCCGCAACGGGTTCAACGAGAAGCTCGCGAAGCGGCCGCATCATCTCCTGGTCTGCTGCGCGCCAATTGGTCCCGGCCGACATCTGGCCGGCCGCGGCTCGGGTCATGCTGATCAGGTGCGGGTCGGCCACTTGCGCCAGCGTGCCCTCGATCCACCGCATGACCTTTTCGCGCGGGCGGGATTCCTTGGCCATCTGGTGCTCGAGGTAGGACACCACGATGGCCACCCCGCGTTCCATGACGGCCAGGATCAGATCGTCCTTGCCTGCGAAATAACGGTAGAACGCCTTGTTCGACGAACCCGCCTCGGCGACGATATCGCTGACCCGGGGTGGTTCGGGCGCGACGCGTTCCATGACGCGCACGGCGGCGGACAGGATGCGTTCCACCTCCTCAGTGGCCTCCCGCTGGCGGTCGTCCAGTGCCCGCTCGACCGCGGCGGCGACTCGGTTAGAGGTCAACGAGCTCACCGTATTTGGCGCGCGCGGCCGCGCGCCGCACGTCGAGCATCTCGCTGGGCCAGTCACCTTCCTCGGCCTCGTAGCCCTTGAGCAGCATCCGCGCCAGGTTGACCTTGTGCGCCTCGGTGGGCCCGTCGGCTAGGCCCAGGGCGATTCCGCCCAGCAGGACGTTGACCAGTGGCAGCTGATCGGTCAGTCCCAGTGCCCCGTGTACCTGGATCGCCCTCAGCGCAATCGATTTCAGTACCTGCGATGCCAGGATCTTGCAGGCGGCGATCTCCGCGCGGGCGGCGCGCTCGTCGCCGTTGTCGATCAGCCACGCGGCGTGCAGCACGGTCAGCCGGAACGGGATCAACTCGGTGTACGAGTCGGCGACGAACTCCTGGACCAGTTGCTTGTCGGCCAGCAAACTGCCCTGGGTGAAGCGGCTTTTCGCCCGCCGCGACATCATCTCGACGGCGCGTTGCGCCATCCCGATGGAGCGCATCGCGTGATGCAGCCGCCCACCGGCCAGCCGGGTCTGCAATATCAAAAAGCCCTGGCCGGGCTCGCCGAGCAGGGCGTCGGACGGCACACGCACGTCGTTGTAGTGCACCAGGGAATGCCCCGGCTCGTGCGGGTCCGCGCCGACCAAGTGGTGGTTGGCTTCCAGGACCAGACCCGCGGTGCCGGCCGGAATCAGGAAGGTCGATGCGCCGGTATGGACCGGCACGTCGGGATCGGTGATGGCGACGACGATGAAGAAGGAGGCGACGGAAGCGTTGGAGGAGAAATACTTTCGCCCCGTGATGACCCAGTCGTCGCCGTCGCGGACCGCTCGGGTGGTGAAGACCCGTGGATCCGCACCGCCCTGCGGCTCGGTCATCGAAAAGCACGAGAAGATCTCCCCGGACAGCAACCCCGCCAGATAGCGGTCCTTCTGTTCTTGGGTTCCGAAGCGGGCGATGATCTCGGCGTTGCCCGTGTCAGGGGCTTGCGTGCCGAACACGATCGGCGCCCACGGACTCCGGCCCAGGATCTCGTTGATCAAGGTCAGCTTGACCGCACCGAATCCCTGGCCGCCCAGCTCCGGCCCCAGATTCGGTGCCCACAAACCTTTGTCGCGAACCCGCTGTTTGAGCGGATCGACAATGCGCCGGCGCTCGTCGTTCAGCGGCAGGAACTCGCAGCCTGGAAACAGCACCTCCAGCGGTTCCACCTCGTCGCGGACGAACGCGCGGATCCACTCGAGCTTTTCCTCGAACTCCGGCTCGGTTGAAAAGTCCCAGGACATTCGAACACTCCTCTCATTGGTGCCCCCACGGCCGCGCCTGCGATCGCCACGTCAGGGAATTCCACCGTCGGCCCGCAAAATCGAGCCGGTGGTGAAACTGGACGCATCGGACGCCAAGAACAGTGCCGCGCCGACGATTTCACGCGGGTCTCCCGCGCGCTGCAGCGAAAGATGCTTGAACGGATTCTGTTGTGCCGCGTCAAGATTCCAGGCCTTGCTCACGTCGGTGAGAAACGGTCCGGCCATCAGCGTGTTGACCCGCACCGCCGGACCGAATGCTTTCGCCAACGCTTCGGTCATGGCGTTGAGCCCGGCCTTGGACGCGGCGTAGGGGATGATGTCGGGCGTCGGTCGCAGTGATCCGGCCGTACTCACGTTGATGATCGAGCCTCGCCCGGCAGCCACCATGCGCTCACCCACCAACGCCGACAGCCGGAATGGGCCCTTGAGATTCAGGTTCATCACGGCGTCGAACAGCTTCTCGGTCACGTCGGTGAGCTTGTCGTACAACGGGGACATGCCCGCGTTGTTGATCAGCGTGTCGACTTTGCCGAATCGCTCGTAGGTGGCCTCGACCAGTCCATCGAGCTGATCCCAGCGGCCAACGTGCACCTGATAAGGCATGGCGGAACGGCCGGTCTCGGCCTCGACCTCCTTGGCGGTGGAGACGCAGTTGTCCATGTTGCGGCTGGCGATCACCACGTCCGCACCGCAGCGCGCCGCGCCGAACGCCATTTCGCGCCCCAGTCCGCGGCTGCCGCCGGTGATCAGGATGACCCGGCCGGCGAGGTCGAAAAGCTGATCGGCATAACCCATTTCAGGACGCCGTGGTCGGTAGCGATCGAGCGAGTTCGGCTGCGGTGGCGATGAGCTGCAGAATCATCGGACCGAACGCGTCGGTGATCTTCGGGTCAACTCCTCCTTTTTGGGGCCCGCTCCTCACCCCGGCCGCGTACGTCTTCTCCAGCACGATCCCCAGCTTCCAGTTGGCCAGCACCAGGTAATAGTCGATGTTTTCGGTGGACAACCCGCTGATGGTTTCGTAGTGCTCCAGCAGCTCGCTGCGGGTGGGCATGCCGCGCATGTCGAGATAAAACCCGTCCTCGCGCGGCTTTTCACCGTCGTAGCCCAGCAGGCACCACGCCAGGTCGAGCAGCGGGTCGCCGACCGTGGTCATCTCCCAGTCCACGATCGCGGCCAGACGTGCCGGCTTGCCGTGCGCGAACATCACGTTGGCGAATTGATAGTCGCCGTGCATGATGCCCGCCCGGTAATGCGCCGGACGGTTGCGGCGCAGCCAGTCGGACGCCTCGTCCAGACCCGGCAGCTCGCGGACCTTGTAGGCGTCCAGAAACGCCAGCCAGCGATCGACCTGCCGCTCGTGGAATCCGTCGGGGCGGCCGAACCCGTCGAGTCCTTGTTTGCGCCAATCCACTCGGCCCAGCTTGGCCGCGCCGTCGACCAATTGGAAGGCCAGACCGCGCCGGGCCTGCAAGTCGGTGTCGAACGGCGATGGCCACCCGCCGTCCATCGGGCTCCACCCATCAATGGCCTGCATGACGTAGAACGGCAGACCGAGCACGGTGCCGGTGTCGTCGGCCGCGATCAGCGCCGCGTGCGGGACATCGGTACCGGACAGTGCCCGTACCAGGCGGATCTCCCGCAGCAGCCCATCGATGCGGGCGGCGTCGGCCCGGGCACCGGGCATCCGCAACACCATGCGGTGGCCGCCACGCTCGATCAGATAGAGGGTGTTCTGCGAACCGCCCTTCAGCTGGGTCAGCCGCGGCTCTTCGCCGCCACCCGGTGCGTCATTTGTATCCAACCAGCGGGCGAGCACGCCCGCGTCGAGTCCCGATTCACCCACGTGAGTCACCGTCCAACCATCGCTGCACGCCAAAATCTCCGTACGGAGAATAGCATTCTCCGAGCTCACCACCGCAACTGCGGCTCAGTCCGGCTTGTGCGCGCTCAACAGGAACCCGGGCGCCATGAAGTGGCCGTCGTTGTCGTGCTCGAGGTGCGCCAGCGGGCCGTCCGAAGACCCGGCGGTGTCGTCGGTGCCGTACACCTTCGCCGCGCGAAGGTCATCGACGCGCCACAGCGTCGCGACGGCATCGTGCAACTCGGTCTCGGTGAAGCCGGGCGGGCCCGGCCGCTCGGAATGGGCGCTGTCCAGCGCCCCGGCGGCGAAGGCCAGGATGTACAGCGCGGCTCCCGGCGCGGCCGCCCGGAAAATGGATTGGACGTAATCCTGGCGTCGGTCCGGCGGCAGCGCGTGGAACAGGCCGCTGTCCACAATCGTGGAGAAGCGGCCGTCATAGCCCCCGAAGCTGGTGACGTCGGCCTGCGCGAACGTCGCCGTGGTGAGTCCTTGCTCGGCGGCCGCGGCGGTGGCCGCCTGAATCGCGGTCGCGCTGGCGTCCAGCCCGACGACGGTGTAGCCGAGCGCCGCGAGGGTGAGTGAGAGCGCGGCATGGCCACAGCCGGAGTCCAGCACGTCGCTGCGAATCGATCCTTGATCGATCAGAAGTGCCAGCTCCGGTTGGGGCCGCCCGATGCTCCATGGGGGCGGGGTCGCTTGTCGGTAGGCGGCGTCCCAATCCCTGTCCGGCTCGGTCATCCGTCCTCCTCGACGATCGTGTTGCCCACTGCGATGTCAGCGATGTCAGCGATGTCAGCGATGTCATTGTGCACGCCTTGAACGACAGCCAGGGGTCGATGAGAGACTTCGGACCGGCACAACCGCTCGACAAGGCAGGAAGACATATGCAAGTGCTTCTGGTCCGGCACGCGCTGCCGCTGCGCAGCGAACACGGCCAAGGTTCCGATCCGGACCTGTCGCAGGAAGGGTTGGCCCAGATCGAGCGACTACCCAAGGCGCTCGCCAGGTTTCCCATCTCGCGGGTGGTGAGCAGCCCGCAGCGCCGGGCCATCCAAACCGCCGAACCGGTCGCCGCGGATCGCGGGCTGACCGTCGAGATCGACGACCGGTTCGCCGAGTACGACCGCGACCTTCCGGTGTACATCCCCGTCGAGCAGATCCGTGCGGAGATGCCCGAAGAATGGGCGCGCCTGGCGCAGGGGCATCTACCCAGCGCGGTTGACGAGGACGCTTTTCGTGCCCGGGTGAGCGCCGCGGTCGACGACCTCGTCGCCGCCGGCGACCCCGAAGACACGGTCGCGGTGTTCAGCCATGGCGGCGTCATCAACGTCCTCCTGCACCAAATACTCGGTACCGCCCGCCTGCTGTCCTTTCCCGTCGACTACGCGTCGGTGACTCGGCTGTTGTTCTCCCGGTCCGGTCAAGCGACGGTGGCAGCCGTCAATACGACTGAACACGTCTGGGACCTGTTGCCGCGAAATCAACGGTTGCTCGATGACGATGCGGGCCGTGACACGGCCTGAGCGGGCCGGCAAATCGCAGGTGGTGCACCGGGTCAAGGCCGACGATGGTAGACAAGTTCGGTGACTTCAGCTGACCAACTCGAGGGGCTCGACCTGGCTTCGCTGGACTCCTACCTGCGTTCACTCGGGATCGGGCGCGACGGCGAGTTACGTGCGGACTTCATATCCGGTGGGCGGTCAAATCTGACGTTCCGCCTCTACGACGACAGCACCAGTTGGCTGGTGCGGCGCCCGCCGCTGCATGGGCTGACCCCGTCGGCGCACGACATGGCCCGCGAGTACCGCGTGGTCGCAGCGCTGCAGGACACACCGGTTCCGGTGGCGCGCACGATCGGACTGTGCGAGGACGATTCGGTGCTGGGCGCTCCCTTCCAGATCGTCGAGTTCGTCGCCGGGCAGGTGGTGCGTCGTCGCGCTCAACTCGAATCGTTGAGTCACACCGTCATCGGGGGCTGCGTCGACTCGTTGATCCGGGTGCTTGTCGACCTACACAACGTCGATCCCCAGGCCGTCGGCCTGGCCGATTTCGGTAAGCCCAGCGGTTATCTGGAACGTCAGGTGCGGCGATGGGGCTCGCAATGGTCGCTGGTGCGGTTGCCCGATGATCGGCGCGATGCCGATGTGGAACGACTGCATTCCGGTCTGGGCGAGGCGATTCCGCAGCAGAGCCGCGTGTCGATCGTGCACGGTGACTACCGGATCGATAACACGATCCTGGACGCCGACGACCCGACGAAGGTTCGTGCCGTCGTGGACTGGGAGCTCTCCACGCTGGGGGATCCGTTGTCCGACGCGGCACTGATGTGCGTGTACCGCGACCCCGCCCTGGATTTGATCGTCAATGCGCAGGCCGCGTGGACGTCGCCGCTGTTGCCGACGGCTGACGAACTCGCCGACCGGTATTCGCTAGTGGCCGGTATACCGCTGGCACATTGGGAGTTCTACATGGCGCTGGCCTACTTCAAGCTCGCCATCATCGCCGCGGGCATCGACTTCCGCCGGCGGATGTCGGATCAGGCCCGCGGCGCGGACTCCGACCACGCACCCGAGGTCGTGGCGCCGCTGATTTCTCGCGGTCTGGCCGAATTGGCCAAGCTGCCCGGCTAACGCGTGGCGGCCGCGTGCTGCCTTTTGGCCGCGCGGCGCAGCTGCAAGATCCGTGCGGTGCCGACCGCCACCGTGATCAGTCCGCCGACCACGGCCGCCAGCAAGATCGCAACTCCCTTGGGCTGGCTCCAGTGCCATCCCAAGAACTGAAAGTCCGTCGGTGTCGTGTTCTGGGTGATGAAGATCAGCAACAGGATCAGGATCACAAAGCCGGCGATCAGGGAAGACCACAGCGCGCCGGCGCGGGTGAACCCGATAGCCGGTTCTTTGGCGGGTGCGCCGGTCTTGGCCGCAGGGCCGGGCTTGGGGGGCGGCTGCCCGGGCGAGGCAGGATTGTGGCTGCTCATACTGCCATCTTTGCCCTATCCGACGCAGAATGAAACCGATTCGTGGCAACCAATCCGCACGGGACAGCGTCCGCGGGGTTCGGGCGTTAGGGTCGGCGGTATGACGGTACTGCCGCGCCTGCAAAGCAGGATCATGCACGCGGCAGCATTGCTGATGACGATGTGCGTTGTTGCGGCGTGCAGCAATTCTGATCCACTGGGAGCGCAGGTTCGGAGCCCCAATTCCATTGTTATCGGCTCCGGCGACTTCCCGGAATCGCAGATCATCGCCGAGATATACGCACAAGCCTTGCAGACCAACGGTTTCGAAGTCGGCAAGCGAATGGGCATCGGCAGCCGGGAGACGTATATTCCTGCGCTCAAGGACCATTCCATCGATCTGGTGCCGGAGTACATCGGCAATCTGTTGCTGTATTTTGCGCCGCAGTCCAAAGCCACCACGCTCGATGCGGTCGAGCTGGAGCTCCACCAGCGCCTGCCCGGTGACCTGTCAATTCTGGCGCCCGCACCGGCCACCGACACCGATACGGTCAGCGTGACCGGACAAACGGCGAACTCGTGGAACCTGAAGACAATCGCCGATTTGGCCGCGCATTCGGCGGACGTGCGATTCGGGGCGCCCTCGGCGTTTGCGACCCGGCCGGCCGGGCTGCCGGGGTTGCGCCAGAAGTATGGGCTCGACATCAAGCCGGGCAACTTCGTCGCCATCGACGACGGCGGAGGTGCGGTTACCGTGCGCGCCTTGGTTGAGGGAAGGGTGAATGCCGCCAACGTTTTCACCACGTCTCCCGCTATACCGCAGAACCGCCTGGTGGTCCTCGATGATCCCGCACACAATTTCGTAGCCGGAAACATTGTCCCACTGGTCAATTCACAGAAGAAGTCTGACCGCCTCAAGGATGTGCTGGATGCGGTGTCGGCGAAGCTGACCACCTCCGGTGTCGCCGGACTCAACTCCGCGGTGTCGGGAAACTCGGGCATCGACCCCGACGACGCGGCGCGAAATTGGGTACGGGACAACGGCTTCAACCATCCGATCGGAGGATGACTTGATCATCTTCGACAAAGTCAGCAAAGCCTTCGCCGACGGAACCACCGCGGTCAACCAGCTCAGCCTGAACGTCCCCGACGCGAAGCTGACGGTGTTCGTCGGGTCATCCGGCAGCGGCAAGACCACGGCACTGCGCATGATCAACCGGATGATCGAGCCCACCTCGGGCACCATCACGATCGACGGTGTCGACGTTTCCACCCACCACCCGGTGAAACTGCGCCTCGGAATCGGATACGTCATCCAGCATGCCGGTCTGATGCCCCACCAGCGGGTAATCGACAATGTGGCAACGGTTCCGGTATTGCGCGGCCAACCCCGCCGGGCCGCCCGCAAAGCCGCATATGAGGTGCTCGAACGGGTCGGGCTGGACGCCAAACTCGCGACCCGCTACCCCGCGCAGCTCTCCGGGGGTGAGCAACAACGCGTCGGCGTGGCCCGCGCGCTGGCCGCCGATCCACCCATCCTGTTGATGGATGAGCCGTTCTCCGCCGTCGATCCAGTGGTCCGCCACGAATTGCAAAACGAAATCTTGCGCCTGCAAGGCGAATTGCATAAAACGATCGTCTTCGTCACGCACGACATCGATGAGGCGCTCCGGCTCGGCGAACGGGTGGCGGTGTTCAAAAGTGGTTCATTGCAGCAGTACGACGAGCCCGCCCGGCTGCTGTCGCGGCCGGCCAACGAATTCGTGTCGAGGTTCATCGGACTCGGCCGTGGCTACCGATGGCTGCAACTCATCGATGCGGCCGGTCTGCCGTTGCACGATGTCGATCAGATCGTGACCGACAAGCTTGCACAGGCCGAGCTTTCCGCCGGCTGGGCGGTTGTGGTCGACGCCGCCGGGGTACCGATCGGCTGGATCGACGGCGAGGGTGTGCGTCGGCATCGCGACGGTGTGTCGTTGTCCGACAGCATGAGCGGGGTTGGATCGTTGTTTCGGCCGCGGGGAAATCTGAGCCAAGCGCTGGACGCGGCGCTGTCGTCGCCGTCGGGGATCGGTGTCGCCGTCGACGACAGCGGCAAGGTGATCGGCGGTGTGCTGGCCGACGACGTGCTCGCCGCGGTGGATTCTCAACGGCTGGGCTCGGCGGAACGTCGAAGGACTTAGCCGATGCATTATCTGCTCACCCATCTCGACGACGCCTGGGGGCTGGCCGTCGTGCACCTGCGGCTGTCGTTGGTGCCGGTGCTGATCGGGGTGTCGATCGCGCTGCCGCTGGGCATGTTGGTGCAGCGCACGCGAATTGTCCGCCGACTGACCACGGCGGTCGCCAGCGTCGTATTCACCATTCCGTCGCTGGCGCTGTTCGTGGCGTTGCCGGTGCTCATCTGGACCCGCATCCTCGACGAGGCCAACGTGATGGTCGCCCTGACTGCCTACACCGCCGCGTTGCTGGTGCGGGTGGTGCTCGAGGCGCTGGACGCGGTGCCCGCCCAGGTGCGTGACGCCGCCACGGCCGTCGGCTATCCGCCGATCATGCGGATGCTGAAAGTCGAACTGCCCCTGTCGGTTCCGGTACTGATCGCCGGGCTGCGGGTGGTAGTGGTCACCAATATCGCGATGGTCTCGGTCGGTTCGGTCATCGGCATCGGTGGATTGGGTAGCTGGTTTACCCAGGGCTATCAAACCAACAAGAGCGATCAGATCCTGGCCGGCATCGTTGCGTTGTTTCTAGTGGCGATCGTCATCGATGTGCTCATCGTGTTGGCCGGCCGGCTGGCAACACCGTGGGCACACGCCGCGCGCAGCACCGGCCGCCGCTCGGTCGTTGCGCCCGTAGTGGGTGGTGCGCGGTGAACTTCGTAGAGCGGGCGATCACCTATCTGGTGACCGCCGACAACTGGACGGGCCCGGTCGGGCTCGCTGCCCGCATCCTGGAACACCTCGAGTACACCGCCCTGGCAGTGGGCGCCTCGGCGCTGATCGCCGTTCCCCTCGGCATGATCATCGGGCACACCGGCCGCGGCACCCTGCTGGTGGTGGGCGCCGTCAACGGGCTGCGGTCACTGCCGACGTTGGGCGTACTGCTGTTCGGGACGCTGCTGTTCGGGCTGGGGCTGGGTCCGTCGTTGGTGGCGCTGATGCTGCTGGGTGTACCGGCATCGTTGGCCGGTACCTATGCCGGGATCGCCAACGTCGAGCCGACGGTCGTCGATGCCGCCCGGGCGATGGGCATGACGGAGGTCCAGGTGCTGCTGCGCGTCGAGGTGCCGAATGCGCTGCCGTTGATCCTGGGTGGACTGCGAAACGCGACGCTTCAGGTGGTCGCCACCGCGACCGTGGCCGCCTACGCCAGCCTCGGTGGTTTGGGCAGATACCTGATCGACGGGATCAAAGAACGTGAGTTTCATCTCGCCCTGGTCGGGGCGCTGATGGTGGCCGCGTTGGCTCTGGTGCTGGACGGACTGCTGGCGCTGGCGGTGTGGATTTCGGTGCCTGGCACCGGGCGTCTGCGGCGAACATACCGGGCACTTCCGCAGCGGTTGGCCGGCACGTCTTACGGTATATGAGTGAACGCAGCCCCCTCTGATCCGTCTCGCCGCGTGTGGCAGGCGATGCTCACCTGGCGCGCACAGGATGCTCCCCGGATGGAATCGGTACGAGTCCAGGTGTCCGGCAACAGAATCAAGGCCAATGGCCGCATCATTGCCGCCGCCACCGAGACCACCCCGGCATTCGGCGCCTACTACGACTTGCTTACCGATGAGACCGGTGCCACCAAGCGGCTCGGCATGACCGTCACCCTCGCCGAGCGGGAGCGTGTCTCTTCGTTCGCCCGCGACGAAGAGAACATGTGGTTGGTCACCGACCACCAGGGCGAGCGTCGCGCGGCCTACAACGGCGCGCTCGACATCGACGTGGAGTTCAGCCCCTTCTTCAACGCGCTGCCCATCCGGCGGCTCGGGTTATATGAGCGGGCGGCGTCGGTCACACTGCCCGTGGTGTATGTGAACCTGCCGGAGATGTCCATGACGGCGGACACCGTGAGCTACAGCAGCACCGGCAGTCTGTACGAGATCAAGTTGCGCTCGCCGATCTCTGACACCACGGTGAGCGTCGATGAAGAAGGATTCATCGTCGACTATCCAGGCTTGGCAGAGCGGATCTGATCACCCCACCGGCCCGGCCCGCGGCGGCCAATTCCTGACGCCAGTTCTCCGCGCCGACGATGACGTGGAAGATGTCGCTGCGCGGGAAGCTGTCATAACGCGTTCGCGCGGCATGTCCGGACTCGATGAGTTCAGCGGCAGAGTTATGGGAAGCGAGCGATTCGCGGGCACGACTCAGCAGCTCGATGACACGGTCGGCCGCGGGGACCAGTTGATCGGAGTTGCCTTCGCACATCGCCCGGACCAGGTCCGGGGAGCTGGCCGCCACCCGAGTTCCGTCGCGGAATGACCCGGCGGCCAACGCGAAGGCCAATGGGACGTCTCCGGCGACGACGGCCAGCGCCTCGGCGAGCAGGTGCGGCAGATGGGAGATGGCCGCCGCGGCGGCATCGTGTTCGTCGGACCTGGCCGGCACCACCACCGCGCCGCAGTCCAACGCCAACGTCATCACCGTCGACCAGATCGCCGGGTCGACATGATCGTCGACGCTGACCACCCACGGGGCCTCGGCGAACAACCCGGCGTAGCCCGCGGTCCAACCCGAATGCGCCGTGCCCGCCATCGGGTGGCCCCCGACGAAGCGTTCCCGCAGGCCGGCCGCGACGACCTCGTCGAGCACCGCCTGCTTGACGCTGGTGACGTCGGTCAACGGACACGCCGGGGCGGTCTCCTTGATGTGGGCGAGCATGCCCGCCATCGCCGGCATCGGCACGGCCAGCACGATCAACGCTCCGGAGTCGGCGGCTCGCGTCAATGTCGCGGTCAGATCGGTGGTGGCGTCAAAGCCGTCGGCGGTCGCGGCCCGCGCGCCCTCCACCGAGCGGTTGTAGCCGAACACTTCACGACCGGCTGCCGTGGCGGCCCGCATTATCGAGCCACCGATCAGCCCCAGCCCGAGCACACACACCGGTGTCTTGGAAGGAGGGCTCGTCACATTCCAAGGTTGGCACATCCGGTCGGGCACGGTGACGTCAGATCGCCGCCACCAGGCGCCATCTGGTCAGGGACCTGGTCAGGGACTACCGTAAGCGGCCATGGGAGCACAACGGGCCTCTGCCCAGGGCCTGTCCGCGGACACGCCGGACGGGTTCGGCGTCGCTGTCGTGCGCGAAGAGGGCCAGTGGCGCTGTGCCCCGATGGCCCGCAAGTCGCTGCTGAGCCTGTCGGCCGCCGAGACGGAGCTGCGTGAATTGCGCAGTTCCGGGGCGGTCTTCGGCCTGCTGGACGTGGATGACGAATTCTTCGTCATCGTGCGGCCGGCACCCTCGGGAACGCGGCTGTTGCTCTCGGATGCCACCGCCGCGCTGGACTACGACATCGCCGCTGAAGTGCTCGACAAGCTGGACGCCGACCTCGATCCGGAGGATCTCGAGGACTCAGATCCTTTCGAAGAGGGCGACCTAGGGCTGCTCTCCGATATCGGGCTGCCCGAGGCGGTCCTGGGGGTCATCGTCGACGAGACCGATCTATACGCCGACGAGCAACTGGGCCGCATCGCCCGCGAGATGGGCTTCGCCGATCAGCTGTCGGCGGTGATCGACCGCCTCGGTCGGTGATCGCAAGCGCGGCGGAGCCGGGCGCAGCGGGTCGCCGCCCTCAGGATCGGTCGGTGATCGCTGACGAAGACCTGATCCGTTCCGCGCTGTCCGTTGCGGCGACGGCGGGTCCCCGCGACGTGCCCATAGGTGCGGTGGTGATCGGGGCCGACGGAACGGAACTTGCCCGGGCGGTCAACGCACGCGAGGCCCTGGGCGACCCGACGGCCCACGCCGAGATCCTGGCGCTGCGGGCGGCGGCCGAGGTACTCGGTGACGGGTGGCGGCTGGAGGGCGCGACGCTGGCGGTCACCGTGGAACCGTGCACCATGTGCGCGGGCGCGCTGGTGCTCTCGCGCGTCGCGCGGCTGGTGTTCGGCGCCTGGGAGCCCAAGACCGGAGCGGTCGGATCCTTGTGGGACGTGGTCCGCGATCGACGACTCAATCACCGGCCGGAAGTGCGCGGCGGTGTGCTGGCGCAGGAGTGCGCCGCGCCGCTGGAGGCCTTCTTCGCCCGCCAGCGATTGGGGTGACTGGCCTGCGGTTGGGTAAGCTGCTCGGCGGTGGCGTGTCCGAGCGGCCTAAGGAGCACGCCTCGAAAGCGTGTGACGGCTAAAACCGTCCGAGGGTTCAAATCCCTCCGCCACCGCCATAGCTTCAAACCCTGCAACGCAGGTAAGGGGCTATTTCTCTGTTTGCTGACCTTTGGTCTGCCCACCTGCTGCCCACAGTCACAGGTGAGTACGAGTTGTGAAGAGTGACCGCGACAGCATCGAGATCGGTGTCGAACAGGTCCGCGTAGGTGTCCAACGTGACCTTCGCCGACTTGTGTCCGAGCATCCGTTGTAGTGCCAGCACGTTTACGCCAGCAGAGATGGCTAACGACGCCGCGGTGTGCCGAAGGTCATGCGGAGTGATCGCCTGAACCTTCGAACGCGTCACAGCACCCGAGAACCACCCGCGAGTCGACTTCGGGCGCGGTAGGTACTTTCCCTCGGGTCCGTGGAACAGCAGATCTTCTGCGCTCTTGTCTGCGCACAGTCGTGAGAGCTCGTCGAGTACGAACGACGGCACCGGCACCGACCGGACCTTGCGACCTTTGGTCTGCTCGACGGCGTGATCGACGCCGAGCTGGACGGCGTTGTCCGCGACGACCAGGCGGCGCTTCAGGAACTCGACATCACGCACCCGCAGCGCGATCGCCTCGCCCCAGCGGAGTCCGCATAGGGCCAGCACGTACACCAGCGGCCGATGCTCGCCGCACTCCGCTGCTAGGCGGTGTACGTCGTCGGCGGTCAGGTAGATGTGTCGGCGCGTTGTCTTGCGCGGTAACCCCTCGATTCCGCGCGCCGGGTTCGACGCCAACCGCCGCGCCTTAACCGCGTCTTGCAGGATCCCGGATAGCACACCGTGCGCACGCAGCACGGTCGTCGCTCCGCGGCCGTCGCGGATCATTTGGGCAATCCACGATTCGATATCGGGCACCGAAACCTTGGCGATCTGCCAGTGACCCCACTTCGGTTGAACGTGGATGCGCCAGGCTGATTCGATCATCCGATAGTCCGACGGTGCAGTCGCCTGTTGCTTGCGCCAACCAATCTGGCGCCAGCTCGGCCACCATCGTGCGGCCCGCCGCCTCCGGGATGAACTCACCGGTCAGTTTCTTGACCTCTACGGTCGCCGCGAATGCCTCGGCATCATGCTTGGTTCTGAACCCGCGCTTGTCGGTCTGTCTGTGCTCCGGCGTCCGGTATCGGACCCGGTAAAGCGTTGCACCGCTCGCGGTTTGATATTTATTGATCGTCGCCATCGAGCACCGCCTTCAACTCGGCTTTGAGCGCGCGAGCAATGCGCCCCTTCTTCTGGGCATTTGCTTCTGGGCCGGCGAGTTCGTCGCGCTTGGCGCTAAACGACTTTCCCCACTGTGCCAACATTTCGGCGGCGAGCCGCGAATGGTCGAGCACTGACCCCCGCGCGAGTCGTTCCTCGGGCTCGCCGATCTGCCCGAGCATCCGCATCGTGGCACCTTTCGACACCGACTGAAGGCGGCCCGGCCAATTATTTCGGTAGTCGTCAGTAACGACTGACTGCAGTGCGGCGCCGGCAGGGAGCTGGTAGGTGTTGTTGTCGTCATGTACCGTAGCTAACCCTATTAAAGCTGAATTACCAAGTGCTGCAACAAAAGTCAGACATAAGACGCGGACTGCACAAATGCCCGATATCGACATATGTCTGGATTGGCGCGATTAGGGGCCGCCGGCGACGGGCCGACTAAGCCCGACGTCCGCTCGTTCAAGAATTCGTTGAGCGGGTGGTCGACGCCATTGGCTCGCCAAGTTCGGCGAGGGCACGCCACGCGCCGCGGCTCGGGCCCGGGTCCCGCCATTGGTCAGCGACGCGATACGGAAGGCAAGATCACGCCCCGCGGCGACCGGGTCACGCTTATCAAGGTGGATCCCGGCGTAGTCCACGTCCTTGCCTCGGTGCCCGTCGGCGCGGACGGGAGACAGCGGCCAGCTGGCGGGCGGTCGCCCATAGAACTCTGGCCGACTCGAAGGCGATCCGAGTGCACCGCAGCACCAGCCGCCGACGCGCCGGACTCTCGGGCGTCAAGGCAGCGGGAGCCGGGCCGTTTCAAACAGGAATTTCATACCTCTCGAACTCATGCAGCGGAGGGGTGGGGAGGCCAACCCGCATTACATGTGTCGCGAAAGCTTGACTGAGATGCTCGCGATACGGTGACGTCAAAGATACGTACTCACCTAGATTTTCAATGCGATCCTTGCGGACGATGTGCAATTCACGGAAGTTGACGACCAGGTAGTCGTTTAGATTTAGCAGCATGCACGGAGGTATGAGCATGTCCGAAAGTCCGTTGTTGCGAATGAGTGTCTTCCTGAACGATGCTTCGGCCTTCTTCGAGAGGTTGCGTCGCGGGATGGTGTCGCGGTAGTTCTGCACCTCAGCCGTGAGCAAGCGCGGCATGGAATCATTGACGATGTCACACGATTGAGTCAATACGATCAGGTCAAGATCGTCAGGCCTGACGATCAGGTTATCGGGGGTGGACTCGTCGGCTTCCTCGAATACTCGGGCAGACCGTAATATGGTGCCCTGCAACAACTCGGCTGACTTCTCGTACCATGCCGCGTGTTTCGCATCGACATCCTCGTCCACCATCGTCTGCTACTCCACCCAACCCTCCGCGTCTTCGGGAGTGTAGACGCGAGTCGCACGAGAAGCGTTCGGATCGACCGTAACCGGAATGTTCTTGAGCGTCTCCAGGTTGCGAGGTCTAGGAACATACGTGGATTCCATGTATGCCAGATCGAGCAATGCGTCATCATCGTCGGGGTCGTCATCGGCCGGTGCGCCAATGAGTCCGAACAACTCTCGCCAATCTGACTGGGTGGATTCGACTCCTTCCCAGATCGATGAAAAGCCGGGCAGCGGAACACTTCTAAAGTCGCAGTGCCTGATGAGACCAACGGTAAGGTCGTTGATTAATTGGTTGCGCAGAGCCACGTTGAAGTGAGTGAGAGTACGTGACATCGACTCGTAGCATTCCGTCATGTCCGGAAGGGGGATGAGTGCCGCCGATACCCCAGCTGGTATGCCAACAAACACGCGACTCTCCGGCGCGGCCACGTGCGTATGACCTGCTGAAATTGGTTGCTTCTCAACTCTGTCGTTACGCCGCGGCGCCGTGACCGCCTCGAAGGTTGCGGCCGACTTCGGCTCAAGGCGAGCGAGAAGATCCTCAACACTCGCGGTCACTGGAACAACTCCCTGCACTTGTTCGTGATGCTCGATTCGAACTCAACATTTTCGATTGCATGGAGCATCTCCATCGTGGACATGACATCACCCGTGTTCGTTGGCGCAGATACTTCGATATCGAGCAGGAAGGCGCTTTCTGTGTCGACATCATGCTCATGACTGCCGAAAGTGATTGTGAGTTGGGCTGATTCGGCGGGAAGCAGAATCTGCGATCGAGTGATGAAGCCCTGAATCGCCGACTCGCGGTGCGCTTCAACGATAGGGATCGTGAAGTAGTCGGACACATTAAGGGACGGCTCTGGTATCACAATCCGGTTGATGTAACGCAAACTGGCCGACACGGGTGTGAAGTCGGCTACCGCATCGCGAAATGCAGTCGCCGCATTCTCAAATCGAGCAACCACGTTAGGCCATTCCTCGTAAGGCGGAAGGGCATTCACACTCAAACATGTACCGTTCGCCACCAACCGCCGATTCTGCTCACGGTTCGAGAATAGAAACCGAGCCGCTTGTGGGTCGACGACAATCTCGCCACCCTGTGCCGAATTGATGGTGGTCCTGATAGCGCCCATCACGGTCGGGTCCGCCGGGTACTCATCTTTGAGCGCCTGAAAGAGAACGCCGGGCGTCGCAACCGACCACGGGACAGCTTCGTCGAAGGTCACCTGACAGATCACCTCAACAACCGGCGGCTTCGCATACACGACCCGACTCGGCGATGGGTCCGTCACCGTGCTCCCTTCCGTCGCTTGCCTCTGGACGAAGGTCGTCCGAGGCTACCGCGTGATCCTGCGTGTTCGGGTGTTGTCCCTGGGCGCGTCACCCCATTGTCTGTCAACGCGCAGAGCCGCCGCAGTGTTCCGAGCAAACGCGTAGCCGTGCAGACTCGTAATAGGTTCTGATCTGCGCATATAACTGCTGATTGATTCTGTGTGGCCGTCCTGAGGAATCCATTGCCGAGTTGAACCTCACGCATGCCGCTCGCCAACAGTCGACGAGCCAGGGCGGGTGGTGGCGCGTTGACGCTCGTCGGGCCTTTAGTCAATTTGTTCTCATCGGCACTGGGCAGCTGTGCTGGCGAACGACGCGCCGCACGGCCGCAAGTATTCGGAACTCTAAGTCGGTCACGTCAACGTTGCGAGAAATCCCAGCTCAAGGCCACCACGAACGTCGCCAACGCGGCGATTTGCGGGTGTCCTAGGTCTGGTCCCGGTTTGCCGGCCCCGGTTGCGCCAGCGAGACCCGAGGGCGGGCGCGGCCACGTCGCGGCATTGCGTCGCAGTGCGTCGCTCGGGCCAGCCGAGAACCTCCCCGTGCCCACACCGTGCCCACAGTTACCGGCTATTCAGATGCATTTCGCGTGAACAACAGGTACGTGTTTATGCTGCTAGAAGCCATTTCGGGACGCTGACGCGGGGGATGGGTAGGGTTCAAATCCCTCCGCCACCGCCAAAACCGTCCGGCGATCCGTCGCAGGACGATGCGTCCCTGACGCGGGATGGGACCACGTGTCAGGCGATCGCGCCATTGCCCGTCCGCCGATTGGCGCTCGACGCTTCCGAACCACTAATTTTCCTGGGGTGAACTTCTCAGCTGCTGGTGCAGTCGTGCGGTGGATCGCCCCCTTGCTCACTGTTGTGGCCATAACCGGCATGGGTGTTGTTGCCGACCCGGTGCAGGTCCATCCCGCGCCGACGATGCGCTTAGTCGCCGACGGCGACCCGTTGGCCGGGGCGCCCTTCTACGTCAACCCCACGTCGGCGGCCATGCGTGCCGCGCAGAGCGCCGATCCGCCAAGCCCCGAATTGACCGCCATCGCCAACACCCCGCAGGCGTACTGGATCGTGCCGGGCGGGTCGGCAGGCACGGTCGGGAAGTATGTCGGCGACGCGAATGCTGCCGGCGCCATCCCGGTCCTGTCGCTGTATGGAATCCCCCACCGCGACTGTGGCAGCTTCGCTGCGGGCGGCATGGGCTCGGCCGACGCCTACCGCTCGTGGATCGACGGCATCGCATCTGGCGTCGGTACATCCCGGGTGGCGATCATCGTCGAGCCCGATGCGCTCGCCATGGCCGACTGCCTGTCTGGTGATGCGCGCCAGGAACGTTTCGACTTGATTCGCTACGCCGTCGACACGCTGACTCGCGATCCGAACGCGGCCGTATACGTCGACGCGGGGCACCTGCGCTGGCACAGCGCCGACGACATGGCCGCCAGGCTCAACCAGGCTGGCGTCGGGCACGCCCGGGGTTTCAGCATCAACACCGCGAACTTCTTCACCACCGAGGACGAAATCGGTTACGGCGAGGCGATTTCGGGGCTCACGAATGGTTCGCACTACGTGATCGACACATCGCGCAACGGTGCCGGACCGGCCCCCGACTCCGACCTCAACTGGTGCAACCCCAGTGGCCGAGCATTAGGCACTCCGCCGACAGCAGCGACCGCGGGCGCGCACGCCGACGCCTACTTGTGGATCAAACGCCCCGGTGAATCCGACGGGACATGCGGCAAAGGTGATCCGCCGGCCGGCAACTTCGTGAGCCAGTACGCCATCGATCTCGTCCACAACGCCGGGCACTAGAAGGGCCTTGACGTCGAGCCGCGAAGCATGTCGGTGCCGCGAATGGAATTGTGATTCTTGACCTTTCTTGGTCAAAAGTGGATAACATTTAGGTACCAAAAACAGCAAAGCGAGCGCGCGACAAGAGGCATCATGGCCAAGAAAGTCGAGATCATCGCCGTCTTCGCGATCTGTACTGCCTTCATAACGGCTCCCGGCACACTGTCCGGTTTCGTCGCGCATGCAGACGATTCGGGGACCGCGCTGTACAGCGGCATCAACCAGCTTCGCCCAGGATGCGGGCCGATCAGCGACGACCCACGCTTGACCGAAGCGGCCCAGCGGCACGCCGACGACATGCTGCGCAACGGGGTCAGCGGACACATCGGTTCGGACGGCTCGTCGCCGCAGGCGCGTATCACCGCTGCGGGCTACAGGAGCAGGTACTCGGGTGAGATCGTCTTCTGGGGAACCGGATCCGCTGCGACTGCTAAAGAAGCCCTCGACATGTGGATGCAAAGTCCCCCACACCGAGACATCATTCTGAACTGCGCATATAACGCGGGCGGGTTCGCCACCGCCTGGGATGGCAACAAGATGACTGCCGTCGGTGACTTCGCGGCGTCGTAAAACCTTTTAGGCCAAGCGGTTTCGGATTGCCACCTCTCCGGTCGCTTCGCCGGCCCGGTAGCGGTGCCGCCACCCTCGAGCGGCCCTCACACGTGGGGCAGCCACCCAGATCCCTTGGGCGACAGCACGAAGCCACGGCCTTGCGGGTCTTTGCACGCGGTCGTGCCTGAGTTATCGACCCCGCAGATGATGCCGTTGACGGTGATGGAATGACCCGGAGGAAGCGTTTTGACAGGGTGTCCGTCAATCACGCGTGATGGTTCACCCTCATTCGTCTGCTTCAGCCCAGTAGTGGTTCCAATCCAATTGACCCCCGTGATTCCCGCATCGGGATTTGAAGGCGCGGGAGGGACCGCGGGCAAGTTATTTCCAGTGCACTGTGCTTGATCAGGCATGTAGTTGCAGACGACCCCATCGGGAGTGAGGAAATACACCGTTGGCAGGGGCGGCCGGCCAGGGTTGGGAACGTCGATCGTGTAATCGCGGACGTTCACTGGCGCGTCTGCGCTCAGATCGGGAAATCTAGGTGGGTCGGCATGCGCCGTGCAGGCAACTGAGAACGTAGCTCCGACGAGTGTCGTGACGCCGACCAGCTTCTTCATCACCATATCCATCCAATCGGTTCAGGAGGTCAATGATAGGGGCTGAGTTGAAACTCTCGGGTGTTGTACGGAGTACCGAACGGCACGCCGTTCGCATCTTTAAGCGTATTCCATTGACTGCCAAATAATTTCAAATCGTCCAGCGTTGATCCTGGCAGGATGTATCCACCGTACGGTTGTGGGATGAACTTCGGGGCTCCTGGATCGCCATTCTGCGCAACGAGGGTCGTGGGCACGTTAGCGCCGAACATTTCGGTCGGGTTGGCTCCTACCCGCACTTCAATACTTCCCTTATGCGCGTCTACGTTGAAGCCAGACAAGACGGGCTTCCCGCCGATTTCTCGAAAGCTCAGCTCCCCGTAACGGTTCGGGGTTACCTGTACGGCCTGTTGTCCGGGCTTTCCCCAGTCGTTCCCGTTCCAAGGCTGCCAGGTTGAACGATCGAACACGTTGCCGGGATCCGCACGGTACATGGTGATGCCTCGGCTGCGGTCGAAGGAATCGGCGGCAATGTAGACCTTGCCGTCGGTGCCCTTGTAGCCGCTGACCTGTGTGGGTGCGTCGCCCGCGCCCCGATACGACCCCGGCACCATGGCCCACCCCTTACCGGGGTCACCGTTGACTTCGACCAGCCACGAAGCCACTGGCTTCAAGTCACCCTGAGTGCCTGTCACCATCATGTACGTTTTGTCGCCGAGCGTGATCGTCCCGGCCGGCAACGTATCGTTGATTCCGGCCTTGACCGCCTCTGCTGGCATGGGAAACAGCTCGTGGCCACTACCTTTTGCGCCCGTCAATGGGGCCCCGAAATGCGGGCGCCCATCAGCATCGAAGGTCACTGGAACGGCGACAGATCGATAGTGCTCGCCGTCCCCGACCTTATTGCCGGAGAACGAATCGCCGAAGATCGCGAGGAACTTCCCGGGCTGCCCGGGTACCTCGACGACTTCCCCTAGGTCGGCCGCCCCAATTCCTGGGATGCCGGGAATGCCGCCGGTCCCGGCGATCTGCCCGAGATCTCTTACCTCACCGGGTTTCAGTGGGCTTTCGATCCAATCGTCTACGGCTTTCGGGATGTCGTAGCCGTCGGTATGCAGGGCGCTCATCGACTTCCGCAACGTGTCCGAGTAGGCATTGCGAATTGAATTCATCTGCTTGACGGCTTCGCGGACATCGTCCACGGCCTGGGCGTGCGCAGCGTCCTTCAGCTTCTCTAATTTGTCGTGTTCCGCCGGGGGGAGGCCGAGCCCCAAATCCTGGTTTATCGCGTCGATGAGTCTGTCGAGGCCCCGCAGCTCGCTGTCCAGCAGGGCGATCTCTTGAGTCCCTTGCTTTTGCGCGTCGGCCAAGGCGGCGGCGATGGACTCCAGATCGGCGCCGATCTTCGGCAGTTGTTCAGACTGGGCACCAAGGGATTTGGTGACCCGTTGGACTTCATCGGAGTCATTGATCGGGTGGCCACCCTGCTGGTGGTTCCAGGCAGCGGCGAAACGTCTGCGCGCGTCTTCGAAGGCGTGGTCAGCTTCGGCGGTGTGCCGACCGGCACCATGGAAGGCCTCCGCCAACAGGGATATTTGAAACGGGCTGCCCGCCTGCAGGCTCTGGTTGATCGCCCACGGATCGCCACCGGCCGACGCGATCAGCTCCGCTTCGGTGAAATTTCTCCACGTCATGGAGCCACCGGCAGCCGACCCACACCGACGACCATCGCCGCCCCCTTCTGAGCAGGTATAACCCTACTACCGAAGGTCTATGGCGGGTCGGTGTTGTTGATTGTCTGCAGCTCAGGTTACGAAGCTCGCAACCTCAATTCAGGTTTGGCTGCCGGCCAGCTTTCGAACCGTCAGCGCTTCGATGTCTTGGAACGGCCGTCCCTCGGGCCGGATCAGGTCGTGGAACCACACCTTCGGGACCGAGGTATAAGGGTGATCCCATGAGTCCCAGGGGAAGTAGGTCTGGGTCTTGCCGGCGACCAGGCCCCAGTTGATGGCGCCGACGTTGTGGCGCTTCGCAACGGGCAGGATTGATTCGACGGTGCTGCCCTGGGGGCGCGCCATGTATTCCGTGCACAGGATCGGCCGGCCGAGCGGGGCGAGCTCGTTGATCCGGTTCTCGAACCCGGCGGGCGCGGCGTAGGAGTGGAAGGTGATCACGTCGGCGTTGGCGAGCTGAATGTCGCTGATCGCGCTGCGGCCCTGCGGTTGTCCCCAATCCCCGCGCCACACACCGCTTGTCAGCGGCTGGCTGGGTTCCACCGCCCGGGCCCACCGGAACACTTGGGGGAGCAGGTTGGTGACGAGCTGCTCCTTGTCGCTTCGTTCGACGTTGCGGTACTGGCGCGCGGGATTGTCGGGCTCGTTCCACAGGTCCCAACCCAAAATCCGGTCGTCGTTACGGAATTGGGTCATCACCGCCGTGACGTAGTCGCGCATGACCGGGACGTACTTCGGATCACCAAGGCGTTCGGCGCCCGGGCTCTGGGCCCAGCCCGAGTTGTGCACGCCGGGCCTCGGCGCGCGCTGGCGTCCCGCGCGGGGTTGCGGATCCCAACAGGAGTCGAAGAAAACGAACAGCGGTTTGATGCGATGGCGCGCCGCGATGTCGACGAATTGCCCAAGGCGCGTTTGAAAGCCGCGTTGATCGGCCGCCCACAGCTGATCATGAAGAAACACCCGTGCGGTGTTGTGGCCGTAGAACTGGGCCCAGCCGAGCTCGGTATCGATGCGCCGCGGGTCGAAAGAGTCGGCCTGAAACATCTCGAACTGGTTGATCGCGTTCGCCGGAATGTAGTTTGCTCCAACGAGCCAGCCCTGCGATTGATACCAACGGCTGGCGCGGTCAGGTGACCATCGGCCCGCTTCTTCCGCGGAGGCCCGTGGCATCCGGGCAACTGCAGCGCCCGCCGCCAGTAATAGGGGGAGTTTCAGGGCCGTACGTCGTTCCACGATGTGACGATAAGTTTCCGGGACGATTTCCCTGGGATTTACTCAGCGCGTCGCGACAGCTTCGTCGTCGGCACTATCGAGCGGCGAGTTTCGCTCGCGATCGTGACCAATCCGTGACCGCCACCACCGGCGCGCCCCGGGCCGTTGCGAAGCCGTCAAGGTTAAAATCTGGCCCCAGCGCACCAAACACGTTGCCGGACAATCGAAAACGTTGTCGAATCTCGGATGCCTAACGCAGCTTGCGGCCGTAGTTGTCTTTGACGCTGCCGGTGAAGATCAAGATCGCGTCGACGATGGCCCAGACGATGACGCCAAGCAGGACCGGAAATCCCAGAAAACAGAACAGGCTGAAGAGAACTCCGAACAGACCCAGGCACAGCTGCGCAACCGCGATCTGAGTCGAGTCGATGTAGAAGCGGCCGATGCCGAACATGCCGAGGAACAGTTGAAGCAAGCCGGCCGTGGTGGCGGACTTGTCCGACAGCGGCAGCCCGGTAGCCGGATCGCGGCCATATGGTGCCTGCGGGTCAACATATCCCAGGTAACCGGGGTACCCCGGATAGCCGGAGTGCCCGGGATAAGGCTGCGGGGGCGGGTATCCCGGCGGCGGCGGTGGGATGTGCGGATTCGACTGTGGTCCGTAACCGGGCGGCTGCCATCCCCAGGGTGGCTCACCGGGTGGATTTCCAGGTTGATCGGGCGGCGTCGACACCAGGTCGAGTTAACACGTCCGATGTCCCGGCGTCCACACCGGCGGCTGACGGCACCCGTACACGAAAACCCGACGATGCAGTCGGCAAAATCCCTTCAAACTTCACCCCTGAGGGCGCAATACTGAACGGGTGCCTGATCGAAATGTGTTAGGCGGTCCGCTGGAACCTTGCGGCACAGACCCGCTGACCGGCTTCTACCGCGACGGCTGCTGCTCGACCGGCCCTCAGGACCTTGGGCGGCACACGATCTGCGCGGTGATGACCGCCGAATTCCTGGAACACCAGCGTTCCATCGGCAACGACCTGTTGACGCCGGTGCCCGAGTACCGGTTCCCCGGCCTGCTGCCGGGGGATCGCTGGTGCGTGACCGCGCTGAACTGGCTGCGCGCTCACCACGACGGATGCGCCGCGCCGGTGGTGTTGGCGGCCACTCACGAGAGCACCCTGGAAGTGGTGCCCCTGGAGGCGCTGCAAGAACACAAGGTCGACGTGCCCGACGATCTGGCCAATCTGTAGCGCCGGGTGGATGCACGACGGATCTCCGCCGCGGCTAGCGTCTGTGTCATATTTCTCACCTGACGCGGCGAACAGGGGTTGTGGTGGGTTCTGCGGTTGACGACATCGACTTCGACGACTTGACCGCGCCCCAACTGACCGACGTGCAGCGTCAGATCCTGGAATTCACCGAAGTCAAGCCCGTCGACCTCGACATCGACCGGATGCTCACTGAGGCCATCGAGCAGACCGGCCTGCCAGCCGGAGCCGCCGACCTCGACGACACCGACGGCTTCGCTGACCGCCTGCGAGTGCATGTCGCCGCGATCGAGTCCGACGAGGGCCTGCGCCAGCTCACCCGCGGTTCGCTGCGCCAGCGAATCGTGCGCCTGCTGCGCAACCGGATATCGCTCACCAACCTCGTCCTGCGGTACCCCGAAATCGAGTCCATCCCGATCGAGAAGCCATTCATCGTCGTCGGGATGCCGCGTTCGGGCACCACCCATTTGGTGAATCTCATTGCTTCCGACCCACGTCGGCGTGCCCTGCCGTATTGGGAGAGTCAGGATCCCATCCCCGCGCTGGGGCAAGGCCCCGACATTTCCGGTGTTGATCCCCGCTACGCGCGCGCCAAAGCCGAACACGACGCCCTGATGGTGAGCGCGCCCGTGGTGGCCGCGATGCACGATCGGTTCCCCGAGGCGATCGAGGAGGAAGTGGAGCTTCTCGACCTCGACCTGGCCTCATATGTGCTGGAATGGCATGCACGGGTGCCCGATTGGCGTGACTTCTATCTGGGCCTCGACCAAACCCGGCACTACGGGTACATGAAGAAGGTGCTACAGGCGCTGACCTTCCTGCGCGGGCCGCGGACGTGGGTCCTCAAGAGTCCGCAGCACTGCGAGCAACTCGGCCCCTTGATGCAGACGTTCCCGGACGCGACAGTGGCTTTCACCCACCGCGATCCCGTCGCGGTGATCCAGTCGGCGATCACCATGATGGCCTACTCGGATCGGTTGCGCCGAAACAGCATTGACCCGCAGTGGCTGCTGAACTATTGGAGCGACCGCGTGCACCGCCTGCTCAGCGCGTGCGTGCGTGACCGCGACCTGGTGGCGGCCGAACGCAGTATCGACATCAACTTCCACCAGTTGGACGGCAACGAGATGCCCGTGCTCGAGCGGCTGTACCAGTGCGCCGGCGTCGAATTGCCGTCCAAGGTGCGCGAACGCTTCCAGCGCTACCTGGACGGCAATCCGCGGGGCAAACATGGCCGTATCCACTATGAGCTGGCGCGGCATTTCGGCACCTCGCCCGACGAACTGCGTGGTCGTTTCGGCTTCTACTTCGACAAGTTCGACGTCCGTCCCGAATAAAGGAGTCACCAGCGATGTCCGAACCTCTCTATCGGAGCAGGCCGGGCGCCGACGCGATGCGCCCGGCGTCCGCCGAGAAGGCCGAGCACATCGCCCCGGGCCTGTGGTGCTCGCCAGGCTTGTCCAACTCGTATCTGCTCACCACCACCGAGGGTCGGGTGATCGTCAACACCGGGATGGGTTTCGAAGGGCCGGTACATCGGGCCAACTTCGACGCCGTCGACTCGTCACCGGTGCGCTACATCATCTTCACGCAGGGCCACGTGGATCATGTCGGCGGCCTGGACAGCGTGCGCGATCCCGAGACAATCGTTGTCGCACAAGCGAACTGGAAAACCTGGCGAGACGACAACGAGCGCCTGATTCCGTACCGTGCCAGCCGCAGCGCGTTCGCATTCAAAGACACCCTGGCCAGCGGCATCCAGGCCATCCAACGGCGCCTGGGTACTTCGCGGCTGGCCGGTCAGAGCGTGCCCGACGTCGACATCGACTTCGAGGACAGCCTCTGTCTGGAGGTCGGTGGCCGGCGGATGGAACTGATTTCGGTGCCGGGCGGGGAGACCACCGATTCCCTGGTCGTCTGGCTACCGGCGGAACGAATCTGCCTGTGTGGAAATACCTTTGGACCGCTGATCGGGCACATTCCCAACCTGGTCACCATGCGCGGCGATCGGTATCGGGACGCATTGACGGCCATCGCGTCGGTGGACAGGGTCCGCGACCTGCAGGCCGACCTGCTGGTGACAGGCCACTTCGAGCCGGTCAAGGGCGCCGAGCGCATCAACCAAGAGCTGACCCGGCTGCGCAACGCCATCCAGTACATCCATGATCAGACCGTCGCGGGGATGAACGCCGGCACAGACGTTCGCACATTGATGCGCGAAATCGCGCTGCCCGCGGAATACGAAGTGGGCCAGGGCTACGGCAAAGTCGCCTGGGATGTGCGGGCCGTCTGGGAGAACTACTCGGGGTGGTTCCACCACGAATCGACCACCGAGCTTTACCCGGTCGGATTCGATTCCGTCGCCGCCGATGTGGTCGAGCTGGCCGGCGCCGATGCGCTACTGAAGCGGGCCCGGGCTCACCTTGACGCCGATCGTGCACTGCAGGCCATTCACCTTGCCCAGCTTGTCCCGGCGGACCACCCGGGGGCTCACGACGTCTTGCGGGATGCCCATGAAAAACTTCTCGCCAGCAGCACGAACTTCTGGGAAAGTGCCTGGCTGCGCAACCAGATAGCGAGGAATTCATGACGGCATTCGTACTGCGACCCGAGGACTTCTATCACACCGGCATCATCGTGTCCGACCTCGACGCGGCGATGGCCCGCCTGAGTGCGATGGCCGGCTACCGGTGGATCACCCCGATGAGTTACACCTTGCCGTTTCGCACTACGAGCGGAACACAAGAGGTGACTTCGACTTTCGTCTATTCGCTGCAGGCTCCGCACCTCGAACTGATCAAGGAGGTGCCGGGAACGGCCTGGACGGCGGCTCCCGGCAACGCGATTCACCATCTTGGCTACTGGACGGACAACTTGGCCCAGAGCGCCAAGGCATTGGAAGACAACGGTTTCACCTTTGAAGCGACTGCCGACACCGCTCCACCGGATCTGGCACTCTTCGCCTACTACGTCGACGCGGCGGGAACCCGCATCGAGATCGTCGACCGCGCACTGTTCCCGGACTTTCCAGCCTTCTTGCAGGCGGCGGCCGCCCCGGAAGCACAGTGAGACGGGGCCGCACATGCGCTTGACGGTGCTGCGCTTCAACTTCGCCTCCCCCCAAGGCGATCCACGCACGCAGGGCAAGCTCCTGTCCGCGGCGCTCGAGATGGGGCAGTGGGGTGAGTCTCACGGCATCACGTCCATCAGCGTCGACGAGCATCACGCGACCGGGCACGGGTGGAGCTGCAATCCGATCATGGCCGCGGCAATGTTTTTGGCCCGGACGTCGACACTGATCGCGAGCGTGGATTGCGCACTGGGGCCGCTGTGGAATCCGGTGCGACTTGCCGAAGACATCGCACTGGTGGACAACATGAGCCGCGGCCGCCTGCACACCACGGTGGGGCTGGGGTATCGCACGGTTGAGTACGACGCTGTCGGAGCCGATTTCGACCGGCGTGGTGCACTGATGGACAACCTGCTCGAACGAATGCTGGCCGTCTGGTCCGGTGATGCCCCGGAAAACGGAATCGGTACGGGCACCTGGACGCGGCCGCACCCGCCGCTCTACGTCGGTGGCGGTGCTCGTGTCACGGCGCGCCGCGCGGCCCGGTTCCGGCTGCCACTCAGCCTGGCCGATCACCTGCCCGACGTCGCCGCTTACTACCGCGAGCTGTGCGTCCAGGCCGGCATGCCTGCGTTCATCCTCATGCCGGGGCCCATCAACCGCGGCATGATCTACCTGCACGAGGATCCGGACCGGGCATGGGCCCAGCTCGGTGAGCACATCCTCTGGGAGGCAGTCACTTACGGGCGATGGTCGACCGACCAGCGTTCGCTGATGCACTTGCCGGGTGTTCAGACTCTCGACCAGGTCAGGGCATCGGGACGATACCGGTTCCTTACTCCCGATCAGCTGATCGCGGAGGTGCGTGACGCGGAGAATTACGGCCCGCTCGTCATGCACCCCCTGGTCGGCGGCATGCCGGTCGACGAAGCATGGAAGTCGGTCCAGTTGCTCACCGATAAGGTTTTGCCCGCCCTCGCCTGACGGTGTCGAATCCTGAACTCCCGATTGCGAACCCGGATTACGGGTACGTGAGCTTGAGGCCAAGTAAGACACGCAAAGGGAGATCGGATGAGATCTGACGCAACGAAGACCATGGCTTTGACCGGCGGCACCGCGCTGTTGGCGCTCGCTGTCGGCTGGGGTGCCGGCACGACTGCATCGGCCAACGCTCCTGAGGCGCCGCCGGCACCCACATCCAGTTCGGCTCCAGCGCCCCCGCCCCCAGCGCCTGTTCCCCAAGTGCCGTACGGCGGGAGCGGCGAAAGCGGCACCCCCGGCGGGGGCGGCGCCGCTGGTGGCGCCGGCGGGGGAGCCGGTGGCGGTGGGGGTTAACCCGGCCGACGTTACCGGCTAACCGTCGCGACGTTGCTCTAGCCAATCGGCCAGCGATCGCCCGGCATCCAAGACGTGCCGTTCGGCGATAGTTCGCGCCCGCTCGGCGTCCTTGTCATCGAGAGCGTCCAGCAACTCCTGGTGCTCGTCGAGTGAGTGCTTCTCGTGCTCGGGGAACAGGGTGAGGAAATTGCTGGGCACCACGCGGGCGACCTGCTTGATCTGGTTCAGCAACCGGGGTGAGTGTGCGGCCCGGTGGATCATCTGATGGAAATGCCAGTTGGCCTCGCCAATGCTGTCGTCGCCCGCTCGCGCCACGACATCGGCCGCGAGTTCGCGCAGCGTCGCGAGCTCTTGCGCCTCGATCCGCCCGGCGGCCCACGCCGCGGCCTGTCCGGTCAACACACCGAGAATGGTGAAGCTGTCCAGGACGTCGTCCGGGCTGATCCCGAGCACCGTGACGCCACTGCGCGGGGCGACTCGGACCAGGCCTTCAAAGGACAGCTCCAGCAGCGCTTCTCGCACCGGCGTCCGGCTGGTCGCGAATTCCTCGGTGATGGCATCGAGGTCCACTCGTGATCCGGCGGGCAGGACGCCGGTGAGAATCCGGTCACGGAGTTCGCGGGCGGCACGCTCCCGAACGGTTCCGGAGATGTCGATCGCAGCCACCGGCAGATAATACCAAACGACAGATCTAGCGTTTGATATCTGAAATATCAGATGTTACGTTTCAAACATGCGCACCGACACGATGGCCCTGGTCGCCTTTATGCAGGCCGGCAGCACTTCCGTCTACGCCGGCTCGTGGCGCCACCCCGCAACCGAACACCGATACCTGGACGCCTCCTACTACGCCAAGATCGGTCGCCAGCTCGAAGAGGGCTGCTTCGACCTGATGTTCTTCGACGATCGCCTGGCGATGCCGGGGGTATACAGCGGCTCGGTGGACGAAGCGGTCCACTACGGCGCCCGCCCGGTCAAGCTGGATCTGGGTGTGATCCTCGGTGTGCTTGCGCAGGCCACCTCGAAAATCGGGCTGGGTGCCACCTACTCGACGACGTATTACGCGCCCTTCCACGTCGCCAGAACCTTCGCCTCGCTCGATCACCTGTCGGGCGGCCGCGCCGCCTGGAACGTGGTCACCTCAGTCAACGACAGCGAAGCGCAGAACTTCGGCGTCGACGCCCACCTCGGCCACGACGAACGCTACGACCGCGCCGACGAATTCATGGACGTCGTGACCGGCCTGTGGGACACCTGGGAGGACGACGCCGTCCTGCACGATCGGGTGTCCGGTCAGTATGCGGACCCCGCAAAGGTGCACGAGCTCGGTCACGTTGGCCAGTTCTTCTCCGCCCGCGGCCCGTTGACGGTGCCGCGGACCCCGCAGGGCCGACCGGTCATCATCCAGGCCGGCTCGTCGGGCCGGGGACGCGAATTCGCTTCTCGGTGGGCCGAATTGATCTTCACCGGCGATCCGGGTATCGATGTCGCGCGACGCAACTACTCCGATCAAAAGGACCGGATCGCCGCCGCGGGCCGCGATCCCGCCGCGGTTCGCATCTGCCCCATGGCATACGCGGTCGTCGGCGAGTCGGAAGCCCACGCCAAGGAGCGCGAAGCCATGTTCCTCGCCGATCTGGTTCATCCCATGGCATCCCTGACGCTTTTGTCGGAATTGATGAATTACGACTTCGCGCAACACGATCTCGACGACCCGATTACCGATGAACTGCTCGCCTCGGTCTCGGGTATCCGCGGGCTGGTGCAGAACCTTCGCGCCCATATTTCTTCTGAGGGCGGGGGCCGCCCTGTGACGTTGCGTGACCTCGCCAACCATCGGGCCACACTGCTGCAGGGACCGCGCTTCGTTGGCACCGGCCAGCAGGTCGCCGACCAGATGGCGGACTGGTTTGAAACCGGTGCCTGCGACGGATTCGTCCTCGCCGCCACGCATCTGCCCGGAGCATTCGAAGACGTTGTGCGCATGGTGGTTCCGGAGCTGCAACGCCGGGGGTTGTTCCGCTCCGAGTACGAGTCGTCGACGCTACGGGGACACCTTGGGCTGCAGCGTCCTTCGAGCACGCGGGTGGCCGCCGGTGCCAATGCTTGACGGGCTGCGGGTGCTTGACCTCGCCACGCTGGCCGCCGCGCCGCTCGTGGCGACCTATCTGGGTGAGTTCGGCGCCGACGTGATCAAGGTTGAAGAACCCCGCCATGGCGATCCGATCCGCGGCTGGGGCAATCAGCGCGACGGAGTCGGGTTGATGTGGAAGTCGATTTCGCGCAACAAGCGTGCGATCACGCTGGACTTGCGCTGCCCCGAGGGGCAGGCGTTGGTGCGTCGTCTGATAGAGCACGCCGACGCGGCGATCTTCAACACCCGTCCCCAGACATTGCGCAAGTGGGGCCTGGACTATGAGAGCCTGCGCGCTGTCAACGACCGGATTGTGATGCTGCACATCACCGGTTATGGACTGAGCGGACCGAAGAGTCAGCGCCCGGGGTTCGGCACGCTGGGGGAGGCGATGAGCGGATTCGCGCACATCACCGGCCAGGCCGGCGGTCCTCCCACACTGCCGCCGTTCATGTTGGCCGACGGAGTCGCATCGCTGAACGCCGCTTACGCGGTGATGATGGCGCTGTATCACCGCGATGTACACGGCGGGCCGGGGCAATTGATCGACGTCAACCTGATCGAGCCGCTGGCCCGGCTGCTGGAACAGACTCTGTTGGCCTATGACCAGTTGGGGTTGGTGCCCGAGCGGTCCGGTAACAGGTGGGATATCTCCGCCCCGCGCAACACCTATCGCACGGCCGATGACAGGTGGTTGGCCATGTCGGGCAGTTCGCCGGCGCTGGCCCTGCGGGTGTTCCGGGCGATCGGCCGCGACGACCTGTTGGAAGACGAGGATTTCTCCGACCCGCAGCGCAGGCTGGCCCGGGCCCGCGAGGTCGACGAGGTGGTTGCCGATTGGGTTGCCTCGAAGACACTTTCGGAGGCGATGGTGGTCTTCGACGCGCACGAGGTGGCCGCGGCCCCGGTCTATGACATCGCCGATCTGGTCGCCGACGATCAGCTGGCGCATCGGGAGGTGTTCATCTCCGTCGACGATGCGCAGCTCGGGGCGATGACGGTACAGGCTCCCGTTCCACGTTTCTCATCGGTATCCGGGACGGTCGGCCATCTCGGGCCCCGTCTCGGTGAGCACAACGCCGAAGTCTACGGCGAGCTACTCGGATTGACTGCCAACGACATTGACGACCTGCGCGCCCGCGGCGTGTTGTGACAGAAAGAGGCTCACTGGTGACTGATCTTCTCCGGCGTTCCGAACTCGCTGTACCCGCGAGCAACGACAACATGTTCGAAAAGGGTGCCCGGTGTGGCGCCGATCTCGTATTCCTCGATCTCGAGGACGCGGTGCCCGTGGCGTTCAAGGAGGAGTCGCGCGTCAAAGCGATCTCCGCGCTCAACGATATCGACTGGGGTCGCACCGCCCGTGCCATCCGGATCAACGGCCTGGACACCCGGTGGTGCCACGACGACGTCATCGATGTGGTGACCAGGGCCGGCCAGAACCTCGACACCATCATCATCCCCAAAGTCCGCAGGGCCCGCGACATCTGGTGGGTGGATGTGCTGCTCACCCAGCTGGAGGCGAAACTCGGGTTGAGGGACCGCATTCGGCTCGAGGTACTCATCGAGGAGGTGGAAGGCCTGGCTAACGCCGAAGAGATCGCGGCGGCCAGCCCCCGGCTGGATGCCCTGATCTTCGGCGTGGGTGACTTCTCGCTGTCGCAGGGCGCCCGGGTGGACACCAACTTCGTCCCGCTCGGCGAATATCCTGGCGAATTCTGGGCTTACGCGCGCAACAAGGTGATCGTGGCCGCCCGCATCGCCGGCATCGACGCGATCGATGCGCCGTATCCCGACTACCGGGACCTGTCGGGATACGAACGGGACGCGCGTCGCGCGTCGCTGCTCGGCTACACCGGCAAGTGGGCCATCCACCCCGACCAGGTGCCCGTCGCTAACGAGGTCTATGCCCCGACCGCCGACGAAATCGCCCGGGCGCAAGCCAATGTCGCTGCCTACCGGGAAGCTGAAGCCAACGGACGCGGCGCCGTCGGGGTGAACGGCGTCCTTGTCGACGCAGCCCACGTGAAGCAGGCCGAGCAGACACTGGCGCGTGCTGCGTTGATCACGAGCAGCCTCGGTTGATGGCGGCGACCCGCTTCGCCCGGCTTCGGCCTGTAGTGGCGACCGGCTGCGCCCGGCTTCGGCCTGTAGTGGCGACCCGCTGCGCCCGGCTACGCCGCGCTTGCGATCGCCACGGCCGCGCTTGCGATCGCCACGGCCGCGCTTGCGATCGCCACGGCCGCGCTTGCGATCGCCGCTAGTCGATCACGACCAAGAGGTCGCCGCCCTCCACTTGCGCGGTACGTGAGACCGCGATTCGCGCGACCTTACCGGCCTTGGAGGTGGTGACGGCGGCCTCCATCTTCATCGCTTCGATCGTCGCGATGGTCTGGCCGGCTTCGACTTCCTCGCCGACATCGGTGGTCACCGTCACGACGCCGGCAAAGGGGGCGGCGATGTGGTCCGGGTTTGCGCGATCGGCCTTTTCGGCGGCGGGCACATCCGAGGCGATGCTGCGGTCACGCACCACGACGGGTCGTAGCTGGCCGTTGAGGATGCACATCACGGTGCGCATGCCGCGTTCGTCGGCATCGGAGATGGCCTCCAGGCCGATCAGCAGCTCCACGCCACGCTCCAGCTCCACGCGATGTTCGTCGCCCTGGCGCAACCCGTAGAAGAACTGGTTGGCGCTCAGTCCGGACGTGTCGCCATATGTCTCGCGGTGGTCCTCGAGTTCCTTGGCCGGACCGGGGAACAGCAGCCGGTTCAGCGCCGCCTGGCGGTCGCCGCCCGGCGTGGCCAATGCCTTTTCATCGTCGGCCGACAGCTCCTGCTCCGGCTTGACCGGTTCGCGGCCTTGTAACGCCTTGGTGCGCAATGGCTCCGGCCAGCCACCCGGCGGGTCACCGAGCTCTCCGCGCAGGAAGCCGATGACCGAATCCGGGATGTCGTAGCGTGCGGGGTCGTCGGCGAAGTCTTGCGCACTGACGCCCGCTCCCACCAATGCCAGCGCCAGGTCGCCGACGACCTTGCTGGACGGGGTGACCTTGACGAGGTGGCCCAGGATGGCGTCGGCTCCGGCGTAGGCGTTTTCGATGTCCTCGAACCGATCACCGAGCCCCAGTGCGATGGCTTGCTGGCGCAGGTTCGACAATTGGCCGCCGGGGATCTCATGGTGATAGACGCGCCCGGTCGGGGAGGGGAGCCCGGATTCGAAGGGAGCGTACACCTTTCGGAGTGCCTCCCAGTACGGCTCCAGGTCGCATACCGCCGGCAGCGACAAACCGGTGTCGTAGGCCGTGTTGGCCGCGGCGGCCACGATCGACGAAAGCGCGGGCTGGCTGGTGGTTCCCGCGAGCGGCGCCGCGGCGCCGTCGACGGCGTCGGCGCCGGCGTGCCAGGCCGCCACGTAGGTTGCCAGCTGCCCACCTGGGGTGTCGTGGGTATGCACGTGTACCGGCAGGTCGAACCGCGACTTGAGCGCCGAAACCAGCGTCGACGCCGCGGGTGCCCGCAGCAACCCGGCCATGTCCTTGATCGCCAGCACGTGTGCGCCCGCTTCGACGATCTGTTCGGCCAGCTTCAGGTAATAGTCCAGCGTGTACAGCTTTTCGGCCGGATCGCTGAGATCACCGGTGTAGGACATCGCCACCTCGGCGACCGCGGCCCCGGTGTCGCGCACCGCGTCGATGGCCGGTCGCATCGAGTCGACGTTGTTCAACGCATCGAAGATCCGGAAGATGTCGATACCCGTCGCGGTCGCTTCCTCGACAAAGGCTGTCGTGACTGTTTCCGGGTAGGGTGTGTAGCCAACGGTGTTGCGTCCGCGTAGCAGCATCTGCAGGCAGATATTGGGCAACGCCTCACGCAGCGTTGCCAGCCGCTCCCAGGGGTCTTCCTTCAGGAACCGCAGCGCCACATCGTAAGTCGCACCACCCCAGCACTCGATCGACAGCAGCTGTGGTGTGGTCCGGGCGATATACGGCGCTACCTTGATCATGCCGCTGGTGCGGACCCGCGTGGCCAGCAGGGACTGGTGCGCGTCGCGGAACGTGGTATCCGTGACGCCGACGCCGCGTGACTCCCGCAGCCAGGCCGCAAACCGCTCCGGTCCGAGTTCGGTCAAACGCTGCTTGGAACCCGACGGCGGAGTCGCCGACAGGTCGATGTCGGGCAGCTTGTCGTGCGGGTATACCGCCGAGGGTCGCTCGCCGTGTGGCTGATTGACGGTGATATCGGCCAGGTAGTTGAGGATCTTGGTGCCACGGTCTGCGGAGCTGCGCGCGGTGAGCAGTTGCGGGCGCTCCTCGATGAATGACGTCGTGATGCGGCCGGCCTGAAAGTCAGGATCATCCAGGACCGCTTGCAGGAACGGGATACCTGTCGAGACACCGCGGATGCGGAACTCGGCGACCGCGCGTCGCGCCCGGCGCACCGCCGTGGCGAAATCGCGGCCACGGCAGGTCAGCTTGATCAGCATCGAGTCGAAGTGCGCGCTGATGTCCGCGCCCAGCGTCGTGCCGCCGTCCAGCCGGATTCCCGCGCCCCCCGGGGTTCGATAGGCGGTGATCCGGCCGGTGTCCGGGCGGAAACCGTTCGCCGGATCCTCGGTGGTGATCCGGCACTGCAACGCCGCGCCGTGCGGAACAATCGAATCCTGGCTTAAACCAATATCTTCCAAGCTCTGGCCGCCGGCGATGCGCAGCTGTGCCGACACCAGGTCGACGTCGGTGATCTCCTCGGTGACCGTGTGCTCCACCTGGATGCGGGGGTTCATCTCGATGAACACGTGATCGCCGCGTTCATCGAGTAAAAATTCGACCGTGCCGGCGCACGTATAGCCGATGCTCTGCGCGAAGGTCACCGCGTCTGCGCAAATCTGTTGGCGCAGTGCCGGGTCCAGGTTGGGTGCCGGTGCGATCTCGATTACCTTCTGGTGCCGGCGCTGCACACTGCAATCCCGCTCGTAGAGATGAATGACGTTGCCCTGGGTGTCGGCCAGGATCTGCACCTCGATGTGGCGCGGATTGATCACCGCCTGCTCGAGAAATACCGAGGCGTCCCCGAACGCGGATTCGGCCTCGCGGCTGGCCGCCTCGATCGCCTCGGTCAGCGACGCCGGGTCGGCCACCCGGCGCATCCCGCGTCCGCCGCCGCCGGCGACCGCCTTGACGAACAGCGGGAACGTCATCGACTCGGCGGCCGCCAGCAGCTCGTCCACCGATGTCGAGGGCGCCGAGGAGGCCAACACCGGAAGACCCGCCGCCCGCGCGGCCGCGATCGCCCGCGACTTGTTGCCCGTGAGCTCGAGCACCTCCGCGCTCGGGCCGACGAAGGTGATGTCCGCCGCCGCGCACGCCGCCGCCAGATCGGGATTCTCCGACAGGAAGCCATAGCCGGGGTAAACGGCATCCGCTCCGCAAGCCTGTGCAGTCGCGACAATGTCGTCGACCGACAGGTAAGCGCGAACCGGATGGCCCTCCTCACCGATCTGGTAGGACTCGTCGGCCTTCAACCGATGCAGGGAATTGCGGTCCTCGTAGGGATAGACCGCAACGGTGGCCAGTTCCAGCTCGTAGGCCGCACGGAACGCGCGGATCGCAATCTCCCCGCGATTGGCGACAAGTACCTTCGCAAACACGGTATTTACGATAGAGCGCGTTGCGGTGGTCCGACATACTCGCTGAGCGGACGGATCAATGCGTTGGACGCGGTCTGCTCGATGATGTGGGCCGTCCACCCCGTGATCCGGCTCATCACGAAGATCGGTGTGAAGGTGCCGATGTCGAAGCCCATCAGGTGGTAGGCGGGTCCGGTGGGGAAGTCCAGGTTGGGTTTGATGCCATTGGTCTCGGCCATGCTCTTCTCCAGGACTTCGTAAATGTCGAGCCACTTCTGGCCGTCGCGAGCCGCTGCGACGCGTTCGAGGGCCTCCTTCATGGTCGGCACCCGGGAGTCGCCGTTTTTGTAGACCCGGTGGCCGAAGCCCATGATCTTGTCTTTGCGATTCAGCTTGGCCCGCAGCCATTCCGCGGCTTTGTCGGCGGTACCGATGTCGAGCATGTCATGCATGACGGCTTCGTTGGCGCCCCCGTGCAGCGGGCCTTTGAGCGCGCCGATGGCGGCCGTGACCGCGCTGTAGATGTCGGACTGGGTAGAGGTGACCACCCGGGCTGCGAAGGTCGACGCGTTGAAGCTGTGCTCGGCATAGAGGACCATCGACTGCTCGAAGGCGTCAACGACAACCTGCTCGGGGACGTCACCGAAGCACATGTGCAGGAAATTCTGCGCGTAGTTCATGTGGCTGTGCGGGGCGATGGGGTCCAGGCCGCGCCGGCGGCGCATGTCGGCGGCGACGATGGTGGGCAGCACTGCGAACATCCGCAGCGCCTTGGCGTAGTTGGCCGCTGGGCTGTTGTCGTCCTCGTCCGGGTCCTCGGCACCCATGGAGCTGATGAAGGTCCGCACCACGTCCATCGGATGGCAGGTCTCGGGCAATTTGGTCAGCAAGGAGAGCTGGGTTCGGTTCAGCCGCCGGGCCGCCCGTTCCCGCTGGGTGAAGAGGGCAAGCTGTTGGTCCTCGGGGAGTTCACCGTGCCACAGCAAGTAGGCGACCTGTTCGAAGCTGCAGTTCGCCGCCAGGTCCTGGACCGCGTACCCGCGGTAGGTCAGGGAGTTGGTCTCCGGCACCACCTTGGAGATGGCCGTGGTGTCGACGACGACACCGGCCAGGCCTTTGTAGATGCGGGGTTGGTTGTCTTCGAAGGTGCTCATTGCACGACTCCTTGGGGGCCGAAGTTGTAGATATCGGAATCGAATTGGTTGTAATCGGCGTAGTGCAGGAGCTCGTAGAGTCGGCTGCGGTGTTGCATCCGGCCCAAAAGACCGGATTGTGTTCCCTTCTCGGCGATTTCACGAAGACCGACCTCGACCGCGTGCATGGCCAACCGCAACGTGGTCACCGGGTAGATCACGACGTTGTAGCCGATGTCGCACAGTTGTTGGGCAGTCAAGAGATCCGACTTGCCGAACTCGGTCATGTTGGCCAGCAACGGCGTGTCCACGGCGGCGCGGAATCGCTCGAATTCCGCTGGTGTGTGCAGGGCTTCGGTGAAAATCAGGTCGGCGCCCGTGTCGGCGTAGGCCTTCGCGCGCTCGATCGCCGCGGGCACCCCCTCGATCCCGGCGGCATCGGTACGGGCGCAGATGATGAAGTTCGGGTCCCTGCGGGCTGCCACGGCGGCCCGCAGGCGTTTGATCATCTCGCCGACGGGCACTACGGCTTTGCCGTCGAGATGCCCACACCGTTTGGGGTTTTCCTGGTCCTCCAGGTGACAGCCGGCCAGCCCGGCGTCCTCCAGCACGGTCACGGTGCGCGCGGCGTTCATCGGCTCACCGAATCCGGTGTCGGCATCGATCAGGGTGGGCAGGTCGGTGACCGCGGCGATCTGTGCGCCGCGGGCGCTGACCTCGGTCAGGGTGGTCAGGCCGATGTCGGGCAGACCAAGGTCGGCCGACAGCACTGCCCCGGACACGTACACCCCGTCGAACCCGAGCTCGGCGACCAGCTTCGCCACCAACGGCGAGAAGACACCCGGAAAACACTGAAGCCGGCCACTTTCCAGTCCGGCGCGGAATTGAGCCCGCTTGGTCGCCGTGGGCGCGACACTGCCGATCAGCACGGTCATCAGAAGATCCCCGAGGGAATCGTCGGCGAGTGGGCGAGCACCGGCGGGGCGACCGTGATGTTGAGTGCACCCAGAGCGCCCGCCTGCAGGTCCGAAAGGGCTTCGGCCGCCGACAGGAAGCGCTGCTGCTCGGGGTCGTTGACCACACCCTCGGCCAGTTCGGTGAACTTTCCGATGTACTGTTCGCGCTCAAACGGCCTCGCCCCCAGGGGATGCGCGTCGGCGACGGCGATCTCGTCGACGATGATCTCACCGCTTTTGAGGGTGACGTCAGCGCGCGCGCCGAACGCCTTCGCCGCGGGGTCGGCGGAGTGGTAGCGCCGGGTCCATTCGGGATCTTCGACCGTGGAAACCTTGTGCCACAGTTCGACAGTATCGGGCCGGTGCGCCCGCTCCGGTGCGTAAGACCTTTCGTGGTGCCAGGTTCCGTCCTGCAACGCGACGGCGAAAATGTACATCACCGAGTGGTCCAGCGTTTCGCGCGAGGCATCCGGATCGAATTTCTGCGGATCGCCTGCTCCGGTGCCGATCACGTGATGGGTGTGATGACTGGTGTGCAGCTCGATCGTCGCGATCTGGTCCAGATCGCCGATGCTTTCGCGCATCCGGCGGGCCAAATCAATCAGCGCCTGGCTCTGATATTCGGCCGAGTGCTCCTTGGTGTAACTCTCCAGAATGGCGCGCTTGGGTTCCCCGGCTTCGGGCAGCGGGACGTGATAGGTGTGCTCGGGACCCGAGAGCAGCCACGCGATCACCCCGTCCTCGCCCTCCCAGATCGGTGCGGGTGCGGCCTCGCCGCGCATGGCGCGGTCGACGGCCTCGATGGCGACCTTGCCGGCCCAGGCGGGCGCGTACGCCTTCCAGCTGGAGATCAGGCCCTTGCGTGACTGACGGGTGGATGTCGTCAAGTGCAGCGCCTGCCCGATCGCTTGGTAGATAATTTCTTTATCCAGACGCAGCATGGTGCCGAGTCCGGCGGCCACCGACGGACCGAGGTGGGCGACGTGGTCAATCTTGTGTTCATGCAGGCAGATTCCTTTGGCCAGATCGATCTGTATCTCGTAACCGGTTGCGATGCCGCGGATCAGGTCGGCTCCGCTGATCCCGAGATGCTGCGCAACGGCCACCAATGGAGGGATGTTGTCGCCCGGATGGGAGTACTCGGCGGCCAAGAAGGTGTCGTGAAAGTCCAATTCGCGCACGGTCACGCCGTTGGCCCAGGCCGCCCATTCCGGCGAGTAGTCGCCTTGGATACCGAAAACCTTGGCGCCCTTGAAGGAATTGGGGTGTGCCTGTGCCTGGGCGCGGGCGGCGGCGATCGGACGGCGCGTCACCGAGGCGGCCGAAACCGCGCCGTTGTCGATGATGCGGTTGATCACCATGGCCTCGGTGTCCGCGGGCACGGCGACCGGGTCGGCTGCGACCTCGGCGATCTTCCATGCCAGGTGCTCATTACGCGGGAAGTGGTCGGCGCTGCGCCGGGCTCGAACGTCATGAATCCGCATAAGCCGCACAGTACGCAAAGCGGGTTACGAGGTAAATCCGCTGTAAAAGCGTAATTGTGTGTCCTTGTCCGCCGAATTTTGCGAAAGTTGTGAAAGGGGCGGGGGTACCGTGTGACGGGTGGCGAAGATGTTCGCCGGCCCACGGCTACGGCGTTTGCGCGAGGAGCGGGGGCTGACCCAGGTGGCGCTGGCGCGCGTCCTGGGACTGTCGACCAGCTACGTCAACCAGCTCGAAAACGATCAGCGCCCGATCACGGTTCCGGTGCTACTCACCCTCACCGAGCGGTTCGAGTTGCCAGCGCATTACTTTGCGCCGGATTCCGATGCCCGCCTGGTGTCGGACCTGCGGGAGGTTCTTGCCGACACGTCCGCCACCGCCGCGCAAGTCGAGGAGCTCGTGGCCCGCATGCCGGCGGTCGGTCAGACGCTGGTCAATCTGCACCGGCGGCTGCACGACACGACCGCAGATCTCGAAGCGTTGCACAGTCGCGCCAACGTCGACATGTCGGCAATGTCCCAGCAGCCAATGCCTTTCGAAGAGGTCCGTGACTTCTTCTACGACCGCAAGAACTACATCGGTGAACTGGATGTCGCGGCCGAAGACCTGTTCAACGAAAACAATTTGCGCGTTGGCGGTCTCGACGGCCAGCTGGCGGAGCTGCTCGCCGGCAAGCTCGGCGTCGCGGTGGTGATCGACGACGGCCGGGCGTTAGATCCCAACGCCAAAAGACTGTTTGTGCCGGAATCGAAGACCTTGTACTTGGCCCGTTGGCTTCACCCCGGCCAGCGTGCCTTTCAGCTCGCCACCCAGATCGCGCTGCTGACCCAAGCGCGGTTGATCACCGGGATCATCGCCGGCGACGATCAGCTCAGCGACGATGCGCGGGGCGTGGCCCGCATCGGTCTGGCCAACTATTTCGCCGGCGCACTGCTGTTGCCCTACCTGAGGTTCCTCGAGGCCGCCGAGAGCGTCCGCTACGACATCGACCAGCTGACAAGACGATTCGAGGTGGGGTTCGAAACGATCTGCCACCGGCTGTCCACCCTGCAACGCCCGAACGCCCGAGGCGTCCCGTTCATCTTCGTCCGCACCGACAGTGCGGGGAACATCTCTAAACGCCAGTCCGCCACGGCATTTCACTTTTCTCGCGTCGGCGGGAACTGCCCCCTGTGGGTGGTCCACCGTGCGTTCTCCCGGCCCGGTCAGTTTCTGACGCAAGTCGCGCAGATGCCCGATGAGCGCACGTACTTCTGGATCGCCAGGACCACCACAGCGGAGCCGAGCCGTTACCTCGGGCCGGACAAGAGCTTCGCCATTGGGCTGGGCTGCGATGTCGCTTACGCCGCGAAACTCATCTACTCCGTCGGCATCGATCCGACCAACGCCGAGTCGATTGTGCCGATCGGCGCCGGCTGCAAGATCTGCGACCGGCCCGCCTGCCCGCAACGCGCCTTCCCGTATCTCGGTCACCCCGTGTACGTCGATCCGCACAGCAGCACCGATTTGCCCTATCCGCCGGCGATCACTCCCCGGGCGCGGGTCGTTCGTTGAGCTCAGCGGCGAAGCCGACGCAACAACCATTTCAGAGTCCCGGACGCGAGCGGTAACGCCAGCAACCCCAGGGCGAGCGTCGCGATCCCCATTCCGATCAGCGACAGCAACCCTCGATGGACGCCGTCCCAGACAGCGAAGACGCCGCACACAGGGAGGAACACCATGCCGAGGACGAACTTGGCGGCTTGCCGCTATCCGCGACGTCGTGACCGCGTAGCACCCCGAACAGAACTAAAGCGATCCGGCGTCCCACCCGATGAATACGCGGTTCGTGTGCCAACTGCAACATATCCGCTCACATGTGGTCGACCGCCGGTTAGGGTCGATGCAGCAGTGAGCCATGCACTGGATGGGGGAGACCGCATGCCCAAGGTAGCGATTCTCGATGACTACGCCGGCGTGGCCCTACAGGTTGCCGACTGGTCGCCGGTGCAAAAACGCGCGGAGGTAACCGTTTTCGACCGGCACATGTCCGAGGACGAAGCGGCCGATGCACTGCGGACGTTTGACGTGGTGTGCACCCTGCGTGAGCGGATGGCGTTTCCGCGGTCGTTGATCGAGCGGCTGCCTGACTTGAAGCTGATCACGATCGTCGGCCGGAGCCTGCCAAACCTGGACACGGCCGCCGCCGGCGAACGCGGAATTCTGGTTGCGCATTCGGATTTCGCCCATCCCCGATTCAGGTCCATGCGCGACGCCACCCCGGAGCTCGCCTGGGGGCTGATGATTGCGACGGTGCGCAACCTTGCCGAAGAACATCGGAACATGCGCGCCGGCGGGTGGCAGAGCAGCGCGGGTATGACGTTGTCCGGCAAGACCCTCGGACTCGTCGGCCTGGGCAGAGTCGGCAGGCGCATGGCCGAATACGCCGCGGCGTTTGGTATGGAAGTCCTTGCGTGGAGCCAGAATCTCACTGAGGAAGCCGCCGCGAGCGTGGGCGCCCGCCGGGTCGAGAAGGCGTCGCTGTTCGAATCTTCGGACGTGGTCTCCATTCATCTGGTGCTCTCTGAGCGCACCCGAGGTCTGGTCGGCGAAGCCGAGCTGGCACTGATGAAGCCACACGCCTACTTGATCAACACCTCCAGGGGTCCGATCGTGGACGAGGCCGTCCTGATCGCTGCGCTGGAAGCCGGGCGCATCGCCGGAGCAGGGCTGGACGTCTATGACGATGAGCCCCTGCCGAAAGACCATCGGTTGCGGCTACTTGCGAACGTGACCCTGTCTCCTCACCTGGGGTATGTCACTCGCGAAATGCTGGGCGCCTTCTACTCCGACACCGTGGAATCAGTGGTGGCATGGCTGGACGGGGCGCCCATCCGGATCGCCAATCCCGAAGCGTTACAGCGGCGCTGAACCAGCTCACCTCCGTTTCCAGTGCGGACTTTTGACCGCATCGAGGGCGTCGGTGACGTAACGATCGAGTGGCCAGGGCTTTCCGGACTGTCGCACCCATTGCTGGAAGGCGAAGTCCGCTGCCGCGAAGGCGAGTTGGACCAGCAGGCCGGGACGGATATCGGCATCCTGGTCGACGCCCATTCGTTCGGCGATGAGCTTGGTCGCCCGCTCCTTGTCGGCGGGGCGGTGAACCGTGACCTTATCGAGCAGACCGGGGACCATCAGCAGGGCTTCGCGCCACTCGTCGGTGTCGGCCTGCTCGAACGAACGAGTCCGGGTGACGATGGCGTTGATCAGCGCGACGTCCGGTGCTTCGTCGGCGGGACGGCCCTCGAGGAGATTGACGATCGCGGCCCCGCCGTAGCGCACCGGTGCGAGGAGAAGCTCGTCCTTCGCCGGCACATGCCGGAAGAACGTGCGCGGAGAAACGCCTGCGGCCGTGGCGATTTCCTCTGTCGTCACGGCGTCGTACCCGCGCTCGACGAACAGGCGGAACGCCGCACGCCGGATATCGGCCCGTATCTGTGCGCGCTGCCGGTCGCGGAGCGACTCGCCGGTCATCGGAAACAGCCGATCCCGCCGTCGACGTGAATGGTCTGTCCGGTGATGAATGATGCGTCACTCCCGAGTAGAAAGGACACCAGCGCACCCACGTCGGAACGGACATCGCCGATGCGCTTCATCGGCACCCGACCCACGGCCTTGTCGTACTCCTTGGGCGCGAACGACTTCCAGAACTTGACCCCGTCGGATTCGGCGAAGGGGCAGATGACATTGACGCGGATGTTGTCACGCCCCCATTCCAAGGCGGCCACCTTCGACAACCCGCGGATGCCCTCCTTGGCGGCGGCATAACCGCCCCACTTGGGCTCACCGCCGGTGCCCGTGCCCGAACCGAGGTTCACGATCGACCCACCGCCGGCCTCAACCATCAATGGGTACACGGCCTGCATCAGCAGGAACGTTGCGCGGGGGCCCACGTCATAGCCGAGGGCCAGGTCTTCGGTGGTGATGTCGACGAACGCCTTGGGTTCGTTGGTGGCGATGGCGTTGTTGACCAAGCCGTGCACCGCGCCGAAGGCGTCGACTGCGGCGGCCGCGATCCGCTGCGCGCTGTCCGGGTCGCGCAGATCGGCGACGAGCTGCTCCACCCGTCCAATCGCCTTGAGCTCTGTGGCGGTCCTGTCCAGGACCTCTGCCTGGATGTCGACCAGCAGCACGCCGGCACCGCGTTCGAGCAACGCGGTGGCGACGCCCTTGCCGACGCCTTGGGCGGCGCCGGTGACAATCGCGACGTGTCCGCGCATCGAATCTGAGTGGCTGTAGCTCATGGGACGGGTCCCATCTGCAGCTGTACGCCCCGGTGCATCTCGTAGGTGCTCCGCGCCCCGTTGGGTAGTTCGATGAACTCCACCGGCGTCCCGTCCGGGTCCTTGACGAAAAACATTCGGACACCGCCGATCTCGAACGGAGCCTGGTCGGGGGTATACCCGGCGTCGACAATGCGGCGGTGGGCGTCGTCGAGATCTGTCACCGACAGCGAGACGTTGTGGATGCCGGTGATGCTGCGCCGCCGCCTGTGGTCGGGCGGGCCGGCGCCGATCGACAGCAGCTCGATCATCAACCCACCCAGCAGACCGCCGACCACCCGGCCCTCCTGCCTACGCGTCGCGTGCAATACCGCGTCGAAAGGCTCCCCGGAAATGAGGGTTTCGAAGACGACCTCCATGCCCAGCACGTCCCGGTAGAACACCAGTGCACGGTCCATGTCGGTGACGCCGACGACGAGGTGACAGAACGACACGTCGTCGAGCACGCTCTTCTCGGTCATGGCGTGTCCGCGGAAAGGTTGGGAGCGGGGCGCCCGGCGAACAGCGGCAGGTCGAGGTAGGTCTTGATGCCCGGTTCGGCGGCGCAGACGTCGGGAATGGCGTTGATGCAGTGGTTGGCGGTGACCACGACGCCCGGATTCTTCACCAGGCCTTCCGCAATCGTCTCGGGCTGCAGACCCTTGAAGGTGAGGCTCACGTCGGGGTCGCCGGTGATCTCCACCTCGAAGCGTTCACCCCGCCCACCGAAATTCCAGGCCGGCTCCAGATTTTCCTCGCCCATCAGCCAGTTGACCGCCGCGGTGATGACCGGTTCGCCATCGACGAGCGCCTGCCAGCGGAACCGGCGTGCGGCCACGCTGCCGCTGGTGATCGGGAAGGGGTCGTAGTCGATGTCGGCGGTCGCCACGGCGACGTCCTGAATGGTCCTGATGTTGGGATCGATGCGAAATCCCATGTGGTCGGCGATCATTCGTACCGACTGCTTGAAGCCCGCTTCGAGCAGGCCGGCCATCGGCCCTTGGGTGGCTTCCTCGGGGGTTCCGCCGAATCCCATGATGTGGCGCACCACGTCCGGTGCGTTATAGGTGCGGATGTCGGAGAACTCCTCTGCACGCACGTGCGTGACCGCCGACGACAGTGAGGACACCATGAGCGGGAATCGCTCGGTGATGCCTCCGGGGTGGATACCCGAACCATGCAGCGTCACACCGCTTTCCGTCGCGGCGTCCGCGACGGCACGGTGACGCTTGTTGCCCGGATCCGGGTAGACCCAGCCGACCGGTGTGACCACGTTCTTGCCGGACCGCAGGATCGCGATCACTTCGTCGTCGGCGGGTATCAGTGGGCTGTACATGACGCAGTCGGCGTCCAGCGCGAGAATGTCGTCGATGCTCGTGGTGGCGGTGATGCCCAGGTCCTGTGTCCCGATGATCCGGCCGACGTCGACACCGTTCTTGTCCGCACTGTGCACCCAGCACCCCACCAGCTCCAGTCGTGGGTGATTGATGACGCACTCGATCGCCGCTTTACCCACCCCCCCGGTGGCCCACTGAATGACACGAAGCTTGGACGGGCTACTCATCGTTGACCTCCGGATGGACAGTGCGCGGCCTTTACGGCAAATGAAATGGCAGGCTATGACTCGATGGCAGTGACTGTCAACAATCGATGGTGTGTGAGAGGGTCAGTTGATGAGCGTCCTGGAGGGCAAGATCGCGATAGTCACCGGCACCAGCCGCGGCGTGGGCGTGGGCATCGCCCATGAACTGCTGCGTGCCGGCGCGACCGTGATCGGGTGCTCGCGCTCACCGCTGGACGCGATCCCCGGCATCGAACCGGACTGGGCCCAACGAGCTTCCCAAAAGGTGTGCGACCAGGGTGACTATCGCTGCATCGATGCGTTCGTCGCAGACGTCGTGGCCACCCACGGTCGGCTCGACATTCTGGTGAACAATGCGGGCGGCACCGTTCCGGCGCCACACGCAGAGAGCATTCCCGAACTGGTGCAACGCATTCAGGGCGCACCCGCCGGCGACGACGACTACGCGCGCACCGCCCTGTTTCACGCGTTCGCCGTGCAGATGAACCTGATCAGCCCACTGTGGTTCGCGATCCGCGCTTATCGGCAGATGCAGAACCAGGACGGCGTGGGCTGCATCATCAACATCTCGAGCGGAGCCGGCCATCCGGCGGGATCGCCAACCCTGGTCTCCTACGGGGCAGCCAAAAGCGGCCTCAACCATCTCACCCGGTCACTGGCCGAAGAGTGGGGACCCAAGGTACGGGTCAACTGCATCGCCCTGGGGCCGACCATGACCGAAAACTTCCGGTCATTCGTGCTCCCCAAGGACGACCCCGATGGCGCAAAGTATTTCGCCGCCGTCCCGTTGCGCCGCGCTGGCGAACCCGAGGAGGTCGGGCGGGTCTGCGTTTTCCTCGCCGGCGGACAGGCCGACTTCGTCAACGGCACCACCATTGAATGCGACGGCGGCATGCTGCCCGGCGTGCTCTACGACGCTGGGCTCAAGACGATCACCGACCTGCTATAGCCGCGACAGGCATACTGCTAGAACAAAACCAGCGCAAGGAGATTCACATGAGCGGCTTGGAGCCTACGCCCGAGCAGTTCGCCGCGCTCGCGGCACGTCCGGCTGATGTGCCGGTGGTGATGGTCAACCTGTTGAAGTTCAAACCCGAGGGCGGCCTTCAGAGCTACCTGCGATACGGCGAGGAAGTGGTTCCACACCTGGAGCGCGTGGGCGCCACCCTGCGTTATGCCGGGGGAGCGCCGTCGATGGTCATCGGCGACGGCGAACAGCCTTGGTGGGACGTGATTCTCATCGTCGAGTACCCGACCCCGCAGGCCTTTATCGACATGGTGACGACCCAGGAGTACGCCAAGGTGCACGAGCATCGCGCCGCCGGGCTGGACCGTGGAGATTTGATCGCGACGTCGACATGGTCGGTTGCAACCCAATGACCTGACACCGCCCGACCGCGCGGTGGCCTATCGGCGCGGCGCCGTCGACCGCGGCCCGGCGCCGGTCCGATCACGCTATGCCTTTCCGGATCGTCCCCGAATGGGTCTAATGGGTGGATGGAACTGATGAGGCCTACCGACGCGATCTTTCTCTTGGGAGAATCTCGCGAACATCCCATGCACGTCGGAGGCTTGCAGTTGTTCGAGCCACCGCCGGGCGCCGGGCGCGACTTCGTTGGTGACCTTTACCAGAGCCTGGCCGCTCAGCGGGATTTCCAGCCCACGTTTCGTAAGCACCCCGCGAGCTTCGTCGGCGGAATCGCAAACCTGGGCTGGTCGTACGACGACGACGTGGATATCGACTACCACGTGCGGCGCTCGGCGCTGCCGTCGCCCAAACGGGTCCGCGAATTGCTCGAACTCACCTCGCGGTGGCACAGCACGCTGCTGGATCGTCACCGCCCCTTGTGGGAGACGCACATCGTCGAAGGTCTCAAAGACGGCCGGTTCGCTATCTACACAAAGGTTCACCATGCACTGATCGACGGTGTCTCCGCGCAGAAGCTGATGCAGCGCGCGCTGTCCACCGACCCCGACGATCCCGAAATCCGGGCCCCGTGGGGTCTGCGCAAACCCAAGCGCAAATCCAGCCCGTCGTCTCCCTTGAGTTCGTTGGCTCGCACGGCGGGATCCCTTGCGGCACTTGCCCCGTCGACGTTAGGGCTGGCGCGTGCGGCACTGTTCGAACAGCAACTGACGTTGCCTTTCGGGGCGCCGAAGACCATGTTGAACGTCAAGATCGGCGGCGCTCGCCGGTGCGCCGCGCAGTCCTGGTCGCTGGACCGCATCAAAGGCGTGAAGAAGGCCGCGGGGGGTGTCACGGTCAACGATGTGGTCTTGGCGATGTGCTCGGGCGCCCTGCGCTACTACCTGCTCGAGCATGACGCGCTGCCGGACACCCCGCTGATCGCGATGGTCCCGGTGAGCCTGCGCACCGAGGAAGAGGCCGACGCCGGCGGCAACCTGGTCGGAGCCATCCTGTGCAACCTCGCGACCGACACCGACGATCCGGCGCAGCGTCTGCTGACGATCAGCGAATCGATGCGCAGCAACAAGGATGTGTTTTCGCAATTGCCGCGGTTCCAGGCGCTGGCGCTGTCCGCCGTCAACACGTCAGCGTTGGCGTTGGCGGCGGTCCCGGGCTGGGTGGCATCGACGTCACCCCCGTTCAACATCATCATTTCGAACGTGCCGGGACCGACGCGGCCGATCTATTATGGCGGCGCACGGCTCGACGGCAACTACCCGCTGTCCATCGCGCTGGACGGCCAGGCGCTGAACATCACCCTGGTCAACAACGCCGGCAACCTGGACTTCGGCCTGGTGGGATGCCGGCGTAGCGTACCGCACCTGCAGCGCCTGCTCGCGCATCTGGAGTCCTCGCTCAAGGACCTGGAACGCGCTGTGGGAGAATAGAAATCGATGGCGAAGCTGAGCGCGGGTGTGATCGTCTACCGGACCTGCGACGGCGTCGTCGAGGTTTTGCTCGCACACCCGGGTGGGCCCTTCTGGGCCCGCAAAGACGACGGCGCCTGGTCGATTCCGAAAGGTGAGTACACCGACGGGGAGGATCCCTGGGCGGCCGCACAGCGCGAATTTTCCGAGGAGCTGGGGCTGTCGGTGCCGGCCGGGCCGCGCATCGACCTCGGTCAGCTGAAACAATCCGGCGGCAAGCTGGTGACCGCTTTCGCCGTGCAGAGCGACCTCGACATCACCGACGCGCGCAGCAACACTTTTGAATTGGAATGGCCAAAGGGGTCGGGCACGCTGCGGGAGTTCCCCGAGGTCGATCGCGTGGGCTGGTTCGCGATGGCCACCGCACGCATCAAATTACTGAAGGGCCAGCACGGCTTTCTCGATCGGTTGATGGCGGATCCTGGCTTGGCCGGACTATCCGAAGGGACGTGACATGCAGACGCTGCGAACACCCGACGACCGGTTCGACGGTATACCCGACTTCCCTTACACCCCAAGGTATTGCGACGTATCCGACGACGAGGGCGGCGCACTCCGCGTGGCCTGGGTCCAGGACGGCCCGGAAAGCGCCGATCCCATCCTCATGCTGCACGGCGAACCGTCGTGGTCATATCTGTACCGAAAGATGATTCCGGTACTGGCCGCCGCCGGTCATCGAGTCATCTGCCCCGACCTGGTCGGGTTCGGCCGTTCGGACAAGCCAACCCGCCGCGAAGACCACAGCTACGCACGCCACGTCGAGTGGATGCGAGCGGTGGCTTTCGACGTCCTCGACCTTCGCAACGTCACCCTGGTAGGTCAGGACTGGGGCGGGCTGATCGGATTGCGGCTCGCCGCAGAGCATCCCGAACGGTTCGCCCGGGTGGTCGTCGCCAACACCGGCCTGCCCAATGGCGAGCAGCCCATGGCCGACATTTGGTGGCGCTTCCGTGAAGCCGTCACGTCGGCGCCGACGCTGAACGTCGGCGCGTTTGTCCAGGGCGGCTGTCGCCGGCAGATGAGCGAGGAGGAGCGGGCCGGCTATGACGCGCCCTTCCCCGCCGATGACTACTGCGCCGGGCCGCGCGCCATGCCCGGCCTGGTGCCCACGTCACCGGATGATCCCGCTGCGGCCGCCAACAAGGCCGCATGGACCACGCTTTCGGCGAGCCCGACGCCCATGCTGGTCGCTTTCAGCGACAGCGACCCGATCACCGGGCCGATGGCCGCCATCTTCCAGCGGGAGATGCGCGGTGCGCACGGAATCGACCACCCGGTGATCCGCGGCGCCGGGCATTTCTTACAGGAGGACGCCGGAGAAGAACTGGCCGGCCACATCGTGGAGTTCTTGCGCCGCTGAGCGGGCGCTTCCCGGCGGCGGGCACAATGTCAGGATGACGACGGCGCCTACCGAGGCCACCAAGCCCGATGAATTGTTGGTGCGGTTGTTGGACCCGGCAGTCCGTGCCGATCCCTATCCGCTGTTCGCGCAATTTCGCGAACGCGGATCGTTTGCCTTGCCGGAGGGCAACCTCGCGGTGTTCTCGACCTACCGTGACTGCGACGAGGCCTTGCGGCACCCGTCGTCGAGCAACGACCGGCTCAAGTCGACCGCCGCCCGCGCGCAGATCGAGGCGCAGACCCAGCAGCTCATCGAGGCCGGTGCCGAGGCGCCGCCGCAAACCCCGCCGGGGTTCTTGTTTCAGGACCCGCCGGACCACACCCGGCTGCGCAAACTGGTCAGCAAGGCGTTCGCGCCGAAGGTGGTGAGCGCGCTGCAACCCGACATCAGCGCGCTGATCGACGGATTGCTCGACCGCATCGCCGAAAAGGGGCGGTTCGAAGTCGTCGAGGACCTTGCCTATCCACTGCCGGTGGCGGTCATTTGCCGGCTGCTCGGCGTACCGCTCGAGGACGAACCGCAATTCAGCCGGGTGTCCGCGCTGCTGGCGCAATCACTGGACCCGTTCGTCGCCTTCACCGGAACGCCGTCGGACAACCTCAAAGAGCGGATGGACGCCGGAATGTGGTTGCGCGCCTACCTGCACGGCCTGATCGACCGGCGACGCTCGCGGCCCGGCGACGACCTGATGTCCGGATTGATCGCTGTGGAAGAATCGGGCGACCAGCTGACCGCGGAGGAGATCGTTTCCACCTGCGTCCTGCTGCTGGTTGCCGGTCACGAGACCACGGTGAACCTGATCGGCAATGCGGTCCTGGCGATGTTGCGCCAACCGTCGCAATGGTCCGCGCTGAGCGCCGACGCCAACCGTGCGCCAGCGGTCATCGAGGAGACCCTGCGCTACGACCCGCCGGTGCAGATGATCGCCCGAACTGCGGGCGATGACATGGCAATTGGCGACATCGACGTGCCCGCGGGCGACATCATGATGCTGCTGACCGCAGCCGCCCAGCGCGATCCCACCGAGTATGACCGTCCCGACATTTTCGATCCGGATCGAAAAGCCATGAGGCACTTAGGATTCGGGCGTGGTGCACATTACTGCCTGGGCGCCCCGCTGGCCCGGCTGGAAGCCGGTGTGGCCCTGTCGGCGGTAACGGCACGGTTCCCGAACGCCCGGTTGGACAGTGAGCCGCAGTACAAGACCAATGTCACGTTGCGCGGCCTGTCGCGGCTCATGGTCACGGTCTAATCCCGCTCCCACGGCGGGGTTTCGTCCATCTTTTGGTAGTACTTCGCCAAGTGGCTCTTGATCCGATCGACATCGGATTGGGGCACGTCGATTCCGCCCCGTGCGCCGTCCATGATCGCGCCGGCCGCCATCACGCCGCGCGGCACAACCGTGAGTTCTCCGTCGATCACGTCGGCGATCAGCAGCTTGTAGGCCGTGAAGTTGTCTTTTTTGTCGCTGTCGTACCAGACGTGCGCGTCGCGGTATTTCTGGTTCGGCCCGTCCTGCGCATCGGCCCACTTACGGACTCGCTTTTCGGCCCCGTCGCCATCCCACTTGCGGTCACGATCGGCCAACGGCAGATCTTGAAATGCTGTGACTGACATGGTGTCCGCGTGCCCGCTTCGGATCTGGACTAAACGCGGCCAAATCGTGGGTTCGCAGTTACATAAGCGGTAGCGTCTTTGGTAGCTGGCTGGGCTGTCGAGGTGGCTGCCATCGGAGTGCACTCGGCAACACCCCAGCGGCGCTGCGACGGGAGACAATCATGAAGCGGTGCATCTTCGCAGGATTGGCAGCCCTACTGATGGCCGCAGAACTCATCGCCTCGGCGGCGCCGGCCAGCGCCGGCTGCCAGTACGGAGGACCTGTACTCAGCAAGTGCGACGGACCCGTCCAGCCTGACGGCACGTGGCAACGCTGTGTGGCAGTGACCCGCCTGGTTCCCAACGGCGCCAGTTCCTACCTCGTGCCCGATAATCACTGCGATCTGATGGGTCCCGACCAGCACCCTGCGGATCTCGCCTTCGCCGACCCGCCCACGCACATCGATGGGTGAGACCGGAGGCAAACAACGCCGTATCAGCCGGAACCGAGTCCCGGCACGATGTCGCCAAGGTTGAAAGTCACCGGCTGTTCGAGCTGTTCGTAGGTGCACGAGCGCGGGTCGCGGTCCGGGCGCCACCGATTGAACTGCGCGGTATGACGGAACCGCCGCCCTTCCATGTGGTCATAGCGGACCTCCACCACCCGCTCGGGGCGAAGCGGCACGAACGACAGATCCTTGCCGGCGTTCCAGCGCGAGAATTCGTTCTTACGCGGCGTCCGCTCGCCGGCTTCGTGCGCGGCCCAATTCCACGGGTGGTCCTCGAAATCGGTGATGAGCGTCTGTAGTTCGTCGAACAGCCGCCGCCGCTCGGCCATGGGAAACGCACCGATGACACCAACCGACGCGAGCTGGCCGTCATCCTGATAAAGACCCAACAACAGCGAACCAATAGCGTCGGCGCCGGACTTGTGCACCCGGTAACCGGCGACCACACAGTCGGCGGTCCGCTCGTGCTTGATCTTGAACATGATCCGCTTGTCCGGCTGGTAGGTGATGTCGAGTGGCTTGGCGATCACACCATCGAGACCGGCCCCCTCGAATTCGTCGAACCAGCGCTGCGCGATTTCCAGATCGGTCGTCGCGGGCGTGGCATGGATCGAGGGCCCCGAGCCAGCCAGAGCCTCGACGAGGGCGGCGCGCCGCTCGCTGAAGGGCCGCCGTGTGTAGTCATCGTCGTCGAGGGCGAGCAAGTCGAACGCGATGAACGACGCCGGCGTGGTCTCGGCGAGCATCCGTACCCGCGAATCCGCCGGGTGAATGCGTTGTTGCAGCGCCTCGAAATCCAGGCCCCGGTCGGTGGCGATGACGATCTCGCCGTCGATGACGCACCGCTCCGGCAGCTCGGCCCTGACCGCGGCGACCAGCTCGGGGAAATACCGCGTCATCGGCCGTTCATTGCGACTGCCCAGTTCGACCTGGTCGTGGTCGCGGAAACAGATCGACCTGAAGCCGTCCCACTTGGGCTCATAGGACGCATCAGGGGGAATCGAGCGAACCGACTTCGCCAGCATCGGCGACACCGGCGGCATCACGGGGAGATCCATAGCCTGATTGTGCTGGAATCGGAGGTATGGCTGCTGCAGAAGAGCTCGACGTCGACGGCATCGCGGTGCGCCTGACCAATCCGGACAAAGCGTATTTCCCCAAACTGGGGTCGAAAGGCACGAAGCGACACCTGGTGGACTACTACCGTGCCGTTGCGAACGGTCCGATGCTCGACGCACTGCGCGACCGGCCCACCCACCTGCAGCGCTTCCCGGACGGCGTCGACGGCGAGGAGATCTACCAGAAGCGGATTCCTGCGCACCATCCCGACTACCTGCAGACGTGCCAGGTGACGTTTCCGTCGGGGCGGACCGCCGATGCGCTCAAGGTCACCCACCCGGCGGCGGTGGTGTGGGCGGCACAGATGGGTACCGTCACCTTGCACCCGTGGCAGGTGCGCTGTCCGGACACCGACCATCCCGATGAACTGCGCATCGACCTGGATCCGCAGCCCGGTGTCGCCTTCGAGCAGGCGCGTACCGTCGCGGTCGACGTGCTGCGGCCGCTACTCGACGAGCTGGGTCTGGTGGGATACCCGAAGACTTCGGGTGGTCGCGGCATCCATGTCTTCCTCCGGATCGCGACTGACTGGGATTTCATCGAGGTGCGCCGTGCCGGTATCGCACTGGCACGCGAAGTCGAGCGCCGCGCGCCCGACGCCGTCACCACGTCCTGGTGGAAGGAAGACCGTGGCGAGCGCATCTTCATCGACTTCAACCAGAACGCGCGGGACCGCACCATGGCGTCGGCATATTCGGTGCGACGCACTCCGATCGCGACGGTGTCGATGCCACTGACATGGGACGAGCTGGCCGACGCCGAGCCGGACGATTACACCATGGCGACCGTGCCCGATCTGGTTAAGGACCGGGAAGACCCCTGGGCCGCAATGGATGATGCGGCCCAATCGATCGCGTCCTTACTGGAGATGGCCGACGCCGACGAAGAGCGCGGCCTTGGGGACATGCCGTATCCGCCCAATTACCCGAAAATGCCCGGCGAGCCCAAACGCGTTCAGCCCAGCAGGGATCGAGATCTCAAAAACGAAAAGGGCTAGCTGAAATTCGCTGAACGATTGGGCGGTCGGAACCTCGGGCTGCGATTGGCCCGCGCTTGCCCGCCTCGCGTAGATGAGCCACATTGCCCACGTGAGGACCTGACGTTATCACTGGGAACACTTCCGCGGGAGTGATTCTCTTGCGCCACAGTGGCTTAAGGCGATTTGTCACAGTGACAATCCGGGTCATCAGGCAAGGCGAACGCGGCTGGGCCACGGGCGGGCCGCGAGGCAGCATCAACGCGTAATCGCCAACCGCTTTCAGCATCGTTGCGCTGAGGCGGTTAGCTTACCGCTAACCCATGCAAAGGTCAGCAAGTAATTCGCGAAGAGCGTGCGCACGGCCCGAGAAGTGCGCACGCCCTCGCGTTGCTCGAGTGCCGGCGTTGTGTCGGGGCCGGCCGGTGTCGCATCCGACCGGATTCGCAAAAGCTCTGAAGCCCAGGTGCTTTCGCATCACGAGGCTTCGGCTGATGCTGTCACGGCGAATTGCCGCTACGCCGACACGTCGCGGCAATTCGCCGTGCGAAAACTGGCACCCAATGCCATTGAGGGAGCACTCAATAGGCCCGAATTTGGGCCGTACCGAGTAATGGGTGCGAGTAGTTGAGACCCTGCCGGTCGCCGGCAGACCTACGTGCAGGTCAAAGTGGGCCCGCAGTCGATCGTTATCGGCGTTGTGCAGCCGGAAGCCGTGATGGCAGTGAAGGTGAGGATCAGACCAAGTACAACTTTGTATTTGAGTCCAGACATGACCACTCCGTTCGTAGGAGAAATCTGACGCCCGAGAGTAGGTATATTACGCGCCGAGCTCTCGGATGAGTATGAGAATGAGTAATTTTCGATTAATTACGTCACCTGACTGAAGTCGAGCGGGTGAGCATCGCCGATTTCGAATCTTTTTGCAAGCGTGAGATAAGAAATTTCTCGCGAAAACCGGATTTTGCTGCGTTGCAAGGAGGTACTTGAATGCCATCGCGGCACTTTGTTCGTCGTCGACCAGCGGGGACGGTGCAAATGCGGCCGCGTGCATGGAGTCGGTGAGAATGCGAAGTCGGCGTAAATACGTTGGCTTAAAACAGGATATAGATTTGCCACAGCTCACTAAACGAGACTTCCGGTACTGAATTTTCGCTATGGCCTAACTGCCGGTACGGAATTGCCCGGTTCGCTGGGAGGTTGTGGCCGGGGATCTGCCAGCGAGCCCGACAAAAGTAGGCTGAGTTGCTATGTCCTTGGCGGCGCGGTTGTGTTCGGCGGTATTCGCGTTGCTGCTATTGGTGATTCCCGGCGCCGGGGCGGCCGGTGCAGAACCGGCCGCGCCCGACACACACCAACCCGGTGAAAGAATGGTCGGCTGGGAGACCTACCGCCGGTTGGACCGGTTGCCCTATTTGAACCCCGGTTCGCAGACTCTGCAGGTGTCGAGCTTTGATCGCAGCGGTGGCGATTTCGACATTTCGACCGGTAATCGCAACGGCAGTGGTGGGTGCCTGTCGCCAGGGGGAGCCGGCTGCGTCATCGCGGAGGATCACGGTGCCGGAGAAATTGTTTCGATCTGGCTGACCCGGGATGGCGGCAATGTTCGCGCTCTTGGAAACATCCGGATCGAATTGGACGGGCAGGCCGTCGTAGACACACCATTGCAATCGTTGGTCGACGGCAAATTGGGGGCCCCGTTCGTGTGGCCGCTGGTGGCCAACGCCGCTCAATCGCCGGGAGGCGATTACATCAAGGTGCCGATGCCTTATCGGCGGTCGATGCGGATCAGTGTCACATCCCATTTGGAGTATTACCACGTCGATTATCGGCAGTTTCCCGACACCGGCGGAGTAAATACGTTCTCGCCATCCGATCCCGCGCTCGATGTCCTGGACACGCTGCGGTCCGCCGGCGCGGTTGACCCCAAACCGGCGCCAGTCAGTGCGGCGCACAGCAATCGGGTCGTCGACCTTCCCGCCGGCACCGGCCAAACCATCGCCGAATCGACTGGCTCGGCGAGCATTTCGGCGCTGCGGCTGCAGCTGCCCGAACCGGCGGCTCAACAGCTCACCGGATTGCGGCTGCAGATTGAATTCGACGGCAGAACCATGGTCGACTCACCATTGGGGGAATTCTTCGGCGCCGGACTCGGCGCGAACCCCGTGCGGTCGCTGATGTTCGCGACCATCGCGGCGCCTGATGGATCACTGGCGTTATGGGATTGGTGGCCAATGCCTTTCGCGCGCTCGACCCGTATCACACTCGTCAACGCAAGCGCCGAACCGGTCACGGGGATAGCCAGCGACGTCGCCACCACGCCCGATGCCCAGTGGGCGCCGGCGCTGACCAGCGGCCGCGCCGGCTATTTCACCGCGCGCTCACACGCCGGGCCGACGGCTCCCGGCCAGGACTGGGTGTTCGCCGAGGAACAGGGACACGGCAAGTTCGTCGGTGTCAGTCAAACCATTCAGGGCTATCGAACCAAAACGGCGTTCAGTGACGACGCCCCTTACTTTCTCGAAGGCGCCGAGCGCGTCTACACCGACGGCGCGGCGTCCCCGCAGTGGTACGGCACCGGCACCGAGGACCTCTACGAGGGCGGCTGGTACTTCAAGAACGGCACCCACTTCAGCGACCCACTCAACGGCCAACCCGATCAACGAACGGCCACCGGCGGATGCACCGACTACTGCGTAGCCGTCTACCGGATCATGCTGGCCGACGCGATCGGCTATCACTCCGCGATCCGATTCGGCATCGAGCACGGCAAAAGGAATATGGTCCAACCCGACTACAGCTCAACCGCATTCCTCTACACACAGCCGGACGCCGACATCGCCGGCGGAGACGACGTCCGCCCGACCGATCCCGTCAATCGAGTTCTGCACGGCTACACCGACTCCGACGCGGCCGATCAGCTACTGGTCAGTGAATACGAAGGCAGCCAGGACACCCTGCCCGTCGTCGGCTCGGTCCGTACCGCCCAGGGCATGATCACGTTCCACGTGCAGATCGATCCGGACAACCACGGCATCCTGCTGCGCCGCACATCGGATCAGGCAACCAGCTTCCAATCCGCCGACGTTGCGGTCGACGGCGTACCGGTGGGCAACTGGCTACAGCCGCGCGGCAACACCTTTCACCGGTGGCGGGACGACACCTATCTGGTACCGCAGTCGGTGACCGCGGGCAAGGCGCAGGTGACGCTCGCCCTGACGCCTACGGCCGATTCACCGCCCTGGACTGCCAGCCGCTACCACGTCGACACGGTCACGGGACCCTCTTACTAGGGAGCGATTGGTGGCCAGCCCGATGAGCGCGCCGGCCAGCCCGCCGGCCGGCGCTGTCAGCGAAGGTCCGGCGAGCAACAGATAGCCGAACGTGACGCCGACCATGAGCAACGCCTGATGCAGGGGTGTCCAGGAGGCTGCCGAGCGCAACCTGAACGACAGTCCGATGCCAAGGAGTAGCGCTACCACGTGGCCGACGGCGGTGAAGTCCGCAGCCGCGGCCGCGACCACCGCGGTCCCCAGCCACCAACCCGCCCAGGCTCCGCGCCAGCGCACCGGGATCGCCGCGGTGAACGCACCGAGCACACACATCGCGCCGTAACTGATCCCCACGTCACTGGCGCGGGCGACCGAGACCGGCAGCATCCCCGTCTTGATGGCGACGACCAGCCCGATCGCGACGACCACCGTGGCGCCGATGTGGCCGACGGCGAAGGTGAGGAACAACCCCCGGCCGCACCACATGAGTTCACCCAAAGCCAGCAGGCAGACCAGCCCCGGCAGCCAGAAGAACAGATCACCGCCGTCGTTGACGAATGCACTCCCGATCAACGTGCCCAGATGTCCGCGCCCAAGATTGTGAACGTTTGTGCTCATCCGGCTCACGGCGATGTCGTGCGCATGCGGACCCAGCGCGGCCAGGATGAGATAGATGGCGAGCAGGACGACCGCGTAGGTGGCGGTGACTCGGACCGACGCGGGTCCGGGCAGGGCACGCAGCGGCGCCTGAGCCCAACGCAGGGCGCCGTCGCGGGTAGCGGCGAGCGTCATGGTCCTACCGTGCGGGCTCGGCCGGCGGCGTGCCTCGTTCTTAACGAAGCCTTCACACGCGCGCCGCAAATCTTCATGGATCGCCGGGACCCGTTGACGTCACCTTAAAGACCGGCGAAAGAACCTCCCGCATGTGAGCAACACAGTCATTGCCCTCGATGACGCCCCGCAACCGAGGGCCACGCTGATCGAGGCTGCCCTGCGGCCTTGACGGACTCGTCGGGATGCTGCTAAACATGGCCTGCGCCACGCTTTTGGGCGATCGCCCAAAAATCGACGGGTGGAGGTTGCCATGGGTCGGATGGGCGGCAAGGTCGCATTCGTGACCGGTGCGGCGCGGGGGCAGGGCAGAAGCCACGCCGTCCGCCTCGCACAGGAGGGTGCCGACATCATCGCGGTCGACATCTGCCGGAAATTCGAGGCGTCGCCGGCCCCGGGGGCAACCCCCGAAGACCTCGATGTCACCGCCGGGTTGGTCAAGGACGCCGGCGCGCGCGTCGTGACCGCCGAAGTCGACGTTCGTGATTACGACGCGTTGCGCGCCGCCGTTGACAGCGGCGTCGAACAGCTCGGCCGCCTCGATGTCATCGTCGCGAACGCCGGCATCGGCACGATGGGTGCAAAGCTGCACAAGATCGATGAAGCGTTGTGGCAGGAGATGATCGACGTCAATCTCAGCGGGGTGTGGAAGTCGGTGAAGGCCGGGGTTCCGCACCTGCTGGCCGGAAATCGGGGCGGCTCCATCGTTTTGACGTCCTCGGTGGCCGGCTTCAAGGCCTACCCGCACACGGGTCATTACGTCGCCGCCAAGCACGGCGTGATCGGCCTGATGCGTACGTTCGCGGTCGAATTGGGGCAGCGCATGATCAGGGTCAACGCCGTGCTGCCCACGCATGTGAACTCGCCGCTGCTGATGAACGAGGCCACCTATCACGCGTTTCGGCCTGAGCTGGAGAATCCCGGACCCGACGACCTCGCGCCGGTGTGTCAGAGCTTTCACTACCTGCCCATCCCTTGGGTGACGCCCGAGGACATCAGCAACGCCGTGCTGTTCCTGGCATCCGACGAAGCGCGATATATCACCGGCGTCGCGCTCCCGGTGGATGCCGGAAGCTGCCTGAAGTAAGGAAAGCATCGATGACCGTTACCAACGACACCGACGTCTACTACGACCCCTACGACGTCAACATCAATGCCAACCCGTATCCGATCTATGCGCGGCTGCGTGAAGAGGCGCCGATCTACTACAACGAGCGCTACGACTTCTGGGCACTGTCAAGGCATTCCGATGTCGAACGCGGGTTGGCCAACTGGGAGACCTTCTCCAACAGACGAAGCGACATCCTCGAGCTCGTCCAATCGAAATTCGACATGCCCGGCGGTGTGATGATGTTCCAGGATCCGCCGGAGCACTCGCGGCTGCGCGGCCTGATGTCGCGGGTGTTCACCCCCCGCCGGATGGCCGACCTCGAGGAGCAGATTCGGCAATACTGCGTGCGGTGTCTGGACCCGCTCGTCGGCGAGCAAGGGTTCGACATCATCGCCGAACTGGCCTCGATGATGCCGATGCGCGTGATCGGGATGCTGTTGGGAATCCCGGAGTCCGAACAGATCTCGGTGCGCGACGCCAATGACGCCAACCTGCGCACCAAGCCGGGTGCGCCGTTGAAGGTTGCCAACGCCGACTCCATCGCCGACGGCCGGATCTATGCCGACTACGTCGAATGGCGCTCCAAAAATCCCTCCGACGACCTGATGACGACGCTGCTCAACGTCGAATTCGACGACGAGGGCGGAGTGCACCGAAAGCTGACGCGCAAGGAGGTGCTGCACTACACGCAGGTGGTCGCCGGCGCGGGCAACGAGACCACCGGCCGGCTGATCGGCTGGCTGGCCAAGGTGCTCGCCGAGCATCCCGATCAGCGCCGCGAGGTCTATGAGGATCGGTCGTTGTTGACCCGTACCGTCGACGAGACCTTGCGATTCGAACCTACCGGTCCGCACGTCGCGCGTTGGATGGCACAAGATTTCGAGTGTTACGGCACTAGGGTTCCGGCCGGCAGCGCGATGTTGCTGCTGTTCGGTGCCGCCAATCGCGACCCCCGCCGCTACACCGATCCGGACACCTACAACATCCGTCGCGACAACATCTCGCACATCACGTTCGGCAAAGGTGTGCACTACTGTCTGGGCGCCAACCTCGCCCGCCTCGAGGGCCGCGTCGCGTTGGACGAGATTCTCAACCGTTGGCCCGAATGGGACATCGATTACGACACCGCGCAATTGGCGTCAACCTCGACCGTCCGTGGCTGGGAGCGGCTGCGGGTGGTGTTGCCCTGAGAGGCCGGCGCCAGGCGGCATCTCGAATCGCTCGATGAGCCGATTGACCATTGCGACGGCCTCTTCATGACCCCCCGTGGCACCCAGCGCTTGTTCCAGGATGAGCATGCGACCGATCGCTGCGATGATGACCGCGATGCCGGCAGGCGGGAATTGGCTTGTGTCCACGTCATGTTCGCGAACGATGAAGTTCAGCGCGGTGATTTGGGTATCGCGCCATCGCTGGAACCAAGCCGCGAGCTCGGCCCTGATCTCCTTGCGGTGGTTGGCAAGTCCCATGAACTCCAGTAGCAGGCGCGTGTCCTTCGGTTCGATCAGCGTGTCCCAGAAGGCATGTAACGGGCGGTCGGAGGTCAACGCCTGCTTTTGGCGCTCCTGATAGGCGGCAGCCCCGCGACGGAACACGTCCAGATACAGCTCATCCATGGTGGGGAAGTAGTAGTGGACCAGTGCCGGTTTGACACCGGCTTGGCTCGCCACCCGCCGCGAGGTAGCAGCGGCGTACCCGTCCTCGACCATGATCTGGATCGTCGCGTCGATCAGCATGTCGCGAGTTTTGGAGTCCCGCGCCTTCGGCCGTCGTGGTGCGGTCATGATGTGGGTCTTTCCGGCAAACGGATACTGACAGCCAGGGATTGGGCAATCGCCCAAAAGTCTAGCCCACGATGGACCGTCCACGATTAGGAAGTCGTGCGAGCGGGCAATCGAGTTGCCGATGCCCGATCCACAGACTAGGAACGCGCGTGGCCCCCAACTTCAAGGACGTTATCCAATCCAAGTACTTGCTGTTGACGACATTCACCAAGGATGGGCGTCCGAAACCGACACCGATCTGGGGCGTGCCCGACGGCGACGACAAGCTGTTGGTGATCACCGACGACGGGTCGTGGAAAACCAAGCGGATCAACAACACTCCCAGGGTGACGATCGCCAAGAGCGCGGTGCTGGGCAAACCCAAGAGCGAAGAGGTCGAAGCCGTCGCCCGGGTGCTGCCGAAATCCGAGACACGACGCGTCTACAACGCCGTCCTCAGGCGGTACTGGTATCACGCGCCGTGGTTCTACGTGCACTCGATCGTCCGCGGCGGCATCGACAAGGTGCACGTCGGCCTGGAGATCAAGCCCGCCGCTAGGACGCAGCGCGGCTAGCCGCTTTCGGCGCGAATGGCCGCGAAGGTATCCGCCACGGTCTCCTGCGGTTCCCGATAGGTGATGCCGAGTTCTCGTTCACTCGGGGAATCGTCGGAGGCCGGCATCTGCGTGTAGTACTGCATCCCCGCCCAGGTGAACGGCGTCTCGAAGGGCAGGAAACGGTTCGCTCGATCCAGCACCGCGCCCGCAACGCGCAATGCGGTATCCGGGATGGGGACGGCGACCATCGGCGTCCCGGCCACCTGGCCAAGCAGGTTGGCAAGGTCGGCCGCGGGCACCCGGTGACCACCGGCGGTGTAGCGGCGCGGTCCGCGGCCGGGCTCCAGCAATGCCGCGTGCAACGAGGCCAGGTCGCGGACGTCGACGATCAGCCACGCGGCGCTGCGCCCCGGGATCGCATGCATCTGCACGGCCGCGCGCACGCCTTCGCCGGCCTCACCGAACTGATCGCCGACCGGTGGGCCGAGCACCATGCCCGGATAGGTGATGTTGACCGGCGCACCCGCATCCTGCAGGCCCCGAGCATAGATCTCGACCTGCGCCTTGGAGGTTCCGTAGCCGTCCGCGCCGCCCACTACCGGCAGGTCGGCGGTGAGCGTCTCCAGATCGGGATGGAACAGCGCGGTGAAGCTGGATACGTGGACGATGGGATCCAGCCCGAGCTCGACGGACTGACCCAAAACATTCTGAGCGCCTTGCATATTGGTGGCCAGCATCATGGCCGTCTGGCGCGGGTCGGTGGCGACCAGCGCGGCACTGTGCACGACGGCGTCGCACCCCTGCAACGCCGAGCGCACCGCGACGCGGTCGGTGATGTCGGCGACGGCGAAGTCCGAGACGTCGACCCCCAGCTTGGCGACGGTGGTCGGCAGCTTGTCGGGGTTTCGGACGAGAAACCTGACGGAGTGCCCCGCATCGGAGATGGCCTTGGCGGTCCACCCGCCGACAAATCCCGTACCGCCCGTGATCAGAACCCGCATGGCCTCATTCTGCAAGACCGCAAAAACCTACAGGGGGCTGGAGGCGAAGTTGGCAGCCTGGTTTGTCATGCCGTTAACCGGATAGGACGTGTGAGCGGCGAAGTCGTTGCCGCCGCCGTTGCCGCAGACCGGGTCGCCCTGCGCGCACAACTCGAGGGTCTTGGGCTGATACAGCGGCCCGATGGTCAGCGGCGGTGCGTTGTACTTCTGCAGGAATTGACCCGACGGCGTCCCGAACAGCGTCACGGCGGCGACGTGCTTCGCGACGTCCGGCGGCATCGGTGGGGGCACCGCGGATGCGGGCACGCCCGGCGGCACGGCCGCCGAGGTGGTGTATCCCGCGACGGCAGCACCCTGCGAGTAGCCGCCGAGCACCTCTTTGGTGCTGGGGCAATTCACCGCCATTGACTCGATGTGTGAACTGGCGTCCCGGATGCCGTCGATGACGGTCAACGGAAAGTCGGGGTTCGAAAAGTCCGTGCTGGCAGGGTAATTGACCGAATACACGGTCAGTGACCTGCCGCCGATCTGTGAGCGCAACGCGTCGACGAACGGCTGACCGATCCCGCCGACACCGGGCGCTTCACCGGATCCCCGGGCAAAAACGACCTCGACGTCGGGGCAGGGCCCGGCCGCCGCGGGCGGCGCGGGCGCGCTCGAAACCAGCGAACCCGCCACCGCAGCCGCGGACAGCATGCAGACCGGCAATCGGCGCGTGGACACGACAGCCGACAGCTTGCGAAAGCGCATTACTTTTTGAAGGCGTCCTTCACCTTTTCGCCGGCGTCCTTCAGGCTGGACTTCGCCTGGTCGGCCCTGCCCTCGTCCCTGGTGTCGTGGTCTCCGGTCGCCTTGCCGATGGTCTCCTTGGCCCGGCCACCCAGGTCCTCGATCTTGTTCTTCAGCTTGTCTTCGTTGCTCATGCCGCTGTGGCTACCCAGCAATGGGAGATATCAAAACTCCCGGCCTGTCATCATGGACGTGTGAGCACCGCAATCGTGGTGGCAGTAGTGGCCGGGTTGATGCTGCTCGGCATCGGCATGGTGGTCAATCAACTGATGCGGCTCAAGCGGTATTTGAGAGACTCGACCACCGATGAACCCCCCATTCTGAAACCCGAGCCCCCGCAGCATTCCGGCTGATAGCTTCCTCCTGGTGAACGCGCGAGGCGTCGCGACGCAGTGACGCCGTCGAACCTGCTGGTCACCGACGATGGCTTGCCACCCGATGTGCCCGAGGCTGACGACCCGTCGGCATGAGCCGCAGGGATGCCGAGCGGCCGGCTCAAAATCCCCGACGTCATCGCGATTGCAATGCTGAGGATGCGAATGATGAAGCGCGCACTCACCGATCAATGCTGACATGCGCGTTGCCGCGCGGCAGTGTCAGCGGAAGGTCGGCGTAGGTGGCGATTCCGGGCGCCGCGGCGACGACGGCGGCGATCCCGTTGATGGCGGGGACCGCCGTCATGATGTGGCCGAGGTCCATGAACTCCTCGAGCGTCGTGGCCTCGAAGTACGGCGGTGGAAGGAAGCCGACCTTGGTCGTGACCGTCGGTTGCCCGTCGACCTGGATGACCCAGCCGTCCTGCTCGATCTGCCAGTCGGGATCGAGGGTCTGGCCCTTTTTCCACCGGACGTTGAGGTCGATGAGTGTCTTGCCGTTGACGATGCCCTGCCAGCTGATGTAGGTCCCCGCGACGTGTCCCGCGGGGATGGTCCAGGACGCCATGACGAGGTCCTCGGTGGTCTGGGCGAACTCGGCGACGCAGCGCACCTCGTCGAGTTCGACGCCCAGGGCGTCGCCCACCAGCCGGACGGCCTCGCCGAAGATGGCGGTGCCCTTGGCGGCCATGGCCGGCAGGTCGGGATGGTCGATCGGCTGGCCGAAGCCGACGGGCTTCTCGGTCTCCGGCGAGTCATAGAAGGTGGTGTCGGCGGCCTCGTTGACGGTGACCTTGTCGATCCGGTTGCAGACCATGGCCGACACGATGGCCAGCAGTTCGGCGAAGCCCGGGCTGACGCCGGACCCGAAGATCGTGGAGCCACCCTTCTCGCAGGCCTCCAAGATGCGGTCGCGGCCCTCGCCGAGGTTGTGCCCGGTGATGAACGAGGCCGTGGTCACCACGTTGACGCCGGCGGACAGGATGCGGACCAATTCGTCGACGTTGATCCACATCGGGTTGTAGACCACGCAGTCGGGCTTGAGCGCCAGCAGCTCGTCGATGTCGTTGGTGGCCGCGACACCGATTGGCGGAATCCCGACGAGTTCGCCGGCGTCGCGCCCGGCCTTCTCTGGTGACCAGGCGTAGCAGCCCACCAATTCCAGGGTGGGGTTGGTGACGATCGATTTCAGCGAGCTCTTGCCGACGTTGCCGGTGTTCCATTGAACGACTCGATAGGTGTTGGGCACTCGCTCAGCATAGGGAATGACCGGGGTTCTTAGTAGGCCTAATAGGCAGATTCTGAGGCCAATATCTCGGCGAGGAAGGCCTCCCGCGGCGGCAGGTCCAGCCGGGTGCGCGCCCACCGCCGTACCCGCTCCCGGGTTTCGGGGGATTCCGTCGTTTCGGCGCCTACCAGAACCGATGTGGCCGACCAGTCGCGGTCCCACGCCGCCGTCTCCGCGAGGGCGCGCCGCTGGCCGTCTTCCAGTGGGAGGGTCGCGCGGCCGGTCGCGTCCAGGGCGCCGGTGCCCTCGACGGCCGCAGAACGCAGCCGCACCGTGATACCGGTAGCCGGGTCCGGCCCGATGACGGCCGCCCGCACGACGGCGACGACGGTCGCGCCCCTGGCCTCGACGCTCCAGTCGACGGTGTTCTCGGCCGCATCGAAGATCGCGGGAGGTACCCCACTCCAGGCGATCGACGCAACACCCCGGGCTATCTCGCCCGCGCCACGCGGACCGCCATCCGCGCCGGCGGCCAGCGCGTAGTCGTCACGGCGGCCGCTCGGTGGCGCCAGGGCCGGGCTCGAATCATCAACTGCTGCAACCAATTCTGTCCAGTATTCGCCCTCTGTGCCGATCTCGTCGGCGAGTCCGGCGCCGGCGCGCACCAAGTCCACTACTCGCGGATCGTCGCTGCGCAGATGACCGATCAGGGCGGCGGCGTGCGGCGTGAGCAGCCCGGCCACGTCCGAATCCAGCGTGTCGTCGGGAAAGAAGTTTTGCGCGCCGACGGTCAGCAACGCGACTTCGACGTCAAGCAGCGCACGGTCCAAGCCGGCGATGCCGTCCCGTCTGCTCGCGGGCCACCACCGGCGCAGCCAATGGCCGATGGCCAGCCTGCGCAGCGGGGCGACCGAACCCGGCAGGAGATCGACGCCGGTGAGCTCGATGCTGTCCGGCTGGCCGGCCGAGCCGTCCACGGCCGATACCAGCGCGACATGTCCGGCCTCGCCGAGCACCCGCCACAACCAGTCCGCACGCGATACATCGGTGAACGTGACGTGCGGCGCCGCATCTTGGGGATCGTCCACCAGCCAGGACAGCACCGCGCCGCTGACTTCCAGCACGGTGGCCAATGGCGTTGCAGCCGTGGAGTTCACGGGACCGGTGCTCCAAAGCCCGGCATCGGCGACCAGTCTCATCCGGCCACCTGCAATTCCAGCATCGCCTTGATCCGTTGCCGGTGGTCGAGGCTGACCGAGCGCGCCACCCCGTCAAGCAGGGCCCGCACGTCATCGACGTCGTCACAGCGTTCCTGCCAGACGTCACGCCCGTGCAGCCGCGCCCACAGTCGGCTCAGGTAGGGCTGCGCGTAGGCGGCGAGGTCGTCGACCACTTGGCGTTGGCGTGGATGAATCGGGCCGTTCTCGGCCAGATAGCGGCGGGCATGCAACACGTAGGCTTCCTTGCGAAGCCGCGCCTGGATTTGCGTTGCCAGGTCGTAGCGGCACGAAGCGGACGGGTCCAGCGGAGCCAGCTGGACCGCGACCTCGATGCCCGCCACCAGTGTGGCCTGCTTGTCCTCGGCCAGCAGCCCCCACGGCGCGCAAGACCGGTCGACCTCTTCCTCACACAGCAAAGGGATTTCGGGCAAGGCGTCGCGATCCAGTGCGCGGCGCAGGGTTGCGCGCACCCGGTCCACCACGCTGCGATCGAGCGGACGGTCACCCTCGAAACTTCGTGAGATTGCCGGAGCGCGTTGCGGCGCAACCGAACTCAAACCAAGTTCGACGATCGACCATGGCAGTCGGGTGGCATCGGTGTGGGCCAGCGCGCCCAAGTTGTACGGGGTGGAGTCGGTGATCATCGCCGACCAGGCGCGTTGACGTGCCGCCGCGGCGCCATGGCTGCCGGCCGGCCCGAACACCGTGTCGAGCTCGGCGCGGAACGGGTCAATGGCGGCTCCGCCCGCACGGACGTCGCCCCAACTGCGTTCCAACTGCTCGGCCAGCGTGGCAACGACACCGGCCTCCGCCACGTATCGATGCAAAACCTCGCTCGCGGTGCGATCGCGATCCCGGTGGATCTCGCCGAGCACCCGCGCCGAGGTCTCGTAATCCTGCGGCGTCGGTGGGCCTTTCGTCACGGCGAGTTCGAAGCAGACCGGGAAATACAGTTCCTGGGCGTTCCCGGTGCGAATCCGCTGTCTGCGGCGCTCCAGCTTGAGTGCCTCGAACCAGGCTGCGGTCGAGCGTAATTCGAAACCGCTGCCGGTGATGAGCTCGTGCATGGCCGCGGCCGTCTCGGGCGCAACGACCGGGGCCGAATACGCGGGGTTGGATCGTAGTCGCAGGACCAACGGGTCGAGGATGCGTTTGACGGTCCGGCTCAGGGGGCCGCCGTCGTCACCGCTGAGCACCTCCACGCCCGGACCGATGGCCCGCCACGCCTCCTCGATCACCAACCGGCGCGGATGGCCCACCGCCTCACCCAGGGCGGTCGCTACCTGCGGATCGGCGCTCATCTGCACAGGATAGGGCCATCGCAAAGTTTGCGGCAGCCATAAAGTTGGGTTCGGTAGCCGGCGCGCGGCCGGACCCTGATCGCATGAACAAGCTGATGCTGCTGGCCGACTGGCTCAGGTCCCGCCGCCGCCATGATGCGCGGAACCGGACCGTCGGCGTCGGCACCGTGCGCAAGGTCAAGCGTCAGGTCTTCATCGAGGTGGTGGCCGTCTCGGGGGAGACGTTCGTCGGCAAACTGGCGCGATGCGACGGCGGGCCGGACCTGTCTGTGCTGCGGCCGGGCCTGGTCGTGCTGGTGGCCTTCGATCCGACGGCCCGGCAGGAGCTTTCGCTGCCCGACGATGTGCTCGCCGTCCACGCGGCCTGGGTGGCATCCCTGTGAGCGCTACCGCGCACCATCCACGGTGAAAGTGACCAGCGCCGCCCAATACAAGGGGTTGGCGCCGACATCCCCGTCGCGCCAGCGCCGCATTTGTTCACGCTGCCACCGGTTGACCGCGCATCCGGCCTCCTGCGCGGCATCGTGGGCGGTGTCCACGGCTCTCACCAGATCGGCCATCGGATCCGCCGGTTCCGAGCCGGCCGCACCGGACAACCCGGTGAATTGCCGGTACGCGGCGGTCGTCGGCAACGACCACAAGGTGGCGGTCACCAGTTGCGCGCCGTTCAGGATCATCGCCGCCACCAACCCGGTGGCTTCGTCGAATTGATAGTCACCCCCCGATCCGCAGGCCAGCAGCGCCACCCGTGGCGGCATCGGCAACCGCAGGGCCATCAGGTCCGAGGCGGTCAGTGGGCGGTGGTCTCCGATCGGGTTGGCATCCCCGGGGATATCGGCGGCATCGGCCAGGTGCAGGGCTGCCCGGTCCGCCCGAATTCCCCGGTCGTGCCGGTCGTCCGCCGAACTCGCATGGCCGACATAGAGGAGTCGGCACGGGGTTTGACCGAGCAGCCCGGCGAGCCACGCCCGGTCGGCGTCTTGGCGGCGGAACAGGCCGACCGCGGTGTCGGCGTGCGGCAGGACGGGTCGCCGTTCCATGACTTCGGCGAAGTGCCGCGCCACGGGCGTGTGCGGCGAGGGTCTGCCCAGCACCGATCCGAGCGCGGAATCCGGTCGTTGTCCGGGCACTCGGGGATCGAGAATCAGCAGCGGCGGCCCGTCTCGCCGGGCGTCCCATCCGGCGGGCGTTCGCGGCGAATGCACGATATTGGGCGGCACCGCCATCAGCACGTCGACCAGTTCCATCAGCCGACGGCCGTCGGTCAACTCAGATATATCGGCCAGCTGCCAAGGGATTTGGGCTGCGGCGCGGCCGCTGGCGGTAATCGCATCCTGGCGCGCACGCACCAGTTCTTCTTTGCCAGGGCCAGATTTCGGAATCGCCAGGAGTCCCCAGGGCACGCGTCCCAACCGCGCGCTGGGCGAGACGAACAACACCGCCCGCGGCGAGGTCACGCATTCGGCCAACAGCTGCCACCCGGGCGTACCGATCAGCAACACACCGAGGATGTAGGCGACCGTGAGTTCGGTGTTTGGCGTGGCGAACGGTCCCGTGGTCAGCGCGCGCTCGATGGCGTCCCGCCGGTTTTCGGCACCGTGCGGCTCGGGCAGGGCAGCGCTGAGTTCCTGCAGCGCGGCCAGCAGCAGCGGTTCTTCCAGCACCCAGGTGACGGTTCTCGACGGCTGTCCGATGATTTGCAGACTGGCGTAGGTCGCGATCCCGAGGTCGGCGTATCGCAGCACCAGGGTCAGCCGGTCGGGCTCACTCATGGCCACGTCGACCAGGCGGCCTCGGACGCGGTGACCTCGCGTCCGTAGCGTTGCAAAGCCAGCGCACGATAGTGACTCAGGATCGGCGCCGCCCCGGGTTGCATCTGCAACGGCGGCAACGGCCCCAGCCGCGTCAACGACCCGACGCCCGCTACCGACGGGCCCGCGGCGGCCAGCGCGACGGGTTCCGCGTCGGCCGCGATCGGAACCGACGCAATGGCCGTCGAGGCCCAGTCGCCGATCCGCGGCCGCTGCAAACCCTCGAAAGTTCCTCGCGCACTGTGGTATTCAACCAGCTCGCTGATCAGCGCGGTGTTCTCCCACTCCCAGGCCACGGCGAAGGCACCGGCCAGGATCGGCGCCGAAATGCCGGTGGCCCAGCGTGCCCTCGCGTCGGCATCGGCGATCGAATATCGCACTGAATCGACCGCCAGGGCGGCAGGCACCTTGAGCTCGGCAGCCTGTTCAAGTTTGGTCATTCCGCGCCAGTACTCCGGTGTGCCGACCTCGCCGCGCAGGATGCCGAGCCCCTCGGCCTGGCGTGCCTCGGTTTCCTGCAGCGTCTCGTCGGGATCGCCCGAGCTGTCGAAACCGAGGTCCGCCAAAGCATCCGCGCGCCACACCGTTCCGAGATGGTTGTCGAGCTGGGCGTACTGCAGCCAGCTGCTGCGCGGCGAGGAGTCCAGCAGTTCGCGAGCTTGAGCGATCAGCTCGACGGCGTCGGGAAATCGGCTCCAGAAGATGGCGATCCAGCTGCGCTGCAACAAGATACGGTGCAAATACAGCGGCCTTCCCAAGGCGCGCCAGTGCCGTTCGGCATGTTCCCAGCATTCGTCGGCGGCCTCCAGGGCCCCGCCTCCCAGCCGGGTGAGTCCCAGGTACAGCCAGCACCGGGCCACGTCGTGGGCCCGGTCATGGCGGGCGATGACGGGATAGGCCTGGTCGACCAATTCGTCGGTACCGGCATGGTCGTTGATCACCCAGCGCGCGGCCGCCCGCTCCAATTGCGCTCTAGCTCTTGCCAATTCCCAACCGTTGGATTCCGCCCGCGCTTCGGCGCGCCGCAGCCACGGTTCAGCCTCTTGCGGCCGACCGGTTTCCACGCAGAACCTGCCGTACCCCGTCGCGGCGGTGATCCAGAGGTAGTCGGCGCGCTCGTCGCCGGCGCTCGCATTACCGATGTGGTCAAGAACCCGTTCCCACAATGGAACTGACCGCACGTGCAGGTCGTCGTCGCACAACGCGGTGGCGCACAGGATTTGCGCGTGGGTGCACAGGTAGCGGTGTTCGTCGGCCAGGACGGGGTATCCGGCGTCGGAGTCATTGGCGCACAACGAAGCCAGCTCGATCGCCGCGGCTTCGTGATCGCCCAGCGCGGCGGCCAGACCTGTCAGTAGGAACTGGACGCGCCGCGAGTATCGGCAGATCATTTGCGCGATCTCGACGTCGGTCAGCTGCGCCGGTTCGGCGGCCTGCGGCAGCGTGGCGGCCGCGATGCCGGCGTAGATCGCCACGCAGTCCTGAATGCGACGGACGGATTCGCGGACCCCGTCGTACGCCCCGCGCGCGAGATAGATCTCGCCAAGCTGCCCAAGGGCTTCCAGCATGAGGTCGTCTCGGTCGTCGCGTTCGATCCGCGGAATCAACGACAGCAGCAGATCGCGGGCCCCGGTCTCATCGGCGGCGAGCGCCATACGACGCGCCTTCTCCAATTCGTCCGGGAGCGACACGGCTGCATCATAAGTCCGCGGGCGGTGCCGGGTTGGCCAAACCGCGAGCGGCGGACGCGTGAGTGAGGCACGTCCGCCGCTCGAGGGCCGCAACCGATCAGCCGCAGGAGACCTTGATGGTGAAGTCCTTGCTGATCATTCCGGCCATCGGGTTCTTCATGTCGGCACCCTGCGCTTGACCGGTGATGGTGTAGGTCTTGCCGTCGACCGCGACGTTGGCCGAACCCACCTTGGCGCCCATGTTGTCGCTGACCGCCAGGGCGTTGCCGTCGACGACGAGGGCCAGCGACTGGACTTTCGGGCTGGCTTCGTCGGTCATCACGACGGCCAGCGCCTGCTGCGCGCCGCCCGTGGAGCCGCTGCCGATGTCGATCTGGCCGCCGGTCCGCACGCAGGTCACCGAGGCCGGATTCACGCCCGCGAGGTCGGTACCGCCGACCTTGACCTGCGCGTTGGTGCCCGTGGAGGCGCTGGGCGTCGTGCTCGACGCCGGCGCGGCCGTGTGGCCGCCGCTTGAGCACCCCACCAGGGCCACTGAAGCCGCGGCGCAGCCCAGGGTCCCAATCGCTGCTGCGAGAAGAGGTTTCACTTGTGGTTCCTTCCTTCGTGCGCCGCCGGAATGGCGTCGTCCTGGCGCAAGTACAGACCGCTGCGTTGGCTACCGATCCCAAATTCGCGGGGTCCAGCCGGTAGGCTGCGTCGATGTCGGATAAGGCGAAGGGAGTAACGCGATGCTCAGCGTGAAATGGCTGGAAAGGCCTGAGGCCCATGACTTTCCGGCGGCAGCGGACTATCTCACCATGCTTGCGGGCGGGCAGACCGTGAAGAAGGTGATGAAAAAGCTGAAGTCCGGGACGGTGACGCACAGAAAGGCCAAAGACATTCTGCGGGCGGCGCAGCTGAGCCTGCTGCCGGTGGACAATCCCCACGTCGCCGCGGATCTGACCAAGGTCGAAAAGGGCCTACCGCTGTCACCCATCCTGCTGGTGCGCGGCGACTTCGTGACCGGGATTCCGTTGCAGATCGCCGACGGCTACCACCGCGTCTGCGCGAGTTATCACACCGACGAGAACACGGACATTCCCGTGGTCCTCGCGGTAGCGCGTCGCTGACTGCGCTCGCTAGTCCTCGTCGACGGTTTCGTCCAGGGCCACGCCGGCCCGCGTGCGCCTGCGCCGCATCCGGTGCGATCCTTTGCCCGTCGGACGCCGGTTGCGCAACTTGCCCTGCGCCTCGTCGCCCTCGTCGGCAGCTTCCTCGGTGTCCTCAACCGGTGCCGTCGCGGTGGTCGGCTCCGGTGCCGCCTCAGCCTCGGTGGCCTCCGCGGTTTCGGCGGTGGCCTCGGCGGTGACTTCGGCGGGTTGCGCTCCCGGCTCAGCCTGCTCAGCTTCCTCGGTGTCTGCAGCGGCGGTCTCCGCCTGGTCCGTCTCGTCTGCCTCGGTCTCTTCTCCGGTTTCGGTGTCAGCTTCGTCGCCCTTCTTGCGCCGCACGCGACGTTGCTTGGGCTTCTTCGCTTTGATCGGTTTGGGCGGAGGCGGTGGCAGCTCGGCGACGAAGGAGAGGTAGAAGGCGAAAATGCCGAGCAACGCGATCGCGGCGGCGGCGCCGTAAATACCGAACAACCACCGTCCGGTGGCGTCCAGGCTCAGCCAGATCTCGCTGATCGCCGTCCCGATGATCAGCGCCCCGGCCAGCACGTGGGCCACGATCGACCAGATCCTCAGGGACAGGGCCAGCTGCGGCGTCCCCAGCTCGGGCCTGCGGCTGCGCAGCAGGGTGAACACCACCGGCAGTGCCGCGAACGCGACGAGTGCACCCGTCACAATGCGCAGCGCCATCCCCAGCGTGCGCGAGGTGTCGCCCATTAACTCTGGCCACCTGGGCAACACAAAGAAGAAGTAGAGGGCGCCGGCGATGAGGGAGAACAGCAGGTGCCACGGCACGGCAATCTTGCGCCCCATACGCCTCCTCGTGCTGGTGAATTCAGGCCAGCCTAAAGCCGGCCGACCCGAATCCATATCAATTCGTACGTGTCCGCTTGGCGGACCAATGGCGGAGGATGCGGGATTTGAACCCGCGAGGGCTATTAACCCAACCCGCGTTCCAGGCGAGCGCCATAGGCCACTAGGCGAATCCTCCGTGGCCATGGTAGCCGAGGTCCAGATCGGCCCCGCCAGTTGCTCGTCGTCGACTCCGGGGCAGGTACTAGACTCATCGCTGGACCCCGCGCGGCGTCTATCCTGTGAACTCCCCCAGGGCCGGAAGGCAGCAAGGGTCAATGGGCTCTGTCGGGTGCGCGGGGTCCCCTACGCAAATGAGCGGCGACCCGCTTCGCCCGGCTTCGCCGCGCTTGCGATCGCCACTAGTCTTGATGAGCGGCGACCCGCTTCGCCCGGCTCCGCCGCGCTTGCGATCGCCACTGAAGTCGGGGCTGCGCATCACCCCGAAGCCACCGCCTTCGATATCGAAAGGGTTCATGGTGTCGCTGGAGTCCCTCACCCCGGCCGAGCTCGCGGCTGCGAACGCTCGCCACCAGCAGGATTACGCGGATCTGCAGGCCAAAAACCTCGCCCTGGACCTGACCCGCGGCAAACCGGCTCCGGCCCAGCTTGACCTGTCCAACCAGCTGTTGAGCATGCCCGGGGACGACTACCGCGACAGTGAGGGCACCGACACCCGCAACTACGGCGGACTGCACGGCCTGCCCGAGCTCCGGGCCATCTTCGGGGAGCTGCTCGGCATCCCGGTGCAGAACCTGATCGCGGGCAACAACTCCAGCCTGGAGCTGATGCACGACCTTGTCGCCTTCTCGATGTTGTACGGCGGCGTGGACTCGCAGCGGCCCTGGAAAGACGAACCGAGCATCAAGTTCCTCTGCCCGGTCCCGGGCTACGACCGGCACTTCAACATCACCGAGACGATGGGCATCGAGATGATCCCCGTCCCGGTGCTGTCCGACGGGCCGGATGTCGACCTGATCGAAGAGCTGGTCGCCGTCGACCCGGCCATCAAGGGAATGTGGACCGTGCCGGTGTTCGGCAACCCGACCGGGGTCACCTACTCCTGGGACACGGTCCTGCGGCTCGTCCAGATGCGGACCGCGGCTCCTGACTTCCGGCTGTTCTGGGACAACGCCTATGCGGTGCACACCCTGACGCACGACTTCATCCGGCAGGTCGACGTGCTCGGGCTGGCGGCCGCGGCGGGCAACCCCCATCGTCCCTACGTGTTCGCGTCCACCTCCAAGATCACCTTCGCCGGCGCCGGCGTGAGCTTTCTGGGCGGATCGCTGGGCAACATCGCGTGGTACCTGCAATACGCCGCGAAGAAGTCGATCGGACCCGACAAGATCAACCAGCTGCGGCACCTGCGCTTCTTCCGCGACGCCGACGGGGTGCGTCTGCACATGCTGCGTCACCAGCAGATCCTGGCGCCGAAGTTCGCCCTGGCCGCCGAGATCCTGGATCAGCGGCTCAGCGACTCCAAGATCGCGTCGTGGACCGACCCCAAGGGCGGCTACTTCATCAGCCTCGACGTGCTGCCCGGCACGGCCAAGCGAACCGTCGCGCTGGCCAAGGCCGCCGGTATCGCGGTGACCGAGGCGGGTGCGTCCTTCCCGTACCGGAAGGATCCGAAGGACACCAACATCCGGATCGCGCCCACCTTCCCGTCGCTGCCGGACCTGCGCGAGGCCGTCGACGGCCTGGCGACCTGCGCGTTGCTGGCGGCGTCGGAGTCGCTGCTGGCGTCGTCCGCGTCGAGTGTGAACTGACGGGTCGGCATCGTCAGCGTGTCGACCGTCCGCCTTCTCAGCGGGCCCTGCGGTGCCCGCATCGTCGTCAGCGTGCGCCGGTAGCCTGCTGACCGTGGCCCTCTACCGCAAGTACCGACCGGCAACCTTCGCCGAAGTGGTGGGGCAGGAGCACGTCACCGAACCGCTGTCGATCGCCCTGGAAGCCGGCCGGATCAACCACGCGTATTTGTTCTCGGGTCCGCGCGGCTGCGGGAAGACGTCCTCGGCGCGCATTCTGGCCCGCTCCCTGAACTGCGTTCAGGGCCCGACGGCCACTCCGTGCGGGGTCTGCGACTCATGCCAGGCGCTGGCGCCCAACGCTCCCGGCAGCATCGACGTGGTCGAGCTCGACGCCGCCAGCCACGGCGGCGTGGACGACACCCGCGAGCTGCGCGACCGCGCGTTCTATGCGCCGGCCCAGTCGCGCTACCGGGTGTTCATCGTCGACGAGGCGCACATGGTGACCACGGCGGGGTTCAACGCGCTGCTCAAAATCGTGGAGGAGCCCCCCGAGCACCTCATCTTCATCTTCGCCACCACCGAACCGGAGAAGGTGCTGCCGACGATTCGGTCACGCACCCATCACTACCCGTTCCGGCTGTTGCCGCCGAAGACCATGCGGGCGTTGATCGGGCGGATCTGCGAGCAGGAGGGCGTCGCCGTCGACGACGCCGTCTACCCGCTGGTGATCCGGGCCGGGGGTGGCTCGCCTCGTGACACCTTGTCGGTGCTGGATCAGTTGGTGGCCGGCGCCGAAGGCGCCCACGTGACCTACCAGCGGGCACTGGGTCTGCTGGGGGCCACCGACATGGCGCTGATCGACGACGCCGTGGACGCGCTTGCCGCCGCCGACGCTGCGGCGCTGTTCGGTGCGGTGGAGTCGGTGATCGATGCCGGCCATGACCCACGGCGTTTCGCCACCGACCTGCTCGAACGGTTTCGCGACCTGATTTTGCTGCAAGCCGTTCCGGATGCGGCCAACCGCGGGGTGGTGGACGCACCGGAGGACGTGCTGGAACGGATGCGTGATCAGGCGACCCGGATCGGCCCGGCAACCCTGACCCGCTACGCCGAGGTGGTGCAGGCCGGTCTGGGGGAGATGCGCGGTGCCACGGCGCCGCGACTGCTGCTCGAGGTTGTGTGTGCACGACTGTTGCTGCCGTCGGCCAGCGACACCGAGTCGGCGCTGCTGCAACGCGTCGAGCGCATCGAGACCCGACTGGACATGTCCATTCCCGGCTCCGAGGTCACCACCGCGGCGCCCCGCGGCGCCCCGGCCCCGGCCGAACGTGAGCAGGCCGCCCGGTTCACCCGGCCCTCCGCGGCGGCCACCGCCAAGCCCGAAGCTAAAACCGAACCCAAGCCTGAGGCCAAACCGGCTCCGGTCCCCGAGCCGGTGCCTGCCCCGGCCGCGGCATCCGCGCCCGAACCGGCAGCGGCGTCCGCGCCCGTGGCCGAAACAGCTTCTGCGCCAGGTGAACTCAACGCCGCCGCGGTGCGCAGCATGTGGCCGACGGTGCGCGACAAAGTTCGTCAGCGCAGCCGCACCACCGAGGTGATGCTGGCCGGTGCGACCGTCCGGGCCCTCGAAGGCAACACGCTGGTGCTGAGCCATGAATCTGCGCCGCTGGCCAAGAGGCTCTGCGAACAGCGCAACGCCGACGTCATCGCCGAAGCGCTCAAAGACGCGCTCGGGGTCAACTGGCGGGTGCGGTGTGAGGCCGGAGCAGCGGCGTCGGCCGCGACCGCCCCTGCCGCCGGCGGGGGAGCCGCCCCCGCGGTCCCCGACGTGCCCGCTCCCGACGTGGATTCCGCGCGGCGCGACGAAGAGGAACACATGCTCGCCGAAGCGGTCCGCGACGAGCCCTCGGCGCCGCGCCGCGACCCCGAAGAGGTCGCGCTGGAACTGCTACAAAACGAGCTGGGCGCCCGACGCATCGACAACGGCTAGGCCCGGCGAGCGCGTCAAGCCGTCCACCACGGCCGCAGCGGCAGGTCGTCGGCGCCCCACGCGTCGGTATTGGCTGCCAGCACGTGATGGAGCTGAAGGTTGTTCTGCTCGAAGGCCACCCGGGATGCCGCCATGTACAGGCCCCACACCTTGGCGGTCGGCAAGCCGACCTCGGCAACCGCCACGTCCCAATGCTCGACCAGATTGTGGCACCAGTCGCGCAGCGTCATCGCGTAGTGATGGCGGAAGTTCTCCGCATGCAGCACCTCGAAGCCGGCGTCCTGGATCTCGCTGGTGATGCGGCCCGAGCCGGTCAGCTCCCCGTCCGGGAAGACGTAGCGATCGGTGAACCCGCCGGCGAACGAGGTCGAGGTGTTGTCGTGGCGGGTGATGCAGTGGTTGAGCAGCAGACCGCCGGTGCGCAGCTTCGACTTCAGGAACCCGAAGTAGGCCGGGTAGTTCTTGACGCCGATGTGTTCGGTCAGCCCGATCGACGACACGGCGTCGAACTGCGCTTCGCTCACGTCGCGGTAGTCGGTATGCCGCACTTCGGCCAGTTCGGCGAGCCCTTCCTCGGCGATCGCCTGCTGCGCCCACTTGGCCTGCTCGGCCGACAAGGTGGCGCCGATCGCTCGGACGCCGCGGCGCGCCGCGTAGCGCACCATGCCGCCCCAGCCGCAGCCGACGTCGAGCAGCCGGTCGCCCGGCTGTAGCCGCAACTTTTCAAAAATCAGCCGGTACTTGTTCTGCTGAGCATCTTCCAGCGTCGCATCGGCATCGGGATAAACCGCGCAGGTGTAGGTCATCGACGGACCCAACACGAGTTCGTAGAAGGTGTTGGAGACGTCGTAGTGGTGGTGGATGGCCTCGGCGTCGCGGCTCTTGGTGTGCATCAGCCCGTCGGTGACCCGGCGCCACCGTGGCGGGGTTTCCTGCGGTGGCGGCGCGACCGGCAACAGCTTCTCGAAACCCATCGAACGGACGACGTTGGCCAGCACCCGTGCCGGTGGTCGCTTGAATTGCACCCGGTCGGTCAGCGTCTTGAGCAACTGGTACGGATCACCCGGATGAACGCCGTATGCCTGCAGGTCACCCGCCACGTAGGCACGGGCCAGGCCGAGTTCGCCGGGCGCGGTGGCCAGGTAGGTGGCCCCCCGGGGAGTCCGGAGATCCAGACCCAGTTCGGCGTCTTCGCTTCCGGCGGTGCTGCCGTCATAGGCGGTGAACTTCAGCGGATGTCGCCCGGTCGCGGCGAAGACCTCCAGGATCTCGGCCATGCTGAGTTTGCCCGTCGGCGAGCGGTGGGGCTCTTTCGTCGTCGTCATCGCCGTTGTACCGCCTTTGCGTAGAGGTCGAGCAAACGAGAATCGGGGTCATAGGTTTTCTTGACGGTGTTGTAGGCCTCGCCGCCGTACAACTCGTCGAAGTCCTCGCGGGAGTAGAAGGAGTCGGAATACAGCGACTTGTGGCCGTCGAGCTCGTCCACCTTGGCTTCGATCATCCGGTTGGTGGCGCCCTCGGTGGCCCCGGCCGGCACCGACGACCAGAAGCCGATATTGACGTAGGTGTGATCCGGCCGCATCGGGTACAGCGGCCAGCCGTCGTGGTCGCGCAGACGCAACGGACACAACCAGATTGGCGTGATGGGCACGGTGTCCAGGAACCATTCCAGGAAGTCGCAGGTCCGTTCGACGGGCACCTCGACGTCTTGCACCACCCGTTCACGTAGCGGGCGGCTGGGCGACCGGATACTGCGCGCCTCGATGCGGTCGGACAGGCCGAAGCGGCGGTCCATGGAGATCAGCTTCGAGTAGACGCTGCTGCGCCGGTAGCGGCGCGGCCACCAGCGTCGCAGCCGCGGGTCCTGCGCGCCGAAGGCCCGTGAGCACCAGAACCAATCGGTGTCCCAGCGCCAGAAGTAGTCGTTCATGGTCAGCCGGTCATCCTTGGTGGCTTCTGTCATGGTTTCCGGGCCCGCGGCGCCGTGCCGGATGGACTGGTAGTAGATGTTGCGTCCCGTGTAGTCGCTGACCGGGCCGGGCGTGGTGGTTCGTCGGCCCACGCACAGGTAGCTTTCATCGGCGCTGAAGACCACTCCGTCGAGATAGTCGACCGGCGTCCCGCCCTGCCCGCCGGTGTCGATGATGCGTTCCATCGCCGCGACCAGCTCCGGCAGCGAGCGGAACCGGATGTGCCGCAACGCCACGAACGGCGCGATGGGTTCCAGCTCGATCCGAAGCCGCGTCGAATACCCAAGCGTTCCATAGGAATTCGGGAATGCGCGGAACAGGTCGGGGTGCTGGGTGGGCGAGGTGGTGAGCAAATCGCCAGCGCCGGTGAGGATGTCCATCTCCAGCACCGATTCATGCGGCAGTCCGTTGCGGAATGACGAGGACTCGATGCCCAGTCCGCTGACCGCGCCGCCGAGGGTGATGGTCTTCAGCTGCGGGACGACCAGCGGCGAAAGACCATACGGCAGCGTCGCGGCGACCAGGTCCGCGTATGTGCACATGCCGGCCACGTCGGCGGTGCGGGTTTCGGGATCGACGCTCAGAACGCCGGTCAGCCCGGACGTGTCCAGGCCGGGCGCATCGCGTTTGGTGCGGGCGCGGAACAGGTTTGACGTCGGCTTGGCGAGCCGGACGGCTGACGTTGCCGGGATGGATCGATAGCTTGCCATCATCCGGTCAACGCCAGACTTGTGGGCGCAGAGTGCAGATCCAAGGACAGGCACCACATATACCCTAGTCTTCGACAACAGCCCGTGCACCCGCCGCGAGCGACGGCACCGGGGAAATCATCATGAGGAGGGGTCGCCTTGGGACAGGTGAGCGCAGAGAGCACCATCTTGGTCAACGCGGAGCCCGCGGCAACCCTTGCCGCCGTCGCGGACTATCAGACGGTCCGCCCGAAAATTCTGTCCCCGCAGTACAGCGACTACCAGGTGCTGCAGGGTGGACAGGGTCCGGGCACGGTCGCCAAGTGGAAGCTGCAGGCCACCAAGTCACGCGTGCGCGACGTGCAGGTCAACGTCGACGTGGCCGGCCACACCGTCATCGAGAAGGACACGAACTCGTCCATGGTCATCAACTGGACGGTGGCTCCGGCCGGACCCGGCTCCAGCGTCACCGTGAAGACCACCTGGACCGGCGCCGGCGGGGTGAAGGGGTTCTTCGAAAAGACCTTTGCGCCGTTGGGGCTGAAGAGGATTCAGGGCGAGGTGCTGGCCAACCTGAAGAACGAACTAGAGAGCTGAGCCGACCGGCGCCAGGCAGTCGGGCTCAGCGCGCCTGGCCCTGTGAGGCCAGGAAGCCCGCGAGTCCGCGGACCAGTGCGTCGGCATATTTCTGCCGGCCCTCGGCGGACTCCATCAGCGCCGAGTCCGCGGGGTTCTTCATGTTGCCGCACTCGACCAGGATCGACGGGTACTGCGCCAGGTTCAGGCCGGTCAGATCCGAGCGGCCGTAAAGACCGTTCTGCCCGATGTAGTTGGCCGGCGGGATCCCCGAGGCCTGCATCTGGTCGCGCATGATCCGCGCGTACTGCACCGACGGCCCAGCCTGCACCTGGTTGAGCGGCGGGGCCGAGTAGTTGACGTGGAACCCCCGGCCGGAGGGCGGGCCGCCGTCGGCGTGGATGCTCAGCACCGCGTTGGGATGCAGCGCGTTGGCCGCGTTGGCGCGCTCGTCGACACAGGGCCCCAGGCCGCTGTCGTTGGCGCGGGACAGGGCGGTCCGTACCCCCAGGGCGCTCAACTCGGCGCGCACCCGCAGCGCGGTGTCCCAGGTGAAGGTGTGTTCCTGGAAACCGGTGTTGGTCGCGGTCCCGCTGGTCTGGCAGTCCTTGGTGCCGCCGCGGCCGGTGGGCACCTGACGGTTGATGGACCCGTCGTTGGAGCCGTTGTGGCCCGGATCGATGAACACCACCATGCCGGCGATGTTGGACGGGACCGCCGTCGCGGTCGGCATGATGATGGCCGACGCAGCGACGATCATGCAGATGGTCGTCCTGACGCCGACACGCTTGCTCAGTCGTAGGTCCACGGCGCAAAGCTAACGCCGGGCGGTCTACGCTGGGTGTTTCGAATCGCCGGAGACTCACGAGCGAAACCAACTCGAGACCAAGATGCGAGGGGATTGTCATGCAACCCGGAGGCGACATGTCGGCGCTGCTGGCCCAAGCGCAGCAGATGCAGCAGAAGCTCATGGAAGCCCAGCAACAACTGGCGAACGCCGAGGTGCATGGTCAGGCCGGTGGGGGCCTGGTCACGGTCGTCGTCAAGGGCAGCGGTGAGGTGGTCGCGGTGAAGATCGATCCGTCCGTCGTCGACCCATCGGACATTGAGACCTTGCAGGACCTGATCGTCGGCGCCATGGGTGACGCTTCCAAGCAGGTCACCCGGATGGCTCAGGAGCGGCTGGGGTCGCTGGCGGGCGGCTTCGGCCCGCCGCCGGGACAACCGCCCGCGCCGGCGCCGGGGCTGTAGATTCCGCGACCGACATGTTCGAAGGACCCGTCCAGGATTTGATCGACGAGCTCGGCAAGCTGCCGGGCATTGGGCCCAAGAGCGCCCAGCGCATCGCCTTCCACCTGTTATCGGTGGAACCGCCGGATATCGATCGGCTGACCGCGGTGCTGGCGAAGGTCCGCGACGGCGTGCGGTTCTGTGCGGTGTGCGGCAACGTCTCCGACAACGAGCGTTGCCGGATCTGCTCGGATCCCCGCCGGGACGGCTCGCAGGTGTGCGTCGTCGAGGAACCCAAGGACATCCAGGCCGTCGAGCGCACCCGCGAATTCCGCGGCCGCTACCACGTTCTGGGCGGTGCGCTCGATCCGTTGTCCGGTGTGGGCCCCGAGCAGCTGCGGATCCGCGAACTGTTGAGCAGGATCGGGGAGCGGGTGGACGACGTCGACATCACCGAGGTGATCATCGCCACCGATCCGAACACCGAAGGCGAGGCGACGGCCACCTACCTGGTGCGGATGCTGCGCGACATCCCCGGCCTGATCGTGACGCGGATCGCGTCGGGGCTGCCGATGGGTGGTGACCTGGAGTTCGCCGACGAATTGACGCTCGGTCGCGCGCTCGCCGGGCGCCGGGCCATGGTCTGAGGGCTACTCAGCTGTCCTTGGTCAACTGGAATGACCTCGAAAAGGTCTGGCCTGGCTCTCCGCCGCACGCGTCGGTCGTCGTCGTCTGGCCTTCGCCGGCGAGCGACACGGCGTCGAAGCTGTAGTTGACGGTCACCGGGGCCGGTGCGCCGTTCGGACATGGCGCCTGGGCCGGACCGTTGTAGGTCCAGCGCCCGTTGGCGAGGTGAAACTCCCAGCTGGTGACGAACGCCCCGCCGCCCTGTGAAGTCGCCAACGTGCAGTCCGATCCGCAGGGGACGAAAAGCCAGGCGGTTGTCTTGCCGTTATCCGGATAGGACACGATGTATCGGCCGTTCAGAACCTCTGGGACGGCATGGGCAGGAATGGACGGCCCGATGCCCGCAATCGCACCGAGCAGTGCGGCGGCCAGTCTCCGCTTGATCGCCATCATCCTGTCCTCCCTGGTCAGCGCGCCGCCAGCCGTTCACGGCGCAACAAGTCCACCTCCGGCATCGGCAGCGGCGGCAATTCACCGACCACCGTGCTCAGCAAGAGGTCGGCGAGATGCGGGTTGCGGGCCAGGCACGGTCCGTGCATATAGGTCGCGATCACGCTGCCCTGCACCGCACCGTCGAAGCCGTCGCCGCGCCGGTTGCCCGCGCCCTTGGCCACTGCGCCCAGGGGCGACGCCGCCGGTCCCAGCACGGTGCCGCCGCGGTGGTTCTCGAAACCGGTGAGACGCTCGGTCAAGCCTGCCAGCAGCGGCGTGGTTGCCAGCTCGCCGATGGTGCGGGCCTCTTGTGGTGACGTCGTCGCGTCCAGCATGCCGACGCCCTCGACGCGCTCCCCGGCCGACGTTTCATACCAGTGCCCGAGCACCTGAACGGCCGCGCAGATCGCCAGCACCGGAGCGCCCCGATCCGCGGCGCGCTGCAGGCCCGGGTACTTGATCAGGTGCCGGGTGGCCAGGCGCTGCGCGTAATCCTCGGCCCCGCCGAGCGTGTAGAGATCCAACGACTCGGGCACCGGGTCGGCCAGCGTGACCTCGATGATCTCGGCGCCGATGCCGCGCAGCCGGAGTCGTTGCCGCAACACCAGCGCGTTGCCGCCGTCGCCGTAGGTGCCCATCACGTCCGGCAGCACCAGCCCGATTCGCACCACCGAGTCAGCCATGGCGCGCCAATGCTCGCTGCAGCTGGAGGAACGCGGTGTAGTTGGCGACGACCTCGACACGCCCGGGCGGGCACGACGCGATCGCGGCGACGGTGTCGTGCACCAAGGTGTGCTCGACGCCCGCATACCCGAGACGCACAGCCAGGTCGGTGCCGCGCTCGCCTGCGGCCACGACCTCAGTTTCTTCGAAGTGCTCGAAGCGCACATCCCACAGCCACGACAGGTCCTCTCCGTCGGGCACCTGGCCGTTGACCGAGATGACCACTGCGGCGGCGTGCTTGTCCACCATCGACAGCGCCTCCTGCCAGCCGGCCGGGTTCTTGGCCAGCAGGATGCGCACCTCGTGCGCACCGACGCGGACGGTCCGATACCGTCCCGCGACCTCGTCGACCGTCGAGACGGCCGCGACGGCCGCCGCGGGATCCGCGCCCAACGCGACCGCGGCGGCGACGGCCTGGGCGGCGTTACCCCGGTTGACCGCTCCCGGCAGCGCCAACCGCATCGGCAGCGCCAACCCCTCGGGCCCGTAGAGCGTGTTGTCGTCGAACCACCATTGCGGGCTGGGGCGTTTGAAGTCGGCGCCCGTGGAATACCAGTGGCCCGGGTCGCGGACGATGATCTCGCCGCTGCGGGGGCAGCTGACCGAGTCGTTAGACCACGAACCACCCGCGGCAACCCACACCACGTTCGGGCTGTCATAGGCCGCCGACGTCATCAGCACGTCGTCGCAGTTGGCCACGACGACCGCCTTGGGGTGCCGAGCCAGCCCCGCGCGCAGGGTCCGCTCGATGACGTTGATCTCGCCGACGCGGTCCAGTTGATCGCGCGACAGGTTGAGCAGCACGACGACGCCGGGATCGACGGCGTCGGACACGTGCGGGACGTGCATTTCGTCGACTTCCAGGGCGGCCAGCGGCGCATCGCGGTGGGCGGCCAGCGCGGCGACCAGACCGGCGTCCATGTTGGCTCCCTCGGCGTTGGTGGCCACCGAACCCAGCGTCGCCAGCGCGGCCGACGTCATCCGGGTGGTGGTGGATTTGCCGTTGGTGCCGGTGACGATGACGGTGCGCCGTCCGGAGGCGAGTTGCCGTAGAACCGAGCGGTCCAACGTCATCGCGATCAAGCCGCCGATCATCGCCCCGGCCCCGCGTCCGGTCACCCGCGATGCCCAGCGCGCGCTCGTTCCTGCGGCGAGGGCCAGACGGGCACGGGTGGTAACCACTCGGAGAGTTTAAGGGCGGTCGCAAGCGCGGCGCTTGCCGCGGGGCGCAGCGGATCGCCCGGATCGATTTTCGTGCCGACACGGCGCTGTGTGACACCAAGTATGTCGGTTGGCCGTGCCATCCTCAGTGCATGAGCGGGGTGTCCTGGGGTCGGCCGGCCAGCGAGCCGGACGCGGGCTGGGCCGTCGTCGATGTCGAGACCTCAGGGTTTCGGCCGGGTCAGGCGCGGATCATCAGCGTCGCGGCGCTCGGCCTGGACGCCGACGGCAACGTCGAGCAATCGGTGGTCAGCCTCCTCAATCCCGGCGTGGATCCGGGTCCCACCCACGTGCATGGCCTGACCGCAGCGATGCTGGAAGACCAGCCACAGTTCGCCGACATCGTCGGCGACGTGGCCGCAGTGCTGCGCGGCCGCACGTTGGTGGCCCACAACGTGGCGTTCGACTACGCGTTCCTTGCCGCCGAAGCCGAGCTGGCCGAGACCGAACTGCCCGTCGACAGCGTCATGTGCACCGTCGAGCTGGCCCGGCGGTTGGACCTGGGTATCGACAACCTGCGGCTCGAGACGCTCGCGGCGCACTGGGGCGTCACTCAGGAGCGGCCGCACGACGCCTTCGACGACGCGATGGTGCTGACTGGCGTGCTCGCGTCGGCGCTCAAGCTCGCCCGCGACGGCGACATCTGGTTGCCGGTACATCCGGTGAGCCGGCGCCGCTGGCCGAACGGCCGCGTCACCCACGATGAGCTGCGACCGCTGAAGGTGCTGGCGTCCCGGATGCCCTGTCCGTATCTCAACCCCGGCCCCTACGTCGGCGGCCGACCCCTGGTGCAGGGCATGCGCGTGGCGCTGGCCGCCGAGGTGGGTCGCACCCACGAGGAACTCGTGGAGCGGATCCTGCATGCCGGGCTGGCCTACAGCGACGCCGTCGATCGGGAGACCTCGCTGGTGGTCTGCAACGATCCCGCCCCGTTGCAGGGCAAGGGCTACCTCGCGCGGCAGTTGGGGGTGCCGGTGATCTCCGACGCGCAGTTCATGGGCAGCGTCGCCGCCGTCATCGGCGGCACCAGCATGGACGAATTCACCGACGCCAGCACGCTGGACCAGCAGCTCGCGCTGTTCTGACAGCTGCTTTGCCCGTCAGGGGCCGCCGTGCCAGTGTTCGATGCGGTGATGGTCGGGAGTGAACCCGTGCTCGACGCCCCACAGCACGGCCTGGGTACGACTGCCGAGGTCGAGCTTGCGATAGATCGTCCGGATGTAGGACTTCACGGTGTTGGGACTCAGGTAGGTCAACCGCGCCACGTCCGCGTTGCTCTTGCCCTGGGTGATCAGCGCCAGGATCTCCGCTTCGCGATCGCTGAGTCCTTCGCCGCGACCCGGCCAGTCCAGCCCGGGCGCGCTGCGCGCCCGGCCGGCCACCGGGCTGATGACCACTTCACCGGAATGCACGGCCTCTAAAGCGGCAACCAGCTCGCGGGCCGGAAGGGTCTTCGAGAGATAGCCTTGCGCGCCGTGCTGCCGTGCGCTGTCGATGAGATCGGGGTGAAAGTTCCACGTATATACGACGACTCGGCGCGCTCGAGGGTTGGCAACCAGAATTCCGATCTCTTCGTGATCGGATTCGGGTTGGGCGAATGAGTCATACAGCACGATGTCCACCGCGTCATCGACGGGCATGGTGGAGTCGAGTTCTGCGATGACGACGCGGTCACGGTACGGGTCCAACATGTTGGCTACGCCCTTGACGACGACATCGTAGTCGTCGACGAGCGCGACGGTGATCGGCGCACGGGATCGCGACTCGGGCGGCATGCCGACAAGATTACCTACCTAAGGGTGTGTTGGTACCCCCCTTAAGGGTGGTCGACTGAGGTCAGCGTCGGGCAACCGGCCGAACCATTCAGTCAGGCAATTCAAGGGGAAGGCGCACCATGATCATTCTCGGCATCGTCCTGTTGATCGCGGGATTTCTACTCAAGATGTCAATCCTGTGGACCCTCGGGATCATCCTCGTTGTGATCGGAGCAATCCTGGCGGTCCTGGGAAGCACCGGGCGGGCGGTCGGCGGCCGACGGCACTACTTCTGAGACAGGCTGCCGCGGCGCCACGCTGGGTGTCACACGTCGAAGACGTTTGCGTCGACGCGGCCCCGGGTATGAGAGGAGCGCGAAAATGCCCGTTCGGGAATGGATTCTGATCGCGGCCGCGGCGAAAAAGTATCCACCGAAGATCTTCGCGTGGCCCTGATGCACTACCGCGAGTTCTTCGAGCGGTTGCTCGCCGTTTAGCTTCTAGGGCGATTCAACGGGACTCTCCGCCACGGCGACGTCGTGGCGGCGAGTCCCGTTTTAGCGCTGTTCTGGTCAGCCGCGGGCGGCGCGGTTGACCGCCGACACGACCGCACGCAGCGACGCGGAGGTGATCGACGGCGCGATGCCCACCCCCCACACCGTGCGACCGTCCACCGGGCCTGATGGGTGCCGACCCGCTTCGCCCGGCTGCGCCGCGCTCGCGATCGACACCGGGCCTGATGGGTGCCGACCCGCTTCGCCCGGCTGCGCCGCGCTCGCGATCGACACCGAAGCCTCCACGTAGGCCGCGGCCTGAGCGTCGTCACCCGCGCTCATCGCGTGCTCGGAGTAGTCCAGAACGGAGACGTCGAAGCCGACGTCTCCCAGCGCGTGGACGAACGCGGCCAGTGGGCCGTTGCCCTCCCCACTGATCTCGGTCTCCACCCCGTTGATCTTGACCGTCGCGGTGATGCGGGTGACGCCGCTGTCTTCCTCCGACGCGTCGACCCGCTGTTTCATCCGCTCCAGCGGCAGGACCGGGGCCAGATACTCCTCGGCGAAGGCGTCCCACATCTCCTTCGGGCTGACCTCCCCGCCTTCCCCTTCACTGATCTTCTGCACCACCTGGGAGAACTCGATCTGCAGCCGTCGCGGCAGCGCCAGGCCGTGATCGGACTTCATGATGTAGGCCACCCCGCCCTTGCCGGACTGCGAGTTGACCCGGATCACCGCCTCGTAGGTACGTCCGACGTCCTTGGGGTCGATCGGCAGATAGGGCACCTGCCAGAGCATGTCCTCGACGTCGGTGTCCGCGGCGTCCGCGTCGATCTTCATCTGGTCCAGGCCTTTGTTGATGGCGTCCTGATGGCTGCCGGAGAACGCGGTGTAGACCAGGTCCCCGCCGTAGGGGTGACGCTCGTGCACCGGCAGCTGGTTGCAGTACTCCACCGTGCGGCGGATCTCGTCGATGTTGGAGAAGTCGATCTGAGGGTCCACGCCGCGGGAGAACAGGTTCAGGCCCAGCGTCACCAGACAGACGTTGCCGGTGCGCTCGCCATTGCCGAACAGACATCCCTCGATGCGGTCGGCGCCGGCCTGGTAGCCCAATTCCGCTGCGGCGACGGCGGTTCCACGGTCGTTGTGCGGATGCAGGCTCAGGATGACCGATTCCCGGTTGGCCAGGTTGCGGCTCATCCACTCGATCGAGTCGGCGTAGACGTTGGGGGTTGCCATTTCCACTGTGGCGGGCAGGTTGAAGATGATCGGGTTGTCCGGCGTCGGCGCGATGATTTCGCCGACCGCGTCGCACACCTGTCTTGCGTACTCCAGCTCGGTGCCGGTGTAGGACTCCGGCGAATACTCGAACCGCCACCGCGTGCCCGGATGCTTGGCGGCCTCCTCGACGCACTTGCGGGCGCCTTCGGTCGCGATGGCCTGCACCGCGGCGCGGTCGGCGCGAAAAACGACGCGGCGCTGCAGGATTGACGTCGAGTTGTAGAAATGCACGATGGCCTGCGGCGCGCCGTGGCACGCCTCGAAGGTGCGCTCGATCAGTTCCGGCCGGCATTGGGTCAGCACCTGGATGGTGACATCGTCGGGGATGGCGCCGTCGGTGATGATCTCACGGACGAAGTCGAAGTCGGTTTGGCTGGCCGAGGGGAATCCCACTTCGATTTCCTTGTAGCCCATACGAACCAGCAGATCGAACATGCGGCGCTTGCGCGCCGGGCTCATGGGGTCGATCAGCGCCTGGTTGCCGTCGCGCAGGTCCACCGCGCACCACAGCGGCGCGCTGGTGATCACCTGGTCTGGCCAGCTGCGGTCGGGTACCCGGATGGGCTCGACCTCTTCGGCGAAGGGCCGGTACCGAGTGACCGGCATCGAGGAACCCCGCTGCGGGTTCCATGCGGGTTGCCCGGGCGAGGGTGGGCCCGCGGGCTTGACGATGGTTCGTGTCGAGCTGAATGCGTCGGGGTTGGACGTCACGGTAGTTGCTCCGGGGATATCAGAAGGGGAACTTCAGACCGGCGCATCGCGAACACCCGCGACGGGAAGCCGGTCTGGATCAGACCCCGTCGCGGCGTCCGAGGAGGAGCACCCGCTGCACGTCCTGAACTTTACCGCGATTAGCGCTTGGGTGAAAATTGCGCCGCGGTCGCAGCGAAACCGCAGGCCGCGGTAGCCGGTATCGCGACGTAAATCACCATGCGGTGGCACGTATTCTGTTGTGGACTTATCCCCGAAACTTTCAATGCCCAGGGCCGGAGAGGCAGGAAGAACGTGGCGCTCGTCGTGCAGAAGTACGGCGGATCCTCCGTGGCGAACGCCGATCGGATCCGGCGGGTGGCCGAGCGCATCGTCGCTACCAAGAAGCAGGGGAACGATGTCGTCGTCGTCGTCTCCGCGATGGGCGACACCACCGACGACTTGATGGATCTGGCCCAACAGGTGTGCCCGGCCCCGCCGCCACGGGAACTCGACATGCTGCTGACCGCCGGTGAGCGAATCTCCAATGCCCTGGTCGCGATGGCGATCGAATCGCTGGGTGCGCAGGCTCGCTCGTTCACCGGGTCGCAGGCCGGGGTGATCACCACCGGCACGCACGGCAACGCCAAGATCATCGACGTCACGCCGGGACGGCTGCAGACCGCGCTCGACGAAGGGCGCATCGTGCTGGTGGCCGGATTCCAGGGTGTCAGCCAGGACACCCGGGACGTGACCACCCTGGGCCGCGGGGGTTCGGACACCACGGCGGTGGCCCTGGCCGCGGCGCTTCGCGCCGACGTCTGCGAGATCTACACCGACGTCGACGGCATCTTCAGCGCCGACCCGAGGATCGTGCACAACGCCCGCAAGCTGGACACGGTCACCTTCGAAGAGATGCTCGAAATGGCGGCTTGCGGCGCCAAAGTTCTGATGTTGCGCTGCGTGGAATACGCGCGCCGCTACAACATTCCGGTGCATGTCCGATCCTCGTATTCGGAGAACACCGGCACCGTCGTCGTCGGATCGATCAAGGACATAGCCATGGAAGACCCCATCCTGACCGGAGTCGCGCACGACCGCAGCGAGGCCAAGGTGACCGTCGTCGGCATTCCCGACATCCCCGGATATGCCGCGCGGGTCTTCCGGGCGCTCGCCGATGCCGACGTCAACATCGACATGGTGTTGCAGAACGTCTCCAAGATCGAGGACGGCAAGACCGACATCACCTTCACCTGCTCGCGGGACAGCGGGCCCACCGCCGTGGCGAAGCTGGACGCGCTCAAGAACGAGATCGGGTTCAGCCAATTGCTCTACGACGACCACATCGGCAAGGTGTCGCTGATCGGGGCCGGCATGCGCAGCCACCCCGGGGTCACCGCCACCTTCTGTGAGGCCCTGGCCGAAGTGGGCGTCAACATCGAGCTCATCTCCACCTCCGAGATCCGCATCTCGGTGCTGTGCCGCGACACCGAACTAGACAAGGCCGTCGTCGCGTTGCACGAGGCGTTCGGGCTTGGCGGCAAGGAGTCGGCGACGGTGTATGCGGGGACGGGTAGATAAATGGTTGCCATCGGAGTTGTGGGCGCCACCGGCCAGGTCGGCCAGGTGATGCGCAGGTTGCTCGACGAGCGGGACTTTCCGGCACTGGGTAGCGGGGGGTCGGTGCGGTTTTTCGCGTCATCGCGTTCGCAGGGGCGCAAGCTGGAATTCCGCGGCCAGGAGATCGAGGTCGAAGACGCTGAGACGGCGGACCCGAGCGGGCTGGACATCGCGTTGTTCTCCGCCGGGAAGACGATGTCGCTGGTGCAGGCGCCGCGGTTCGCCGCGGCCGGGGTGACGGTGATCGACAACTCGTCGGCCTGGCGCAAGGACCCGGACGTGCCGTTAGTGGTGTCCGAGGTGAACTTCTCCCGCGATGCCGCCAACCGGCCGAAGGGCATCATCGCCAACCCGAACTGCACCACCATGGCCGCGATGCCGGTGCTCAAGGTGCTGCACGAGGAAGCCGGGCTGCAACGGCTGGTGGTGTCCAGTTATCAGGCGGTCTCCGGCAGCGGGATCGCCGGGGTGGAAGAGCTGGCCACCCAGGCGCGCGCGGTCATCGACGGCGCCGAGCAGCTGGTGCATGACGGCAACGCGGTGCAGTTCCCGGCGCCCAAGACCTACGTGGCGTCGATCGCCTTCAACGTGGTGCCGCTGGCCGGCTCCCTGGTGGACGACGGCACCGGCGAGACCGATGAGGACCAGAAGCTGCGCCACGAGAGCCGCAAGATCCTCGGCATCCCCGACCTGGCCGTCAGCGGCACCTGCGTGCGGGTCCCGGTCTTCACCGGGCACTCGCTGTCGATCAACGCCGAATTCGCGCGACCGCTGTCACCCGAGCGCGCCCGCGAGCTGCTCGAGGGTGCGCCCGGCGTCAAGGTGGTCGACGTGCCGACCCCGTTGGCGGCCGCCGGCGTCGACGAATCCCTGGTCGGCCGGATACGGCACGACCCCGGCGTGCCCGACGGCCGCGGCCTGGCGCTGTTCATCTCCGGTGACAACCTGCGCAAGGGGGCGGCGCTGAACACCATCCAGATCGCCGAGCTGCTGGCCGCTCAGCTGTGACGATCGGGTGAGCACCGCCCACACTCGCCTCATTGCGCGGTATTCACTGTTCGCCGCGTTGGTGGTGTGTGTGGTTCTGCCGCAATGGATTTCCAGTGTTGCGCACGCCGACCCGGCGGCGCCGGTCCCCGAGCCGGTCCTGCAGCCGCTGGCACCCGGTCAGGTGCTGCGGATCGGTCCCACCGCCGGTACCGGCACCCCGACCGGGGATTACGGCATCGGCGCGACCGACCTGTGTGAGTTCGTCGAGTTCCCCGCCGAATTGCTCCAAGTTTGCGGCGACAGCTTCGCCGGCCAAGGGGTCGGGTTTGGCGGTTGGTACGCCCCGGTCGCGTTGCGCGTCGACACCTCGTCGGTCGACGACCCCGGCGGCGTGCGCTACATCGGGGTCACCGGGATCAGCAATCCGCTGCTCGCCGACCCCGCGCCACCGGGAGCCTCGCAGCTACCCGCCGGGGTGGTGCAGATCAACCGCCGCAACTACCTGATGGTGACGACGACCAAAAACCTCGAGCCCCAGACCTCCCGGCTGGTGACCGCCGAACCGGCGCGCGCGGGCTGGCAGACGATCCCGGGATCGAAACGGCCCGCCTCATATCAGGGCGGCTCGCAGACGCAGATCAGCGGCTACTACGACCCAATTCCCACCCCGGATTCCGCCAGCGGATGGGTGTACATCGTCGCCGACAGTTTCACCCGCAGAGACCCCGTGTTTCTCTACCGGGTCACACCCCAAACGTTTGGCGACCGGTCGCGGTGGCAGGGTTGGGCGGCCGGTCCGCAAGGCGGCTGGGGTAAGCCGCCGACGCCGCTGTGGCCGGACGCGGTGGGCGAGATGTGCATCCGGCAGATCGACGGCAAGGCGGTGCTGTCCTATTTCAACGCCGCCACCGGCAACATGGAGGTTCGGGTGGCCGACGACCCGACGATGCTGGGCGACGCGCCGGTCACCACGGTGGTGCAGCACGACGAGTGGCCGGAGCCGGCCGAAAGCCTGCCGCCGCCCTACGACAACCGGCTTGCGCAACCCTACGGCGGCTACATCTCGCCCGGTTCAACGCTCGACGAGCTGCGAATCTTCGTGAGCCAGTGGGACACCCGCGCACGGGTGGCCGCGCCGTACCGGGTGATACAGTTCGCGGTCAACCCGCTGCGGCCGTAAAGTCGGCTTTCGTCGACCCGAATTTCATCTGACGCCCGAGTGCGCGCGGCTGTTGGCACCGGCAATCGGTGCCCTGGCCGACCGCGCACTCGTCTCCGGCTGGCACGCGGCGCTCATGAGCCATTGATTCCTCTGGCGATCCCCGGGGGCTAGTCGGTGCGATATGCCCCCTGACCGGGGGCTTTAGTTCACAGCTGCTACATAAGTAGCGCATAGCCGCCACTACTGTTAACGGCTTCATCATTTGTCTCATGAGTGAAACATCTGAAACCCCCACTGTGCGGCACTCCACCGCAACTGCACCGGTCGCCGCCGAAGCGGCGGCGACCTACCGGACCTCGCGGGTCTTCCAACTCGCCGCGTGGGTCGCCATCGTCGCCGGCATCGTGTTCATCGTCGCGGTCATCTTCTTCACCGGCTTCATCCTGGGCCACCGCGGCGGCCATCACGGACACCACCACCACAAGCACCACCACGCGATGGTACATCACCGCGGTCCGGGCGGCCCCGGCAACTTCGGCGGCCCGGGCGCACCGGGCGGACAGGGCGGACAGGGCGGCCAGAACGGACCGGGCGCCACTACCGCTCCTCCGGCTCCGTCGAGCGTGCGTCCGAGTGGGATGGCCCCGGGCCAGCTCCCGCCGTCGGTCTTCCACTCCGCGGCCACCGCGCACGGCGCGCTGGGACACGCCCCGAGCGTCATCGTGCTCACCAACTGAAAATCGTCATCAACCAGTGGTCCGGCGCTCCACGCGAGCGCCGGGCCACCTGTCTTTTGGGGTAACCGGCACCTAACCGCCGCATCTCGATTCACCACAATTTTGTCGCTGGCCCCTGTTGGGGACAGGGGTGCGCGCGGCAATATGGCATGGCATGACCGAGACACCCGAACCTCACGCTGAGTCGACCCCAGCCGCACCAGTCACTACGCCGCCACCACCACCCCCGGAACGGGTCAAGCCGCCCCGCCTCTACACGGCGGCGGCCTGGGTGGTGATCGTCGCCGGCATCGTGTTCATCCTCTCATCGGTGTTCTTTGTCGGCGCCTTCATCTGGAAGAGCCAGCACCACTGCCACCATCACCACGGCATGTTCCACCCGGGCGGCCCCGGCGGCCCCGGACCCGGCAATGGACCGTGGGGAGGCCCCGGCGGCCCCGGTCCGGGTAACGGGCCTGGGCAGTACGGCGGCTACGGACCGTGGTACGGCGGACCCGGTGGCCAGGGACCCGACAACGGGCCCTGGGGGAATGGGCCCAGCGGTCCGGGACTGATCGTTCCGATGCCCCCCAGCGGCCCGGGCGGCCCTGGCGGACCGCCACCGCGCCCCTGACAGCCACGCCCTTAAGGCACGGCCGGAATGGGTAATAACCCGTAGTGGGCAACCGATGGGTGTTGCCCGCATTTCTTGACCAGTTCAAGATAAGGGGAATACTCGATTGCAGGCCGGAAATTCGGGGCGCTCACTGCCGTACCGAAAATGCTTGATCGTTAAGCAGTTTCGGTACGGCGGTGTGCGATCTCGGGTGCTGCGGCCTTCAGCCCGGTGAGGAGTAGAGAGCTTATGACGGAGCGTTTCACGACTAATGACGCCGGTATCGCTGCGCCGAGTGACGATGAGTCGCTGACGATCGGCCCGGACGGCCCGATTCTGCTGCAGGACCACTACCTGATCGAACAGATGGCGATGTTCAACCGGGAGCGCATCCCGGAGCGCCAGCCGCACGCCAAAGGTGGTGGCGCGTTTGGTCATTTCGAGGTGACCAACGACGTCAGCAAGTACACCAGAGCCGCGGTGTTCCAGCCCGGCACCAAAACCGACATGCTCGCCCGGTTTTCCACCGTCGCCGGCGAGCGCGGAAGCCCAGACACCTGGCGGGATCCGCGTGGCTTTGCGCTGAAGTTCTATACCACCGAAGGCAATTTCGACCTCGTCGGCAACAACACTCCGGTCTTCTTCATGCGTGACCCGTTGAAGTTCCAGCACTTCATCCGGTCCCAGAAGCGTTTGCAGGCAAGCAATGTGCGCGACCACAACATGCAGTGGGACTTCTGGAGCCTCTCCCCGGAATCGGCGCATCAGGTGACCTGGTTGATGGGCGATCGGGGAATTCCCAAGACCTGGCGGAACATGAACGGCTACAGCAGCCACACCTACAGTTGGATCAACGCCGCTGGCGAGATCTTCTGGGTGAAGTACCACTTCATCACCGACCAGGGGATTGAGTTCCTGACCCAGGAGGACGCCGACCGGTTGGCCGGCGAGGACGGCGACTACCACCAGCGGGACCTGTTCGAGTCGATCGAGCGTGGGGAACACCCCAGCTGGACGCTGAAGATGCAGATCATGCCGTATGAGGAAGCCAAGAACTACCGGTTCAACCCGTTTGATCTGACCAAGGTGTGGCCGCACGGCGACTACTCGTTGATCGACGTCGGCAAGATGACGCTGAACCGCAACGTCACCGACTACCACGCCCAGATCGAGCAGGCAGCCTTCGAGCCGAACAACACCGTGCCCGGCACCGGCTTGAGTCCGGACAAAATGCTGCAGGCCCGCGGCTTCTCGTACTCCGACGCGCACCGCGCCCGACTGGGCACCAACTACCGGCAGATCCCGGTCAACACCCCCAGAGTCGAGGTGAACAGCTATTCCAAAGACGGCGCCATGCGGATGAACAACGTCTCCGACCCCGTCTATGCGCCCAATTCCTACGGCGGCCCGCAGGCCGACCCTGCACGCGCCGCCGAGGTGCGTTGGCACGCCGACGGCGACATGGTCCGCTCGGCGTACACGCTGCACGCCGAGGACGACGACTGGGGACAGGCCGGCACCATGGTCCGCGAGGTCCTCGACGACGCGGCCAGGGAACGCTTGGCGCACAACATCATTGGCCACGTATCTCAAGGCGTGAAGGAGCCGGTGCTGTCGCGGGTGTTCGAGTATTGGCGCAACGTCGATGCCGACCTGGGCAAAAAAGTCGAGGAAGGCGTCCGGGGTAACGGGGGCTGACCGCACGTCTGTCGGGCCTGGCATGATCGCTGCATGACCATGCGGGTTGCGCGGGTTGCCCAGCTGCACGGGGCCGCGATCGCCGTCGGCTTGGCCTTCGCGGCCACGGCCGCCATCCCGGCCGCGGCCGCGCACCCGTCGGAGCCTGGCGTGGTGAACTATGCCGTTCTGGGCAAGGGTTCGGTCGGCAACATCGTCGGGGGACCCATGGGGTGGGAGTCGGTGTTCACCCAGCCAGGTCAAGGCGACTGGGTGGACCTCCCGGAGTGCAACAACTGGGCCGACATCGGGCTGCCCGAGGTGTACAACGATCCCGACCTGGCGTCGTTCAACGGAGCCGTCACCCAGACGTCGGCCACCGATCAGACACATCTGGTCAAACAGGCCGTCGGGGTGTTCGCCACCAATGACGCCGCGGGCCGGGCTTATCACCGGGTGGTGGATCGAACCGTCGGCTGTTCGGGGCAGACGACCGCGATGCACCTGGACAACGGCACCACGCAGGTGTGGTCGTTCGACGGCGGGCCTGCCGGCCCGGTGGACGAGAACTGGACCAAGCAGGAGGCGGGCACCGATCGCCGGTGTTTCGATCAAACCAGGCTGCGCGAAAACGTGTTGCTACAGGCGAAAGTGTGTCAATCCGGCAACGCCGGGCCTGCGGTGAACGTGCTAGCTGGGGCGATGCAGAACGCGCTGGGTCAATAATCGAGCGATGGGGTAACCGTCTTCGCCGAGCACCCCGAAGTGCGGAGAAGGGAATATGTCGGGGGCGTCTGATAGATGAAGCACTAGACGAAGTAGTGCCGATTATCGTTCGATTAGCTGCGCAGGGAAGCGGTCAGGAGCATGCCAAGGCGTGCGCCGGCCCGAAGGGATCGTGATATGACGTTCGCGCCGCTCACCGCCGCGGCTTCGCAGTCGGAGTCGCGGGTGGCCGGTGCGGACTGTGCCCCCGAGCTGGCCGACTCCGCGGCCGTCGCGCAGTACATCGCCGAGGGATGTCTGGTGGACGCCCCGCTGGGGCGGGTGGGTCTGGAGTTGGAGGCCCATTGCCACGACCCGGCCGACCCGCACCGCAGACCGGGCTGGGACGAAATCGCCGAAGTGCTCGACGCGCTCCCGGCGTTGCCGGGTGGCAGCAAGATCACCGTGGAACCGGGCGGCGCCGTCGAACTGTCCGGGCCGCCGGCCGACGGTGTAGCACCCGCCATCGACGCCATGCGCCGGGATCAGGCCGTGCTGCAGCCGGCATTTGCTGAGGCCGGGCTGGGCCTGGTTTTCCTGGGTGCCGATCCGCTGCGGCCGCCCAAGCGCATCAACCCGGGCGCCCGGTACCGCGCCATGGAACAGTTCTTCGCGACCAGCCACTCCGGGGAAGCGGGCGCGCAGATGATGACGTCCACCGCCTCGATTCAGGTCAATGTGGACGCCGGGCCGCGGGACGGCTGGGCGGCGCGGGTGCGCCTGGCACATGCCTTGGGGCCCACCATGATCGCGATAACGGCCAACTCGCCGATGCTGGTCGGCGACTACACCGGCTGGGTGTCCAGCCGGCAGCGGGTGTGGGGCCGAATGGATTCGGCGCGCTGCGGACCCATCCTGGGGGCCAGCGGCGACGATCCGGGCACCGACTGGGCGCGCTATGCGCTCAAGGCCCCGGTGATGCTGGTACACAACCCGGACGCCGAGGCCGTCACGCACTGGGTGCCCTTCGCTGACTGGGCCGACGGCCGGGTGTTGCTCGGGGAACGGCGCCCGAGCCTCGCCGACCTGGAGTACCACCTGACCACGTTGTTCCCGCCGGTGCGGCCCAGGCAGTGGCTGGAGATCCGCTACCTGGACAGCGTGCCGGATGCCTTGTGGCCCGCCGTGGCGTTCACCCTGGTGGCCCTGCTCGATGACCCGGCCGCCGCCGACATCGCGGCAGAGGTCGTCGAACCGGTGGCCACCGCCTGGGACGCGGCCGCCCGGGTGGGGCTGCGAGATCGCCGGCTGTACGACGCGGCCAACGCGTGCGTGGCCATCGCCGCCGCGAAAGCGCCCGCCGAACTCAGTGATTCGATGCAGCGGTTGGTCCGCCTGGTCGAGCAGGGCCGGTGTCCCGGCGACGATTTCTCCGACCAGGTGATCGAGCACGGGCTCGCGGCTGCGGTCTCGGCGGCGGCGCGTTGCTGGCAAGGGGAGCCGTGACGGCACGGGAGGCGATCGCCGACGACTTGGCGCGGACCCGGACGCGGACGTTGCGTCTGCTCGACTTCGACGACGCCGAACTCTGCCGCCAGTACGACCCGTTGATGAGCCCGTTGGTGTGGGATCTGGCGCACATCGGTCAGCAAGAAGAGCTGTGGCTGTTGCGGGGTGGTGATCCGGCGCGGCCGGGAATGTTGCCGCCCGCCGTCGAGGGGCTCTACGACGCCTTCGTACATTCTCGCGCCAGCCGGGTCGACCTGCCGCTGCTCTCGCCGGACGAAGCGCGGGCATACTGCCGGACCGTGCGCTCCGCCGTGCTCGACGCGCTTGACGCGCTGCCCGACGACCCCGCCGGCGACCAGGCGGCCTTCGTGTACGCGATGGTGGTCAGCCACGAAAACCAGCACGACGAAACCATGCTGCAGGCATTGAACTTGCGCAGCGGCGCACCGCTTTTACCGGACACGTCGGCGCTGCCGGCCGGTCGAGCGGGGCTGGCCGGCACGTCGGTGCTGGTGCCCGCCGGTGAGTTTGTGCTGGGCGTGGATGCCGCAAACGAGCCCTATTCGTTGGACAACGAACGCCCGGGCCACGTCGTCGACCTGCCGGCGTTCCGGATCGGCCGGGTTCCGGTCACCAACGGCGAATGGCGGCAGTTCATCGACGACGGTGGCTATGACCAGCCGCGCTGGTGGTCGGAGCGCGGCTGGCAGCACCGCCAGGACGCTCGCCTGACCGCGCCGCAGTTCTGGAGTTCCGACGGGGCGACCCGCGTCCGGTTCGGCCATGTCGAAGACATCCCGGCCGACGAACCCGTCCAGCACGTCAGTTATTTCGAGGCCGAGGCCTACGCGGCCTGGGCCGGTGCCCGGCTGCCCACCGAGGTGGAATGGGAGAAGGCCTGCACCTGGGATCCGTCCACCAACACCCGGCGCCGGTATCCCTGGGGTGACCGCAAACCGGATGAGGCGCTGGCCAACCTGGGCGGCGCGGCGTTGCGGCCGGCGCCCGTCGGCGCCTACCCCGCCGGCGCTTCGGCGTACGGGGCCGAGCAGTTGCTCGGCGAGGTCTGGGAGTGGACTACCTCCCCGCTACGGCCCTGGCCGGGCTTCGTCCCGATGCTGTACGAACGGTATTCGCAGCCCTTCTTCGACGGCGATTACCGGGTGCTGCGCGGCGGCTCGTGGGCCGTGGAGGCGGGCATCATGCGGCCGAGTTTCCGCAATTGGGATCACCCGTACCGGCGCCAGATCTTCTCCGGGGTCCGGTTGGCGTGGGACGTCTCCGATGCCGGGGATTACGCCTGATGTGCCGGCACCTGGGATGGCTGGGGACTGACGTCACGGTTTCCTCGCTGGTGCTCGACCCGCCGTTCGGGCTGCGGGTGCAGTCCTATGCGCCGCGCCGCCAAAAACACTGCCTGCTCAACGCCGACGGTTGGGGCGTCGGGTTTTTCGACACCTCAGCCGAAGGCTCGTCGGAAGGCGTGGTGCCGCGCCGCTGGCGCAGCCAGGCGCCGCTGTGGGGGGATGTGTCCTTCGATTCCATCGCGCCCGCGCTGCGCAGCCGCTGCGTGGTGGCCGCGGTGCGCTCGGCCACCGTCGGCATGCCGATCGAGGTCAGCGCGACCGCGCCGTTCACCGACGGGCAGTGGTTGTTGTCGCACAACGGGATCGTCGACCGAGCCGTGTTGCCGACCACGACACGGGCCGAATCGGTCTGCGACAGCGCGATACTGGCGGCCGTCATCTTCGAGCGTGGCCTCGACGCGCTGGGGCAGACCATCACCGAGATAGCGGCGGCCGACGCCGGCGCTCGGCTGAACATATTGGCCGCCAACGGCTCTCGTATGTTGGCCACGGCATGGGGTGACACGCTGTCCATCCTGCGCCGCTCCGACGGCGTGGTCCTGGCCAGCGAACCCTATGACAACGACTCCGATTGGGAGGACGTGCCGGACCGCCATCTTGTCGAAGTCACTGCGAATGGTGTCACGATGACGCCGCTGGATCATTCGAGAGGATCGTGATGACGCTGTCGCTATCGAACCACCTGGCCGCCGACTCCGCCTACCACGCGTTGCGTCGTGATGTGCTCGACGGCCTGCGGAAGACCCCAAAGATGTTGCCGCCCAAATGGTTCTACGATTCGGTGGGGAGTGATCTGTTCGATCAGATCACCCGGCTGCCCGAGTACTACCCGACCCGCACCGAGGCCGAGATCTTGCGCGGGCGTGCGCCCGAAGTGGCGTCGGCCAGCGAAGCCGACACCCTGGTGGAATTGGGCAGCGGGACATCGGAGAAGACCCGGGTGTTGCTCGACGCCCTGCGCGAACGGGGTTCGCTGCGCAGGTTCGTCCCGTTCGACGTCGACGCCAGCATCCTGTCGACCGCCGCCGCGGCGATTCAACGGGAATACGCGGGAGTCGAAATCAAGGCCGTCTGCGGCGATTTCGAAGAGCACCTGACCGAGATCCCCGAAGGCGGGCGACGGCTGTTCGTGTTCTTGGGGTCGACGATCGGCAATCTCACGCCCGGGCCACGCGCGGAGTTCCTTGCCGCCCTGTCCGCGCAGATGCGGCCCGGCGACAGCCTGCTGCTGGGCACGGACCTGGTCAAGGACACCGAGCGGCTGGTGCGCGCCTATGACGACGCCGCCGGTGTGACGGCGGCGTTCAATCGCAATGTGCTCGCGGTGGTCAATCGGGAACTCGACGCCGATTTCGACGTCGACGCCTACCGGCACGTGGCCCGGTGGAACGCGGCGGAGGAACGCATCGAGATGTGGTTGCGCTCCGACCGTCGCCAGCGGGTACGCGTCGCCGCGCTCGAGCTGACCGTCGACTTCGAGGCCGGCGAGGAAATGCTCACCGAGGTGTCCTGCAAGTTCCACGCCGACAAGGTGACTGGCGAATTAGCCGCCGCGGGGTTGCGTCGCACCCGGTGGTGGACCGACGATGCGGGCGACTTCGGGTTGTCGTTGGCCGTGAAGTGACCGGCGGCAACGCGCTGGCCGACCGATGGCGGTCAGCCCGCCCCCCGATGGCCGGACTGCACCTGGACAACGCGGCCTGTTCACGGCAAAGCCTCGCGGTGATCGAGGCGACCGCGCAGCACGCCCGCAACGAGTCCGAAGTGGGCGGCTACGTCGCGGCGGAGGCCGCCGCACCGGTGCTCGACGCCGGGCGCGTCGCATTCGCCGCGCTGACCGGAATGTCGGACGCGGAGGTGGTTTTCACCACCGGCTCGCTGAACGCCCTGGATCTTCTGCTGGGCAGCTGGCCGGCCGAACGCCGAACGGTAGCTTGCCTGCCCGGCGAATACGGACCCAACCTGGCCCTGATGGCCGCCCACGGATTCGACCGGCAACTGCTGCCCACCCTGGAAGACGGCCGGGTCGCACTCGACGACGCGGCACTTGCTCTGGACGCCGACCCGCCGGATCTGGTGCACCTGACCGCGGTAGCCAGCCATTGCGGTGTGGTGCAGCCGGTTTCGATGATTGCCCGACTCTGCCGGGAATTGGGGTTGCCGCTGGTCGTCGACGCCGCGCAGGCGCTGGGTCAGGTGGACTGCGCGGTGGGCGCCGAGGCGACCTATTCCTCGTCGCGCAAATGGATGGCCGGGCCGCGTGGTGTGGGAATGCTCGGGGTGCGTCGGGAGCTGATGGAAAGCCTGCGCCCCAGGCTGGCCGCGCCGGACTGGGCCAGGAATGACGGCTCACCGACGGTGGCCGAACAGCTGGAATTCGGCGAAGCCAATATCGCTGCGCGCCTGGGGTTCTCGTTGGCTCTGGGCGAGCACCTTGCCTACGGGCCGCAGGCCGTGTGTGCACGTCTGGCCGAGCTGGGCAGCCTGAGCCGCACGGTGCTGGCCGACGTGGCCGGGTGGACGGTGGTCGAAGAGGTTGAAGAACCCAGCGCCATCACCACTTTGGCGCCGAACGACGGTGCCGACCCGCAGGCGGTGCGGGCCTGGCTCCTCGCCGAGCGACGGATCCTGACCACGTTTGCCGGGGTGCAGCGGGCGCCGCTGGAGCTGACCCAACCGGTGCTGCGGATCTCGCCGCACCTGGACACCACGGCGGACGACCTGGAGACCTTCGCCGAAGCGCTCATCGCCGCGACCGCGGCCACAACCGCGTAAGAGCTAGCCGGCTTTGTGCGCCGTCAGCAAGTAGGCCGGCATCTTTATCCGGCCCTTCTCGTCGCGATCATGCGGCGGGAATTCGAACGGGGCATTGGGGATGTTGACGACGTTCGACAGGATGTAGGAGGGGCGAATCTCGTCGATCTCCCAGTACTTGCTCACCGCGTCGCGCAGCTCGCCTTCGTCGACCTCGTTGGGCTTGGTTTCCATCTCGGCCGGGAAGGCGCCCTTGGCGAACACCAGGACGAACAAGCGGGCGCCCGGGGCGGCCGCCCGGTGTATCGACTCGAGGTAGCGGTCGCGCCCGTCCACCGGCAACGAGTGGAACAGCGTGCTGTCGACCACGGTGGCGAACCGTCCGTCGTAGCCGGAGAACGACGTGATGTCGGCCTGCACGAAGCTGGCCGTGGTCAATCCGCGCTCTTGGGCGGACTTGGTGGCCGCCGCGACGGCGGTCGGGGTGAGGTCGACACCGACCACGGTGTAACCCTGGGCGGCCAGCGCCAGTGACAGCTCGGCAACCCCGCAGCCGGCGTCCAGCACGTCGCTGCGGAATTTGCCCGCCGCGACCAGAGCCGCCAGTTCGGGTTGTGGCTCACCGATATTCCACGGCGGCGGACCCTCGAAGTGGGCCTGCTCGCGGTATGCGCTGTCCCAGTCCATCACTTGATCAGACGACATGGTGTTCAACCTACTCCCAGGTGTGCACCGGCTCGTTGGCGTGCATGTGATCGCAGTACCGGCGCAGCATCTCGGCCAGCGCCGCCGGCCTGCTCATGCCGCCGTCCTGCAGTGCCCGCACGGTGGACACCTGCCAGCTGGCACCATTGCGTCCGGTGCGGGCGCGGCCTTCGATCACCCCGAGGAACCGGTCGCGCACCTCGGTGTCGACGCCCCAGCGCTGCAATCCGTCGTCGGCGATCGGCAGCAGTGTGTCGAGCACCAGGTCACGTGCGCTCACCTCACCCACCCCGGGCCAGTGCAGCCGCGCGTCGATCCCGTGGCGCGCCGCCGCCAGGAAATTGGCTTCTGCCACACCGAAATCCATGCTGTGCCACAACGGGTTGTCCGCTTCGGACAAGCTGCGCAGCACGCCGTAGAAGAACGCCGAATTCGCCAGCATGTCGACGACTGTCGGCCCGGCCGGCAACACCCGGTTCTCCAGCCGCAGGTGGGGGCGACCGTCGACCACGTCGTAGACCGGACGGTTCCACCGGTAGACGGTCCCGTTGTGCAGGCGCAGTTCCGAAAGGTGCGGTATGCGCCCGGCGGCCAGCTCGGCGACCGGGTCCTCATCGGACACCTCGGGCAGCAGGGATCCGAAGTAGCGGATGTTCTCCCGGTACAGGTCGAGGACCGAGTCGATCCACTTCTCGCCGAACCACACCCGCGGGCGCACGCCCTGCGTTTTCAGCTCCTCGGGCCTGGTGTCGGTGGATTGGGTGAACAGTTCGATACGCGTTTCCGCCCACAGCAGGTGCCCGAAGAAGAACGGCGAGTTGGCGCCCAGCGCCAACTGCGGGCCCGCCACGATCTGCGCCGCGTTCCAGTTCGCGGCGAACGTCTCCGGCGCCAATTGCAGGTGCAATTGCATGCTGGTGCAGGCGGATTCGGGTGCGATCGTGGCCGTGTGCCAGCTCAGCGGTTCGGGGCCGGAGATGTCGATGGGAATGTCCTCGCCGCGGGCGGTGAAGATCGAGTCGTTCAGCGCTGCGTATCGCGTCGATTCGCTCATCCAGCCGTGGTCGAGGTGTTCGGGCATCAAAGTGGGCAGGATCCCGATCATGACGATGTGGGCGCCGCCCGCGGCGCCTGCCTTGGCCTGGGCTTCGTTCAGGCTGGTCCGCACCTCGGCCTCGAGATCGAGCCCGGAGTGTCCGGGCAGCGCGTGCGGAGGGACGTTGAATTCGATGTTGTAGGCGCCTAATTCGGTCTGATACGCCGGATCGCCGATGGCGTCGAGCACGGGCCGATTGGACATGGCCGGCTGATAGTCGGCGTCGACGAGGTTGCACTCGATCTCCATGCCGGTCAGCGACTGCTCGGAATCGAAGCATGACTGGGCCAGCATCGTCTCGAAGACGTCCACGCACAGTGCTACCTTGCGCCGGTATTCCCGCCGATGTGCGCTGTCGTAGGTGGTGCGCTTGACCTCTTCGCCCACAACGCAGATGCAACAGGGTTACCGCCGGTAACGCAAGTTCCCACGAGTCGCGGTTCCGGTCTCGCCCGTCCGGCGGGTAGACCATGATGGACTTTCGACGCAAGAGTGTTCCGACCTTACGGGTGGAGGAGAGCAGTTGGCCGAGTTCGCCGAATTCGTCGCCGCCATCGACCAGGGGACCACCAGCACTCGCTGCATGATCTTCGATCACGACGGCGCCGAAGTGGCCCGCCATCAACTCGAGCACGAACAGATCCTGCCCCGGGCCGGCTGGGTGGAGCACGACCCGGTCGAGATCTGGGAACGCACCTCCTCTGTGCTGACGTCGGTATTGAACCGTGCCAATCTGAGTCCGAATGACATTGCGGCGCTGGGTATTACGAACCAGCGCGAGACGACGCTGGTGTGGAACCGCAAGACCGGGCGACCCTATTACAACGCGATCGTCTGGCAGGACACCCGTACCGACCGGATTGCGTCGGCGCTGGAACGCGACGGCCGCGGCGACGTGATCCGCCGCAAGGCCGGCCTGCCCCCCGCCACCTACTTTGCCGGTGCCAAGCTGCAATGGATCCTGGAGAACGTCGACGGGGTGCGCGAGGCCGCCGAAAGCGGGGACGCGTTGTTCGGAACCGCCGACACCTGGGTGTTGTGGAACCTGACCGGGGGGCCGCGGGGCGGCGTGCACGCCACCGATGTGACCAATGCCAGCCGGACCATGTTGATGAACCTGGAGACCCTGGACTGGGACGACGAGCTGCTGTCGTTTTTCTCCGTCCCTCGTGCGATGTTGCCGAAGATCGGTCCCTCGTCGTCGCCGCGGCCCTACGGCGTGACATCGGAGACCGGGGCCGCCGGCGGCGAGGTACCGATCACCGGAGTGCTCGGCGATCAGCATGCGGCAATGGTGGGCCAGGTTTGTCTGTCCGAGGGCGAAGCCAAAAACACCTACGGCACCGGGAATTTCCTGCTGCTCAACACCGGTGAGACGATCGTGCGCTCCGACAACGGGCTGCTGACCACCGTCTGCTATCAGTTCGGGGACGCCAAACCCGTGTACGCGCTTGAGGGTTCGATCGCGGTGACCGGCGCGGCCGTGCAGTGGCTGCGTGATCAGCTGGGCATCATCAGCGGCGCCGCCCAAAGCGAATCACTGGCGCGTCAGGTAGACGACAACGGCGGAGTCTATTTCGTGCCCGCGTTTTCCGGGTTGTTTGCGCCCTACTGGCGGTCCGATGCGCGCGGCGCGATCGTCGGGCTGTCGCGGTTCAACACCAACGCGCACCTGGCGCGCGCCACGTTGGAGGCGATCTGCTACCAGAGTCGCGACGTGGTGGACGCCATGGCGGCGGATTCCGGTGTGCACCTCGAGGTTTTGAAGGTCGACGGCGGCATCACCGGTAACGACCTGTGCATGCAGATTCAGGCTGATGTGCTTGGCGTGGACGTGGTACGGCCGGTGGTCGCCGAGACGACCGCGCTGGGCGCCGCCTACGCGGCCGGTTTGGCGGTGGGGTTTTGGGCCGATCCGGCCGACCTGCGTGCCAACTGGCGAGAGGGCAAGCGGTGGACGCCGGCCTGGAACGACGAGCGCCGCGCCGCGGGTTACGCGGGCTGGCGCAAAGCGGTGCAGCGGACCCTGGATTGGGTCTCCGTAACGTGATGCGTCACGTGATGCGACCTGATCCAGGGCCCGCCGGAGGCACTCAGTCTTCGCCGAGAATGCCGTATATTTCACGCCGCGCATTGTTGAGGATGTCGACGATGCGCTGCTGCTGCTCGGCGGATGCGGTGTGGGCGGACTGCCCGACCGCGCCGAACAACTGGCCTACGGCCGCCCGCAGATTCATCTGCCCGGGGTCGGCGCCTTCGGTGATCTCGTCCCACGGTGGGGTCTCGATCTTTTCGGCCCCCGCGCGGCCCTGGTCAGTCAGCTCGAAAAGCTTCTTGCTGCCTTCGGATTCGCTCGCGGTGATCAGGCCTTCGTCGTCGAGCAGCTGCAGCGTCGGGTAGACCGAACCAGGGCTGGGCTTCCACAGTCCATTGCTGCGTTCGGCGATCTGCTGGATCATCTCGTAGCCGTGCATCGGCCGCTCGGCCAGCAGCGTCAGGATCGCGGCTCGCACGTCGCCGCGCTTGCCGCGACCCGGGCCACGGCGCCAACCGCCGCGCCGGCCACCGGGCCCGAGGCCGAAGCCCGGACCAAAGCCGGGACCGAAGCCCGGGCCGAAGCCGGGACCGAAGCCGAGCGGGCCGTCGTGGCCGCCGGCGTGGTCGCGCAGATGCTCGCGAAAGTCCCGTCGGGCCTGGCGCCGTGCCTCGTGCAGGGCGCGCCGGTCAACCGGGCCGGAGCCAAAGCCGAAGCCGGGCCGGCCGGCGAATGGTCCTTCGGGAGGAGTGAATGGGTTGCTCATTGTGTGTCCTTACGTTCATGGGTTGCGCACCGATCGTGCGCTTCGATGTATGACGATATATCGGAAACTATCGCGATGCAACCGGATATATTGAGAAAAGCCCGTTTTCGCGCCCTGAACTGGGAAAACCGGAAGATCACCCGCGCGCGACACCCGGGCGACGCGGTTTGTATACGACGGTCGCGGGTACCAACTATCGGGATGGACGCCAACAACAACCTCACGGTCGGTAGCGGGGCCGCCGGCGCGGCCCCATACGGCCGCCCCGCCGGCGAGCCGCGCCGCAACACCCGGCCGTGGGTCAACTGGGGCCTGGCGCTGGCGACGGTGCCCGCCGCCGCACTGGTGATGATCTTCGCGCTCGGCGCCGTCATGAGCACCGACGGCTGCAGCGAACCCAGCTGTCCCAACCTGGGCCACGGCGGAATCAATTTTGGCGTCGCGTTCTACGGCGCGCCCGCGGTCGCCGTCGTCGTCATCATCATCTCGTTCTTCACCGCCAAACGCCGCTGGGGCATCGCGGTTCCGCTGTGCGGATGGGCGCTGCTGGTCGCCGACGTCGCCCTCATGGCGGTGAGTGTGGCCGGCTAGTGAGGCAGTGAGAAACCGTCCGGCGCACCGGCGTCTCCCGGGCCGGGTCGACCCGCTTGCGGGTCCGGCCATCCGACGAATTGTTGTGGCGGACCCGGCGGTGGGCCAGGCCGGCCTGGAGGAACCTGGTACGCGGTGCCGGCCGGTGGCCAGGGCGCCCGCCCCATGGGTGGTTGCCCCGGCACGGGCATCGCCGGGCGCAGCCGGGCCAGTTCGCGGCGGTGCCGCTCGGCAAGGACCGCGGCGAGCACCAGTTCTGGCGGGGCGCCCGGCGGTGGTGGTGGCGCGATGCGGGCCACCACGTCACCGGCGATACGGTACGCCATCTGCTGGCGCAGCTGACGGTCGAGCTGTGTTGCCCTGGAAAGGAATTGGCGTGCAACCTCGACCTGGCCGACGGACAGACCCGACAGCTGAAGCGACGATGCCCACCACGCCAATGACGGCGGCATCATCGGTGGGGGCCCGAGTCGGGGTCCGCGTTCGTTGACCACCACCGTGCCGGCGAAGACATCGCCGATCCGTTTGGCCTTGGGGGACAAGATGCTGCAGATGACGGCCGGGCTACCGAACAGCATCCAGATTTCCACCAGTGCTGCCAGGGCGCGAAACAGCGCCTGCCGGAAGCGTTCTGGGCCCCCGTCGTCGGACACGACACGCAGTCCCATCGCTATCTTGCCCACCGAGCGTCCCCGCGTTGCCGTTTCGAGGACCAAGGGATAGCCCACAATTACCAGCACCGTAAATATCAACAGGATCGCGTTAGTCAGTGCGGTGTCGAATTGAGTCAGGGCGGCAGCCCACAGCATCAGACCGAGCAGGTAACCGATGACCATGACCGTGATATCGATCAGCGCGCTCAACGTCCGCACCGGCAGCTGGGCGATCTGCACGTCGAGCACCACAGCGTCCCCGGTCACCACCTCCGACATAACTTCGAACGGTACAGGTTGGGCACGGGTGGCCCGCCGTCCTTTGGTGTGCCGGCGCTGCGATTAGGCTGCCCAGGGTGGACGTCGATGCATTCGTGCTGGCCCATCGCCCTACCTGGGATCGCCTCGACCGACTGATCGGGAGACGCCGGTCGTTGTCCGGCGCGGAAATCGATGAACTTGTCGAGCTCTACCAGCGAGTCTCCACCCACCTGTCGATGTTGCGCTCGGCGTCGTCGGATTCCATGTTGATCGGTCGGCTCTCGAGTCTGGTCGGGCGGGCCCGCTCCGCTGTGACCGGTGCCCATGCGCCACTGAGCAGTGCGTTCACCCGTTTCTGGACGGTGTCCTTCCCGGTCGTGGCGTACCGCACCTGGCGGTGGTGGCTGGCCACCGCGGCTGCGTTCTTCGCCGTGGTCGTGATCGTCGCGCTATGGGTCGCCGGCAACCCGGACGTGCAGTCCGCTCTCGGAACGCCCGGTGACATCCAGCAATTGGTCAACCACGACGTCGAGTCCTACTACAGCGAACATCCCGCCGCTGCTTTCGCGCTGCAGATCTGGGTGAACAACTCCTGGGTCTCCGCTCAATGCATCGCACTGTCCGTGGTGCTGGGACTGCCCATCCCCTTTGTGCTGTTCGAGAACGCCGCCAATCTGGGCGTCATTGCCGGTCTGATGTTTCCGGCCGGCAAGGGCGGCCTGCTGCTGGGTCTGCTCGCCCCGCACGGGTTGCTGGAGCTCACGGCGGTATTCCTCTCGGGGGCAACGGGAATGCGGCTCGGGTGGTCGGTGATCTCGCCCGGAGACCGGCCCCGAGGACAGGTGCTCGCCGAGCAGGGCCGTGCCGTCGTCTCGGTCGCCGTGGGTCTGGTTGCAGTGCTGCTGGTCTCGGGGTTGATCGAAGCGTTGGTGACGCCGTCACCCTTGCCGACATTCGTGCGGGTCGGCATCGGCATCCTCGCCGAGGTGGCGTTCTTGTCCTACATCGTCTACTTCGGCCGCCGCGGTGTGAAGGCCGGGGAAAGCGGCGATATGGAAGACGCGCCGGACATCGTGCCGACTCGCTAAAGCCGGCCGGTCGCCTTCATCGCCAGATAGTGATCGGCAAGGGCCGGTGCCAATTCGGTGGGCGGCGCGTCGACGACTTCCACCCCGCTGTGGCGCAGCCTCGTGGCGATCGCGCCGCGGTCATTGCGGGATCGTTCGGCGGCCGCCGCGTCGTACACCGCCGCCGCATCCCAACGCCCCGCGGCCATGTGGTCGACGCGGGGGTCGGAGACTGCGGCCAGCAGCAGGTGATGCTTGGCCGCCAGCTGCGGCAGCACGGGCAGCAGGCCCTCGTCGAGGGCGGCGGGATTGAGGTCGGTCAGCAGCACCACCAGGGAACGCCGGCGGGCACGCAATGCAATAGCGGAAACCATTGCCCGCCAGTCGGATTCGACAAGCGTCGGTTGCAGCGGCGCCATCGCGTCGACCAGTAGGGCAAGCAGTTCGGTGCGTGCGGCGCCGAACACGCCCGCCCGGCTCACCCGGTCGTGGGCGAGGAAGTCGACATGGTCCCCGGCCCGCGACGCGAGGGCCGCCAGCAGCAGCGCGGCGTCCATCGACCAATCCAGCCGCGGCCAACCCGCGGGATCGGACGCGGTCGGATCCACGCCGACGCGCCCCGCCGCCGTACGGCCGGTGTCCAGCACGATCACCACCCGCCGGTCGCGTTCGGGCCGCCAGGTGCGCACCACCACATCGGCGCGGCGCGCGGTGGCGCGCCAGTCGATCGAGCGCACGTCGTCACCGACGACATACTCTCGCAGCGAATCGAATTCGGTTCCCTGCCCGCGTACCAGTGTGGGCAGCAGGCCGTCGATCTCACGTAGCTTGGCAAGCCGCGACGGCAGGTGCTTGCGGGCCAGAAACGGGGGCAGCACCCGCAGCTGCCCCGGCACCGGTCGTGAACCTTGCCGTCCGGCCAACCCCAGCGGGCCGATCGATCGGGCGGTCACCACCGTCGCCCGCTGATCGCCGCGACGGACCGGTTGTAGCCGGGTCGCGACGTGCTGGTCGTGGCCGGCGGGGATGTTGACGGGATGGATGCGCGGCTGCGCCAGGGCGCTGGGCGGCCAGGCGTCGCGGATCTGGCCACGGAACCGGCGTGGGCCCTCGTTGTGGATCAGCAGCCCGCAATCCACCTGTTGGCCGAGTCGGGCGGAGCGATCCGGGGAACGGGCGTAGCGCAATGTGGCGGTGCTGGCCGCCAGCACGATGTCCAGGACCACCACGAACGCCAGCGCTATCAGCAGAGCAGCGAAAGTCATTGCCGGCCAAGGAGATAACGCGATAGGCAGCACGCAGATCAGTGCGACCAGCCCGGTGCGTCCGGTCAGGACCACTAGCGGGGCACCGGAACCGACGCCAGGATCCCGTCGAGCACACCGTCGGGTGTGGCCCCTTCGAGTTCGGCCTCGGGCCGCAGCATCACCCGGTGCCGCAGCGTCGCACGGGCCATGGCCTTCACGTCATCGGGCGTGACGTAGTTGCGGCCGGACAGCCAGGACCAGGAGCGCGACGTGGCCAGCAGCGCGGTCGCCCCGCGGGGGGACACACCCAATTGCAGCGCGGGCGAGGACCGGGTGGCGCCCACGATGTCGACGATGTAACCCAGCACCTCGTCACCAACCAGCACCTGTTGTACGGCGTCGCGGCCGGCCGCGAGGTCGGCGGGCCCGGCGACCGGCTTGATCGCCGACAGATCGCGCGGATCGAAGCCGTGCGCATGCCGGTGCAGGATCGCGATCTCGGCGTCTCGCGGCGGCAACGCCACATTCAGTTTGAGCAGAAAGCGGTCCAGTTGAGCCTCGGGCAGCTGGTAGGTGCCCTCGTATTCGACCGGGTTCTGGGTCGCGGCCACGATGAATGGGTCGGGCAGCGGCTGCGGTTCACCATCCACGCTGACCTGTCGCTCTTCCATCGCCTCGAGCAGCGCGGCCTGGGTTTTGGGCGGCGTCCGGTTGATCTCGTCGGCCAGCAGCAGGTTGGTGAACACCGGGCCGGGACGGAACACGAATGCGGCCGTGCGCGCGTCGTACACCAGGGAACCCGTCACGTCGCCGGGCATCAGGTCGGGGGTGAACTGCACCCGCTTGAATTCCAACTGCAGCGCCGCGGACAACGCCCGGACCAGCAGCGTCTTCGCCACTCCCGGAACGCCTTCCAGCAGCACATGGCCGCGGCACAGCAGCGCGATCACCAGTCCGCTGACCACGCCCTCCTGCCCGACGACAGCCTTGGCGAGCTCGCCGCGCAACGCGAGCAGCGCCTCGCGTGCCGATTCAGCGGTAGGGGACTGGGCGGTAGTGGATTGTGTCACGGGTGTGCGACCTGCCTTTCGATTTCGTCGAGCGCACGGGCAAGTTGTAACAGGTCGTTGTCGGTCGTCGGGGGAGGACCGAACAGATGGTAGGAGACGAACGCCGGATCGGATCCGATGCGCCCGGCCGCGGTGGTCACCACCGCCGCCGGCGAAGCGCCCGCGCCGAGGCCGAGCCGCGGCAACAGCCGCGCCACGGTGGCGGTGCGCAACGCCGCGGCCGCGCGATCACGCGCCCGTCGGGACCGGTACAGCCGGCCGCGACCCTCGACGGTCTCCGACGCGCGCACCACCACGGGTAAATCCTCCGCCACCAGTGGTCCGGGCCGGCGGCCCTTCCATATGGCGACCAGCAGCACCACCAGTGCCAGCTGCCCGACAATCCAGATCACGTTGGGCGGAATCAATTGGAAAAGCGATGCATTGGAAGAGGATTCACCCTCGATTTGGTGTGGCGCGTACCAAATGAGCCGGGGCCGGTCGCCCGCGAGGTTCATCGCCAGCGAGGCGTTGCCCGCTTGCAGCAGGCTGCCGTTGGTCATGAAGTCGGTGCTGCCGATGGCCGTGATGGTGCGGCCGTCGGCACGGAAGCGGATCAGGGCTCCGTCGTAGCAGCGGGTCATCGCCCGGCCGTCCTTGGACTCGTAGGTATTGCTCGGCCCGAACCGAACCGACCCGGCCCGGACAGCCTCGCGCAACGTGCAATTCGGGTCGAGGTCAAAACCGTTGGCCCCGGAGACCCGTATGTCCGGCAGCAGCGCCTCGCGGGTCCGTGTCGTCGGCTCTACCAGCAGCAGATCCGACTCGACGTTGGCCAACCGGTCCAGCAGCGTGTCGGTGAGGTACTGGCTCTGGGCCACCAGGATCAGCGCGTCCGGGCGCGCCGCGTGTTCGACGTCGGCGATGTTGTTGGCCACGACGACGTCGACTCCGGCGCCGCGCAGCAACTCCACCAGTGCGTGGGCACCGTCGGAATCGGTTGCCTCCGGATCCATGCGTGCACCGGGCCGCGGTGCGCTCAGATACGCATCGACGCCGGCGATGACGGCGAGCACCAGCAGCGTGACGAGCACCCAACGCCAGGACCGCCAGCGCCGTGGCGTGGTTTCGGGTCGGGCACCGGTCATCGTCGCCATCACCGCACCACCGCCCATGACTCGGGCGCGACGGGCCGGCCAGGCTCCAGCGGACCGCCCTGCCACCGGGACCGCAGGTGCTCGTCCAGGTCGGCGATCATCTGGTAGGCGGCCTGGGTTCCGGGCTGTTCACCGTACGTGACATCGTTGAAAGCCGTTGCCGCTTGCGCCAATTCGCCGGCCAGGTGCGGCAGGGCGGCACCGGCGTCGCGGGCCAGCTCGTTGGCCGTCCGGCCCGGGGCCGGTGTCAGCACCCCGGTCTCCTCGAGCAGCCGGGCAACCGCGCGCAGCCGGTGACGAATCGCCGCGGCCCAATCGCCCTCGGCCGCGTAGTTCTCGGCGGTCGCGCGATGCTGGGCGGCGGTCAGTTGGGCGGCTTCGAACAGCGAGTAGTCGCCGCCGCGGCGGGTGCGCATGGTGCGCCGCAGAAGGTAAACGCCGACGATCACCGCGACGGCGAGCAGAATGAAAAGCACTGTCGCGGTGAGCCATCCGCCCGGTACCGTGGAGGTCTTCTGCAGCAACCGGTAGATCAGGTCGTTGAGCCAGTCGACGAATTGTTCCCGCGCGGAGCCCTTGGAATAGATCGGCTTGTTGAGCTCGTCCTGCGCGGCGCGGTGTGCGGCATCGCGGTCGATGTCGATGGAAGGCATCCCCAGCCAGTCCTTTTCGGCCCCTTAGAGGGGCCGCGTCAGCCAGAGGTTGTCGGTGGAGGCGGCCGCGTAGGGCCCCTGGGCGGCCCCGCTCTGCAACACCAGGTCGAATGCCTCGGCGCGCATCCTGCGGTCGGTGTACAGCAAGACGATGACTCCCGCGTTGAAGGGTGCGGTGATGATCTCGCCGATCGCCGCCCCCACCGAGAGAACCGCGGTGCTGACCAGGAACGCCGTGCTGGACGAGGTGGTCTGGAAAAACTGGCCGACGATGCTGAAGGGCACCGCGACGGCGTTGGCGACGACGGATGCCACCAAGAAGGTGAGCAGCCGGATACCCAGCACCCGCCAAAAGCCGTTGCGAACCAGCTTGAACGATCGGGTGATCGCGTCCATGACGGGCAGCCGCTCCAGCACGATCAGCACCGGAGCGAAAAGCACCACGGTGTAGAGGTAGGCCAGGAGCGCGAGGACGACCAGCACCAGGGGGATGCCCAACACCACTGCCGCCGCGGCATTGCCGATCGCCGCCAACACCCCGATGATCACCGCGACCAGGCCGGCAAGGGCCGCCACCACGACCGCTTCCAGCAGGGCCAAACCGAGCAGGGGCAGCAGTCGTCCGCGGATTTTTGCCCAGGTTTCGCCGATGGTGATCGGTGACCCGAACACCGCCCGCCCGACGATGACGGTGAGCATGCCGGACAGCAACATGCCGCCCAGCCAGCCGACCAGGATGCCGCCGCCCACGGATGCAGACCAGGCACCCAGGACCCCCGAGCTCAGTTCGCCGGGCCGATCGGTGCTGAACCTGTCGGCGGCGGCCAGCGGTCCGAAGAACGCGACCTTGGTGATGATCTGCATGATCACCACGACGATGGCGGTCAAACCCAACGTCGCTTTCGGATTCGCCCGGACGTAGCCGACTGCGCCGTTGAAGATGTCGCCGAGTGTCAGCGGCCGCAGGGGGATGATCCCGGGTTTGACGGCTCCGTAGCCCGGCGGCGCGCCGAACGGCGACGGCGATCCATAACCCGGCGGCGGCCCGTATCCGGGTGGCGGACCGTAGCCCGGCGGCGGCCCGTATCCGGGTGGCGGACCGTAGCCTGGCGGCGGCCCGTATCCGGGTGGCGGACCGTAGCCCGGAGGTGGCCCGTATCCGGGTGGCGAACCGTATGCCGGTGGCGGGCCATATCCCGCGGGTGGACCGTATTCAGGTTGTGGACCGTATGCCGGTGGCGGACCAGCCGGATAACCAGGCGGCGGCGCGCTCACCGAACCCCGCGGCCTTTGCAGCCGGGCGCGTCGTTCGTCATGGGCTCCATCCTGTCGGCGGTCGGGGCATTTCACAATGTTGCCGCTCCGCCCGGCGCGTAGCGTCTCACACATGGCGGAACTCAAATCCCGGCTCCGGACGGACCTGACCGCGGCGATGAAGGCCCAGGACAAGTTGCGAACGGCCACGCTGCGCATGCTGTTGGCCGCGATCCAAACCGAGGAAGTCTCCGGTAAGCAGGCCAAAGACCTCACCGATGAGGAAGTCATCAAGGTGCTGGCCAAGGAATCGCGCAAACGGAGCGAATCCGCGGAGATCTACACGCAGAACGGGCGCGGAGAGCTCGCCGCCAACGAGCACGCCGAGGGCCGGATCATCGACGAATACCTGCCCACCCCGCTCACCGAGGCCGAGGTGGCCGACGTTGCCGACACCGCGATCGCTCAGGTCGCCGAGGAAATCGGCGAGCGGCCGGGGATGAAACAGATGGGCCAGGTGATGAAGGCCGCCACCGCGATCGCCGCCGGCAAGGCCGACGGCGCCCGCCTCTCGGCCGCCGTCAAAGAGCGCCTTTAGCCACCCGAGTCAGACCACAACCCGGCTTCCGTCATCGCCGCGGCGCGTCACGCGCCGGGCATCGAGCTGTTCCAGCAATGGCACCGCCACCCGCCGGGTGGTGCCCAGCGCCCGGCGCGCCTCGCTGACGGTGAACGGTTGCGGCAGCGTCGCCAGCACGCCGGCGGCACGGTCCAGCGCGTCGCGTCCCAGCACCACCCCGTCGGCGATCCGCGTCAGCCGCCCGGCCCGCACCGCCGCGGCCAGCTCGCGGGGGCCCAGCTTCAGCTCCGCGAGCTCATCGGCCTCGGGCGCCCGGAACGGCTCGGCGCCCAGCCACTCCTCGACCGCGCGCACGGCCTCGTCGACGCGGGCCGGCAGACCCGTCCCGGGCCGGCGGACCAGCCCGTCGGCCACCTCCAGGCCGCTGCCGTCGAGCAACTTCGGCACGAGTTCGGCGGTGGGCAGCCCGACCTGCTGTCGCAGCGTTTCCAGCGGCATGCCCGCCGCGACGTCGTGATCGCTCGCCCAGCGCCGCACCGCCGCGGTCGCGTCCTCCCGTCGCGCCGCCCACTGCCGCGGGTCCACCACCCAGTCGCCCACCCGCTGCCCGCGCGCCGGAAGACCCATGGCGCGCAGGTCGGCCACGCGCGCGAAGTCGGGCGCCCGGACCTGCCCGGTGGCCAGCTCTGCGGCGCGAACCCGCGCCGCGCCGCGCCGTCGGAGCGCGGGTGGGCGGACGTCGAGCACCTCGATTCCCGCCGCGATCCGGTGCTGCCCGGGGTCGCGGAGCAGCCCGACGTCTCCCACCCGCAACGGCAGCGGCCTGGCCAGCCTCAGCCGCGCCGCGGCGGACCCCAGCCGGCGCACCTGCACCGGCACGCCCGCCGACCCGATGTGCAGCACGAGCTGGCGGTGCAGCGTGTCCGCGGATCGCAGCGCGACGTCCACCTCCGCGGTGTCCAGCCACGCGCCCGGCGTGCGCACGGTATCCCCGCGACCGATGTCGTGGCGGTCCACGCCCCGCAGATTCAGCGCGACCCTGGAAACCGGGCCCACCGCGTCCGCACCGCGGCCCAACGATTGCAGCCCGCGGATGGTGACGCGCCGTCCGGCGTGCTCGAGTTCGTCGCCCACCCGCACCGTGCCGGCGGACAGCGTGCCGGTGACGACGGTGCCCGCACCCCGGACGGTGAAGCTGCGATCGACCCACAGCCGCACGTCGGCCTCGGGGTCCGGCGGGGGCAGCCGGTCGGTCAGCGCCAGCAGTTCGGTGCGTACCCGGTCGAGGTCGGTACCGATCACGACGGGAGCGCCGGCAAGTGACGTGGCGCCCAGCCGTTCCGACGCCTGCGCGCCCGCTGGAGCCGGATCGGCCAGATCGGCCTTGCTGATCACCAGCAGTCCGTGGCGGACCCCGAGCGCGTCCAACGCCGCCAGATGTTCCTCCGACTGCGGCATCCAGCCCTCGGTGGCGGCCACGACGAAAACCACCGCCCCGACCGCTCCGACCCCGGCCAGCATGTTCGCCACGAACCGCTCGTGGCCCGGCACGTCGACGAACGCCAGCTGACGGCCACCGAGCTCGGTCCACGCGAAGCCCAGATCGATGGTCAGGCCACGGCGCTGTTCCTCGGCCAACCGATCCGGCCGCATGCCGGTAATCCGTTGCAGCAGAGTCGATTTGCCGTGATCGACGTGCCCGGCGGTGGCTAGGACGAACACGCCCGTACCGCCGCGGCCAGCAGCTCGTCGTCCTCGGGCGGCACCGTGCACAGGTCGAGCAGACACCGGCCGCCCTCCAGCCGGCCGACGACGGGCGGGCTGCCGATGCGTAACGCGGCCGCGTAGGACTCGGGCAGGCTCACCGCGGCGCTGGGCAATTCGACACCGGGCGCGCCGCCGCCGCCGACGGCAGCCATGCACTCCACCGCCACCGCCCCAATTTCGCGGGGCAGCCCGGCGGCCAGCGACTCGGCCCGGGCGCGCAGTCCTTTGACGTCGGCGGCCAGCGCCTGCGCGACAGGCGGCGGCGGCCCCAGCAGGGTCGCTTCCAGCGCGGCCAGCGTCAGCTTGTCCACCCGCAGGGCGCGCGCCGCGGGATGGCGCCGAATCCGCTCGATCAGCTCGGGGCGACCGAAGAGCAACCCGGCCTGCGGCCCGCCGAGCAATTTGTCCCCGCTTGCGGTCACCAGGTCGGCGCCGCCGGCCAGCGTCGACGTCGCATCCGGCTCGTCGGGCAGCACCGGATGCGGTGACAACAGGCCCGAGCCGATGTCAACCACCAGCGGGACGCCGAGCTTGCGCAGTTCCGGTGCCAACGCCGCGACGTCGACGGCCGAGGTGAACCCGCTGACATGGAAGTTGGATGGGTGCACCTTCAGCACGAAACCGGTCTGCGGCCCGAGCGCCTCGGTGTAGTCGCGCAGGCTGGTGCGGTTGGTGGTGCCGACCTCGCGCAGCCGCGATCCGGTGGATTCCAGTAGCTCGGGAATTCGGAACCCATCACCGATTTCCACCAGTTCGCCGCGGCTGAGCACGATTTCCTTGCCGGGAGCCAGCGCCATGGCGGTCAACAGCAGTGCGGCCGCGTTGTTGTTGACGACGTGCACGCCACCGGCGCTCGGAACCGCACGTCCCAGCGCGGTCAGCGCACCCCGTCCGCGGCGCGCCCGCCGGCCGGTGGCCAGGTCGAACTCGACGTCAGTGGTACCGCCGGCGGCCACCACCGCATCCAGCGCGGCCCGTGACAGCGGCGCGCGGCCCAGATTGGTGTGCACCACCACGCCGGTGGCGTTGATGACCGGCCGCAGGCTCGACGCGGTGGCGGGGAGTGCGGCGACGGCGTGCTCGGCGACCTGCTCGGGTGAGATCTCGCCGGCGCGTGCCCGCTGCTGGGCCGCGGTGATCACCGACTTCACCAGGGCTCGGCCCAGCACCCGCTGCGCCGCGGCCAGGCGCGGATCGGTGAGCAGTGTGTCGGTGCCGGGCACCCGTCGGCGCGGGTCAGTCATCGCAGGCCCGAAAGAGCATGGCGGAGGCGGACGGGAATCGAACCCGCCAGCGGCAGCGTCTGCCGTTCGACGGTTTTGAAGACCGCGCCGGTCACCAGACCGGGCACGCCTCCTTGAGCCATGGCGCCAATTGTCGCAGCCTGTCCGGCGCGGGCACCATGGACGCCGTGACGTACCGGCTGACTCAATACGCCCACGGCGGCGGCTGCGCCTGCAAGATCCCGCCCGGTGAGCTGGAGGACGTGCTTCGAGGACTGGGATCAAACCCGCCGCGTGACCCGTTGGGGGAGTTGCTGGTGGGTCTGGACAACGGCGACGACGCGGCCGTGGTGCGGATCCAGGACGGTACGGCGCTGATCGCGACGACGGACTTCTTCACACCGGTGGTGGACGACGCGTACGACTGGGGCCGGATCGCGGCCACCAACGCGCTGTCCGACGTCTACGCGATGGGTGGACGCCCGGTGGTCGCGGTGAATCTGCTGGGCTGGCCGCGCGATGTGCTGCCGTTCGAGTTGGCCGCCGAGACACTGCGCGGCGGGCTGGATGTGTGCGGCCTGGCCGGCTGCCACCTGGGCGGCGGGCACAGCGTGGATGACCCCGAGCCCAAGTACGGGCTGGCAGTCACCGGGATCGGCGACCCAAACCGCCTGCTGCGCAACGATTCCGGCAAGCCGGGAACGCCGTTGTCGCTGACAAAGCCGCTCGGCGTCGGTGTGCTGAACAACAGGCACAAGGCCACCGGCGAGCGCTTCGAAGAGGCGATCGCCGTGATGACCACGCTCAACGCCGGGGCGGCGGCCGCGGCGCTGGCGGCCGGGGTCGAATGTGCCACCGACGTAACCGGTTTCGGGCTGCTCGGACATCTGCACAAGCTGGCGCGGGCCAGCGGCGTCACGGCGGTCATCGACGCCGCGGCCGTGCCCTACCTGGACGGCGCGCGGGCGGCGATGGCCGCCGGCTACCTCAGCGGCGGCACCCGGCGAAACCTCGATTGGGTGGCGCCGCACGTCGACCTGACCGCCGTGGGCGAGGAAGACGCCCTGCTGCTCGCCGACGCGCAAACCTCCGGCGGGCTGCTGATCGCCGGCGAGATCCCGGGCGCGCCCGTCATCGGCGAGCTGGTACCGCGCGGCGAGCACACCATCGTCGTGCGCTGACCGCGCCGATCGCATCAAGGTGCATGGCGACCCGCTGCGCCCGGCTTCGCCGCGCTTGCGATCGCCATTAGGGTGAGGGCATGGCCCTGCGCAAGGTGTTTCTGGAATGGCCCGTCCTGCGTCAGTTGCGCTCGACCGACAAGCTCGGCCGCGGCTCAGCGGTGACCTCCAAACACACCCGCGCGCTGGCCCCGCGCACCACGACAGCCGACCGCGTCGTGCAGAGCGTGTGCCCGTATTGCGCCGTCGGCTGCGGGCAGCGGGTCTACGTCAAGGATGAGCGGGTCGTCGCGATCGAGGGCGATCCCGATTCGCCGATCTCGCGAGGAAGGTTGTGCCCCAAGGGTTCTGCCAGTGAGCAGTTGGTGAACTCGCCCGGACGTCAGCTGCAGGTGCTCTACCGCGCGCCGCGGGCGACCGAATGGCAACCCCTGGAGCTGGACACCGCGATCGACATGATCGCCGACCGCTTCGTGGAATCGCGCCGCAACAGTTGGCAGGACATCGACAAAAAGGGCAACCTGCTGCGCCGCACCATGGGTATCGCCGCCCTCGGCGGTGCGACGCTGGACAACGAAGAGAACTATCTGATCAAGAAGCTCTTCACCGCCGCGGGCGCCATTCAGATCGAGAACCAAGCTCGTATTTGACACTCCGCCACGGTTCCCGGTCTGGGAGCCTCCTTCGGGCGCGGCGGCGCCACCCAATCACTGCAAGACATGGCCAATGCCGACTGCATCGTCATCCAGGGCTCCAACATGGCCGAGTGCCACCCGGTCGGGTTCCAGTGGGTGGAAGAGGCTCGCGCCCGGGGCGCCCGGGTAATCCACGTCGACCCGCGCTTCACCCGCACCTCGGCGGTCTGCGATCGGCACATCCCGATCCGGGCCGGTTCGGATGTGGTGTTGCTCGGTGCGCTGATCAACCACGTCCTGACACGCGACCTCTGGTTCAAGGAGTACGTGATCGCGTACACCAACGCCGCCACCCTGATCAACGAAAACTACAGGGACACCGAGGATCTCGGTGGCCTGTTCTCCGGCTTCGATCCTGAGACCGGGCACTACGATACGTCGACGTGGGCCTATGAGGAACACGGGAACGGCCAGGTCGAGTCCGCCGGCGGCGGCCACTCGCACGGTGCCACCGCCTCGCCGAGCGCGGCGGGTGATGAGCATGGCAGCGGGGGTCCGCCGCTGGCGCACGCCCGGGTGCAGCGCGATGAAACCCTGCAGCATCCGCGGACGGTCTTCCAGATCCTCAAGCGCCACTACGCCCGCTACACCCCGGAGATGGTCAAGGACGTGTGCGGTATCAGCCGCGAGGATTTCGACTATCTGGCCCAATCCATCGTGGAGAACTCCGGGCGCGAGCGCACCACCTGCTTCGCCTACGCCGTCGGCTGGACCCAGCACACTCTCGGCGCCCAATTCATCCGCACCGCAACGATTTTGCAATTGCTGACGGGCAACGTCGGGCGCCCCGGCAGCGGCATCATGGCGCTACGCGGCCATGCCACCATTCAGGGCTCCACCGACATCCCCACGCTGTTCAACCTGCTGCCCGGCTACCTGCCGATGCCCAAGGCGGGCATGCACGACACCTTTGCCGACTACCTCCACGCGGTCGGGTCCAAGAAACAGAAAGGGTTCTGGGCCGACGCCGATACCTACACCGTCAGCCTGCTCAAGGCATGGTGGGGGGATGCGGCCACCGCGGACAACGATTGGGCCTACGACTACCTGCCGCGGTTGTCCGGCCCGCACGGCACCTATCAAACCGTGATGGGGATGCTGGACGACGAGGTCGAGGGCTACTTCCTGCTCGGGCAGAACCCCGCTGTCGGTTCGGCCCACGGCCGCCTGCAGCGCATGGGCATGTCGCATCTCAAGTGGCTGGTGGTCCGCGATCTCAACCTCATCGAATCGGCCACCTGGTGGAAGGACGGACCGGAGATCGCGTCGGGCGAACTCAAGACCGAGGACATCGAGACCGAGGTGTTCTTCCTGCCCGCGGCAACACACGTGGAGAAAGCGGGATCGTTCACCCAGACACAGCGACTGGTGCAGTGGCGGCACAAGGCCGTCGAACCGCCGGGCCAGTGCCAGAGTGAACTGCAGTTCTTCTACGAGCTCGGCAGGCGGATCCGGCAACGGCTGGCCGGCTCGACCGACGAGCGCGACCGGCCGCTGCTGGACCTGACGTGGGACTACCCGACCGACGAGCACGGCGAACCCGATGGGGAAGCGGTGCTGGCCGAGGTCAACGGGTATCGGGTCACCGGCGCCGACGCCGGAAAACCGTTGACGTCGTATACCGAGTTGCGCGCCGACGGCTCAACCGCCGCCGGGTGCTGGATCTACACCGGGGTGTACGCGGACGCCACCAATCAGGCCGCGCGCCGGGTGCCACACGGCGGTGAGTCGCCGAGCCAGTCGGAGTGGGGCTGGGCGTGGCCCGCCGACCGGCGGGTGCTCTACAACCGCGCGTCGGCCGACCCGGCCGGCAAGCCGTGGAGCGAGCGCAAGCGCTACGTCTGGTGGGACGAGACGCAGGGCAGGTGGGTCGGCTACGACGTGCCCGACTTCGTGGCCGACCGGGCGCCCGGCAGCCGGCCCGACCCCGACCTCGGCGGGCCCGACGCGCTGGCCGGGGACGACCCGTTCATCATGCAGGCCGACGGCAAGGGCTGGCTGTTCGCGCCGAAGGGATTGGTCGATGGGCCGTTACCCACGCATTACGAGCCGCAGGAGTCACCGGTCACCAACGCGCTGTATCCGCAGCAGCGCAACCCGGCACGAATCGTGTTCCCGCGCAAGGACAATCTGAGCGCACCCAGCGCCGGTGACCCCGGTGCCGAGGTCTACCCCTACGTCTTCACGACCTACCGGCTCACCGAGCATCACACCGCCGGCGGCATGAGCCGGTGGCTGCCCTACCTCTCGGAGCTGCAACCGGAGATGTTCTGCGAGGTGTCCCCGGAACTGGCTGCCGAACGCGGACTCGAGCCCTACGGGTGGGCCACCCTCATCTCGCCCCGCGCCGCGATCGAAGCCCGGGTGTTGGTCACCAAACGGGTGAGCCCGCTGGTCATCAACGGCCACACCGTGCATCAGATCGGGCTGCCCTACCACTGGGGCGTCGGCAGCGACGCGCTGGTCAGCGGGGACGCGGCCAACGACCTTCTCGGTGTGACGCTCGATCCCAACGTGCAGATCCAGGAGTCCAAGGCGGGGTCGTGCGACATCCGTCCAGGCCGCCGCCCGCACGGCGAGGAGTTGCTGCGCTTGATCGCCGAATACCAATCACGCTCGGGCGTCACCACCGAGACCGACAATGTACGGGTCGACGACGCGGTCTGGGACATCGTGGGGTCACAGGACACGAGGAGGGCCGATGGGTCAGCTGACCGAACCGACTGACCCGGCCGCGGCTGCTGGTTGGGAAGATGCCAAGCCGCGCAAGGGTTTTTTCACCGACACCTCGATCTGCATCGGTTGCAAGGCCTGTGAAGTGGCGTGTAAGGAATGGAACCGCAACCCGCGCGACGGCGAGCTGGAGCTGTTGGGGTCGTCGTACGACAACACCGGCGCGCTGGGCGCCAGCACCTGGCGGCACGTGGCCTTCATCGAGCAGGGGCGCGAACGGATCGAGGAGGCACGCGAATCCGGCCGCGCGCTGATCAATTTGGGCATGCCTGCCCTGCCCGGCGCTGCGAAATCGGCTGATAGCGAACCCGTTTCGCAGCCGCTGTATACCCCGGAGTTCCGTTGGCTGATGTCGTCGGACGTGTGCAAGCACTGCACGCACGCCGGCTGCCTGGACGTCTGCCCGACGGGCGCGTTGTTCCGCACCGAATTCGGCACGGTAGTGGTGCAGCATGACGTCTGCAACGGCTGCGGAACATGCGTGGCGGGCTGCCCGTTCGGCGTGGTTGAACGCCGCAGCGACGGCACGTACGCGACGCCGGTCGAGCGCCCGGGCCGGCCGAAAGAGGAATCCGTCACCGACTTTCCCACCGGAGTGGCCCAGAAGTGCACGCTGTGCTACGACCGCCTGGTCGAGGACCAGGTACCGGCGTGCGCCCAGACCTGTCCGACGACGTCGATCAAATTCGGCAATCACGACGAGCTGGTGCACCAAGCGCGCGCACGGGTGGCGCAGCTGCACGCCGAAGGGCGCACCGAGGCAAGGCTTTACGGGGCCAATGAGAACGACGGCGTCGGCGGCATCGGGTCGGTGTTCCTGTTGCTCGACGAACCCGAGGTCTACGGCCTGCCCCCCGATCCGCGGGTGTGCACGGCCGACCTGCCGACCATGTTCAAGCGGGCGAGCATGGCCGCGGCCGGCATGGTCGGGGCGGCCGTGCTGGCCTTTTGGAGGAGCCGATGAGCACCTCGGAATTCGACAGCTTCCGTCCGCCCGAGCCCAAGGGCGGCAAGCGCCGGAAAGGCAGGCGCGCGGGCCGGCGCGGCGGCGCAGACGGTTCACGCGAGATGCCGATGGTGCCCGAGGCCGAGTTCACCTCGTATTACGGACGTCCGGTGGTCAAGCCCGCGCCGTGGGGACACGAAGTGGCGGCGTACCTGTTCTTGGGGGGCGTCGCGGGCGGGTCCGGTCTGTTGGCGGCCGGCGCCCAGCTCACCGGACGAAACACCCTGCGCCGCAACACAAGGCTGTCCGCTCTGATCGCGGTGGCGCTGGGCGCGGTCGCATTGGTGAAGGACCTGGGCCGGCCCGAGCGCTTCGTCAACATGCTGCGGACGATCAAGCTGACCTCGCCGATGAGCATCGGCTCGTGGATCCTCAGCTTCTTTTCCGTCGGCATCGGGGTCGCCGCGGCCGCCGAGGTCGACCGGATGACCGGCGAGCGAATCCCGTTGGGCCCGTTGCGGCCCGTGCTGCGCGCCGTGGAGGGACCGGCCGGATTGGAAGCCGCCGTCTTCGCGGCACCGCTCGCCGTCTACACCGCGGTGCTGCTCACCGACACCGCGACGCCGACGTGGAACGCCGCGTATCGAGACCTGCCGTTCGTGTTCGTCAGCTCCGCGAGCCTGGCCGCATCGGGGCTGGCGATGATCACCACACCGGTCGCCGAGGCAGGACCCGCCCGCAAGCTGGCCGTCATGGGCGCGATCGGTGACCTGATCTCCGCCAGGTTCACCGAGCACCGGATGGACCCGGTGACCAGGGAACCGCTGCACCACGGCACACCCGGCCGGCTGCTGAAGGCCAGCGAATGGCTCGCCGCCGCAGGCGGTTTGGGCGCGCTACTGGGCGGCCGGCACCGCGGTGTCGCAGCCTTGTCCGGCCTGATGTTGCTGACGGCCTCGGCGATGCTGAGGTTCGGCTTCTTCGAGGCGGGCAAGGACTCGGCCGGGGACCCCCGCTACACGATCGAGCCGCAGAAGCGCCGGCTCGCCGCCCGCCGGGCGGCCGGCGTTACCGGGGATTCCATCACCACCGCGGACTGAGAGCGCGGGCGCCAGGCGACGCAGGACGCTGACGTCGTTTGCCCCCGGTGTAGCCGGGTACTCCATGGCGCATGACTAATTTTGGCTACACTTTGATGACCGAGCAGAGTGGACCCAAAGACCTTGTCCAGTATGCGGTTTCGGCTGAAGAGCGCGGCTTCGACTTTCACGTGTGCAGTGACCACTTTTCGCCGTGGCTCACCTCGCAAGGGCACGCGCCGAACGCCTGGGCAGTGCTGGGTGCGGTGGCACAGGCCACCGAACGGGTTGACCTCTACACCTATGTGACGTGCCCGACCATGCGGTATCACCCCGCCGTCGTCGCCCAGCAGGCGGCCACCGTCCAGATCCTGTCCGACGGCCGGTTCACCCTGGGCTTGGGCAGCGGCGAAAATCTGAACGAACACGTCGTCGGCAAAGGCTGGCCGTCCGTCACGCGCCGGCAAGACATGCTGCGCGAGGCCATCAAAATCATCCGCGAGCTGTTCGGCGGCCAACTGGTGGACTTCACCGGCGACTATTTCCAGGTCGATTCGGCCCGATTGTGGGACGTGCCGGATGTTCCGGTCGGCATCGGGGTGGCCATCGGGGGCACCAAGGCGGTCGACAAATTCGCCAAGCTGGCCGACCACCTGATCGCGACGGAGCCGAAGAAGGAACTGGTCGACGCCTGGCACGGTGCTCGCCAAGCCGCCAATCTCGCCGGCGGCGGGCGGGTGGTTGGTCAGATACCGGTGTCCTGGGACCGCGATCGCGACACGGCGATCAAACGTGCGCACGACCAGTTCCGCTGGTTTGCCGGCGGCTGGAAGGTGAACGCCGACCTACCGACGCCGGCCGGCTTCGCCGGCGCAACCCAATACGTGCGGCCCGAAGACGTGGCGGAGACCATTCCGTGCGGTCCTGACCTCGATGAGATCGTCGAGGGCGTGCGGCCCTACTGGGAAGCGGGGTTCACCGACATCGCGCTCGTGCAGATCGGTGGAGAAACCCAGGAAAGGTTCCTCTCCGAAGCCGCTGAGCCTTTGCTCGCGGCTTTGCGCGACGCAGCAAACTGATCGCAGGTTTGACCGCTTCCCGCCCGGGTATCCGGGTCGCAGTCGCGCGCAGGCCAGCCGACGCGTGTCGGTACGTCGGGGGCGGGGGTCGAATTCGAGCGTCCCGGTGGGCGTTAACCCCGCAAACTGCTGCCGCGCGGTCGGCGCGCAGGTATCCACGTTCCGGCAAAGCAGGGGAGTGAGTATGAGCGGTGACACCGATGGCACCACGAACGCGCTCGTCAAGGTCCTCAGCGGCGCCAGTTTCGGCCTGGGCGTCAGTGAACTCGTCGCCCCGGCGAAAGTCGCCGCGATCGCCGGCGTGGACGATACCGACCGGTCACGGCGGGTGATTCGCGCACTGGGGGTGCGCGAATGTGGTCATGGCGCGGCGCTGCTGGGCGGTCCCGCCAAGCTGGTGTGGACCCGGGTGGCCGGCGACGTTCTGGACATGGCGCTGCTGATCGCGGGCGTGGCCGCGCGTGGCCCGGGGCGACGGCGGCAGGGCACCGTCTCGGCCGCAGTCCTCTCCGGGATCGCCGGACTCGATCTCTATACGGCGTTGCGTACCACGGGCAACGGGGGTCGCCGCGGCGCTGCCCAGCTACGAGCACTTTAGGCGAAAGAAATCGGCGATCGCAGGAAGGAAGCGACGATGTCAAAAGAGTTGCAAGGTAAGAAGATAGCGATCTTGGCGGCTGACGGCGTGGAAAAAGTGGAGCTCGAGCAGCCGCGGTCTGCGCTGCAGGAGGCCGGCGCCCAGGTCCAGCTGCTGTCCCTGAAGGACGGCGAGATCCAGGCGCGTAACCACGATCTCGAACCGGCCGGAACATTCTCCGTCGACCGAAAGGTATCCGAGGCCTCGGTGGACGAATTCGACGGTCTGGTGCTGCCGGGCGGCACCGTGAATCCGGACAAACTGCGCATGGACAGTTCCGCCGTGTCCTTCGTCCGTGATTTCGTCGGGTCGGGCAAACCGGTGGCGGCTATCTGTCATGGTCCATGGACGCTGGCGGAAGCCGGTGTGGCAGTGGGCCGGACGCTGACCTCCTACGCCAGTATCCGCACCGATCTGCGCAACGCCGGCGCCCACGTCGTAGACGAAGAGGTCGTGGTCGACGGCAATTTGATCACCAGCCGCTCGCCATCGGACCTCCCGGCGTTCTGCGCGACAATCCTCAAGCAATTCGCACATGCGACGGCGGGTTAGCCCCCAAGACTTTGCGGCTGGTCCGTTTGAATTCACCGGTTTGCGGGCATTATCCCGCCAGGCCGTGATCAGCGGCAGTTCTTGTAGGGTTCTCGAAAGGCTAACAGTGACAACCACGTATCCCGAGCCCGCTGTTTCACCGGTTCCCAACGTGTACCAGCCGCAAGAGGACTCTCGATTGCTGGTGGATGTGATGCACGATTCCGGTCTGATCCCGGGGCGCCGCGTTCTCGATCTCTGCACAGGAAGCGGGTTCGTCGCGATCGCGGCCGCGGCGATGGGGTGCACCGCTGCGACGGCCTTCGACATCTGCCCGCAGGCGGTACGTTGTGCACGGGAAAACGCCGCGGTCGCCGGTGTGGAGGTCGACGTCCGCGAAGGGTCCTGGATAGCCGCGGTGGATTGCGCGCCGTTCGATGTGGTGGTGTCAAACCCGCCGTATGTGCCCACTCCGCCCGGTGCCGAGATGGAAGAGATCTGCCCGACTGCCGGACCGTCATGGGCCTGGAACGCCGGCGTGGATGGCCGGATGATCCTCGACCCGCTGTGCGAGTCGGTGCCAAAGCTGTTGCGCGACGGTGGATCCCTGCTGCTGGTGCATTCGGCCCTCGCCGGTGTCCAACAGTCGCTGGATTCCCTGAAGTGGGCCGGGATGGACGCGAAAGTGATTGCCTCCAAATGGATCCCGTTCGGGCCCGTCATGTCGTCTCGGGCGAAATGGCTGGAGGACGTCGGTCTGATACCCCGCGGCCGGCGGGAAGAAGAACTGATCGTGATCCGCGCCGAGAAGCGATGACCGCTACCCGGGTGCAGGTGGTACCCAACGGGCCGGTCCTGGTCTCGGGTCCGGTGCGGATCGAGATGCCCGATGGCGAGGTCGTCGAGTCCGACCGATTCATGGTGGCGATCTGCACGTGCCGCCGCAGTGACCGTTATCCGCTGTGCGACACCAGCCATCGCAGGTGCCGCCGACTCAAAACGTCGGGACGCTCGTCCGCTCCAGCGGCCTCCGCAACGACGTCTGATTCTGCTGCCACGACGTCATAATCCGTTCCGCCAAGCGGTTTTCCACCGCAGCATGGGCACGGATGCCGAAAATGACGTCCTGCTCCAGCCGAGGCTCCTGCGCGACGAGATCGCCCACCACATCGATGCGCACGACGTGTTCGTGCACCGCGTCGGCCTCGACGTGCTCGCTGTAGAACTCGACGCAGGCGGCCGGTGCCTGTAAGCGCCGCAAGGCTTTGACCATCCGTTGCGATCCCGGCGGTGAGGTGATCTCCGTCGAGGCGAAGTGCCCGATCGCTGCGCCGCGCAACGAGCGGTGCAACCCGAACAGCGACATGAGGTTGACCACCGCCAAGGATTCGGCGGGCACCGCGTCGACGTAACCCCAGTACGTCGCATCCAGACCGGCCGCCGACAGCAGATCAGCGAACAGCTGCTGGTGCAGCCGCGCGCCCTGCCCGGCGCCGTACTCGTCGAATTCGACTGCCACGAATGCCGCCTTGGCCACTCCCGTCAGGCGTGGAATGGCCCACGCGTGCGGATCGCCCTCCTTGAGGTGATACAGCGAGCGGTGCACGAAGTATTCGCACATCTGCTGCCACGTTCCGGTATCGCGCAGGTAATACGACGGGCCGGTGCCGTCAACGGGTTCGATCGTGATCGCTTCCATCTCGGCCGCCGCCGTGTGATCGGGGTCGATGTGTCCGACGTCGCGGCGTACGCCGGCCAGGAACACGCGTTCCAGTTCGGCGCGCAGCCCCAGCAGGGCGGGGTTCCACTCCCATTCCGGGTCGACACCGGCAAGGCCGCGGTAGTGCAACTCGTAGCACATGGACAGCGCCAGTTGCAGATCCAGACCGTAGGGATCGGAATCACGCACAGACGCGCCGATGCGCGTCAGGTGATCGACCGAAGACGGGCCTGCCAGCGCACAACGTACGGCTGTCGACAGCGGCCCGTGTGCCGCAGGCAATATGGGTTCGGTCATGGTCGATGCGGGGGTCACGCCGATGTCTACCCGCTATGGGGGGTAGGCAAACGGCGGTGCCGCAGCCGCGAACCGCCCATCACCCGCCTCAACCGCCCTCTGTCGGCAATCGGAAGGTGATGTCGACGATGGTGCCGGTGGCGGTGTTGTCGAGCTCCACGGAGTCGCTGAGAAGCCGCATCAGCGGCAAGCCGCGTCCGCCGTGGTCCGGGCTGATGGCCGGCGCTTTCCACGACCCGAAATCAGTGATCCGGGTGCGCACGGCATCGTCGGCAAGGCTGACGTCGAGCAACATGATTCCGGCGGCGAATCCACGGTAGGCGTGCTCAACGCAGTTGGTGCACGCCTCATTGACGACCAACACGATGTCGGCCGCCCGGTCATCCGTCAAGCCGGCGGTACGCAGCCAGTCCGCCAACCGATGCCGGATGCGGATCAATTGGTCTGCGGTGGCACTGGTTTCGATTCGCAGCGGTGTCTGGTGGTGCCGGTAGATCACCATCGCGACGTCGTCGTCATACCCGGCTGCCGGAGCGAGCTTACGAAGCACCACATCGGCGATGGTGTCCAACGGCGCCGTCATGGTCTGCGCCAGAACGTCTGCTGCACGGGCGATTCCGTCGTCAATCGACTCGTACTTGCGTTCGACGAGCCCGTCGGTGAACAGCATTAGCGTCGACCCGGGCGGCAGTAGCTGAGTGGTCTGTGGGCGCGGTTCCTTCCGGCGGACCGCGAGCGGCACCGATGCGGCATCGGTCAACAGCGTCGTCGTACCGGGCTCCGGCCCGGCCAGCACGGCCGGCATGTGGCCGGCATTGCTGTACTGCAGGGCCCCGGTCTCGGTGTCCAGAATCGCCAGAAACACCGTCGTGCAGTACGCATTCGGAATGAGCGATGCCGCCGAGTCGAGTTGATCGAGCAGCACGGCGGGTTCGGCGCCGTTGATCAGCAGGGCCCGCGCGGAGCTGCGCAGCTGCCCCATGATGGCGGCGGCCGGCAGGCCACGGCCCACGCAGTCGCCGACGACGATGCCGATGCGGTGCTCACCGATCGGTAACACGTCATACCAGTCACCGCCGATCTCCAAGGGCGGCACCGCGGGTTCGTAGCACACGGCGAAGCCCGGGGGCGGCTGCACCGGTGGCAGCATGGCCCGCTGCAACGTCAGCGACGTCTCCCGCGCGCTCTCGAACTGGCGCACGTGCTGCATGGCCAGACTCAGGTGACCTATCAGCACGGTGACCAGCAGCCGATCCTCCCCGCTGACCCACCGAGGTGTGCGCAGCTCCAGCCACAACGCCAGGTCGCCGGAGCCGGAGAGCACCGCGACCAGGCCCTGTACCTTGCCGGGATTATCAGGCACCTCAATCGTTTTCGCTGTCAACGGCAGTTGTTGACGCGCGTCTTGAAAAGTGTTGCACAACCACGGATCCAGCTGCCGCCATGACGAGACCGAGGGCTCGCCCGCCACTTGGACCGTCGGGTCGCCTTCGCCATTGGGCCACGAGACCGCGATCACCCGTTGCACATCGATTGCGGCGCTGCACTCGTCGAGCGTGGTCGACAGCAGTTCGTCCACGCTCTTGGCGACCGCCACCGCGGTGGCCAGGCGCAGCACCGCACTTTCGCGGGCCGCGAAGGCACGTTCGGCGGTGACGTCACGGATCGTTCCGACGTAGGCGTCTCGATCGCTGCCGGATTCCTTGACCGCGCTGATGCTGACCTTCACCCACGCCAAACGTCCATCGGCGTGGCGGATCGGTGTTTCGTAGTCGGCCCTGCCGTGGCTGAGAACCCGTGTTATTTGTTCGGCCGCCGTCTTCGTGTCGACCAGCCAGGGGTGCGGCCACTTGTACGGCAAACCCTCGTTGGGAAATCCGAGGATCTCCGTGAAGGCACTGTTCACTTCGACCACGGAGCCCTCGTGATCCGCGACGAAAAACCCTTCCTGCAACGAATTGACCAGCGCGGTACGGAATTTGTCGCGGTCGGCCAGTCCCTCGGCGCGGGCCCGCTGCTCGGCGTAGCGCCTGTTGCCGTCGATGAAGCCGCGCGTTGCGACGTCCAGCGGAACCAGCAGCTGCAGTAGGAACTCCAGCGCGATCGGAGCGTCGATGCGCACGTCTTGCGAAATTTCGAAGACCAGCCGGACGTGCTGCTCGACGATGTCGAGCAGGCTGATCTGTTCCTTTAGCGCCCTGCGCCCGAGCTCATTGCCGATCGAAAGGCTGGCCTCGTCATGTGAGTTCAGATAGGCGCGTAGCGCGGCCTCGTACTGATCGTGAAAGTCGTTGTGGTCGCTCAAATTGTTACTCCCCTGTGACGCGCCGCCAGCACCATCGCATCGTCGGTCTCCTTCGCGTCCTTGCTGAGGAGTCCTTCGGCGATGGCGACAGCCGAGGCCGAGAAGTCGATGTGGTCCAGGTAACCTTCGACGATTCCGTCGGTGCTCATCATCATCAGATCGCCGGGGCGGATGGGGATGACCTGCGCCGGCCTGATTTCCGGAATCCGGTAGCCGACGATACCGCCGGTAAGTCGTGCACTGGACCGGATATGGACACCGGTTGGTGCCTTGGCCACCAGATCGGCGGTGACATTTCCGATGCCGGTCCAAGTCAGCGTGTTGGCCTCAAAATCCACCCGGGCCAATGTCATTGCGACTCCTCTGGTGCCGACCAACACACGATGGCAGAGCTGGATCAAGACTTCGATCCGCTCGGAACTGGCGCGCGTTACCGCATCGACGGCCCGCAGCGCGGCTTCTGCGGCAGCCGGCCCATGGCCGAGACCGTCCACCACCCCGAACAGCGCGGCCGTACCGTCGATATCGACTGCGATACCCCGATCACCGCAGGTGTACTCGCTGGGCAATGGCCGACCCGCCCTTGCCCACTCGATAGGTCCGAAACGACCGCTTTCATGCACGAGGAGGGACCCATTTCCACATTTCGATGACGGTTCCCTGGCCGAGGGTGGACTCCACGACCAACCGGTCCATCAGGCGGCGGGCGCCCGGCAAGCCCAAACCCAGGCCCCGTCCGGTCGTGTATCCGTCTTCCATCGCCCGCTCGATGTCGGCGATGCCGGGGCCCTGATCTTCGGCACGCACCACCAGGGCCTTGCGTCCTTCCCGATCGGCGATGGCGACCCGAACGGCGCCGCGGCCGGCATAGCTGGTGATATTCCGCGCGATTTCCGAGATTGCCGTGGCGATCATCGTGACGTCGGTGAGGGAGAATCCGAGGTCGAGGGCGAGTTGGTGTCCGGCTTTGCGGGCTTCGACGATGTCGTCAGGGTTGTCGATGGCGACGACGATATCAGCCACCACCGTCGGGCCCGATCGTTGACTTCCCCACTCCACCTTGGCGATTCAGCAGCGCGAGGCCCTCTTCAAGATCCAGCGCGGTTTTCATGTCGTCGAACGCAAGGCCCAGCTGGACCATCGCGAAGGCCACCTCTGGCTGCAAGCCCACGATCACGGTGTCCGCGCCGCGCAGCCGGGTCATGTGCGCAATCGTCCGCAGCGACCGGGCGGCGAAGGAATCCATGACATCGATGGCGGTGACGTCGACGATGATGCCCTGCGCGCGGAACTGGCTGACCCGCTCCATCAGGTCGTAGCGCAGGCGCTCGGCGTCGGAGTCGGTGAGGGCGGCCTGTACCGACGCGATGAGAATCGAGCCCTGTTTCAGGATCGGTACTGGCATGGGGTGCTCGTGTCGATTGCGGTTATCCGGTCTGCTCGCCCGTGCGAGTGACCTCGTAACCAAGCAAGCGTTCGGCTTCCTCGATGCCGCCTTGCAGGTCGCCGACGGCGTTCATCTTCGACAGGTCCAGCCCGATGGTCACCAGCGTCAGCGCGATCTCGGAGGACAGACCGGTGATGATCACGCTGGCACCCATCAACCCCGAGGCGTCGACCGTCTGCACCAGGTGGTTGGCCACGGTCGAGTCGATGGTGGGTACACCGGTGATGTCGATGACCACGACCTTCGCGCGGTTCGCGCGGATGGCCCGCAGCAGCTGTTCGGTGACCTGGCGGGCGCGCTGGCTGTCCAGCACCCCGATGATCGGCAGGATCAGCAGCTGCTCACGCACCTGCAGCACCGGCGTCGACAGTTCGCGGATGGCCTCCTGCTGCTGGCGGATGATGCGTTCGCGTTCCTGGACGAAGCTGACGCCCACCGTGTTGGCGATGCGGTTGGCCGCGGGCTCGTAGGCGTCGAGGACGCGGTTGAGCATCTCGAACTCGGTCTGGTACTTCTCGAACAGCGAGCGGGCGAGCACGTCACGCAGCAGCAAGACGATGCCCAGCACCTCGTCGGTCTCTACGCCTCGCGGAATGATGCGTTCCGACAGGTCGCGCGCATAGGCCTGCAGCGCCTCGACGCTACCGGTCTCGAGCACCTCGACATAGTTGTCATAGACGGCCGTCGCCTCGGAGAAGAGCTCCTCCGGAGTCATCGCGGTGAGCAGCTCGGCCTCGGTGATGCGCCGGGCCCATTCCTCGCGCAGAACGGTTCGATTCTGCCGCAGATGCTGAACTAGCTGGGGAAGGAGCTCCTCGCTGGAAATGCCCACGGTGCCGGTACTGTTGAAATCCGACGACGAATCTGACATATGGCCTCCCAAGGCCTCCCGAGTACACGTCGCGCCCTGCGGTCTGCAGTTCCTTTTGGGGAGACTAGCCTGGGTTGTCGCGGGGCACGTGTAGAGGGCATATTCTTCTCGCAGTTCGTAACGGCAGGCTAGGGTTGAACCACGCCACGGCCCAGGACAAAGGATTGCCATTGTCAGCTCCTGATTCGATTACCACGTTGGTTGAGGACCACGACGGGGTGTCCGTGGTCAGTGTCAGCGGCGAAATCGATTTGGTCACGGCTCCCGCCCTGGAACAAGCCATCAGCGCGGTCGTCGCGGACAGCCCCACAGCGCTGGTCATCGATCTCTCCGCGGTGGAGTTCCTCGGTTCGGTGGGTCTGAAGATCCTGGCGGCGACCTACGAGAAGCTGGGCAAGCAGACCGGGTTCGGCGTGGTCGCACGCGGCCCGGCCACCCGCAGGCCGATCCACCTGACCGGTCTGGACAAGACCTTCCCGCTGTACCCGACGCTCGACGACGCGTTGACCGGGGTGCGGGACGGCAAACTCAACGGCTAGCGACCGAACCGTCCGGCGCGCAGGCCGCGTCGCCGGCCCGCCCCGCCGTACCCATCGCTTGCCTGACAACATGTTTGGCGAGAATGCGCCGAGCCCGAGTCCTTATTCGATTGATTTCGGGACTTATTCCGCCTTTCCCCCGGAGAACGCCGCCGGTGCCGAAATTCAGTCGAATTTCCCATGGCGAAACCATTATCGAGGGCGGGTCCGTCCGAAGCGGCGTCCACACGCCGCCCAGGTGCGATGATCGGGGCTATGGACGTCGACCATCCGCAATCCGACCAGCGGTGGGATCGCCGTGCGCGAGGCGAAACCGAAGTTCAACGGCTGGACCGCAATTGGAACAGCCTGCTGCAGGAGCTGCGGGTGGTCCAGACGGGGGTGCAGCTGCTGACCGGGTTCCTGCTGACACTGCCGTTCCAGCAGCGCTTCGACGTGCTGGGGCCGCCGATGCGGGTGGTCTATCTGGCCACTGTGGTGTGTGCGGTGTGCGCGACCGTCCTGCTGATCGCGCCGGTTGCCATGCACCGGATGCTTTTCCGGCGGCATCGGCTTCAAGTCCTCGTGTCGGCCGCACACCGGTGCGCCTATGCCGGGCTGGGCTTGCTCGGCCTGGCGGTGATCGGCCTGACCACGATCATTTTCGCCGCGGTGGCCGGGCGAACCGTGGGCCTCATAGCCGGAGCGTGTGCGCTGCCGCTGTTCGCATTCTTTTGGTGGGTGCTGCCGCTGATGCTGCGGACGCACGGCGACTGACGCGAACTCGTCGGTCAGCGGCCGGGCACGAGCGCCGCGATTCGGGTGGATTCCAGGTGCTCCAGCAGGTCGCTCGGATCGGCGAAGACGGGTTCGGCCCCTGCCTCCTGCAGCTCCGCGCGGGCAATGCCTCCGCTCAACAGTCCGATGCACGGCAATCCCGCGCCGGCCGCGGCGTGTGCGTCCCATACGGCGTCCCCGACGAACACGGCGTGCTCGGCATCCACGCCGGCGCGGTCCAGCGCCACCCGCACGATGCCGGGTTCCGGCTTGGCGGTGTCGACGTCGCGAGACGACGTCGTCTCGGAGATGACGTCGTCGCAATCGAGCACCTTGCGCAGGATTTCCAGTTCGTCTTCGGGCGCCGAGCTGGCCAGCACAACCTGTAAGCCCAGCTCGGCGACGCGACGCAGCAGGGTGCGGGCGCCGGGCAGAGGTTGCAGCAGCGGCGTGATCTCCCGGTAGTACCGGCTGTGCTTGTCGCTGAGGCGCTCCTGCACATCGGCCGGGGCGTCATCGGAGAGCTTCCGCACCAGCCTGGATCCGTCCATGCCGATGCAGCGATGGATTTGCCACGATGCCACCACCATGCCTTCGGCCTCGAACGCACGCCGCCAGGCATGGACGTGCAGGTAGTTGGAATCCACCAGGGTTCCGTCGACGTCGAACAGGACGGCGGGGCTGCCGCCACGCGCTGTCAGGGCAGGCTCCAGGCATCGGGACCCGTGCCCGGGTGTGGTCGTGAAGTCATCTGCCCGGCATACCCATGCCGGGCATGGCTGACACGGTCCGAGTTTCGTTTGCGCCCTGAGTCGACGGGTACCCGCCGATGGTGAGGCGACATCGCGGCGGTTTCCCAGCCCCTGTCAGCGGGTGGGCCGCAACCGCAGGTGATGTGGATAGTGCTGATACGCAATCGTTTTCGACGAGGAAATGACGTTGGATTACCGGAAGAACGCCCCAGTCGACCATGCCCGCACCACTCGTCAGCACGCCGGATCCATCAAGAACGGCGCCAACGCCCCCGGCCTCGCCGCTTCGGCCGTCGCGGTTATCGCCCTGACCGTGGGGTTGTGCGCCGTGGCGGCAGGCCATCTGGTGGGCGGCGCCATCGCCCTGATCGTGGCCGTCGTACTGGGCGCGCTCAGCGCCGCCTGGCTGCTGCGCACCCACCGCCAAGTCCGTGACGCCGAACTGCACTGGCACGCCGCGCATTCCGACCAGCCCGCCCCACCGCCCAGCAGCTGAGCGCCCGCGGTTTGCCCGTCGCGTAGCGACTGGTGCCTGATCGACCGCGGCATCGCCTTGGTATCGGTGTCAGACGCCCGATCCGCACGGCGAGCGGGTAGATCCGGCATTTATTTCGGTCGCATTGGTGTAGCCAACCCTCGAACGGGGTACTGCCTGCGCCACGGGTGAGTACAGGAAAGTGCGTCAGCCCGTTCCATGGCAGGAAGGAACCCCAATGGCGACCACCACTGACTACGACGCACGCCGTGTATCCGACGCCGACACCCAGGACAAGTCCTCGCTTCGAGACCTGGCGCCGACCCTGCAGGCGCCTGCCGCCGCCGTGGTCGACGAGGACCCCAACGATGTGCACTTCTTCGAACTACCGGGCGCCGACTTGTCCGGGGAAGAGCTGTCGGTGGCGGTGATTCCCCAGCGGGCCGACGAGTTCACCTGTTCGAGCTGCTTTTTGGTGCAGCACCGCAGCCGGATGCGTGGCTCCAGCTCCGGCCTTCCGGTGTGCGTCGACTGCGCGTAACACCGCTCGGTCCCCGGCGCAAAGCTCACCGGACCGGGGGCGAACTGCCCGCGTGCCGCGGCGCGACTGCGAACCTGCGCTGGATTGCGCTGGATGTCGGAGGCATCCACTAGGTTCATCGGACAAGCCCGCGTCGGCGCAAACGGCACGTTGAGGAGTGATGGAGAAGATACTCGGGTCGCTCCTCGTGCTGGGATTAGCGCTCCCTTGGTATTTCACGCAGCAGGCCACCGGTAGCTTGCCGGCGGGATGCGCGGCCGGCCTCGGGGGGCTGGCTGTCGCGGTGGCCATCCTGTGGTGGCTTTCGGTGCAACGGGATCGCTACCAGGCCGACGCGCAGCGTCGACGAGACCTCAGATGCGCGAAATCCGGGTTGCTGGCCATCGATCGGATGTCCGGGACCGAGTTCGAGGAATTCGTTGCGGCACAGCTTCGCATCGCGGGCTACAGCGTGACGCCCACGGCGAGCACGGGCGACTACGGCGTGGACCTGATCGCGAAGAAAGACGGCGCCTGCATGGCCGTTCAATGCAAAAGGCTGGCGAAGGCGGTGGGCGTCGCCGCGGTCCAGCAGGTCGTGTCCGGGGCGCGCCACCATGGCTGCAGCCGGACGGTGGTGGTGACCAACCAGAGCTTCACCAAGGCGGCTCGCCAATTGGCCATCACCCACCGGTGCCGCTTGGTGGGGCGCACCCAATTGCAGACCTGGACGCGAATCGCGCCCATTCCCGTGCGGGGTTCGCGGCGCACACCCGGGGTCACGCCCCACTCCAGGCCGGCGCGGCTGGAGCCGGAGTGGGAGGCCTAGCGGCGGGCGCGCTACCCGTGAGACTCCCTGCGCCACTATATGTTTCGTTCCTGGATTTGGGCGCGCACCGCGCGGCGTCAGCGCCCGGTCGCATCCTCGATCACCCGGCGCGCGATGTCTCGCAGCGGGGTGTTCATGCTCTGCGACAGTTTGGTCAGGGTATTGAAGGCGGTCTCCTCGTCGAGGTCGTAGCGCTCGATGAGGATGCCTTTGGCTTGTCCGATCGTGTCCCGGGTGCTCAGGGCTTCCTTGAACTGTTGGGTGCGCACGACGTTGCTCCATGCCAGGGCGCCCAACGTTGCGAAGATGGCGGCAGTCCGCCGGGAATCTTCGGAGAAGGCCTGCGGGCGTTCGGCGTAGAAGTTCAGCGCTCCCATGCTCAGCTCATCGGCGAACATGGGCAGCGATAGGACGCTGCGAATCGGTGTGTGCGCGAGCGCGTCCGCCTGATACTTCGGCCAGCGCGCGTCGCTACCTAGGTCGTCGATGACGACGACCTTCCGGGTCCACGCGGCGTGCACGCAGGGCCCTTCCAGGTGGCGCTGCTGGAACTCGTCGAGCAACCGGGCGCAGTCGTGCGTGACTGACGGGGTGCTGATCTCGTTCTGCCGACTCGTGACGGTGATGCCCGCTTCCTGAGCCCCCGGCACCCAGCGCGCGGCGGCCGTGGTCAGGTCGTCGAGCACCTGGGGAAAGTCCGTCGTGTCCGCCGAATAGATGGCGCGCAGAACGTCGGTGAGCAGGGTGAGATCGTCAAAATTGGTCACTGAATGTCGCCCTCATGCGTCGAGACCGGTAGCAGGCAGTACCCCGCGCCGTTTCAGCAAGCCTGCGGTCTCGCAAGGCGATCACTTGGAGTTTTTGACGGCGACGAAATGTCAATGCTGTTTGCTCAGCATTACGGTGAGACCCATTATATCGGCCCGGTTTCGGACGATTGCCACGACACCGGTCCACGAAAGATGCGCTTGACGGCTGCGATGGCCGCCATCCGTCGATGGGGCTTGCACTGGCCAAGTCAGGTGGTAGCGTCCGGCGCACCGGCCTGACTTTGGAGCGACAACGATGGCAAGCGACGACGAGTGGATCAAGCCCGCGGCCATGGCCATCCCCAAGGAGGGCTATTTCGAGCTTGAACGCGGTCGTTACGGGCCGGTTTATCCCCGCACCCCCGCTTGCTATGGCTTTTCCATCATCGCCAAGGTCAAGGATGGCCGGGAAGACGCCGTTCGCGCCTACGGCAAGCAGATCGAAGAAGCCGTCAAAGCCAATCCCGGAGTGCTGGCACCGTTGCGGCTGCACTATTTACGCTGGCAGCTCTTCGACGTCGGGTCGGGGTTGCACTTCCAGTATCAAGGCATCTTCGACACTGACTTCGACAAGTACACCGAGGACGCGGTCCAGCTGTTCAGCCAGACCGGGATCACCACCGTCTTCACCAACCTCGAGGGTTTCCCCGAAGACTGGCGCGAGAACCCGGATGCCTTCGTCGAGTTCGTTCGCGAGCATCAGTGCCCGAGCTTCTTGGAGTACGGCGAATACCCCTATGTCACGGCTGACGAGATCAAGAAGGCGTTGCGGCTGAAAGCGGCGTTCGGCACCATGCTGGATCAGATGCAATGAGGCCCGTCGGAGTGTGCAGATGCTCGAGCTCGACGACATCCAGCACATCCTGCTGACCCGGACCCCGGCCCTGACCGGACGTTACGAGTTTCTCTCGTTCGACAGTCCGGTGGCCGGTCGGGCGTGGCTGTCCGAATTGGTGGATGTCGTGGAGTCCGCCGCGTCGGTGCGAGACACCATGGACGACACCAAGCGCTGGGTCACCCTAGGTTTCACCTGGCGCGGCCTGCGGGCGCTCGGCGTGCCCGAGGAGGCTCTCGCGAGCTTTCCGGAGGAGTTCCGGCAAGGCATGTCCGCCAGGGCGGACATTCTCGGCGACACGGGACGCAACCACCCCGACAACTGGGTAGGCGGACTGGCCGGCGACGACCTGCACGCGATTGCGATCCTGTTCGCCCGAGACAACGCCGAACACGCCCGCGCCACCCAGGCGCACGACGACCTGGTGAAAAGGTGTGCGGGCGTGCGCCGGCTGTCGTACCTGGATCTGAATGCGACACCTCCGTTCAACTACGCCCACGACCACTTCGGCTTTCGAGATCGCCTGTCGCAGCCGGTGATAGAAGGATCGGGTGAGGAGCCCACACCCGGCTCGGGAGCGCCGCTGAAGGCGGGCGAGTTCATCCTCGGCTATCCCGATGAATTCGGACCGGTAGCCAATTTGCCCCAGCCGGCCGTCCTGTCGCGCAACGGGACCTACGCTGCCTACCGACGGCTACAAGAACACGTCGCGTTGTTTCGCGACTACATCCATTCGCAGGCCGATACGCCCGACGAAGAAGAGCTGTTGGCGGCGAAATTCATGGGCCGTTGGCGTAGCGGCGCCCCCTTGGTGCTCGCCCCCGACAGGGATGATCCCGAACTGGGCGCGGACCCTATGCGCAACAACGACTTCAACTACAAGGAGATGGATCCGCTCGGATACGCGTGTCCCTTGGGTGCTCACGCTCGACGGCTCAACCCGCGAGACACCGCGCACAACATGAACCGGCGAAGGATGATTCGGCGCGGGGCCACCTATGGGCCGGCTCTTGCCGACGGTGCGCCCGACGACGGGGCGGACCGCGGCATTGCCGCGTTCATCATCTGCGCCAGCCTCATCCGCCAGTTCGAATTCGCCCAGAACGTATGGATCAATGACCGCACGTTCCACGAGCTTGGCAACGAGCACGATCCGATCTGCGGAATGCAAGACCGCACAATGGAATTCAAGATACCGAAGCGGCCAATTCGTCGAGTCCTCAAGGGACTCCCCGCGTTCACGACGCTGACCAGTGGGGCGTATTTCTTCCTGCCGGGCATCAACGCCATGCGATACCTCGCCACGCTCGACCGATAACCCGGGGAACCATCATGAGCACACTGCCCGCCGCTCGCACCTACAACCAAACCCATGTCGCCCGCCCGCGCACGAGCGGACGACGCATCAGCATCTACTGGACGTGGAGCTACCCGTGGGAATCCCAACGCGACCTGCACGCATTGGACAACCGCTTTTCGACGATGACCGAAGTGCGCGCAGCGGCATGGCCCCATTACGAAGGACCCGAATGGGATGAGGCGCATTTCTTGGCGGGCATCGCCGGCACCTTGGAGCTTTTCCACCGCTCGACGCTGGCGTTCCAGGAATTGGCGGGCGAGGCGACCGGCCATCCGGTCGCAGTGTTCCAGCGCATTGACCAAGCCGGCTACCAGCAGGCGATCGACGAACGGATATTGGCCGACACCGACACCCTCATGGTGTTCGGGCTCGACCACCTCGTCGGCGAAGAGGAAGCAGATACCGAAGAAATCTCCGCCATACGTGAGTGGCTGAAGCGAGAAGGCACCTGCCTTTTGCTGGCTCCGCACCACGATGTCGGCTTCACCGACGATATGGCCCAGCGTCAGATCGAATACCTGCACCATGGGGATCCGCTGGTGCCGCGACAACAACGATTTACGGCCTACACGCGCTCGCTGATCAAAGCGCTCGACGTTCCCGTTCACAACACATGGGGATTGCGTCCCGCTCTGGTGGAGGGAACCGACCAGATCGCACCGTTAACCGGCTTCCGCGATTTGGACGCGCCGGGGCTGCTGAACAACGTCACGACGCTGAACTTTCATCCGCACCTGCCGCACTACGCGCTCACCGCTCCCGAGAGCGATCTGCTGCGCGTGCTCGGCAGGCAACGCGTCGATCCGAAACGGCCACATCCTTTTACCGAAGCGGGCAATAGCGAATTCAATGCATTGATCTGGATGCCGCCGGTCGCCGAACGAGCCGGTGACATCGTGCTCGTCGACTCCACGAATTTCACGACATTGTTCGGCGGGACCGACAGCCTGAAAAACTTCTGGCACAACCTGGCGACGATGAAGTGATGGAGCGCAAGTTCGCTCCGTCGTCCTGCTGATGTCCGACGCTCGGTGTCGCCGCGAACTGCGGCAACATGAGTCGGGGTGGCGGGATTCGAACCCACGGCCTCTTCGTCCCGAACGAAGCGCGCTACCAAGCTGCGCCACACCCCGCTTGAAGCTTCGACAGCCTATCGCACCGGGCCATCGACTGGCCAAACCGCGGTGCGCCAGGTCACGTCCAGGAGCACGATCGCTCGAACTCGACCAGCGCCTCGGCCGGCTCCCTCGGATCCAGTCCCTGCGACGTCACCCACTCGTCGCTGAAATAGGTGTCGCGGTAGCGGTCGCCGCTGTCGGCGAGCAGCGTGACCACCGAACCGCTGCGGCCGTCGGCGACCATCTCGGCGAGCAAGCCAAACGCACCCCACATATTGGTGCCCGTCGACGGTCCCACCCGGCGCCCAATCACGGCGCTGACGTGCCGCGCAGCCGCGATTGAGGCCGCGTCCGGGACGGCCACCATGCGGTCGACCACGCCGGGCAGAAACGACGGCTCCACCCGCGGCCGGCCGATGCCCTCGATGCGCGACGAGGTGGGCATCACGACGTCGTCCCGGTCCTGCGCGTAGGCGGGAAAGAACGCGGAGTTCTCCGGATCGACGACGCAGAGCCGGGTGGCGTGCCGGCGGTAACGGATGTAGCGCCCGATCGTGGCACTTGTCCCACCGGTGCCGGCCCCCACCACGACCCAGTCCGGGACGGGATGCCTTTCCTCGCGCATCTGCTCGAAGATCGACTCGGCGATGTTGTTGTTGCCCCGCCAGTCGGTGGCGCGTTCGGCGTTGGTGAACTGATCCAGGTAGTGCCCGCCGGTTTCGCGCGCGACCCGCTGGGCCTCGGCGTAGACCTCGCCGGCGCTCTGCACGAAATGGCAACGGCCGCCCTGGGCTTCGATCAGCACCACCTTCGACGTACTCGTTGCCGCCGGCATCACGGCGACGAACGGCAGACCCAGCAGGGCCGCGAAATAGGCCTCCGACACCGCCGTCGAACCCGATGACGCCTCGACCACCGTAGTGCCCTCGTCGATCCAGCCGTTGCACAGCGCGTAGAGGAACAGCGAGCGGGCCAACCGGTGCTTGAGGCTGCCGGTGATGTGCGTGGTCTCATCCTTGAGATACAGCGCGACCCCGGCGCCCGTGCCCCAGGCCGAGGGCAGCGGATAGCGAAGCAGATGGGTGTCGGCGCTACGGCGGGCGTCGGCCTGGATCAGCCGAATCGCGTTGTCCGTCCACGCACGTGAGCGGCTGCGGACCGCGATCCCGGTCTGGTCGGTCAACGCACCGATGCTGTTGGCTGCGAACGGCTCAGATCACTGGCCGCGCCGCGGTCGCCCATCGGGGTGGAGATCAACGTCAGCAGGGTCGCCTCGGGCCTGCAGCAGAACCGCACCGGCGCGAACGGAGAGGTGCCCATCCCGGCGGACACATGCAACTGCATGTGCGCGCCCCAGCGGGACGGACCCTTCGCGCGCGAACGGTCCAGACCGCAGTTGGTCACCAACGCGCCGTAGAACGGCAAGCACACCTGACCACCGTGTGTGTGTCCGGCCATCACCAGCTGATAGTTGTCGGCGGCGAAGCGGTCCAGCACCCTGGGCTCGGGCGAATGGGTCAGTCCCAGCCGCAGATTCGCCGCCGGACTGGCCGGGCCCGCGATGGTTTCGTAGCGGTCCCGGTCGAGGTGCGGGTCGTCCACGCCCGCGGCGGCGACGTGCAGACCCGCCACTTCGAACTCTCGCCGCGTGTGGGTCAGGTCGAGCCAGCCGCGCTCGGTGAACGCCGCCCGCAGATCCTGCCAGGGCAGCGGTTCACCGCGAACCCGGTGCGACGGGTTGGTCACGTAGTTCAGCGGATTCTTCAACTTCGGTGCGAAATAGTCGTTGCTGCCGAACACGAAGACACCCGGTCGCGACAGCAGATCGCCCAGGGCCTGGATGACCGACGGGACCGCCTTGGGGTGGGCCAGGTTGTCGCCGGTATTGACCACCAGGTCCGGTTCCCAGCCGGCCAGCTCCCGCAGCCATGCCTGTTTGCGGCGCTGGCCGGGCGTCATGTGGAGGTCGCTGATATGCAGCACCCGAAGCGGAGTCGAGCCCGGGGTCAACACGGGCATGGTGATCTCGCGCAGGACGAATGCGTTGCGCTCGATGACGGCGGCATAACCGAGGCCGGCGACGCTCGAACCGAGCGCGGCGACGCCGGCACGTATCAGGACGGGCAAAACATCAGCCATGTTGGCAGCCTAATACCGGTCGCGGGCCGGCAGCATATCTCTTGCGTCACGACGCCTACGGGGCTGTCTCTTATACACATCT
>NZ_LZTA01000002.1 GCF_001665875.1 Mycobacterium sp. 852002-40037_SCH5390672
CGACGCCACTCTGCAATCGGAGGCCATCCCCCAATCAGCAGACTGTCACCAACCTCTTAGCCCGGTACAGCTAGCCGGTACGTCTAGTCGTTGCCGCCGGGGAAGCTCGTCGTGATGGGCCAGGCGCCCAGCACCCGGCTCCACCGGGCGCCCATGACCGCGCTCTGAACCAGGGCCGTCGAGGCGAACGCGCGGTCTGCGCCGGTCTCCGCGTGCTCGGCAACGACGCGCCAGGCCCCCGCGCAGTCGTTCTCCATCCGTGCGGCCAGCCGCGCGGCATCGGCCGGACCGCCGACCACCATCGGGAGCTGGTAGCCGGCCGCGGCGATCGGAGCGGTCACCTTACGAGCGTTCAACATCGCGATGACGTCGTCGCGGCGCTGGCGGTGCTGCGTGAGGGCCTCCACCACCATGTCGTTCACGCTGGGCGGTGACAGCGCGGACACGATGCCGTAGCCGTAGATCGTCGAGTGCTCGATGGCCAGCGCGTCGCACAGCGCCGCGTTGTCGGCGTCCTTACCGGAGGTCATATCGACGGCCCCCCGGGCACCAGCGCAACCACGTACGACGCGGTGCAGGATGCAGCGATCGAGGCGAGCAACCCGGCCCGGTAGCCCGATTCGGTGCCCACCAGGCGGCTGGCGCTGTCGGCCGAGGCGCGCAGCGCGTTGATCACGTCGGACACCGGCGGCGGAGGCGGTGGCGGCCCGGCGGGCTGGGCCTGGCCCGGGCTGGGCGCTTCGCTCGGTGAGGATGTGGCGAGCTTGCCGGTCGCGCGCGAGATCTCCGCGGACAGCGCCCGAGCGTGCGCCGCGCGTTGACTCGCCACCACCGTGAGTGCGGCGGCGACCTGAGGCGGGTTCCCGACGGCCGCGGCGGCCGCACCCGCCAGCGCGCTGTCGTGCCGGGCCTGATCCAACGGCCCCAGCAGTTGCTCGACCGGCGGGGGTTTGGGTGCGGACTTGCCACAGGCGGACACCACCGCCCCCAGGGCAGTCAAAGCCACGCCGCCGGCGAGGACATCTCGCCTGTTGACGAACGGAACTGCGCTAGGCACAAGGACATCCTGCCATCGGCGTGAAGGCGGGCAAGATGCCAGGACGCGATCACGCCGTCAACTGCGATTCCTGGCGTATCGTGGATAGCTGGTTCTCACAGAGGGCAGCCACTGACGGCAACGTCAGCACGGATGCTCCTCCGCCGGGACACCGGAAGTCGCCTGCGAAGCCATCGGGGCGCCGACATCCGCCAGATGACCGGACAACTCAAGATGAGGAGCTCGCCGTGACCACCGGGCTACCGTCGCAGACGCAGGTGATCGAGCTACTCGCTGCAGAGTTTGCGCGCGTCGGATTCGAGATCGAGGACGTGGTCATCGACGCCCGGACCCACCCACCGCGAATCATGGTGATCGCCGACGGCGACGACGGACTCGACCTGGACACGGCAGCCACGCTGTCCCGCTCGGCGTCGGCATTGCTCGACGGCCTCGACACGATCGAGGACCAGTACGTGCTCGAGGTCTCCTCGCCGGGCGTGGATCGCCCGCTGACCAGCGCGAAGCACTTCCGTCGGGCCCGTGGCCGCAAGGTCGACGTCGTCCTGACGGACGGATCGACGCTGACCGGCCGTGTCGGTGAGACCAGCGACGAGTCGGTCGCGCTGGTGGTCCGCGCCGGCCGCGACTGGACGGTACGCGAGATCCCACTCGGCGACATTGTCAAAGCTGTTGTCCAGGTGGAGTTTTCGCCCCCTAACCAAGCGGAGCTGGAACTGGCGAGTATGGGCCAGGCCCGGCGGACGGAGACCGGAGCATGAACCGCGCCGGCGACGATGCAGAGCGTAGCGATGAGGAGGAGCGGCGCTGATGAACATCGACATGGCCGCACTGCATGCCATCGAGGTCGATCGGGGCATCTCGGTCAACGAGCTGCTCGAAACGATCAAGTCGGCGCTGCTCACCGCCTACCGGCACACCGAAGGTCACCAGAACGACGCGCGGATCGAGATCGACCGCAAGACGGGTGTCGTCAAGGTGATGGCCCGGGAGACCGACGAAGACGACAACGTCATCAGCGAATGGGACGACACCCCCGAGGGTTTCGGCCGCATCGCCGCCACCACCGCCCGCCAAGTCATGCTGCAGCGCTTCCGGGACGCCGAAAACGAGCGAACCTACGGGGAGTTCTCCACCCGCGAAGGGGAGATCGTCGCTGGCGTCATCCAGCGTGACAGCCGGGCCAACGCGCGTGGCCTGGTCGTGGTCCGAATGGGCACCGAGACGAAAGCTTCCGAGGGTGTGATCCCGGCGGCCGAGCAGGTGCCCGGGGAAAGCTACGAGCACGGCAACCGGGTGCGGTGCTACGTGATCGGGGTGACCCGCGGAGCCCGCGAGCCGCTGATCACGTTGTCCCGGACCCACCCCAACCTGGTCCGCAAGTTGTTCTCCCTGGAAGTCCCCGAGATTGCCGACGAGTCGGTCGAGATCGTGGCCGTGGCCCGGGAGGCCGGCCATCGTTCCAAAATCGCGGTGAAGTCCAACTTGCCCGGCCTGAACGCCAAAGGCGCCTGCATCGGCCCGATGGGGCAGCGGGTCCGCAACGTGATGAGCGAGCTCTCCGGCGAGAAAATCGACATCATCGACTACGACGAGGACCCCGCCCGCTTCGTCGCCAACGCGTTGTCGCCCGCGAAGGTGGTGTCGGTGTCGATCATCGACCAGGCCGCCCGCGCCGCCCGCGTGGTGGTGCCCGATTTCCAGTTGTCGCTGGCCATCGGCAAGGAAGGCCAGAATGCGCGCCTGGCCGCCCGGCTCACCGGGTGGCGCATCGACATCCGCGGGGACTCACCGGCCGGTTCCGGCGGGCATTCGGAGAGCCAGTCCGAACACGGCGCCACCCACGGAATGGCCCACGACCGCTAGCGGCCAGCCGGGTCGCGCCGACGCATCGTCGGGCGGTTCTGACCATCGTTTCGGTGACGCTAGACTGAGCCGTGATCCAGCGTGAGCCTTCGGCCTCGGCGCACCGTCATGCGGGTGGACCCGTACGGACGTGTGTCGGATGCCGAAAGCGAGAGTTGGCCGTCGAGCTGCTTCGAGTGGTGGCTGTGCCGAACGGGAACGGCGAATTCGCCGTGATCGTCGACACAGGCAATAGCCTGCCGGGGCGGGGTGCATGGCTGCATCCCGAGCCGCAGTGCGCGCAACAGGCAATCCGGCGGCGGGCTTTCACCAAAGCGCTGCGCATCACCGGTTCACCGGACACATCCGGGGTGGTCGAGCACGTAGAGTCCCACAGTGCGCCCGATCGCCCGGCAACAGGACAGGTAGCAAAGAACATGAGCACACCGTGAAGTCCCGATGACAATGCGTCATAGCTAAACCCGAGGCGCGGCCCTACGACTGTCGCCTCATAGACAGGAGATGTAGTGGCAGGTAAGGCCCGCGTACACGAGTTGGCTAAGGAACTCGGTGTTACCAGTAAAGAAGTTCTCGCCCGGCTGAACGATCAGGGCGAATTCGTTAAATCCGCATCGTCGACGGTAGAAGCGCCGGTGGCTCGCCGGCTGCGCGAGTCCTTCGGTGGCGGCAAGACCGCCGCGAAAGCCGCGGCCAAGGCTCCCGCCGCCAAGGCCCCCGACAAATCGCTCGACAAGGCCCTCGACACCGCCATCGGCACCGCGGGCGGCAACGGCGAAGCGACGGCGACGCCCGCCAAGCCCGGTGAATCGGCGACCGCGGCCGCCGCACAGGCCTCCGCCGCCGCGCCCGCCGAGGCCCCGGCCCGTCCGGGTCCCGCCCCCGCACGGCCATCCGCGCCGTCTCCGGGGCAGCCGAAACCGCCCGCGCCCGGGCAGCCGCCCGGCCAGGCGCCGCACCCGGGAATGACGCCGGGCCCGCGTCCGGGCCCGATGCCCAAGCCCCGCGCCCCGCGCGTCGGCAACAACCCGTTCTCGTCGGCGCAGCCCGTCGACCGGCCCATCCCGCGTCCGCAGGCACCCCGTCCCGGGGCGCCCCGGCCGGGCGCACCGCGGCCCGGTGGCGCTTCGCCGGGCAACATGCCGCCCCGACCCGGCGGTGCCGGTGGACCGGGCCGCCCGGCCCGGCCCGGCGCCCCGCGCCCCGGCGGTGGCCGTCCCGGTGGTCCCGGCGGCCGTGATGGCGGAGGCGGCAACTACCGCGGCGGTGGTGGCGGCGGAGTCGGCGCCCCACCCGGAGGTGGCGGCGGCGGTTTCCGTGGCCGTCCCGGTGGCGGTGGCGGCGGTGGCCGTCCCGGACAGCGCGGCGGTGCCGCCGGCGCATTCGGTCGTCCCGGCGGTGCGCCGCGACGAGGCCGCAAGTCCAAGCGGGCGAAACGCGCCGAATACGAGAACATGCAGGCGCCCGTCGTCGGTGGTGTGCGGTTGCCGCACGGCAACGGCGAGACGATCCGGCTGGCCCGCGGTGCCTCGCTGAGCGACTTCGCCGACAAGATCAACGCCAACCCGGCCTCGCTGGTGCAGGCGCTGTTCAACCTCGGCGAGATGGTCACGGCCACCCAGTCGGTCGGCGACGAGACGCTCGAGCTGCTGGGCAGCGAGATGAATTACGTCGTGCAGGTCGTCAGCCCGGAGGACGAGGACCGCGAGCTGCTGGAATCCTTCGACCTCACCTATGGCGAGGACGAGGGCGGCGAGGAAGACCTGCAGACCCGTCCGCCGGTGGTGACCGTGATGGGTCACGTCGACCACGGTAAGACGCGACTGCTGGACACCATCCGCAATGCCAGCGTCCGCGAGGCCGAGGCCGGCGGCATCACCCAGCACATCGGTGCCTACCAGGTGGCCGTCGAGCACGACGGTGTCGAACGGCCGATCACCTTCATCGACACCCCGGGTCACGAGGCGTTCACCGCCATGCGTGCCCGCGGTGCGAAGGCCACCGACATCGCCATCCTGGTGGTGGCCGCCGACGACGGCGTCATGCCGCAGACGGTGGAGGCGATCAACCACGCCCAGGCGGCCGATGTGCCGATTGTGGTCGCGGTCAACAAGATTGACGTGGAGGGTGCCGACCCGGCCAAGATCCGCGGGCAGCTCACCGAATACGGTCTGGTTGCAGAGGATTTCGGCGGCGAAACGATGTTCGTCGACATCTCCGCCAAGCAGGGCACCAACATCGACCAGCTGCTCGAGGCGGTGCTGCTGACCGCCGACGCGGCCCTGGACCTGCGGGCCAACCCCGACATGGAGGCCCAGGGTGTGGCGATCGAGGCGCACCTGGACCGCGGTCGCGGGCCGGTCGCCACCGTCCTGGTGCAGCGCGGCACGCTGCGCGTGGGCGACTCGGTGGTGGCCGGCGACGCGTACGGCCGCGTTCGCCGGATGGTCGACGAGCACGGCGACGACGTCGAGGAGGCGCTGCCGTCGCGACCGGTGCAGGTCATCGGGTTCACCTCGGTGCCCGGCGCCGGCGACAACCTGTTGGTCGTCGACGAGGACCGCATCGCCCGCCAGATCGCCGACAAGCGCAGCGCGCGCAAGCGCAACGCCCTGGCGGCGCGTTCGCGCAAGCGGATCAGCCTGGAGGACCTGGACTCGGCGCTGAAGGAAACCAGCCAGCTGAACCTGATCCTCAAGGGCGACAACGCGGGTACGGTCGAGGCGCTGGAGGAGGCCCTGATGGGCATCCAGATCGACGACGAGGTGGAGCTGCGCGTCATCGACCGCGGTGTCGGTGGCATCACCGAAACCAACGTCAACCTGGCGTCGGCCTCCGATGCGGTGATCATCGGCTTCAACGTGCGCGCCGAGGGCAAGGCCACCGAGCTGGCCAACCGCGAAGGCGTGGAGATCCGCTACTACTCGGTGATCTACCAGGCGATCGACGAGATCGAGAAGGCCCTGCGTGGCATGCTCAAGCCGATCTACGAGGAGAGCCAGCTGGGTCGCGCCGAGATCCGGGCGATCTTCCGCTCCTCCAAGGTCGGAATCATCGCCGGCTGCATGATCAGCAGCGGCATCGTGCGCCGCAACGCCAAGGCGCGGTTGCTGCGGGACAACATCGTGGTCACCGAGAATCTCACGATCCACTCGCTGCGCCGGGAGAAGGATGATGTCACCGAGGTCCGCGAGGGCTTCGAATGCGGTATGACGCTGGGCTATTCCGACATCAAGGAAGGCGACGTCATCGAGTCCTACGAGTTGGTCGAGAAGGAACGCACCTAATGGCCGACCCCGCCCGGGCGCGCCGGCTGGCCAAGCGGATCAACACCATCGTCGCCTCGGCGATCGAGTTCGAGATCAAGGACCCCGGGCTGGAAGGGGTCACCATCGTCGACGCGAAGGTGACCGCCGACCTGCACGACGCGACGGTGTTCTACACGGTGATGGGACGCACGCTGGACGACGAGCCGGACTACGCCGCGGCCGCGGCCGCCCTGGAACGGGCCAAGGGCGCGCTGCGCACCATGGTCGGTGCCGGCACCGGGGTGCGTTTCACACCGACCCTCACGTTCACCCGCGACACCACGTTGGACAACGTGCAGCGGATGGAGGAGTTGCTGGCGCGTGCTCGCGCCGCGGACGCTGATCTGGCGCGGGTTCGTTCGGGCGCCAAGCCGGCTGGGGAGGCCGATCCATACCGGGATAGCGGATCGGGCGTGGAGCCCGGCTTCGACGGGAGCATCGGTGACGACGACCAACACGAATACTGAGCTGGGCGGCCCCAGGGTGGGGGCACGCGTCGACGCCGCGGGTGCGGTCGAGTTGTTGTCGGACGCGGACACCGTCGCGGTGATCGCGCACGTGCATCCCGACGCCGACACCATCGGCGCCGGGCTGGCGCTGGCGCTGGTGCTGGACAAGTGCGGCAAGCGGGTCGAGGTCAGTTTCGCCGAGCCGGCTGGACTGCCCGAGTCGCTGGCGTCGCTGCCCGGCTGCCGGCTGCTGGTCGGTCCGGATGTGATGCATCGCGACGTGGATTTAGTTGTCACCGTTGATGTTCCGAGCGCCAAGCGGCTGGGCGCGCTGAGCGATTTGGCCATTGCGGCCGACGAGGTGCTGGTCATCGACCACCACGCTTCCAATGACGAGTTCGGCACCGCCAATTTCGTTGACGTGTCGGCTGATTCGACCACAATGATGATCGCCGACATTCTCGACGCCTGGGACAAGCCCATCGATTCCGAAGTCGCGCATTGCATCTACGCAGGCCTGACCACCGACACCGGGTCGTTCCGGTGGGCCAGCGCGCGCGCTCTGCGGCTGGCGGCCCGGCTGGTCGATGGCGGAGTGGACAACGCCGCGATCAGCCGAACCCTGATGGACACCCATCCGTTCGGATGGCTGCCGCTGCTGTCACGGGTGCTGGCCTCGGCCCGGTTGCTGCCCGACGCCGCGGGCGGCCGGGGGCTGGTGTATGCCGTTGTCGGCAACCAGGATTGGGTCAGTTCACGCCCGGAGGAAGTCGAAAGCATCGTCGACATCGTGCGGACGACGCAGCAGGCCGAGGTGGCCGCGGTGTTCAAGGAGATCGCGCCGCAGCAGTGGTCGGTGTCCATGCGGGCCAAGGCCGCGGTGGACCTGGCGGCGGTCGCGTCCGGGTTCGGCGGCGGTGGGCACCGACTGGCGGCCGGCTATTCGACCACCGGCTCGATCGATGACGCGGTGGCGTCGCTGCGCACCGCTCTCGGTTAGTGGCGATCGCCAGCGCGGCGGAGCCGGGCGCAGCGGGTCGCCACCATCTCGGTTAGTGGCGATCGCCAGTGCGGCGGAGCCGGGCGCAGCGGGTCGCCACCATCTCGGTTAGAACGCCCAGCTTCCCGAGCGCTGCACGACGAATCCGTGGTCGCCACTGGTGGTGTCCAGGCAGGCGACGAGGTCGTCGGCTCCCACCGCGCAGGTGACGTTCAGGTAGGTCAACTTCTGGCCCGACCCCAGCGATTTGCCGCCGCCCGGCAGCGGGGGCGGGTTGCCGTCGCATCCGCCGTAGGACATGCGGCTCAACTGATAGCCGGGCCCCTTGAAGTCCACCGAGCCCACCACGCAGTCACCGGGTCGGGGACGGCCGCCGGGGAAGGGGACGTCGTCCATCCCGAGCATGTCGCCCTTGCATTTGATGTCCTGCGACGGTTGCGGCACCGGCGGCGGCCCGCCGTAGAAGTCACAGACCAGGGCGGAGCCGGCGGAGAAACGGACCCGCGGCGAGCTTCCCGGCGCGCCGATGCCGAGGTAGCCGTCGGCCGGCACGGCGGTGAACGTGTCGAGATTGGGGAAACCCGGCGGCGGCAGCGCGCCGGCGTGCGGAGCGGACACCGCGATCGCGGACGCGGCGGCCAGGGCCAGGCCGCCAAGCATCCGCACGGTGACACCGACGACCGCATGCATCAGTTGATCGTATGGGGTGGGCGGATCGGCGGGGACGGACCGGCGCAAATAGCGAAGTCAGCGCACCTGCGAGCGCCCGCGTTGCAGCACGGCCTCCCGGTTGGCGGCGATGTCGTCGCCGCTGGTCCGGAACTGACGGGCCGCCGTCGCCTCCTGCCACAGCCCGGCGCTGGTCTGCGAGTCGTCGATGCGATGGTAGGACGCCAGCAGCGCTCGCACCGCGTCCTGGTTGTTCCCGACGATCGACGCGGCCACCGCCCGGGCGGCGCCCAGCAGCTGGTCGTGCGGCACCACCTCGGTCACCAGCCCTGCGCGCAGCGCGTCGGCGGCCGACAGGTAATCCCCGGTCATGCTCATCCGTCGGGCCAGCCCGATGCCCACCTTCTGCGGCAACCGCACACTCAGGCCCCAGGTGGGCAGCAGTCCCACCCGGGCGTGTGTGTCTGCGAAGCGGGCGTTCTCCGAGGCGATCAGGATGTCGCAGTACAGCGCCAGCTCGAGCCCGCCGGTCACCGCGGCGCCGTTGATCGCGCCGATCACCGGCTTGGTCAGCGCCGGCCAGCGCGGCGAGATGTCCGGAAGCGCCGAGGAACCACCGAGCTCCTTGAGATCAAGTCCCGCACAGAACACCGGGTCGGCACCTGTGACGATGATGACGTCGACGTCGTCGTCGGTTTCGGCGTCGGCCAGCGCCCCGAAGAAGCGGTCCCGCAATGCCGAGGACAGCGCGTTGCGTGACTGGGGCCGGTGCAGCGTCAGGGTGCGCACTCGCTGGTCGGTGTCGATCAGCAGGATCTCGTCGGTCATGACATCACCGTAGCCAGTCGACCCGCACGACCGGTCGCCGCCGTGCCGTCGGCCGATCCGCCGGGAAGCGACGCCGCCCAGCAGCGCTTATCGTGGGAAAGATGTGCCGGAATATCACCGAACTGCGCGATCTGCAGCCGGCGGCCACCGCCGAGGAAATCGCGGCGGCGGCCCGCCAGTATGTGCGCAAAGTCAGCGGAATCACCCACCCCTCGGCGGCCAATGTCGACGCGTTTGAGGCGGCGGTTGCCGACGTCACCGAGACGACGACGCGGTTGCTGGAGCAGCTGCCGCCGCGGCGCCAGCCGCCCAGGACTGTCCCGCCGTTGCGTCGGCCCGAGGTGATCGCGCGGATAGGCGCGAAATGACCGGTACCACAACGATGCCCGCGCTCAAGGAGTGGAGCGCCGCGGTGCACGCCCTGCTGGACGGTCGCCAGCGGGTGCTGCTGCGCAAGGGCGGCATCGGGGAGAAGCGATTCGAACTGGCCGCCCGCGAATTCCTGTTGTTCCCGACGGTCGCGCACAGCCACGCCGAACGGGTTCGCGCCGAGCATCAAGACCTGCTGGGGCCCGCGGCCGCCGACAGCACCGACGAGGAACTGGTGATCAGGGCCGCCGCGAAAGTCGTTGCGGCGGTGCCGGTTGAGCGTCCGGACGGCCTATCGGCCATCGAGGACTTGCACATCTGGACCGCCGAGTCGGTGCGCGCCGACCGGCTCGACTTTCGTCCCAAGCACAAACTGGCGGTGCTGGTGGTGTCGGTGATCCCGCTGGCCGAGCCGGTGCGCCTGCTGCGGACCGCGGAGTACGGCGGCTGCAAGAGCTGGGTGGAGCTTCCGGTGCGGGCTCCGTTGGCGGCGCCGGTGCACGACGCCGTTTTTGCTAACGCGGCGCTAGCCGCCGTCGCTGCCCGGGTCCGCGACGCCGTTGGCTGACAGCTCGGCCGGGCCGACCGGCAACAGCACCCGGGACCGTCCGTAGCGCACGGTGTGGGTGACCGGCGTCAGCTGCCGCCCGGTCAGCACCGGTTCGCCGGAGCCGAGGTTGTGCGCGTAGCGCGGAGACCAACTGCCCGCGATCAGCACCCGGATGCGTGAGCCGGCGCGGAAGCGGTGGGCCATACTGTCGAGATCGAGGCGAACGACCTTGTCCGACTTCGGTTTTGCCGCTGTCCGCAACCGGCGGTACGCCTCGCTGACATTGCGTGACCGGCCCCTGGCGTCGACCTCGCTCACCCGCACGAACAGGTCGACGTGCGGATTGTCGGCGCCATGGGCGAGTTCGATGACAGGGCTGCCGTAGACATACACATCCTCGGTGAGGGTCGCGCTGGTGAAGGCCAGCACGTCGGCACGCGTTGCGAGCCGGCTGTCGTCGCGGTAACCGCCGTTGGGAGACAGCAACGGGCCACCGGTGGTCGGTGTCGGATTGGCGGGATCGTACCGAAATGTGGCCGGCGCCAACCCCTTCAGGGTGGGCGCGGTCTCACCAAGATAGCCACCGGGCCGTAGGTACAGCGGGCGTTCGGTGGTGGCGGGCGGCCAGTCGGGCAGGGTGCGCCAGCCCCCGCCCCCGCCGGTTACGTAGATCCGGACCCGGCTGGGCCGACGCGACGCGGCGGCATCGCCCAGATGGGTGCCCAGCCAGTCCAGTGCCTCCCGGACGCAGGTGGAAAACCCGGTGGTGAGCAGATGGGTGTGCGTCCAGGGCCCGACGGTGAGCGCGACGTCGACACCGCGGCCGCGCAGATGCGCGTACTGCTGCAACGTCTGCCTGATGAAGATGTCCTGCCAGCCGCCGACCAACAGCACCGGCACCTGCACCCGGTCCAGCGCCTCGTTGCATCGCAACGCATTCCAGAACGGATCGTCGGATTCGCTGTGTTCGACCCAGGATTCGAACCATGGTGCACCCGTGCCGAGCAGCCCCCGCGCGGCCTCGCCCAGCGGCACCGCGGCGGCCGCCCGGGCCACTTTGCGGCGGGTCTGCAGCTGGCGCAGTGCGGCGCGGACGCGCACCGGGTCCTCCTGGTGGGCCACCATGTCGCTCCAGCCCAAAAAGTCGTTGACCGCGAATGCGCCGGTGCCCCATGTTGATTCGTTGAAATCGTGCGGACCCACCATGATGACGGCGGTGGCCAGTTCCGGTGGGGGGTCCTGCAACAGGGCCCACTGGGTGAATCCCAGGTACGACATTCCGATGGTGGCGAAGCGGCCGGTGAACCAGGGCTGCTCGCGCAGCCAGGCGACGGTGTCGGCACCGTCGGCGACCTCGGTGGCCATCGGCTCGAAGACCCCGCCCGATCCGAACGTCCCGCGCACGCTTTGCAGCACGACGTGGTAGCCGCGCGCCGCGTACAACGCGCCGAATATCAGCGTGAACGGAAATCCGCGTCCGTAGGGGCCGCGGATCAGCAAGGTGCCGACGGGCGACGCGGTGGTCGGTGCGTAGTGGTCGGCCACCAGCTGCACCCCGTCGCGCATCGGCACGCGGACGCGCTGCACGGTGTAGTCGGTGGTCGCCGTCGGCAGGCCGAGCAACCGGGCCACGGCCTTGCCGCCCAGGTGTCGCAAGGTGTGCAGCGCCGGCTGTGCGGGTCGGATCAAGGTCGTACTCACGGTCCTCACATTAAGACCTGGTCAGCCGGCGGCACTCAACCCGGGGAGAAATCAGAACTTGTAATAGGGCGCGAGGTCGTTGGCGCGCTGCTCGTTCGTCTGCATGCAATCTACCTCGGGATTGGAATAGACGGTCGAGTAGTACAGCGCCTGCTGCAGCACCCCGTAGCTGGTCTTGAACACGACCATGCAGGAGTAGAACCAGTAGCTGTTGTGGTAGGTCGGTTTGAGCACCCAGTACTGCGCGGCGCGGTGACCGGCGATCGTCGTCTCGACGGCGTCGGCGGGCAGCGATTGCTCGTAGGTGCGCCAGATGATCGGCTCGACGGCCACCTGATAGTTCCCGGCGTCGAAGTGGCAGCGCAGCCCGTCTTCGTGTTCGGGCGGTGTGAAGCCCAGCCCGAGCCGCTGGATGACATCGAACGGAATGTCTTCGCACGCGTCGAACGGGCGCGGATCGGTGGTCGCCACGATCGGACTCTTCATGGTGGTTTCCATCGGCTGGGCGGTCGAGCGCAGCTCGACGGACCGATCGCCGCCACCCGGCGCGGCCGGGTCGGTCACCAAGCCCACCGTGCCCCCGATGGCCGCTGTGAGCAGCGCACCCAGCGCTCCCATCAGACGAACATTGGCGAACACGACACCCCCTGACGCCTGAGCGGTTCTTTGGGGGGAGTGTACAAGTCCCGCGCGCGACGTCACAGGCAAACCTGACTTGTTCTAACCCACCCGCTCGCCGGTGCGAAATGACGCCCGCGAAAGGGGCTTGCCCGGTTCGGGTCGTTAGGGTGGGTATTCGTGGCTGGGCATACATCGGGGCAGGATTCGACCAACGGTGGGCAACCGACACTGTGGGCGGTGTCCGACCTGCACACCGGTCACCTGGGTAACAAGCCCGTCACCGAGTCGCTGCATCCCTCGTCACCGGATGACTGGCTGATCGTCGCCGGTGATGTCGCCGAACGCACCGACGAGATTCGGTGGGCCCTTGACCTACTGCGACGGCGCTTCGCCAAGGTGATCTGGGTGCCGGGCAACCACGAGCTGTGGACTACCACACGCGACCCCGTGCAGATCTTCGGCAAGGCGCGCTACGAGTACCTGGTCAACATGTGCGACGAGATGGGTGTGGTCACCCCGGAGCATCCGTTCCCGGTCTGGACCGAGCGCGGTGGTCCGGCCACCATCGTGCCGATGTTCCTGCTCTACGACTACAGCTTCTTGCCCGAGGGGGCCACGAGCAAAGCCGAAGGCCTGACCATCGCACGCGAGCGCAACGTGGTGGCCACCGACGAGTTCCTGCTCTCCTCGGAGCCGTACCCCACCCGCGAGGCGTGGTGCCGCGAGCGCCTGGAGATCACCCGTGCCCGTCTCGAAGAGCTGGACTGGATGACACCGACCGTTCTGGTGAATCACTTCCCGTTGGTCCGTGACCCCTGCGACGCGCTGTTCTACCCGGAGTTCTCGCTCTGGTGCGGAACCACCAAGACCGCAGATTGGCACACCCGGTACAACGCCGTCTGTTCGGTCTACGGTCACCTCCACATCCCGCGAACCACCTGGTATGACGATGTGCGCTTCGAGGAAGTGTCGGTGGGCTATCCGCGGGAGTGGCGCCGCCGCAAGCCGCCCAGCTGGTTGCGCCAAGTGTTGCCGGATCCCCAGTACGCGCCGGGCGACCTCAACGACTTCGGTGGCCATTTCCAGATCACTCCCGAGATGCGCCAACAGGCCACGCAGTTCCGGGAACGGTTGCGGCAGCGGCAATCTCGATGACGGGGGACACGCTGGTCTCCTCGGTGCTGCCGGTCGTGGACGGCCTGGCCTACTCCGAGGTGTATTCCGATCCGCCCGATCTCGCGCCGCTGCCCGAGGAGGAGCCGCTGATCGCCAAGTCGGTGGCCAAGCGGCGCCACGAGTTCATCACCGTCCGGCACTGCGCCCGGGTCGCGCTGGGCGAGCTGGGCGTGGCGCCGGTGCCGATCCTCAAGGGCGAGAAGGGAGAACCCTGCTGGCCCGACGGCGTGGTGGGCAGCCTTACCCACTGCACGGGCTATCGGGGTGCGGTGGTGGGGCGCACCGACGCGGTGCGCTCGGTGGGCATCGACGCCGAGCCGCACGACGTGCTGCCCGACGGCGTGCTGAACGCGATCAGCCTGCCGGCCGAACGCACCGAGATCCCGGCGAACCTGTCGGGCGATCTGCATTGGGATCGAATCTTGTTCTGCGCCAAGGAGGCAACGTACAAGGCCTGGTTCCCGCTGACCAAACGGTGGCTGGGCTTCGAGGACGCCCACATCGTGTTCGAGGCCGACGGCCCCGGGTGGTCGACGGGCGGGTTCGTCTCGCGGATCCTCATCGATCCGCAGGCGCTGTCGGGTCCGCCGCTGACCGAACTGCGGGGCCGCTGGTCGGTCGAGCGCGGGCTGGTGCTGACCGCCATCGTCCTATGACCGAAAGCCCTACCGGGCCCGGAATAGTCGTCGTCGACAAGCCGCCCGGGATGACCAGTCACGACGTGGTCGGGCGCTGCCGCCGGATCTTTTCCACCCGCCGGGTGGGGCATGCGGGGACGCTGGACCCGATGGCCACCGGCGTGCTGGTCATCGGCGTCGAGCGCGCCACCAAGATCCTCGGCCTGTTGACCGCGACCGCCAAGTCGTACACCGCCACCATCCGGCTGGGTCAGGGCACCTCCACCGACGACGCCGAGGGCGAACTGGTGCACAGCGTCTCGGCGCGGCACCTGACCAACGAGGCGATCGAATCTGCGGTGGCTGGCCTGCGCGGCGACATCGAACAGGTGCCGTCGACGGTCAGCGCCATCAAGGTGGACGGCAAGCGCGCCTACCGGCTGGCCCGCGAGGGCCAGGCCGTCGAGCTCAAGGCCCGCCCGGTGCGCATCGACCGGTTCGAGGTGTACGACATCCGGCCCGGGGCCGACGTCGTCGACCTGGATGTCGAGGTCGACTGCTCGTCGGGAACCTACATCCGTGCCCTGGCCCGCGACCTCGGCGCCGCCCTGGGCGTTGGCGGGCACCTGACGGCGTTGCGGCGCACCCGCGTCGGGCGCTTCGGGCTCGACCACGCGTACCCACTCGACGAACTGGCCGAGCGGCCGCGGCTCAGTTACAGCCTGGACGAAACCTGCCTGCTGATCTTCCCGCGCCGAAACCTGTCCGCCGAGGAGGCCGAGGCGGCCGGCAACGGCCGGTCGCTGGCGCCGGCCGGGCTCGACGGCGTCTACGCCGCGTGCGATCCCGACGGCGGGGTGATGGCGCTGCTGCGCGACGAGGGTTCGCGCACCAAGTCGGTGGTGGTGATCCGCCCGGCGACGCTCTAACAGCCCCGGCCGAACGGTTGGTTGGGCTAGGTTGCACACTGAGGTATCTAGGCAGCCCACGGAAGGTGCTGAAATGTCCACCAAAACGTCCAACAAGGTCTACGTCGTCGGCGTGGGCATGACGAAATTCGAGAAGCCGGGCCGCCGTGAGGGTTGGGATTACCCCGACATGGCCAGGGAATCGGGTACCAACGCGCTGGCGGACGCCGGGATCGACTACCGCGAGGTGCAGCAGGGCTACGTCGGCTATGTGGCCGGTGATTCGACGTCCGGTCAGCGCGCGCTCTACGAGCTGGGCATGACCGGCATCCCGGTCGTCAACGTCAACAACAACTGCTCCACCGGCTCGACGGCGCTTTTCCTGGCGGCGCAAGCCATCCGCGGCGGCATCGTCGACTGCGCGATCGCGCTCGGTTTCGAGAAGATGCAGCCCGGTTCGCTGGGTGGGGGTGCCCAGGACCGCGAATCGCCGATGGCCAAGCACGTCAAGGCGATGGCCGACATCGATGAGTTCGCGATGCCCGTCGCGCCATGGATGTTCGGCGCGGCCGGACGCGAGCACATGTTGCAATATGGCAGCACCGCAGAGCATTTCGCCAAGATCGGCTTCAAGAACCACAAGCATTCGGTCAACAACCCGTTCGCCCAGTTCCAGGAGTCCTACACGCTCGACGACATCCTGGCGGCGCGGATGATCTCCGACCCCCTGACCAAGCTGCAGTGTTCGCCCACCTCGGACGGCTCGGGTGCGGCCATTCTGGCCTCGGAGAGCTTCGTCGACAGCCACGGGCTGGCCGGCCAGGCGGTGGAGATCGTCGGGCAGGCAATGACCACCGATTTCGCGTCGACATTCGACGGAAGCGCGAAAAACCTCATCGGCTACGACATGAATGTCCAAGCCGCACAACAGGTCTACGACCAGTCCGGGCTCGGACCGCAAGACTTCCAGGTGATCGAGTTGCACGACTGCTTCTCGGCCAACGAGCTGTTGCTCTACGAGGCCCTCGGTCTGTGCGGTCCGGGTGAGGCACCCAAGCTGATCGACAACAACGACACCACCTACGGCGGTCGCTGGGTGGTCAACCCCTCCGGCGGCCTGATCTCCAAGGGGCACCCGCTGGGCGCGACCGGGCTGGCGCAGTGCGCGGAACTGACCTGGCAGCTGCGCGGGACGGCCGACAAGCGTCAGGTCGACCACGTCAGCGCCGCACTGCAACACAACATCGGATTGGGTGGCGCCGCCGTCGTCACCGCCTACCAGCGCGCCGAGCGTTAAGGGCGCCATGATCGAGTGGTCCGACACCGACCTGATGGTCCGGGACGCCGTCCGGCAGTTCGTTGACAAAGAGATCCGCCCGCATGTGGACGAATTGGAAACCGGCGAGATGTCGCCGTATCCGATCGCGCGCAAGCTGTTCAGCCAGTTCGGCCTTGACGCCATGGCCGCCGAGTCGGTCAAGAAGATGCTGGACCGCGAGCGGGCCAAGCTCGACGGCAACCCCGCTGCCGAGAAGGCTGACGAAAAGCCGGATGACTCAGGCGGTTTCGGTGGCGGCGCGCAGGGCTCGATGATCGCCGTGCTGGTGTCCGAAATCGCCCGGGTCAGCATCGGGTTGCTCAGCACCGCGTCGGTGAGCCTGGGCCTGGGCGCGGCGACCATCATGAGCCGCGGGACGCTGGCGCAGAAAGAACGCTGGCTGCCCGAGCTGATGACGCTGGAAAAGATTGCGGCATGGGCGATCACGGAGCCGGACTCGGGCTCGGATGCGTTCGGCGGCATGAAGACCTACGTCAAACGCGACGGTCAGGATTACCTCCTCAACGGTCAGAAGACCTTCATCACCAACGGGCCCTGCGCCGACGTCCTGGTCGTGTACGCGAAACTCGACGAGGGTGACGCTTCCGCCGACAAGCGCAACCGGCCGGTGCTGGTCTTCGTGCTCGACGCGGGGATGCCGGGCCTCACGCAGGGCAAGCCGTTCAAGAAGATGGGCATGATGTCCTCCCCGACCGGCGAGCTGTTCTTCGACAACGTGCGGCTGAGCCCGGACCGGCTGCTCGGCGAGAGCGAGCAGCACACCGACGGCGACGGCCGCGACAGCGCCCGCGCCAACTTCGCCGCCGAGCGGATCGGGATCGCGATGATGGCGTTGGGCATCATCGACGAATGTCACCGGCTGTGCGTGGATTACGCGAAGAGCCGAACGTTGTGGGGCAAGAACATTGGGCAATTCCAGCTGATCCAGCTCAAGCTGGCCAAGATGGAGATTGCCCGAATGAACGTGCAGAACATGGTCTTTCACACCATCGAGCGCCAGCAGGCCGGCAAGCCCCTGACGCTGGCCGAGGCGTCGGCGATCAAGCTGTACTCGTCGGAGGCGGCCACCGACGTGGCCATGGAGGCCGTGCAGCTGTTCGGCGGCAACGGCTATATGGCCGAATACCGGGTGGAGCAGCTGGCCCGCGACGCCAAGTCACTGATGATCTACGCGGGCAGCAACGAGGTTCAGGTCACCCACATCGCCAAGGGGCTGCTGAGCTAACCCTGATGGCGGCGACCCGCCGCGCGCCCGGCTTCGCCGCGCTTGCGATCGCCGCTAAGCCATATGGCGGCGACCCGCCGCGCCCGGCTTCGCCGCGCTTGCGATCGCCGCTAAGCCATATGGCGCGACCCGCCGCGCCCGGCTTCGCCGCGCTTGCGGTCGCCGCTAAGCCGTCACCCAGATTGCCCGGGCTGCCGGGCTGCCCAGGTCGACCGTCGTCTCGGCGCCGTCGCCGGAGTCGATCGCGACCGAGATCATGCCGGCGAATTCGCGCCGGGTCAGGACCCGCAGCCGGGAGTCGAGATTGATGCCGACGTCGGTGAAGTAACGCAGCATCTCGGGGTCGGCGTCGGAGATGCGCGCCACCGTCGCCGTATCCCCGTCGTCGCACGCCCATAGCTGACGGGCCGGCGGGGTGGGCACCTGACCGTCCGAGGCCGGGATCGGGTCGCCGTGCGGGTCGCGCTGCGGGAAACCCAGCTTGGCGTCGATGCGGGCCACCAGGCGATCCGACACCGCGTGCTCGAGCACCTCGGCCTCGTCGTGCACCTCGTCCCACGCGTAGCCGAGCTCGTTGACCAGGAAGGTCTCCAGCAGCCGGTGCCGGCGCACCATCTCCAGCGCCGCCCGGCGCCCCGCCTCGGTCAGCGTCACCGCACCGTATTTTTCGTGGTCGACGAGGCCCTGCTCGGCGAGTTTGCGGATTGACTCCGAGGCCGTGCTGGCCGACACCCCGATCTTCTCGGCCAGCATCTTGGTGCTGACCTTTTCCAGCGACCACTCCTGGGCGTTCCAGATGACCTTGAGATAGTCCTGGCCGACCGCGGTAATGCCGCCACGCTCTTCGTCAGCCCTCACAACGAGAAAGTTTAGGCAACCCGCGCCTGATCCGGCGTGTTCCCCGACACCATGGCGGGGCTCAACCCTCTGGATCTCCCGGCGGACCACTCGGCGCCGTAGGCTAGCGGTCGTGCAGCGGTGGCGCGGCCAAGACGAGATACCCACGGACTGGGGCAGGTGTGTGCTCACCATCGGTGTGTTCGATGGTGTGCATCGCGGCCACGCCGAGCTGATCGCGCATGCGGTGAAAGCGGCGCGGGCCCGCAACGTCCCGACAGTATTGATGACGTTCGACCCGCATCCGATGGAAGTGGTGTATCCCGGCAGCCATCCCGCGCAGTTGACCACGCTGACCCGCCGCGCCGAGCTGGTCGAAGAGCTGGGCATCGACGTCTTCCTGGTGATGCCGTTCACCAGCGATTTCATGAAACTCACGCCGGAGCGCTACGTGCACGAGTTGCTGGTGGAGAACCTGCACGTGGTCGAGGTCGTCGTGGGAGAGAACTTCACCTTCGGCAAGAAGGCGGCCGGCAACGTCGAGACGCTGCGGCGCGCCGGCGACCGCTTCGGATTCGCCGTGGAGTCGATGTCGCTGCTGTCCGAGCACCACAGCAACGAGACCGTGACGTTCTCGTCCACCTACATCCGTTCCTGCGTGGACGCGGGTGACGTGGTGGCCGCCACCGAGGCGCTTGGCCGCCCGCATCGCGTCGAGGGCGTGGTCGTCCGCGGCCACGGGCGCGGTGCCGAATTGGGGTTCCCCACGGCGAATGTGGCGCCGCCGATGTATTCGGCCATCCCGGCCGACGGCGTGTACGCCGCGTGGTTCACCGTGCTCGGTCATGGGCCGGTGACCGGCACCGCCGTCCCGGGTGAGCGTTATCAGGCGGCGGTGTCCGTGGGCACCAACCCGACCTTTTCCGGGCGCACCCGCACCGTCGAGGCGTTCGTCTTGGACACCGACGCCGACCTGTACGGGCAGCACGTGGCGCTGGATTTCGTCGCCCGTATCCGCGGTCAGCACAAGTTCGACTCGATCAAGGATCTGGTCGTCGCGATGGGCAAGGACACCGACAAGGCACGCCAGCTGCTCACCGACTAGTGGTGATCGCAAGCGCGGCGTAGCCGGGCGCAGCGGGTCGCCACCATCGACCTAGTGGTGATCGCAAGCGCGGTGTAGCCGCCCCGCAACGATTCGGGTCCGGTACCTTCTGGCTGCTAAACTGCCGGACGACATCGGCGCGTGCTGCGGTTCGCGGTGGCCGCGCCTTGAAAACCTTTACCCTTCGCGGACCGATTGATGGAGTGAGTTCGTGGCGCTGACAGCCGAGCAGAAAAAAGAAATCCTGGGCAACTACGGCCTGCATGGCACCGACACCGGTTCCCCCGAGGCGCAGGTCGCGCTGCTGACCAAGCGGATCGCCGACCTGACCGAGCACCTGAAAGTGCACAAGCACGACCACCACTCGCGTCGGGGGCTGCTGCTGCTGGTCGGACGCCGGCGCCGGCTGCTCAAGTACGTCGCCCAGATCGACGTCGCGCGATACCGCTCGCTGGTCGAGCGGCTGGGCCTGCGTCGCTGACGCAAGCCTGACCGGGGCGTTGGCGCCCCGCAAATTCCGAGCGATATGGCGGGCAGAGGTTGCCCGTGTAGAGTGAGGACGTTCTGGGCCGGTTCGGCCCGAACAAACGGTGCGGTCACGCAGATCCGCGTGTGCCGTTCCAGCGTGTCACTACGCACCTCCGAGGGAGCAGCCCAGTCTGCATCGGGCGGTCTTCGGTAGTGGCTGCCGGGCTCTCCGGATCTGGGGCAGGTCGGCCGCTTCGATCGATGGCCGTAGCCGCATTCAGACTGATTCTTCTCCGAAGCTCTCCAGGTGACTCGCAGGCCCGAACGGGTCGGTGAGTAATCCTGCGGGGCCTCTCCAGGTTGCGCATGACGACGCGAAACAGCCGAATAAGAGAGGCCGTACGGACGTCTATGTCTGTCGCTGAAATTGAAGAGGGCGTGTTCGAGGCGACCGCCACTATCGACAACGGGAGCTTTGGCACCCGCACCATCCGTTTCGAGACCGGCCGGCTGGCCCAGCAGGCTGCTGGCGCCGTGGTCGCGTACCTCGATGACGAGAACATGCTGTTGTCGGCGACCACCGCCAGCAAGAGCCCCAAGGAGCACTTCGACTTCTTCCCGCTGACCGTCGATGTCGAGGAGCGGATGTATGCCGCCGGTCGCATCCCCGGTTCGTTCTTCCGCCGGGAGGGCCGTCCCTCCACCGACGCGATCCTGACCTGCCGGCTCATCGACCGGCCGCTGCGCCCGTCGTTCGTCTCCGGGCTGCGCAACGAGATCCAGGTCGTGGTGACGATCCTGAGCCTGGATCCCAACGACCTGTACGACGTGCTGGCGATCAACGCAGCGTCGGCTTCCACCCAGCTGAGCGGCCTGCCGTTCTCCGGCCCGATCGGGGGCGTGCGGGTCGCGCTGATCGACGGCACCTGGGTCGCGTTCCCGACCGTGGAGCAGCTCGAGCGTGCCGTGTTCGACATGGTGGTGGCCGGCCGCAAGGTCGAGGGCTCCGATGGTCCTGATGTCGCCATCATGATGGTCGAGGCAGAAGCCACCGAAAAGGTCATCGACCTCGTCGAGGGCGGTGCCCAGGCCCCGACGGAAACCGTTGTGGCCGAAGGCCTGGAGGCCGCCAAGCCATTCATCGCCGCGCTGTGCAGTGCGCAGCAGGAACTGGCCGATGCGGCGGCCAAGCCTGTCGGTGAGTTCCCGACCTTCCCGGACTACCAGGAAGACGTGTACTACGCGGTCGCCTCGGTGGCCACCGACGAGCTGGCCAAGGCGCTGACCATCGGCGGCAAGGCCGAGCGCGACGCGCGCACCGACGAGCTGAAAGCGGAAGTGCTGGCGCGGCTCACTGGGGACTCTGCGACCTACGAAGGCCGCGAGAAAGAGGTCAGCGCCGCGTTCCGCTCGCTGACCAAGAAGCTGGTCCGTCAGCGCATCCTGACCGACCACTTCCGCATCGATGGCCGCGGCATCACCGACATCCGCGCCCTGTCGGCCGAGGTCGCCGTGATCCCGCGCGCGCACGGCAGCGCGCTGTTCCAGCGTGGCGAAACCCAGATCATGGGCGTCACCACGCTCGACATGGTCAAGATGGCCCAGCAGATCGACTCGCTGGGGCCGGAGAAGTCCAAGCGCTACATGCACCACTACAACTTCCCGCCTTACTCCACCGGCGAGACCGGCCGGGTCGGCTCGCCGAAGCGGCGCGAGATCGGGCACGGTGCGCTGGCCGAGCGGGCGCTGATGCCGGTGCTGCCGGGCGTCGAGGAGTTCCCGTACGCCATCCGTCAGGTATCGGAAGCGTTGAGCTCCAACGGCTCGACCTCGATGGGTTCGGTATGCGCGTCCACCCTGTCGCTGCTGAATGCCGGCGTGCCGCTCAAGGCACCGGTGGCCGGCATCGCGATGGGTCTGGTCTCCGACGATGTCGAGGTGGACGGAAAGTCGGAGCGTCGCTTCGTCACCCTGACCGACATCCTGGGCGCCGAGGACGCATTCGGCGACATGGACTTCAAGTGCGCCGGCACCAAGGACTTCGTCACCGCGCTGCAGCTGGACACCAAGCTCGACGGCATTCCGTCGCAGGTGCTGGCCGCCGCGCTGTCCCAGGCGAAAGATGCGCGCCTGACCATCTTGGAGGTCATGGCCGAGGCGATCGACGAACCCGACGAGATGAGCCCGTATGCACCGCGGGTCACCACCATCAAGGTTCCGGTGGACAAGATCGGTGAGGTCATCGGCCCCAAGGGCAAGGTGATCAACGCCATCACCGAGGAGACCGGCGCGCAGATCTCCATCGAGGACGACGGCACCGTGTTCGTCGGCGCTACCGACGGACCCTCGGCGCAGGCCGCGATCGACCGGATCAACGCCATCGCGAACCCGCAGCTGCCCACCGTCGGCGAGCGGTTCCTCGGAACCGTGGTCAAGACAACGGATTTCGGTGCGTTCGTGTCACTGCTGCCCGGTCGTGACGGCCTGGTGCACATCTCCAAGCTCGGTAAGGGCAGGCGGATCGCGAAGGTCGAAGACGTGGTCAACGTCGGCGACAAGCTGCGTGTCGAAATCGCCGATATCGACAAGCGCGGCAAGATCTCGCTGGTTCTGGTGGAGGAAGACAACTCGGCTCCTGCCGAGGCTCCGGTGGCCGCTCCTGCCGATGCCGCAACGGCGAGCAGCTGACTCATCGACCGGGACGCGTCCCGGTCGGGCCGGCGCTTTGCGCCGGGGCAAAGTCGCTGAGGCGGAATCGGCACCCCAGGCCGCGCTGCGGCGAACCACGCTTCCGGGCGGCTTGCGGGTGGTCACGGAGTACCTGCCGTCGGTGCGCTCCGCGTCCGTCGGGGTTTGGGTCGGGGTCGGCTCGCGCGACGAGGGTGCCACCGTGGCCGGCGCCGCGCACTTCCTCGAGCATCTGCTGTTCAAGTCGACCCCCAGCCGCACGGCGGTGGACATCGCGCAGGCGATGGACGCCGTCGGGGGAGAGCTGAACGCGTTCACCGCCAAGGAGCACACCTGCTACTACGCGCATGTGCTCGACAGCGATCTGGCGCTGGCCGTCGACCTGGTCGCCGACGTGGTGCTCAACGGCTGTTGTGCGGCTAACGACGTCGAGCTGGAGCGCGACGTGGTCCTCGAAGAGATCGCGATGCGCGACGACGACCCCGAGGACGCGCTGGGGGACATGTTCCTGAGCGCGCTCTTCGGTGACCACCCCGTAGGCCGTCCCGTCATCGGCACCGCGCAGTCGGTGGCGTCGATGACGCGGAACCAGTTGCACTCGTTCCATGTCCGGCGCTATACGCCGGAGCGGATGGTGGTGGCGGTGGCGGGCAATGTCGACCACGACGAGGTGATCGCGTTGGTGCGCGAGCACTTCGGGCCGCATCTGGTCCGCGGGCGCGAGCCCATCGCGCCGCGCAAGGGTGCGGGACGGCTCACCGGCCGCCCCGATCTGATGCTGGGCAACCGGGACGCCGAGCAGGCCCACGTGTCGCTGGGCGTCCGCACGCCCGGGCGCGGGTGGGAGCACCGCTGGGCGCTGTCGGTGCTGAACACCGCGCTGGGCGGCGGCCTGAGTTCCCGGTTGTTCCAGCAGGTTCGAGAGCTTCGCGGGCTGGCGTACTCGGTCTACTCGACGGTGGACGTCTTCGCAGACAGCGGCGCGC
>NZ_LZTA01000003.1 GCF_001665875.1 Mycobacterium sp. 852002-40037_SCH5390672
GGCATCGTGACTGAAAGGATGCCTCGACCGCAAGCAGGTTCGTTGATAAGTCTCGGGTGTGGGGAGCATAGTCCATCTGGAATGATGGACTATGCTCCGCAGCGGTCCTGCAGGCGACAGCTATGGCGACAAAGTCGAAGTTCTGGGCTTTTCGATTCTGCCGGACCCACACGAGCTAGTGCTTGGAAACTCCGATGGCGGATGCTGACACGCGACTCAACGTTGTGATCTCGCAACCCCCTGCAGGCGCCATGCCTGGCAAGCCGTGAGTCAACCAAGCGGTGGTTGCTGACCAACACTATTGGAAGATTGCTGGTGTCAACTGTATTGGGCCCGGCGGATTCTATTTCGCATTGGTTCGTGTGGACGGTCCGCCACATCAGCGCGTTCAGGACACAACTGCGGCTTGAGAATGTGGGGCCAGGCTTGGAGGTGGGTGGCTCGGTTGTGTCCAAGTGTGCGTCTTCGTCGGTTGCACGGACGTGTGCGGGTGGTGCGGGACGTTTCGCCTTAATGAGGCTGCTAAGCCAGGTAGGTCTCGAACACACCGGTGATTGCGCCGGTGACGCTGCCCTGTGGCGATTTGTGGTGACCGACGATAACGATCGTCCAAGTCACCACAGATAGCGGTCCGCACGTCGCTGATTAATTTAGATACATCACAGCGCACATTAGCGCTCCGCTGCTCAAGCGCCAGCGAAACAAGCGGAGTTGCGGCCAGGATTGATCGAAACCCACTGCGCTGTTGGAGAGTTGAACGAGGCCTAACGTCTACTGATGATGAGGTCCTGAAGATGATCGTTGGGTCCGGACGCTGTCGTCTTGCCACAGTCGTTCTGCCCGTGGCGCTTTCACCGATGACCCACATTTCAGTATGCGTGGATAGTTCGGTGTTCAGAGACGCGGCTGCGGGCGCGACGATTGTTCCGCAGAGTATGGGACAGCGCTCAACGCCACTTCGCGATAGGCGCAGATGCACATCGTGGCCTGGTGTTCAAGTTTCCACAAGGCTCAGCACCGAACCAATTCAGCTGGTTGCTGCCGGCGGTCGAGTAGGAGAAAATCACGGCCATCCTGTCGCAGTCCAGGTAACGGAAATCCTTTAGGCACCTGCAAACTCGACTTGCCGGTTTGCCGTTCCACTTTGGTTGGAGGTCGATGATCGCGTGACAGAAGACGGTTTCCGACCGGGAGACGTTGCAGTCATCGGACTGAGCTGTCGGTTACCCGGTGCACCGAGTGTTGCTGATTTCTGGAGCCTTATGCGAGAAGGGCTAGAAGCTCTCGGCCCGGCGACGGTGAAAAGATCCTCGCTCGATCCGCCGTGCGATGCGGGACTGACGGCCGGGACAACCGGCCGGCCTGAGGGATACGTCGATAACGTCGCTGAGTTTGATGCGGCCTTCTTTAACCTGTCGCCGCGGGAAGCTTGCTCACTAGACCCTCGACAACGTCTTGCGCTTGAATTGACCTGGGAACTGTTCGAAGACTCTTTTGTTGTTCCCGGAAACATCTCCGGGGACAAGGTAGGAGTGTTCCTGGGAGCGATGAATGATGACTATGCGCTACTTGCGCTCCGTAGCGGCGTAAACGACCTCGATCATCACGCGTTCCCCGGCCTAAGCCGAGGGTTGATTGCCAACCGGGTGTCGTTCGCCTTTGGGCTGTGCGGCCCAAGCTTTGCGGTCGATTGCGGCCAATCGTCCTCGCTGGTCGCGGTTCACCTTGCGTGCGAGAGCTTGCGGGCTGGCGATTCATCCCTAGCGATAGCGGGTGGGGTTCATCTCAACTTGGCGGCCGAGACCGCAGCGCTAGAAGCGAAGTTCGGTGGTCTGTCCAGCTCAGGGCATACCTACACGTTCGATGAACGAGCAGACGGTTACGTGCGCGGAGAAGGCGGCGCAATGATTTTGCTGAAGCCGCTCGATGCAGCCGTTGCCGACGGTGATTGGATCCGTGCAGTAATTCGTGCAAGTGCAGTCGGGAATGCCGGGCATAGCCCGGCTGGATTGACTGTACCGACAGCATCTGCGCAGGTTGCGGTCTTTCAGCAGGCGTATTCTCGGGCGGGCTTGGACAGCGAGCAAGTCGACTACGTCGAGTTGCACGGAACGGGTACCGAGGTCGGCGATCCAATAGAGGCCGCGGCACTTGGGCAGTTTTTTGCAGGGCGCCAACGTCCCTTACAGGTGGGATCAGTAAAGACGAATATCGGGCACCTTGGGGGTGCGGCAGGGATTGCGGGCTTGTTAAAGACCGTGCTGGCAATTCAGAACGGCGAAATCCCACCAAGTCTCAACTACAGGAATAGCGATCGAGATATCGACCTTCGTCAGCTCGGGTTGCGCGTTAACGATGCGCTGTCACCCTGGCCGGTGCAGCAGGGCCGAGTGCGCCGGGCGGGGGTGTCTTCGTTTGGGATGGGCGGCACCAATGCGCATGTGATTATCGAGCAGGCTCCCTGCTTGCCGGTCAGCGATACCGGTCTAGGTGACGCCGGT
>NZ_LZTA01000004.1 GCF_001665875.1 Mycobacterium sp. 852002-40037_SCH5390672
CAACTGGCCGAACCACGCCACGGACTCCCCCGGGCCGAGGACGAAAATCGCCACGCCCGCGCATATTCCGAGGCCGCAGACGCCCCAGGTCGCGATTCGGGCCCAGCCGCGCCCGCGATCGTCGAGCACGCCCAGCGACACCACCAACGCGGCGACGACGACCAACCCGGTCGCGGCGGCGACCATCAACGGCCCGGCTGTACTACCGCGCGCACGGAAATCCGAAATCGCCACCAGCACGGCGATCGCCGTCGCCAACAACAGCGCTGCGATTCCGGCGAAGACATAGCTACCGAAAAACACGGTGGCCGGGGACAACCCGGCGACGTTCTTGTGGGACGACGCCGGGGGCCGGGCGTACGGGGGCGGCTGCCGGACGGACACTGACGGTGCGACGGGTGGTCGCGGCGCGGCTGTGGGTGGCGGCGCGGCAGGCGGTGGCAGGTCAGGCGAAGACGGTTGACCCCACGGGGGCACCGGCGAAACCGGTTCGGGGCTAAAGGGATCGAAGAACGGATCCTGGGAATGGTCTGACATCGTCAGCGCCTCCCCGGCAAGCCCGCCGCGCGCCTGCGGCGCCACCACAGCGCGCCCCCGACACCGATCCAGGCGGCCAACGGCAACACGATCGCTGCGTACATGAGCGGACTCAACGACGCACCGAACACCGACTTCGGCATGGGGATGAGCACACCGGGATCGCCTTTCCATACCTGGCTCATGGGTCGCGCACTGGTCAGGCCGCCCAGCCACACTTGCTGCGAGGAATTGTGCTGTGCGGAACTCTGCAGCCGGGGCCCGAACAGGGAGCCGCTGGCGGTGGCGGGCAGGGTCGGATGGTCTTTGGCGAAGTCCTTCGGCGTCATGTTGACCATTGGGATGTTGGTGAAATCGACGCCGCCGATGGTCAGCTTCCAGGTGGTGCGATCACCGGTCTGCCAGGTGTAAGTCGCGTCTCCCTCGTAGAAGGACTTGCGATACCGGTTGAACAGTTCCTGCGGGCTGAAGGGTTCCTTTGTGGTCCAGGCGTCGATGTTGCCCGAGTCCACGATTTTCGAGTAGGCGGTGGCCTTGGTGGCGCTGCGCTGCCGGTACCACTCGGCGGCGATCCGGCTCGCATACACGCGGCGCAGATCGGCGTACTCGGGCGCGTGATTCACCTCGTCCACGATCTTCGGCAAAATCATCGTCCGGTACAGATCGTCGTTTTGGCGGGTGATTCCCGCGTCCTGTGCCGGGCAGCCGATGCCCGGCTTCAAGTCCATCCCCTCGATTTCGAGCTTCACATCCAGCGGAGCGTCCAGGATGTACATCGAGTCGCCCTGCGCGGACACGCTGGCCGGCAACGGAATAATCCACTTCCGTTGCGGGGAAAAGCATTTCGAGCCCTTCAATGCATCCAAGAACTGGCGGCCGTCCGCCGTGGCGGGGTCGACGAGCTTCGCCGTGGCCTGTTTCATGGTGTAGTCGGCTTCCAGCAGGATCCGCCCGGCGTCGGTGCGACCGAACTGTGCGTCGATGATGCGGTCAGGTTCGTTCGG
>NZ_LZTA01000005.1 GCF_001665875.1 Mycobacterium sp. 852002-40037_SCH5390672
GCCAGCCGGCGGGATGGCGGCCACTGGATACTGCCCGAGCTGAGCACCGAACTCGCGTCACCGGACGCCGCGCTGCACATCGGTCCCCAGCACGTCGTCCTCGAGACCGCGGCGATCGGTCTCGCCGCGGACGTGGCGGGAACCACAAAGTTGCAGGTCGTCAGCTGGCATGTCATGTTCATGTCGCGTGGCAAGGTCGGACCCTTCCGGGTCGAGGGCACCGCGCATCCGGGCGGACCCGGGCGGGTCGGCGCGCGCATGCTGCTGCACGACGAGGGCAACGCCGACAAGGCCGTGACCTCCGCCGCGGCAGTCTTCGACATCATCGGCTGAGCAGGGTTCGGCTAAACCGGTCAGCACCGGGTGGCTTCCCGGACGAGCTGGCGCCTAAGCTCAGCGTCCTGGTCGCGGGCTGCACTTTGCGCGGCGTGTGCAGCATCGGGTGGCAGCCGCCGCAATGTCGAGTGTGCACCCCTGACGAGTCGGCGTGAAACCGCTTCCACAGACCGATCGGACTGTTCTGCTAGCCGTTTCAGAAGCCCGAGCGCTGCGCCGGCACTGATGCCGAAACGCTCACTGAGAACGCCTTCGGCTTGAGCGATGACCTCTCGGAAACTCAGCTCCGGGCCTGATTGGCACTCGTGGCCCACGTTGTTCCACGCCAGCTCCGCGACCCGCAGAACACTGGCTCGGTCAGTATCAATCACGTTGCCTCCTTTCGGCAGTACGCGACCGCGCTGCCGCCGCGGTCGAAACACAAAGCTTCGCAATAAGTTGCGCAGGGTCGGCACTCGACCGAGAGCAGGTTTAGGTTATGGTCTCCGGAGTAAGAAATCGGCGATCGCAGCCCAGGAATTGCTGATTGCGTGAGCTCCAGATCGCGCGAGTTCTGTTGCGCGAGAACAGCGTTCATTGGCAGGGACGAACGTCAGATTGCCGATGGTGATGAAACCGGCCGCCACCGCCGAAAGAATTCCGGGAACCGAGTCCTCGATGGCCAGTCCCTGCGTCGTTGTGACACCCAGTGCCTCACCGGTCAGTGTGTACACCGCCGGATCGGGCTTGCTAGTGGGGACCGGGAATGAATCCTCCGCGCTGAACCGCAACTCGCAGGGAATGAAGGCGTCGAGGCCGGTCGCGGCAAAACAGGCGTCGAGGCGGATGAGAGCGCTTGAACTCACCGCCGCCAAACCGTACCGGCCGTACAGGGCCTTTAATGGCTCCAGCACACTAGAGTCTGGCCGAAGCGCCGTGGCCAAATGGGCGGTCACGTGATCGCGTTCGCGACGCACCCAGGCTTCAAGCTGATCGAGGGTTAGCGCGCGATCCGCTAGGACGTCGTCGTTTGTGGCGAGGACGGCTTGTGGGTGGCATGAGGCAACTGGCTCTTCGATGGGCACACCACCGGCTACCGCAAGGTCAAGGGCGGTGGCCCGAAAATTCTTTCCAGTCGTTTGTTTTCGAAGCTCTTCCGCTGTGTACCGGGCGGGGACGCCAAATCTGGTTAGGAACTGGTTAGTGACCTCAACGGAGGCGGCGAACGCCGGTTCTTCGGATGGGAATAGATTGCCATCTGCGTCACAGAGTATGGTGTTAACAGGGTCTACCGTGAACGGTCGGATGGTAACGAACTTCTCGTTGCTCACCGCGCCACCAACTTTCGAAGATCTCCTCCAACGTGCCGGCGAAGCGTGCCCACCACACCGTGCCTGTCAAGAGCATCGATCATCTGGCCCAGCCGATCTATAAGGCCGGGAATCAACCGAAGATCGCCGAAGACATCACGATTGCGCAGCAGCGGGTCGGGATAACGTCTACCGAGCGCCGCCAATGTATTCAACAGTTTTGCCTGGGGATCTTCGATGTGAATCTTGCGGCCATGAAGGTCTTCTCCTTGGAGGTAGCGCACCCATCCGGCGAGCGCCAGCATAAGCAGCGTGTGCGGGCGGCCGGCGGCGATCGCTTCGTGCAGGGATGGAAGTAGGTAGGCAGGCATCTTTTCCGAGCCGCGGCATGCCAACCGTGCCAGTTGGTCACCAATGCTCGGATTGCGGAAGCGCTCAAGTGTTGTGGCGCAATAGTCAACGATGTCGATGTTAGGAACGGTGGGAAGCAGAGGCGATATCTCCTGATACATGAGCTGTTCGACGTAGCGGCTCAGGATGGGGTCGCTCATCGCCTCATGAATGTTTTCGTACCCCGCGAGTATCCCTAAATAGGCTATGGCACAATGACTTCCGTTGAGCAGCCGTGTCTTGACCAGCTTGAGTCTCGTGACGTCGGCAACCAAGTCGACCCCGACCTCTTCTAAAGGCGGCCGGCCATTGCAGAATGTGTCTTCGATGATCCACTGGCGAAAAGGCTCTGTTAGCACCGGACACCTATCGGCTATTCCGACGTTACGTACGACGAATTGCCTTTCAGCCGATGTGATTTTCGGAGTGATGCGGTCGACCATGGTCGACGGAAACGCGACGTGACGGTCGATCCAACGTCCAAGAGCGGGGTCGCGCAGGCTGGCGAACGACACCAATGCTGTGCGGGTTGCATCGCCGTTGGAGGGCACGTTGTCGCAGGACACTAGGGTGAATGGGGCTTTACCGGCTCTGCGGCGTCGGTTCAACGCCTCGGCGAGGTATCCCCAGGTGGTGCTGAAGTGGTTCGGCATGCGCATGTCGGCCCGAACGTCGTCTCGTCCGGGGTCGAATTCGCCGGTGCGCTTGTCGATGCAGTAGGCGTCGCCCGTGATCGTCAAAGTGACCATTCGGGTACGCTCATCGGTGAGCGCGTCGAGGACGGCGGACTGGTCTTCCCGGGCATAATGCATCTGGCAAATGGAGCCAACAATTCGGGCGGCATCCCGACCGTGACTTCGCTGAACAACGGTGTATAGCCAGTCTTGTTCCGACAGCAGCTCTTTCATCCGGCCGTGGTGGAGGCTCACCCCGGTAATGCCCCAGTCTCGTGTAACGCCGCGTTGGGCGAGTTCATCGAAGTAGACAGCCTGGTGTGCGCGATGGAAGTTTCCGACTCCGATGTGCACGATCGAGCGTCCCAGTGACGACCTGTCATACGTGGGCACGTCAACTCGTCTTGAGTGAAGTTGCAGCGTTGAGCTGCTTAAGGGGATGGCGGTTTGGCGCTGAAAGCGCACAACGTTAGGCACGAGCGCTCCTGAGAAAACGAAAGAGATTAGGAAAGCGCTGGTGCTAAACGCCCAAGCACTCAGGTACCCGGCGCACCGCTAGACAAACTTCGACGACCGTAGATCGGTGAAATCAACTGTTGCAGGGCCACCCAAAGCGTCGGCGGCGCCGCCAGCACATCACCGCTTTGCGGCCACATGCCTGGCGTCGGTCCCGAGAGATCACCGACCGTTCCGCCCGCCTCCTGTACGAGCAGGGCTCCCGCCGCTCCGTCCCACACCCGGAGACCCGGTGCCCAGACCCCGTCCGCACGCCCTGTCACCAGCTGTGCGAGCGCGCTGGCGGCGCTGCCGCCGCGACGGACGTCACGCACATGGGGAACCAGGGCGTCGACCATCGACCCCGCCATCGCTCGCTGCTCGGCGCGCCCCAGATTGAGCTCTATCAATGCGCGGTCGAGTGAATCGCGATCGGCGACGGTGATACGGCGTCCACCCGCCCAAGTCCCCCCGCCGCGATACGCCGTCGTCATCGTGCCCAACACGGGCTCGCAGACTGCTGCCGCCAGCAGGCGGCGGTCGTCGCCCTGGATGGCGGCGACACTGACCGCCCAGTCAGGCCGCTTATACAAGTAGTTGGTGGTGCCGTCGATTGGATCAACCGCCCATTCCACACCGCTCGTGCCCGCTACCGCGCCGCGTTCCTCTGCGAGCACACCGTCACCGGGACGGGCCCGTAACAGCTCGGCGATGATGGCGTCCTCCGTGTCGCGATCGGCGCGACTGACGAGGTCGCGCGGACCGTTCTTCTCCTCGATGTCGAGGGCATCGATCTGGGGTAGCCACCGCATCGCGACGCGCGAGCCCGCCTCAGCCGCCGACTCGGCGACCAACATCAGCTCCCTCGCCGCCGCAGAGGCACCGCCCACTGGCTATACCTCTTTGCCGCATCTACCGGGGCGCTGCATCGCCTGCCACGTGGTTTCTCCGATTGCAAGTCTCGCTATGGTGGCGAAAGTTCTGTGAGCGAGCCGCGCACGGGGGCGAGTTCGGCTCAGGCTTGCCAGGGTGCGCGTGGTGAAGAATTGGTACGCACAGATCATCAGAAGCCACGGCGAGCTTGCCAGCAGCGGTCGCGGTGTAGCAGTGACCGATAAAGTCCCTAGCAATGACAGAGCGGCGAGGACGACGACCAGAGCCCGTCTGCGCGAGATGGACACCGCGATGAGCGTTGCCGCGGCGCCGACCGCAGCGACGCAAACGGTAATTTCGACGGAGCAGGGGCTGACCAGGAGTCGTCCCGACGCGGCGGCACCGGCGCCCGCGACAACGGCGGCTAAGTTCCATGGGGCCGTCAACGCCGTCCGCTGCCGCAACGGCGCCCAATCGGCAACCTTGGTGACTCCGGCGCCGACGTGGGACGGGAGCCATCGGATGAGGGCCAGTTGATGCTCGCGCGCCTGATCGGGGCGGGCGTTCCATGCGACGCGCCCATCGCGGATCGCGGCAAAGGACGCGGCCTCCACGGCCCAGCGGCAAGTGACGAACGCGACTCCGTAGCCCCATAACGCCACCACCGCCGCGAAAAATAGCTCCGGTCTTTTCCACGGATCCACCGCCACAGCGAGTCCAACCAATCCCCGAACGGCATATCCGGAGCCCACGGCCAACCACAGCAACACCACACTTCGGATCGGCACACAAGCGGCGTGGCCTCGACCCGTGGTCGCGGACCGTAACAATTCATAGGCGATCGCGACACCGAACACACCGGCGCCACCGAGTCCAAGGATCCCGCCGAGGTGAAGATCCGGGAACGCCAAAATCACGACACCAGCGAGCGCCAACCTCAGCGCCGCGATGGCGCAACTTGCCGAGACATGGAAACGTGCGCGAGACAAGGGGCCGGGTAGGCGCCCACGTGTGGTGCTTGACGGATGATTCTGGTCAGCGACGAACCCGCGCACGTCATTCCATTGATAGCGTGCCTGATATACGAGCAGTTCGATGACGATCATCACGACGAGCGCGCGCAATAGCAACATGCCGTTCACCTCGCCGGTGCTAAGTACGCCCAATGCGCACGTCGTCCCGACAAGCCAGCCCTTAGTCACATCCTTGGGTCTGGGCAGCAGCAGATACCTCGCCAAGCTGCGCTGCCGCGGCGGGGACACCGTAATCGCGCGCCGCGCATAAGACCCGACGACTGTCACCCCCGGCGTGTTCCCCCCGGCCGGCATAGGAAACAAACGGGCACCACTGAAAAGCTTGGCCGTAAAGATGAAGCGACGATAACCTTTCCACTGCGGGGGAGCGCAGAGGAGCGGGATGGTCATGCAGGTCTCTATGTTCGGGCAACTCAGTGGATCGGGCAGCCAATCGCCCATCGACGCGACGATCGCCAACCTCGCGATGCTGCGCGACGAAGGCTTCAAACGCGTGTGGATGAGCCAATTGCCTTATGAGCCAGATCTTCTCACAATCCTGGCCATCGCGTTGCACGAGGTCGACACAATCGAGGTGGCCAGCGGTGTGGTGCCGATTCAGAACCTGCATCCGATGCTCATGGCGCAGCGCGCCCTGACGCTGAGCCTTGCCTCGGGTGGCCGGTTCACGCTCGGGCTCGGCATGACCCATCAGGCCGTCACCGAGGGGATGTGGGGCATTCCCTGGGACAAGCCGGTGCGCAGACTGAACGAATACCTCGACGGACTGTTGCCCCTGCTGGCCGGTGAAGCCGCCGCCGCGGAGGGGGAGACGGTGACCACCCGCGGTGCGCTGATGATCTCGGGGGCGCCGCGCCCCGACGTGTACATCGCAGCCCTGGGTCCGCAGCTGCTCAAGCTCGCTGGGCGGCGCACCTCGGGCACCTGCACCTGGATGACCGGACCCAAGACGCTGGCCGAGCATGTCGGGCCGACGCTGCGGCAGGCCGCCGCCGATGCCGGGCGCGAGGGCGGGGTGCGCGTCGCCGCGTCCTTGCCCGTCAGCGTCACCGACGACGTCGACGCCGCCCGCAAGCAGGCGGCCGAACAGTTCGCCATCTACGACCAGCTGCCGTCCTATCGCGCGATGCTCGACCGCGAGGGTTATGCGGGGCCGCAGGACGCCGCCATCATTGGCGACGAGGACACCGTCCGCGGCCGGCTCGACGAACTGCGCGCCGCCGGCGTCGACGAGTACGTCGCCGCGGCATTCGATCCATCGCCGGAGGGCCGGGCTCGCACGCGGGCGCTGCTGCGGGCGTACGACTCCTGATCCGAAGAATCATCTGGCCCAGTTCCGTCCTCTCGCAACGGCGTTCAGCCGTGCGGCGCCAAACTGCTCGGGTCCGCCCCGATGCGCCCGCGACTGACATCGTGAATGTCGTGCCGGAAGGCTATGGCCATACATAGCCTTCGGTACGTATGGTGCATAGACGAACCCAGGCGACAGGAGAAACGCAGTGGCAGAACGGTTGGCGGGAAAGGTCGCCTTGATCAGTGGCGGTGCCCGGGGGATGGGCGCATCGCACGTGCGGTCGCTGGTCGCCGAGGGAGCCAAGGTCGTCTTCGGTGACATCCTCGACGACGAGGGCAAGGCGGTAGCGGCCGAAGTCGACCCCCATTCCCAAGCGGTCCGGTACCTGCATCTCGACGTGACGAAGCCCGGGGATTGGGATGCGGCGGTGGCGACCGCCCTGAGCGAGTTCGGCCGCATCGACGTGCTGGTCAACAATGCGGGCATCATCAACATCGGCACCCTCGAGGATTACGCGCTGTCGGAGTGGCAGCGAATCCTCGACATCAATCTGACGGGCGTGTTTCTCGGCATCCGCGCCGTGGTCAAACCGATGAAGGAAGCGGGCCGGGGATCGATCATCAACATTTCCTCGATCGAAGGCATGGCCGGCACCATCGCATGCCACGGCTACACCGCAACCAAATTCGCCGTGCGGGGACTGACCAAGTCGGCCGCGCTGGAACTGGGCCCGAGCGGCATCCGGGTCAACTCAATCCACCCCGGGCTCATCAAGACTCCGATGACCGACTGGGTTCCCGACGACATCTTCCAGACGGCGCTGGGGCGGGCCGCCCAACCCGTGGAGGTCTCCAACCTCGTGGTCTATCTGGCCAGCGACGAGTCCAGCTATTCCACCGGCTCGGAGTTCGTCGTCGACGGCGGCACCACCGCCGGCCTGGGACACAAGGACTTCTCCAACGTCGCGACCGACGCGCAGCCGGACTGGGTTACGTAGCGGCGGTAACGGATTCGGCTTCCTTGGCCGGTTTGGGCCAGGGTGATGGAACCGGGCGTTGACGGACACGTTGCGGCCACCAGAACCACTTGCCCAGCAGCGCGGCAATGGACGGTGTCATCAGCGACCGCACAATCAAGGTGTCGAACAGCAGACCCAGTCCGATCGTGGTACCGACTTGGCCGATGACCGTGAGCTCGCTGACCGCCATCGTCATCATGGTGAAGGCGAACACCAGCCCCGCTGACGTCACCACCGAGCCGGTGCCGCCCATCGACCGGATGATGCCGGTGTTCAGGCCGGCGTGGATCTCCTCCTTGAACCGTGCCACCAGCAGCAGGTTGTAGTCGGCGCCGACCGCCAGCAGGATGATCACGGACATGGCCAGCACCATCCAGTGCAATTCGATGCCGATCAGGTGCTGCCAGATCAGCACCGAAAGCCCGAAAGACGCGCCCAGGGAGACCAAGACGGTTCCCACGATGACCGCCGACGCCACCACGCCTCGGGTGATGATCAGCATGATGATGAAAATCAGGCACAGTGCGGCGATTCCGGCGATCAACAGGTCGTAGTTGGCGCCGTCTTGCATGTCTTTGAACGTGGCGGCGGTGCCCGCGAGGTAGATCTTCGAGCCCTCCAGCGGCGTGCCCTTGAGTGATTCGTAGGCGGCCTTCTTGATCGCGTCGATGTGCGAAATGCCTTCTTGCGACATCGGATCACCGTCATGGCTGATGATGAAGCGCACGGCATGCCCGTCAGGGGAGATGAAGTTCTTCATGCCC
>NZ_LZTA01000006.1 GCF_001665875.1 Mycobacterium sp. 852002-40037_SCH5390672
TGCAGCGCGGCGTCCGGTGACGCGAGTTCGGTGCTCAGCTCGGGCAGTATCCAGTGGCCGCCATCCCGCCGGCTGGCACCGAAGGCCTGCCATAGCGGCGGCAAATCGGGAGAATCCTCGACCATCAGCTCGGTACCCGAAACATCCATGCGGTCCAAGCCTTCCGGCGGGATGCCGATGATCGCACCCTGTCCCTCGTTGAAGGCGATGACCCGACTCGGGTTGTCGGCGTCGACGATTGTGCAGCGGCCGTAGCCCATGGTGCGGCCCTGGTGCACGATGCCCGACCCGACGATCGCAATCCTGGCGACGTCGTAGCCTGGATCGATGATCTGTACCGACGCGATCACCGGATTCGGCACGGCGACCATGTCGGTCTGGCAGCCCTCCGGGGAGGAAATGGCCAACGGCGCCACCATGATTCCGCCCGCGTCATTGCGCATGTCGCGGCGGATGTTGACGGTGTCGTCGGTCTCGCCGAGATTCATCGATGAGTGTTTGCGACCGATGTAGCGGTAGCTCAGCAGGCCCGTCCAACGCCGGTACAGTTCCTCGCGGTAGGCGTCGGAATCACCCATCAACTCTCGGATGTCACGAAGTTGATCGCTCAATTCCATTCGCCTCCTTAGCTTTTGCCGCGCCGCACCTGATTGAACGGCACGCCGCGGTCATCGGCGCGCTCGCGGGGGAAGTTCAGCACCCGCTCGCCGATCACATTGCGTGCCATCTCGGTGGTACCGCCGCCGATGCTGGCGGCCTGACGGCCCAGATAGCGCGTCCCGATGTCGAGCGCCCCGCCTTCGTCGTCAACCACGGCCGCCGGACCCGCCACGGCCAAGGCGGTATCGGTCTCGACGTCGTGAACCTCGGCCATGTACAGCCGGATGATCGATCCCGCGGCCGGCGGCAGGGATCCGCTGGCCACGGCGTGGAAGACGTGCTCACTGAGTTGTTCGTGCACGGCCCGGTGCACCAGCGCGCGCCCGACCATCTCCTGGAGTCGTTGGCTGCCAGCCTGGTTCGTCTTTTCGATCAGGGACACCAGGTCGACGGACACGTCGTGGGCCTCGGCGATTCCCGGTCCGCTCGTGTACTCCGAGCCATCACCCATCGTGCGCCGCTCGTGATACAACTGCCGCGACGCGACGTCCCACCCTTTGCCCGCTTCTCCGACCACAGCGTCGTCACCCACGTCAACGTCGTCGAAGAACTCTTCGCAGAATTCGATGGAACCGTTGACCTGCTGGATGCGGTTGATGGTGACACCGGGATGTTGCAGCGGCATCAGGAACATCGTCAGCCCCTCGTGTTTGGGTACGTCCCAGTTCGTCCGGGCCAGGCGCAGGCCGTAGTCGGCGGCGAACGCCCACGTGCTCCAGGTCTTGGCGCCGTTGATGATCCACCGTCCGTCGCGACGTTCGGCGCGGGTGATGACGCCCACCAGATCGGATCCCCCGTTGGGCTCGGACAACAGCTGCACCAGCACCTCATCGCCGCGCAGCGCGGCCGAAATGTGTTGGCGCTTCTGCTCCTGGCTGCCCATATCGAGAATCGTTGCGCAGCAGATGGCAAAGGACGGGACGTTGAGCAGGATCGGAGTCTCGTACGCCTGGGATTCGATGTCGAATGCCTTCTTGTATTCGTAGCCCAGCCCGAGCCCGCCATACTCACGTGGGAAACAGATCCCGGCGAATCCGCCGTCCCACAGGCGCTTTTGCAGTTCTCGAGCCCGATGCCACGACGGCAGCTCATCTCGCTCCAGTAGCGCCGCCTTGGCCGGATCGAGTCGCGGCATGTTCGCGGCCAGCCAGGCCCTGGCCCGGCTCCGAAATTCCTCGACCGATTCGGACGTCACCGGATGGCCTCTCATTTCGAGCTCGACTTTGTGCTGGGCGACTGTACAGCACCGCTACAGGACTGTATAGGTTGGCGCCTTACGATCTGTTCAGCTCCACCGCGGCGCGAATGAGCGCGGTCAACGCCTTCTCATCGATGGTGTCGCCCTCGTGGAAATCAATTGCGCGTCTCGTGTTGCCGTCGAGACTGGAATTGAACAGACCCGCGGGATCCTGCAGCCTCGCACCCTTGGCGAAGGTCACCTTCACGACGTTCTTGTACGTCTCGCCGGTGCAGATCATCCCGTCGTGATACCAGACCGGAACGCCGCGCCACTTCCACTCTTCGACCACCTCGGGGTCGGCTGTCTTGATCACTTTTCTGATGCGAGCGAGCATCTCACCGCGCCAATCCCCCAATTCCTTGATCCTGGCGTCGATCAGCTCGGCGGGAGTCTTGGCGGCGGCGTCGTCCTTGGGGTTCGCCATCGTGCCTCGCTTTCGGTGATGGTGTCGCTCGCCGGACCGTACATCAAGCGATGGCGTTCGCCCCGGCCCCACGCCAAGACCCATGTCCGGCAGGGAGGTCGCCCGCAAAGTAATCTGCGGTCGACTCGTGCCGGGCCTGCGGTATTTGATCGGCCCTGCCGGGCGGCGCTCAACGCTCTGGCCAACAAGGAACCCACATGACCGACACGCATCCGTTCGACGAAGCCATTCAGCTCGACACGATCGGCACGGACGTCAGGCGCGGCCGCACGCACCCGGAGTGGGCCAACATGGTCGGACCGTTCGGTGGCATCACGGGCGCGGTCATGCTGCGCGCCGTCGAGGCTCATCCCGACCGCATCGGCGAACCGCTGGCCCTGACCGTCAACTACGCCGCCCCCATCGTGGACGGCGACTTTGACCTCACGCTCCGGGCCGCGCGCACCAACCGCACCAATCAGCACTGGATTGTCGAGCTCAGCCAGGACGGCGTGGTCAAGACGACTGCGACCGCGATCTTCGCGATCCGGCGGGACAGTTGGTCCGACACGGAAAGCCACCCGCCGAGCCCGCCGCCGCCCGAACAGTTGCCTGCCGTCGATCCGGGCCTCGTTCGATGGACCGGCCTCTACGACATGCGGTACGTCGAAGGCGCGATGCCCGGCAAAGACGCGGATCCCAGCCCCTCCTCGACTTCCACTTTGTGGGTCCGCGACGGCGCGGGACGCCCGGTCGACTACCCGGCGCTGGCGGCACTGTGTGACATCTTCTACCCGCGCGTGTTTTTGCGCCGCGGCGGGTTCATCCCGTCCGGGACCATCTCGTTGACCACGTATTTCCATGCCGATCAGCATCAAGTCGACACCGTTGAGGGCGACTTCGTGCTGGCCACCGCCCACGCCAACCGCTTTTCCCGCGGCTACTTCGACCAGAGCGCGCAAGTATGGACCCGGGCGGGCGGCCTGCTGGCCACCACTCATCAGATCGTCTACTTCAAAGGGTGACAGGTTTACACTTCGCCAGTGAAACGTCACGCGAGGACGCTTACGGAGAGGATCGAGCCGCAATGACAGAGCGCGCGGAAGGCCTGGCCGCTGAAACGCTGCCGCCGATCGAATCCATCAAACAACTCAAAGCCCGCTACTGCCGCTACCTGGACACCAAGGACTGGGCGGCCTGGCGCACGATTTTCACCGACGACTTCGTCAGTGACACGTCCGAAGCCGGCGGCAAGGTGATTGCCGGCGCCGACGACTTCGTGGCCTTCACCCGCCGGGCGCTCGGCCGCCCGACACAGCCCACCGCCCACCAGGTGCACACCCCCGAAATCGAGCTCACCTCGACGACGACGGCACGTGGGATATGGGCGCTGCAAGACGTTGTCCGGTTCGGGCCCGGGGTAACCTTGGTCGGCTACGGCCACTACCACGAAACCTATGAGAACGTCGCCGGCCAGTGGCTTATCAACAGCTCCAAGCTAACTCGACTCCGCGAGGACATCGTGACACCGTTCTTCTCGATCTACGTCTCTCCCCGAGTCCGCACGGCGATCGGCAACATCGCCGCCCGGCTGATGGATCGGTGACGCCGCCATGACAGTCGACACGGTGTTGGTCACCGGAGCGTTCGGGCAAGTCGGTAAGCGTTGCACGCAGATCCTGCTGGAGCGGGGGCGAACCGTCGTCGCGATGGATCTGCGCAACGACAACACCGTCGCCGTCGAAAAAGAACTCGCCGCCCGCGGGCAGCCGGGAACGCTGATTCCCGCCTACACCGACCTACTGGATGCCGAGGCGGTCAACGCTCTCATCACCGCCCATCGGCCCGGAGCCATCGTGCACCTGGCCGCCATCGTGTCCCCGCCGTCGTACCGCAACCCGGGACTGGCCCGGCGCGTCAATGTCGGTGGCACCGAAAACCTCCTGGCGGCCTGCTCCGCACTCCCGCGCCCACCGCTGTTCCTCATGGCGTCCAGCGCCGCGGTATACGGATCGCGGAACCCCTACCGTCAGCCCGAACGGATCACCCCGGACACCCCGGTGAACCCCATCGATCAATACGGCCAGGACAAAGTGCTTGCCGAGACGGCGATCCGCGCCAGTGGCCTGCCGTATGCGCTCTTCCGGCTGGCAGGCGTCATCTCGCCGGATACCCAGGCCGGTATCAACGGTGACTACCTGACGCTGATGCGTTCGATGCCAAGCGACAACCGCATTCATGCGATTGATGCACGCGACGTGGCGCTGGCCTTCGCCAACGGGGTCGACCGCGAGGCTTCCATTTCGGGCAAGGCCTTGCTGATCGGCGGGAACGAAACGTACGTGCTGCTACAGCACGGCCTGCAGGACGACCTGATGAGCGCCGCCGGCCTGGGTCCGCTCGGCCCGTCGGCCGGCTTGCCCGGCGATCCGGCCGACGACCGCGGCTGGAGCTTCACCGGCTGGTACGACACCACCGAAGCGCAGGCTCTGCTGGACTTCCAAGAGCACGACTGGAGCCATACACTGGCGTGGATCGCCGAATCGCAGGGTCGCCTGCGGATCGTGCTGCGGCTGCTTGGCCCCGTGCTACGGCCGGTGCTGCGTGCCGTTTTGACCGTTCAGCGCCGGCTCGAGGGACGCGGCCCCTACGCCGACCCCTGGTCGCTGATTGAAAAGACATACGGCACAGCGGCATTGGCCAGCGTCGACTAACGCGACGCAAAACACACGGCGGCATTACGGATCGAGTCTTCGACAGCTTCCGGCGTCCATCCAAGCTCGCGAGTCGCCTTGGTGTGATCCAGGGGTGACATCACTTCGGCCATCCGGATCCCCGCGTAGGCAAAGGGCAAGTCGCGGTGCAGCAGTCGGGCCGCCACGTCGTTGACGCGTGCACCCGCCCGCAGCGCAGACATCGGGATGTACGCCCCGCCCTAATCCCAATTGTGCGGGTCGTCTTCGGTGACCAATTTGGTGTCGCCGATCGCCAATGCGCCTGTAGTGCTGGTGTATACAAATTTGTTCAGGTCGGCGGCGCACCATGACTCGCGCGTCGGCGCCCGCCTAGACGAGTTGTCGCGTGACATGTGATCCCAGAAATCCGCTGGCACCGATCACCAGGTTCTTGTCGGACACTAGCGATCGATCCAGGCCATCTGGGCCTCGGCGTGATGCCCTCCCACGGGCGGGGTGAGCCGATCGAGTCTGGCCAGTTGATCGGCCGTCAGTTCTATCGCGTCGGCCCCGACGTTTTCTTCCAGGCGCTTGACACGTTTGGTTCCCGGAATGGGAACGATGTCAGGACCTTTCGCCAACAGCCAGGCCAAGGCGACCTGAGCCGCCGTGGCGCCGACGTCGGCGCTGATTTCGCGTACCTCGTCGGCGCACCGCAGGTTGTGTTGAAAGTTGTCGTCGAAAAACCGCGGGTTCGTCTTGCGGTAGTCGGTCTCCGGCAGCTCCTGGTTTGAGCGGATGGCGCCGGTGAGAAAGCCACGGCCCAACGGGGAGTAGGCGACGAACCCGATGCCCAACTCGCGCAGCACCGGCAAGATCTCGCCTTCTTGATCGCGCGTCCACAGCGAGTACTCGGACTGCACGGCCGTTATCGGGTGCTCCGCGTGCGCGCGACGAATGGTATCCACGCCGACTTCGGACAGACCGATGTGCCGGATCTTCCCTGCCGCGACCAGCTCCGCCAGCGCGCCGATGGTGTCTTCGATCGGGGTCCACCGGTCGAGGCGGTGCTGGTAGTACAGATCGATGCGATCGGTCGCCAACCGTTGCAACGAACCGTCGACGGCGATACGGATATTGGCGGGGCTGCTGTCGAGACCGTCGCGGCCGGTATGCGAGATCAGACCGAATTTCGTTGCCAGCACTACTTGATCACGGCGGCCTCGCAGCGCACGGGCCAGCAGTTCCTCGTTGACATACGGGCCATAGACCTCGGCGGTATCGATCAACGTGACGCCCAGGTCGATGGCGCGATGAATCGTGCGGATCGATTCGGCATCATCACTGCCCGCGCCCGCGTAGGCGACCGACATCCCCATCGCACCCAGTCCGAGGCGACCGACCTGCAATTCGGCGAGTTGGGCCTGCTTCATGGGATGGCTCCTGTTCGTGACGCTGTTGCGCGAGACCCCGCTGGGTGCTGGACGGTACCGTGGCGCTGTGTATCGCGTCGAGCTTCCCCCGATCTGATGAACCGCGCAAACACTTCTCGACCCGCGCGCAATCTGGCGGTCGACTACTACCGCGTATCGGGCGTGGTGCTGATCGTGCTGGGACACTGGCTGGCCGGATCGGTGACCTACCACGACGGACAGTTCGGCCGGCAGAACCCGCTCGTCGACTTGCCCTGGACCCAATGGCTGACCTGGCCCTTCCAGGCGGTTCCGGCATTCTTCCTGGTTGCCGGCTACGCCGGCGCGGTGTCCTGGACGCACCGGCACGACACCGACGGAGTTTCGCGTCGAACCTGGGTGCAGCATCGGTTGGCGCGCGTCCTCGGGCCGACGGCGGTGTACATCGCGCTGGTGTCGGTGGTCGTGGTGGTCCTGGGTGCCTGCGCTGTGGCCGGCTCGGTGCTCGAGTACGCCGGTTGGGCGGTGGCGATGCATCTGTGGTTTCTGGCCGTGTATCTGGTCGTGGTGTCGCTGACTCCGATTGCGATTGCCGCACAACGTCGTTGGGGGCTGCTCGTGCCAGGCGCGCTCGCGTTGGCTGTCGCGGTGGTGGATGTCGGGCGGCTCGCCGGACACGTGCCGTACCTCAACTGGGTGAACTATCTGTTGGGTTGGGGCGCCCTGTATCAGCTTGGGATCGCTTGGCGCGGCGGGTCATTGGCCGGCCGCAGGCCCTGGCTGCTGGCCGGCGTTTCTTCGGTGGCCTTGGCTGTGCTGGTTTGGCTGAAGGTTTATCCGGTCAGCATGATCGGTGTTCCCGGACAGACCATCGACAACACGACACCCCCGACCGTGGCGCTGCTGGCGTTCGGGTGCGCCCAAACCGGAATTGCCATGGCACTGACGCCGGCACTCAATCGTGCGCTGCGCGCCATGCGCGTCGAGCGCGCGCTGTCCATCGCCAACAACAACATCATGGCCCTTTACCTGTGGCACATGATTCCCGTGGTGATCGTAGCGATCGTCGGTTATCCGGCGGGGCTCTTGCCGCAGCCGCCCGAAGGTAGCGCGGACTGGTGGCTGGCCCGGCTGGAATGGGTCGTCGTTTTGAGCGTCGTGACGGCGGTCGAGATGCTGCTGCTGTGGTGGGCGAGGCGACTTTTCGCGGCACCGCTGCCGTTACTCGCTGTACCCCTCACGGAGCGCTGGGCGGAACCGATGATGCTGGCCGGTGCCGCGATGGCGGCCTACGCCCTATCCCTCATTGCCGCCGAGGGCTTTGCTCCCGACGGCCGCTTTTCGTGGCCGACCGCGGTCATCTTCGCCGCCGGAGCGCTGCTGGCGGCGTTTCGCCCCGCTCGGCAGCAGACCGACAACGGATGTCGTGCCGACCCCGTCTAGCTCTCGTCAAAAGCGCTGTCGGGCAACGGACGCCGACATATCGCGGTTGCCTCAGCGGCGCTGAGCCCGAACAGCCGCAGAACGCCTTCGGTGACCGTGTCGGCGGCGTGCGCATCGTCGCGGTCCGGATGGTCCCGCAAGAGGTTGCCCAGTCCCAGCAAAGCGCCTCCGGCCATGGCGAGGGCAAGTTCAGGGTCGTCGACCGTGAACCTGCCGGCCTCGACGCCGGCCTTGATGTCGCGTAGGGCGCGCGGTGCCAGTCCGTTGGGCGAGGACAACAGCACCATTGCGTTGGCCAATAAAATTCGGCTCTCCTGCGGGCGACGGCGGAAGAGTCGGCCGGTCAGCCGGAAACTGGTGGCGAACGTCTCCGCCGGGTCCTCAATGGATTCGGTGAGACGGTCCAGCATCGCTCCGTAGGCGTCGAGTACGTCCGCGACGGCGGCATCGAACAACTGCTGCTTGCTATCGAAGTGGTTATAGAAGGAGCCCATCCCGACGTCGGCGGCTTGGGTGATCTCCAGGACCGGAACGTTGACCTTGCCGTCGGCGATCAGCCGCTGCGCGGCCTTGACCAGCGCCGCTCGGGTGCGCTGTTTGCGCCGCGCCAAGCGGTTGGGCGTCTGACTCTCGGGCATCGCGCTCATCTCCAGCAGTATGCATCAGTTATGAGGGATCCGTCAGAACCTTGACTGAACGTTGACTCGTATGTGACGATTTCGTCAGTTAGTTTGGGAGACGACCAATGAATCTGACCAACAGCGCCCGGGTGGACACGCACAGCCCGCAAGGCGCGCTACCCCACGAGCACCCAGGCCGGTCCCGCAACCCGGTGATCAAAGTCGCCGACATCGCCTGGCTGGAATTCGAGCGACCAGACCTGACGCGGACCGAGGCGTTCGCGCGGGCGTTCGGTTTCCAGACGGCCCAGCGCGGCCCCGATGAACTGCAGCTGCGTGGCACCCTGCCCGGCGGACCGTGCGTCATCCTGCGTCGCGGACCGAGGCGTCGATTCGCCGGTGTGGCGTTCCGGGCTTGCGACGAGGCGGACGTGCTCAGGTTGGCCGCTACCCACCGTGCGCCCTCGCGACCACTGACCGAGGCCATCGGCGGCGTCTCGGTCGAGCTGATCGATCCCAGTGGCATGCCGGTCAGCGTTGTCGCCGGCATGACCGAACTACCGGAACTTTCGGCACAGCACCCGCTTTCGCTCAATTTCGGAGCGGACGCGCGGCGCATCAACGAAACCCAGCGCCCCCGGCGCGCGCCCGCGCGGGTGCAACGCCTGGGCCATCTGGTCATCCAGTCCACGAAGTACCTCCAAACGCTGAACTGGTACCTGGACAACCTGGGGATGATCGTCAGCGACTTCTTGTACTTCCCCGGCCAGCACGATCGAGGACCGACGATGAGCTTCATCCGCTGCGATCGCGGCAGCACCCCGGCCGACCACCACACGCTGGCGATAGCGCTGGGCCCGGCCAACCGTTATGTCCACTCGGCATATCAGGTCAGCGACCTCGACGCCCTGGCCGCCGGTGGCGAATACCTGCGCGAGCGTGGCTACTTCCGCTCCTGGGGAATCGGCAGACACATCCAGGGCAGCCAGATCTTCGACTACTGGCGTGATCCCGACGGTTACTTGTTCGAACACTTTACCGATGGCGACATGTTCGACAACACGATCGAACCCGAATGGGCACCGTTCACCGCCTCCGGATTGGCCCAATGGGGACCCCGGGCCAGCAGGGACTTCCTCGGAACAGACCTGAAAACTTCTCGCCACCAACTGGTTTCGATAGTCACCGCATTACGCGAACACAACGAATTCGACATCGGCCGTTTAGCCGGACTACTGAAAGTGCCTACCTCATGACCGTTTCCGTTCTGCGCACCGCCGGCGCCTGGTGGCTCAAGACCACGGACGGTGCCGCGAAGATCGACACCGCCGCCACCAGCACCGCGGGTCTGCTGGCCGACCGGGCCGCGCTCAAGGCGGCCACCGACAGTGCCGACACCGTGGAACTGGACGGTTTGCGATTGGTGTCGCCGGTGACCAGACCATGCCGGGTGATAGCACAGATGACGAACTTCGAGTCACACGTCAAGGACGCGGGAATGGACCCGTCGTCAGTTCCACTGACCTTCTTCCGCAAGGCGTCGGCATCGATCAACGGCCCGTTCGACGACATCGTCAAACCGCCCCACGTCAAGCTGCTCGACTACGAGGTGGAGATCGGGCTGGTGATCGGGCGCCCGATCCCGGTCGGCACCAGCATTTCAGACACGAATCTCGGCGACTTCGTCGCCGGGCTGGTCGTCACCAACGACGTCTCGGCACGCGATGTTCAGCTTCCACAGACTCAGTTCTACGAAGCCAAGTCATATCCCACGTTCACCCCGGTGGGTCCGGAACTGGTGCTGCTCAGCGCGAACGAACTCCGGCGGTTCGGCGAACTGCGGTTGCGATTGAGCGTCAACGGCGACGAGCGCCAGAACGCGCTCGTCGAGCCCGACATGCTCTACCGACCGCTGCAGGCGCTGCAGTCACTCACCCAGTTCCAGGAACTCGCCCCCGGCGATTTGGTGCTCACCGGAACCCCGGCCGGCACGGCATTGACCGCGCCACCGAAGCCACTCCAGATCATCGGAAACCTGTTGCCGCCCAATGTGAAATGGAAAGTCTTCTTCTCACGCCAGGCCGGCAACGCGAAGTACCTGCACGACGGTGACATCGTGGAAGCATCGATCGCCACCGATGACGGACGCATCGATCTCGGAACGCAGCGCGCCACCGTTCGATTCGGGTGAACGGTGACTATCAGCGCCCCGCCGTTGTCATAGTCGGCGCCGGACCGACCGGCATCACCGTCGCGACCCTGTTGGCGCAACACAACGTGCACTGCCTGGTGCTCGACCGTTGGCCTACCGTCTACCCACAGCCACGCGCCGTGCACCTCGACGACGAAATCTATCGCATCATCGCCCGCCTTGGCGTCGCCGATGAATTCGCGTCGATCTCCAGGCCCACACTGGGTCTGCGGTTGCTGGGCACGGATTTCGGTGTGCTCGCCGAATTCAACCGCGATCATTCGCGCGATGCGAACGGTTACCCCCAAGCCAACATGTTTGACCAGCCGGAGCTGGAGGCAGTGCTGCGCGCGAACCTCCAGCGCTACCCGCAAGCGCAGTTACGTGGCAACGCCGAGGTCACCGAGATCACCGAGCGCACGGGAGGCATCCGCGTCACGTTCACCGACCGCTCCGACGGCCGTGTGCACCAGGTCGACACCCATTATGTGCTCGGATGCGACGGCGCAAACAGCATGGTGCGCGCCCACATTGGTTCCGCGATGCGGGACCTGAACTTTCAGCAACGCTGGCTGGTCGTCGATGTCGCCACGAACGCCGACCTGGGCCAGTGGGATGGCGTCCACCAGGTATGCGACCCGGTGCGGGCAGGAACCTACATGCGGATCGGAGCAGCCCGCTACCGCTGGGAATTCCAGCTGCTGGACGGTGAAACCGCCGAGGACTTCGCCACGTTGAAAGCAATGCGGCCGTTGATCGCACCCTGGGCGGGAACGGCCGCCAACAACGAGCTGACCCTGCTGCGCGTCGCCGAATACACCTTTCGCGCTCAGATGGCCGATCGGTGGCGCCGCGGCAACGTGTTCATTCTCGGCGACGCGGCACACCTCACTCCCCCGTTCATCGGCCAAGGCATGGGTGCAGGGGTGCGGGACGCGGCCAACCTGGCGTGGAAAATCGCCGGGGTGCATCACGGCACCATGGCGGCGGATGTTCTGGACAGTTACGAGCAGGAACGCAAACCGCACGCCCGGAAGATGATCCGGTTGGCGCTGGGTGTCGGTTGGGCGATGAGCGGCGGTGGCCGCGCGGGCGATGCATTGCGCCGGTTGGTGGTGCCGCGACTGCGCTTCCTCCCCGGCTTGCGCCACAGGATCGTCGACTCGACCACGCCGGCACTGCATTCCTCTGCGTTGGTGGGCAATTCTCCTCTGCCGCGCCGCCTTGCCGGAAGGCTCTGCCCAAATCCGCTGATGCCCGACGGGCGGCGCCTCGATGATGTGCTCGGCGCAGGTTTCGCGCTGATCACCACGGTTCGCCCGAGCGCCGCCGATGAAGCATCCCTGCGGCGCCGCGGCGTCGACATCGTGATCCCCCAACCCGGCGACGCGTTGGCGGGGTGGTTACGCCGTGGCCGCGCCAACGCCGCAATGGTGCGCCCCGACCGAACCGTCGCCCGGGCAGGACGCGATGTCACCGCAGTGTGCGCCTGGACAGCCGGCGTGCTTCGTGAGCGGTGACCCTAGACCTTGCGCCGCTGCAGCTGCGCGATGACCCAGAACGGCAACGCCACGAACACCGTGCCGCCGATGAGGTTGCCCACGGTGGTGATGCCGATGTTGGCGAGCAAGCCATGCTCGCCGAAGCCCCAGCTGATCGCGCCTCGCGGCGCGGCCGGATGAAAGAAGTTGAGCAGCAAGGGAAGACCCAGGAATCCCACATTGGCGATCACGTGCTGGGTGCCGCCGATGACGAAAGCGAACGGCCCGTAGAACGCGAACGCCATCCGGGCGACGTCACTGCGGGCCTTGAAGAACATGCACATCGAGGTCTGCAGAAACCACGTGCACACCACGGCGAGCAGCAGCGCCGTCGAAAAGGGCTGGCCGGCCTTCAGCGTGCCGACGGCTGCTGCTCGCTCGGCAAATGCGCCGAGGTAGGGGCCGCCTGCCGCGGCGCACACCGTGACGAACACCAGCGCGCCGACGATGTTGCCGATGAGCCCGACAGTCACCAGCACGACGTAGCTGCGCACGCTCAACGTGCGCTTAAGCACGGCGAGAAAGCCTGCGGCCATGTCTGCGGTGATCAATGACATGCCCGACACCAGGATGAGGACAAAAGACATGCCGAAGGCCAGGCCCATCAAAAGGCTTGCCACACCGGGCGTCTTGACGCCGGTGCTCACCACCAAGGCCAGCAACGCCCCGAACGCGACCATCACGCCGCCTACCAAGGACCGCATCAGGAACGCCCAGGGGTGCGCGGCTTTTTCCACTGCCATGGCCGCTACCCGGTCCACCATGGCGCCCACCGACAGCGGCTCGAACGGATCCTCGGGCACGCCGCTCGCCCTGAAGCCAGAAGGGAACGCGGTCGCGTTATGCGGAGCCAGAGCATCGCTTCGAAGCTGTGGCGCTTCAGCGTCGATCGTCATCGGGGTTCGCCTTTCCTCGAGGTCTTTATCGCGTTGATGACACCGGCAATGTGCTCCTCGCTGAGCTGCTCTGGATCGAAGACGTGGCTGAGCAGGATCTTGAGGTCGAGCATCTGTTGCAGATAGACGAGGCAGGGAGGGCATTCGTCGACATGCTTGGCCACGATCGGTCCCCACTGCTGCGGGTCGGAGTCGACGAGATCGTCGACCAGGCGGACGAAGTCGATGCAATCGATGGCGGGGACTGTGTTGTCATGAACGGTCATCGCTGATACCGCTTTTCCAATTCGGCTCGGAGATTTCCCCTGGCGCGGTAGAGCAGTGCCCGCTGCGCCTCGGTGGACAGTTCGAGAAGTGCGGCCGCCTCGTCGGCCGATGTTCCGACGATGTCACGCAAGATGACCAGTTGCCGCTGTCGTTCGGGCAACGCATCCAGCGCCGCCCGCACGTAGCCGAGCAGTTCGCTTTCGACGGTTTGATCTTCGGGGAGAAAGCGACGCGACGGCGGGACGCTCCAATGGCCCGCATCGGGGTGACCGGCGGGATGCATGCGACCCGACAGTGGGTCCTCGGCTTCACCATCCGCGGCGGCCAGCACCTCATGGTGACGGATCCGCGACTCCCGTCGCCGGTGCCGTGAGGCGGTGTGTCTGACGATGCCGAACAGCCACGTGCTCACCGAAGAACGCCCCTGAAATGAGTCCGACGACTGCAGCACCTGCACCCATGCCTCCTGCACGGCTTCCTCGGCCACCGTCGCCGAATCGACCATGGTGCGAGCAAAATTCACCATCGGCCGGTGAAAGTCGCGCACCAAACTGGCCAGCGGAACCCCGCCGACCAGGCGTTCGGATTCGGTGCCCTCCGGCGGCACCGCCACCGGAGTTACCATCGACCCGCGCTCACGCGCACCTGGCCAGTTCCCAGCGCAGCTGCCCTTCGGACGGCGACTGGACGGGGATGAACGCCGCCTCCCGATAGCGCCGGCTCGCCGGCGTCCTGCTCGCATACCCTTTCCCGCCGGCGGTCCGGACCTCCAAGTCAGCGCTGGCACTGGACAATTCGGCCGCGGCGAGGCGCAGCGACAGCAGCTCCTTCTTGGTGGGCGGCTCGGCCCCGCCCACGGCCGCGGCCAGGCTTGCCAGTGTGGCCTCGGCAGCAATCAGTTTTTCCCTGATGCGGTCGACGTCGTCGCTGAATACCGCGTTGACACCACCGAGCCCGAGCCGGGCCTGTTCCAGGGCCGTGCGGGTCAGCCCCAGGCACATGGCCGACTGCAGGACAAGGAAAGTCGGGCGCACCGCCTGCAGGAAGCCCTCGAAGTCATGCGACAACACCTGTCCGGCAGGAACGTGAGCGCCGTCCAGGTTCAGGTAGGACGAGGCGGTGCTGCCCATGGCCAGCAGATCGAAATGCTCACCCACGCCTACCCCGGGCGTACCCAGGGGCAGCGCGAGGATCAGTTTCGCACCGGCATCGGTGCGTACCGCGGTCACCATAGTCGAGTCGGGATACAGGTTGCTGGCCCATCTGATCGGGCCGGATACCCGGTAGCCGCCGGCCACGGACGTGGCGGTCAACTCCAAGCTTCCGCAGCCGGCCGCCTCCTTGAACGCCGCGGCCATGCCGGTAACGCCCAGCACTGTTCCGGCAAGCAGCGGCTCGACCGCGGCGCTACTGAAACCGGTTGCGGCCGCGAGCAAGTATTCGACCGCCATGCGATGCGCCCACAGGGAAAACCCGGTACTCATGCATGCCCCGGAGATCAACCGGATCACCTCGGCCATCACCGGCAGCCGGCCGTCGACATTGCCAGGGGCGCCGATGCCGAGCAGGCCTGCCTTCCCCAGCGCGGTGAAGCTGCGACGGGAGTGGTCCTCGCCGCGGTCCAACACCGCGGCATGAGCCCGAATGTCCTCTAACAGTTCGACATCCAACTGGCCGGCCGCAGTATCGGTGGTCGCCGTCATTTCGCTGTCTCCTCGGCCTGTTGGGCAGAGTGCTGCCACGCGTAATCGAGGAACTTGCCGTCGAACGTGACGACCACTCTGTCGCCCTGCGGGTGCGGACGGCGCTGAACGCTCACCTGAAAGTTGATCGCGCTCATGATGCCGTCCCCGAATTCCTCATGGATGAGTTCTTTGATCGCTGGACCGTAGACTGCCAGCGCCTCGTAGAACCGATAGATCGTCGGATCTTTCGCTATGCTCGCATCGGACCCGCGATACGGCATCATTTGCAGAGCGAATACAGCCTCCTCATCGAGGCCGAGAAGCGATGCCACCGCCGCGGCATCGCCAGGCGAAAGCGGATGCTGGCCAAGCAGCGCCGCCACGGTCCACACCAGGTCTTTGCCAATCGATTCGGCGATTTCTGCCCAACTCAATCCTTGCTTGACCCGAGCCGACGTGATGGCATCCACGAGGTCGGCCTTGGTCAATGTACTTGCCACTGCACGGGTCTGAGTCACGATGTTGGGCCGGTGATGAGGGCCGAGTCGACACTTACCGGGTTGCGAAACGTGTTCACCACCGGCGACCAGGCGATGGCGCTGTCGTGGATCTCCTTCAGCGTTGCGTCGTCGGCGTCGCCGGCCAGGCTCACCGTACAGCGGACCGCGCTGAACCCCAGGTGCTTCCCCTCCGGGGTGTCCCCCACGCCCCACACCGCGGAGATGTCGATGTCGCCTTCCATCTCGACCTCGATCTTGGTCAGCGTCACGCCCCGATGGGTCGCGTTGGCCAACAGGCCCACCGACACGCACGAGCCCAACGCGGCCAGCGCGGTCTCCGAGGGATTGGGCGCCGAGTCGTCGCCCAGCAGCGCGGGCGGCTCGCCCACCAGCATCGGCGGCAGGTTCCGGACGTAGGTCATGTTGCGGAATCCCGTCTCACACACCGTCTTGGCTTTGAGCGTCTTCCTGCCTGTCTCGGGGTTGGCCTTGGCGTTACACGACAGCCGGTCGAGGCCTTCGGCGTCGATGACGAGCGCGTCGGTCATGTGAGTTTCTCCGTTTCTCGCTGATTATGCGGGTTCACGGAGTTAGTGCGCGGCGGGCAGCGATGCGTGACGGCGGGTGCGATCAATTTACCGCCCCGACACGAAACATCACACGTATGAAACGTGGCGGCGCTGCCCGCCACTGCCTATCGACGAGATTTGCTCAGCTGAACAGGGTTTGCGCGATGTAGTGGCCTTCAGCAGGCGCGGGCGGCACCGCGAAAATTGCTGACCCGATGTGGCGGATGTACTCGTTGAGTAGGTCGTGGGCGCCCAGGCGGTTCTGCAGACGAATAAAATCTTGGGGATCTTTTTGATACGAGATGAAAAGCAGACCGGCGTTGAGTTGACCGTTGGCGTCCAGACCGTCGGTGTAGTTGTAGGACCGTCGGCGGATCATGATGCCGTCGTTGTTTTCCCGGGCGGCAAGGCCGACGTGGGACATCGGATCGATGAGCGGGTTGCCATCGGCGCCCTTGGCGGCGAAATTCGGTGTGTCGAATTCGTGCTTGCCGCTCAGCGGCGCCCCTTCCTCTTTGGTGCGCCCGAAGATCCTCTGCTGATTGCCGATCCGATCGACATCCCATGTCTCCATCAACATCCGGATCTTGCGGACAACCTGGTAGGTCCCGCCGTTCATCCACGGCTGGTCACTGTTGTTGACCCAGACGAAATTGGAGTATTCGGCCTCGGTGGCGATGTTGCGGGTTCCGTCCTTGAACCCCAAGAGGTTTCGTGGCGTGTGCTGGCCGGGGCCGGCGGAGGCTCGGCCGAACCCCAGCACCGCCCAGAACGGCGAGACGATGTTGCGGCCGAGACGGGCCAAGTTGCGCACCGCGTGGTAGCAGACCTGGGGGTCGTCGGCGCACGCTTGCACGGACAGGTCGCCGCCGTGCAGGCGCGGATCCAGATTGTCGCCGTTGAGGGCCGGCAGGTCGGTGAACACGGCGGGTCGCCGGGCCGCCAGGCCGAACCGATCGCCGAACAGCGACGGACCCAACCCGACGGTGACGGTGAGACTGGCGGGGCTCAGCCCGTAGGCCTCCCCGGTGTCGGCGGGAGGCTGCACCTCGACCTGGGGCTGTACCGTGCCGACCGGCTTCCCCTGCTGCAGGATCGCGGCCGCGGCCGACCAGCGCGCCAACAGGGTCTGCAGCTCGGTACGGCCTGCGCCGCCGGCCAGCGAGAACGACATGAACATGGCGTAACGCTGTGGGGGCGTGTCGATTCCGCCTTGGTGGGGCTGGCCGTAGAAGGGGTAACTGCGGCGCAGATCGACGGTGTCATCGTCGTCGCCGCGTTGTCCCGCCGCCATTGCGTGACCGGCTAACCCGCCACCGACGGCGCCGATGGCGGCACCGCCGAGGCCGGCCAGCATGGCGCCGCCGAGCGCGCGCCGACGCGACACCGTGGTGGAGTCTGCCGGTGCCCCAGCGTTGTTCGGGCCGCCGGCGGTGGGTTCGGTGATGTCGTCGGTCACGATCAGCCGGCCGTAACGACTTTTTGGGCGACGGTGGACAGGCTCTGGTGCAGCGGCTGGATGACCGCGGTCAGCTTCGGCGCGTCGCTGGTCTTCAGCGCCGGGGTATAGGTCTGGTAGCCGCCGAGTGCGGACGGGTCGCGATACCCATCCAGCGTGGCCAGCACGCTTTGGAACTGCTGATCGATCTGGCGAACCAGATTGCCGTCGATCTTCTCCAGCCCCGGCCGCAGCGAGGCGTACGCCTGCTGAGCCCCTTCGACGTTGCCCGAAAAGTCCACCAGGTCAATGTGACTGAAGGCCTCTTCTTCACCGGTGATTTTGGTGTTTTGAACCTCTTCGATCAGGTCGCTGGCGCCGTTGGCCAGGTCCTCGGGCTTGTACTGCAGGGTCGCGACGATGCCGTTCAATTTGCCGATGTTGCCCACCAATTCGGTGCTGAGCGCTTTCGTCCCGGGCGTGATCGCACCGCCCTGCCACAGATCGCGCTCGATGGCATGGAAGCCCTTCCAGCCGACCTTCGTGTCGACCGGCGTCGACTCACGCATGTCGATCAGATAGTCCAGGTTGCCGGCATTGTCGCCGACCGCGAAGCCCGGCAATACGAAGCCCTCCACGGTGGACTCCGAACGCTCCCAGAACAACCGGGCTTTGGCGTAGGCGGTCTTCGCGGCATCGACGTTCCCCGACTGCACGGCGGCATCGAGTGCCTTCACGCCGTCGTTGAGCTGACTGATCTGGCTGACGATGTACGCGGCATAGTCCTTGGTGCCGTGGCTGAGGACGCTGGCCACGGTACCCGTCGGCGTCGCCGGGGACTTACCCGTCACCGTCAGCGTCTGGTATTCGGTGCTTGCGCCCGGACAATAGAGTTGGTAGGCGCCGCCGTCCAGCGAAACCGTGAACGACACTGGGTCCAGGCCGGGTGCGAGGTTCTCTTTTTCCCCGACAATCCGCTGGTCCCTGAGCAATTCGACTTCGCTGATCCCGGGTGCATTCGTGTTGGCGACCGTAAAGGTCACCGGACCCGCGGGCACACTGGTGGCGTCCAACGCGCAACCGTCTTTGCCGCCGTTGTTGGCCATGATGACCTTGACCGCATTGGTACCCCCCGGTTTTGGCTGCTGAACATGGCCCGAGTTGTCACCCGAATGGCTGCACGCCGTCACCGACGACACGGTCGTCGCGACCAGAACCATTGCAGTGAATACGAATTCACGAGACCGGCACGTTGCCAGGGCGATGCGACTCACCATGAACAGATTTCCTCTCATCTGATTGCGTGCGGTTCGCGCGCACCGAGGCTATCGCTGACAGCGCGCAAGCCAATGCAAAACCCGCTATTACCAGTGGAAGCCAGACATTCCAGAGCTGCCGCTCCCCGCGATTGCGGTCGCCCGCGACGATCTGCGCCGCGGTCGAGTGGTCTTCGACACCGGAAGTCGACCAGTCCGTCGCTAGCCCGCCAAGACTGACGGTCTTGGCCCCCGTCAAACCGCCGCCGGTCAAAATCGCCGTGCGGTTGCTCGTCGCTTGCGCACTTACCACGGCATCACCTCGCGCGAGCACGGTATACACGGTGGTCGTTGACCATTGACCCTGAAACGGGCCCGGAGTGCGGCCGGCCGCGAGACCGACCGGTAGCCGGCCCCCCGTCATGCTCAGCAACTGATCCAGCGTGACTTCCGGCGCACCATCGGCCCCGGCAGCCTCGGAAGCCTGCCACACCTGTACCGGCAAGCCGTCCATTGTTTGGTCCTCTGCCGGGACAAGCAGGACGTTGCGGGCGGTCGAGGCGCCGTGGGGGACGACGGTCAGCTCGCGTCCGTGCGGCCCGATGCCCATCGACACCGCAGCGGTGTGGCCCGAGCGATCGGTGACGGTGCGCACCCGCAAACTCGGCGACGGACTAGCGGCGGGCGTGACGATGGCCAGCCCCGCCCCCGCGATGATCAACACCGCCGACGTCGCCGCCAGCAGCCGGCTGCGGGCTCGCGGCGCGGCGGCGAGCCGCGCGGGCCAGAGAAAAACGACCAGTACCGGCCCGGCATACAGCAGCCAGCCCAGCACCTCGATGAGCCGAGGGTCGGTGGGGATGCCGAACACCCCGGTCGTCGCCGCGCCCAGCACCGAATTGCTGGGTATCCATCCGGACAGGTCGAGCACCTGTTGCTGGCCGATGGTCACCCACCCCGCCTCGTGCGCGGTGCGCAGCGCACCCAGCACCAGGCCGGCGGCGATCAGCACCAGAAACACCCCGGTGACCCGGAAGAACCGGCCGAGGTTGATCCGCAGGCCGCCGTAGTAGAGGCCCACGCCGAGCCCGACCGACGTCACGATGCCCGCCGCGCCGCCCAGCACGGCGAACCACCGGTTGCCGTGCGACGTCTCGGCGGCCGCCAGCAGGAAGACCGACGTCTCGAAGCCCTCCTTGAGAACGGCGAGGAACGCCATGGCAGCCAGGGCGAACGCGCCGCCGCGGTTGACCGCCTGACGGGCTTCGCGCTCGAGCTCCCCCTTGAGCTGCGCGGCGTTGCCGTTCATCCAGATGATCATCGACGTCACGAACACCACCGCGATGGCGTTGATGACGGTCTCCATCATCTCTTGCTGGGCCTGCGGCAGGCTCGCGGCGAACAGGTCGAGGCCCACCCCCACGCCGACGCTGAGCAGCACGGCCAGGGCGACACCGGCAAACATCGGGCGGACCGTCTGGCCGTTTCGCTTGAGGAAGGCACCGACGATGCTCACGATGAGCGACGCCTCTAGGCCTTCACGGAGACCGATGAGGAACGTGCCGATAAATACGCCGAATACGCCCTGCATATGCCTTACTTCTATCCCGCCGATCGGGACTGTCGGCTTAGCGTAGCCTAACTATGCAAGGGGCATTCGCCCTGGTCCGCTCGCTGCCGTGTCAGGAGACGGGCGCGGTCACGAAGTCGATGAGCTCTTCGACCCGACTGATCAGTGCCGGCTCCAGATCGTTCCAGTCGCGCACCCGCGAACGGATATGCCGCCAGGCCCTGGCGATGTCCGCCTGATCGCCGTGGGGCAGACCGAGCGCCTGGCATACACCGTGTTTCCACTCCACCTGCCGTGGCACCTTCGGCCACGCGCGCAGGCCCAGCCGCTGCGGCTTCACGGCCTGCCAGATGTCGACGTAGGGATGACCGACGACCAGGGTGTCGGTGCCGCCCGGACCCCGCCGCACCGCATCGGCGATCCGCGCCTCCTTGGAACCCGCGACAAGGTGATCGACAAGCACACCGAGCCGGCGCCCCGGACCCGGCGCGAACTCACCGACGATGTCCACCAGGTCATCGACGCCACCGAGTTGCTCGACGACGACACCTTCGATGCGCAAGTCCTCACCCCAGACTTGCGCGATGAGCTCGGCGTCGTGGCGACCCTCAACGTAGATCCGGCTGGCACGGGCGACGCGGGCGCGGACACCCGACACGGCGACCGAACCGGACGCGGTCCTGCCCGCACCCTTCGGCGCCTGCCGGGGCGGCACGGTGAGGATGACGGGACGCCCCTCGAGCAAATACCCAGGGCCCAAAGGAAATCCACGCACGTGCCCGCGACGATCTTCCAAGTCCACTCGACCGTATTCCACGCGCACCACCGCGCCGACATATCCGGTCTCCACGTCCTCGACCACCAGGCCCAGTTCGGCTGGGTGCTCAGTTGAGCGGGGCTTGCGTCGTCCCGCGGCGAGAACATCGGTTCCATAGCGATCCACCACCCGGCAATACTAGAAAGCCTTGCGGCCAAACGCTGTTACGGCGCGCCACGTTCGGCGAATCGTCACCGATGTCACTGCGGATGCACCAGCGTCACCCGCCGTAAAAATTGCGTTTAACTGTGTGGCGTTACCTAGCTGATGGCATCACCGATGGTACGTTGCCAGCTATGCAAGCACTGCCGCTTATGCGCAACTTGCGGCGGTTAGTGAGGTGGACGGATGGACCTGTCGCATTGGGTGACGAGCATTGTGGCTTTCGTGCGGGCCGGCTACCCCTCCGGCATGCCGGCCACCGAGTATGTGCCGCTGGTGGCGTTGACGCACCCACGGCTCTGCGACGACGACATCACCCCCATCGCAAGGGATCTGATCGCGAGCCGGCTCTGGCCGATCAGTCCCGTTGATATCGGCGTGGCGATCACCCGGATCACCAACCAACTGCCCTCCCCCGACGACGTCTCGCGCGTCCAGCGTCGCATTCATGGGCTCCGCTGCTCACGCGGATAAACACCACCGAACGATTCACCGCCGTTACGGAGCCTTACGCACCGGGGCGCCGCAGGTCGCCAGATAGTCCGCATAGTTCCAGGTCTGCAGAAACTGTTGCCCCGCTTGCAATCCTCCTTGGTAAAGGGCTTCACGTTGCTGGGTGGTGATGTCGAAGTCGATCGGGCTGACCTCGTCGGCGGGCACAAAGATGGTGCGCCGGACGGTGCACGGGTCGTCGATGTAGGCGTTGTCCTGATTGCTCACCAATGTCTCTATCGCCGCGATCCCCAACGACACCGGCCCATGCACGGGATGGGTAGGCGGGATGCCGGGACGCGCGGACAACCGGATACCGAACGTGGGCCATCGCGGTTGCGCGTCGGGCCGGTCGAACAACTCGACCGGGAAGTCCGACAACAATCCGCCGTCCACCCACGTCGCGCCGCCGACCCGGACGGGCTCGAACACATACGGAATGGCCGACGACGCGTGCACCGCGCGAGCCACCGGGAAGTCGTCGGGGTCGATGCCATAGGAGCGCAGATCCCACGGGATTCGGACCAGCCGGCGCCGGGACAGGTCGCTGGCCGTCACGACGAGCGACCACGCGAACTGCTCGGGCTCTTCGCCCGTGCGCAAATCGCCGAAAGTCCGCACGCCGAGATCGCCGAGCAGACCGGCGAGCAACTGCTCGACATAAGCCCCGCGATAGACACCGTCTGACGTCAACAATGACAGTGCACCACCGATCAGCGGCAATCGCCCGATCAGATTGCGGTCAAGGAACTTCCGGTAGTCGATGGTGCGCATCACATCAGCCAACCGGCTCAGCGGCTCATCGGCCACCTGCAGGGCCGCGACCAGCGAGGCGACGATCGCACCCGCACTGCTTCCCGCGACGCGCGGAAATCGGTAGCCGGCCTGGGCGAGCGCATCGACGGCGCCCACCAGTCCGATACCCCGGACGCCACCGCCTTCACACACCAAGTCGGCACGGTCTGTACTCACCGCAAGTCCCCCTGTCCGGATCGAGCCGGGCGCGCCTCCACGACGCGCCGAAAACCATACTCACCCCATGTCGGGAGGACGATCAACAAACCCGGCGGCCATCCACACCGAAGAAATGCAGGTGCCCGGGTTCTGGGTGCAGGCGTACCCTGCTCCCCTTCTGCGGTGGATTGCGCCCGTCGGCCCGCGCGACGATGGGCGCATCGATCACCTTGCCGGAGCCGGTGATTCGCCCATACAGGTAGGCGTCCGCGCCCAATTCCTCAACCACGTCGACCTCCATCTCGACACCGAGGCCGCCCAGCTCGAAATGTTCGGGACGGACCCCGACCACGACCTCACCCGCGGCGCTGGCGATCTCCCGGGGCAGGGCTATCGGCCAATCACCGAGCGACACAGCGGAATCCACGATGGGAAGGGTGAACAGGTTCATCGCCGGCGATCCGATAAAACCCGCCACGAAGACGTTGTCCGGGTTTCGATAGAGCTCGCGAGGCGGTGCGAACTGCTGCAGCACCCCGTCGCGCAGGACGGCGACGCGGTCACCCATGGTCATGGCCTCGACCTGGTCGTGGGTGACGTAGACGGTGGTGGTGCCCAACCGCCGTTGCAATGCGGCGATCTGGTTACGCGTCTGCACCCGCAGTTTGGCGTCGAGGTTGGACAACGGTTCGTCCATCAGGAACACGTGCGGCCGACGCACGATCGCGCGCCCCATCGCGACTCGCTGGCGTTGTCCGCCGGACAGGTCTTTCGGCTTACGGTCGAGATAGGGCTGCAGGTCGAGCAATTTCGCCGCGTCCAACACCCGCTCACGGATCTGGGCCTTCGGGGTCTTGGCAATCTTCAAGGCGAAGCCCATGTTCTGGGCCACCGTCATGTGCGGGTACAGCGCATAGTTTTGAAAGACCATCGCGACGTCGCGATCCTTGGGATCGACGTTAGTGACGTCACGGTCGCCGATCCGGATGTGTCCGGAGTCCACGGCTTCCAGCCCCGCCACCATGCGCAGCGATGTCGTCTTGCCGCACCCGGACGGTCCCACCAGAACGACGAATTCCCCGTCGCCGACAACGAGGTCCATGTTGTCCAGGGCGGGGCGATCCGCTCCCGGGTAGCGTCGCGTCGCCTGCTCGAAAGTCACCGAAGCCATGGTTAACCGCCCATCCCGGTGACGGCGATACCGCGGACGAACGAGCGTTGCGCGATCGCGTAGATGATGACCAGGGGCAGCATGATAAGCATCGAGGTTGCCATCAGAACCGGCCAGCGGGCAACATATTCGCCCTTCATCCGGACCAGGCCCAGGGTCAGGGTGGCCAGGCTGTTGCGCTGAATCATCAGCAGCGGCCACAGGAAATCGTTCCAGACGTTGACCCAGGTGAGCACGGCGAGCACCATCACCGCCGGTCTTGCATGGGGCAGCAGGATTCGCCAATAGACCTGCCACGGTGAACAACCGTCGAGTATCGCGGCCTCCTCGAGATCGGTGGGCAGGGTGCGGAAGAATTGCCGCATCAGGTACGTGCCGAAAGCGCTGCCGAAGAAACCCGGCACGATCATCGCCCACGGAGTGTCGACCCAGCCGAGGGTCCGCATGACCAGGAATTGCGGGATGACCGTCACCGTCAGGGGCACCATCAACGTGCCGAGGTATACGACGAACAACGTGTCGCGGCCACGGAAATCCAGTCGCGCAAAGGCATATCCGGCCAGTGAGCAAAAGAAGACATGCCCCGCGGTGACGCACCCCGCGTACAGCACGGTGTTGAGAAACATTCGCCCGAACGGCATCAGCGCGAACACCTCGGTGTAGTTGGACCACCGCGGGTGGGCCGGCAGCAGCGTGGGCTCACTGACCTCGCCTTCCGTTTTCAGCGAACCCGACACCGCCCACGCGACCGGGAACAGCGCGCACCAGGCGACGGCAAGCAGCGCGCCATAGACCATGCCGCCGCGTACGACGGTGTGCTTGATGACGCCCTCACTTGAGCCCACGCGAATTCTCCAAAGATCGTCGATGGCTGACTCGCAACTGCACCACGGTCAGCACCAGTAAGACGGCAAACATCACCCACGCCAGCGCGGAGGCATACCCGAATTCGAGGAACGAGAACGCATGCTGGAACAGCATGATCCCCAAGACGTAGGTCGCCGACTCCGGCCCACCGCTGGGGCCGGTGAGGACATAGACCATGTCAAACGCCTGGAACGCGTGAATCACCGAGATGATGACCACGAAGGATATCGACCCCCGTATCAACGGAACGGTGATGGAGACGAATTGTCTTATCTCGCTGGCACCGTCGATCTTGGCCGCCTCGTAGACCGTTCCCGGAACGCCTTGCATCGCGGCCAGCAGGACGACGGTGGCGAAGGGCACGCTGCGCCAGATGCTGACGATGCACAGTGAGACCATGGCCCATCGGGGCTCGACCAACCACGGGACCGGCCCGAGCCCGAACCAGCCGAGCATGATGTTGAGCAAGCCGTTGTCGGTGTTGAAGACGAACTGCCACACCACCGCCATCACGACCGATGAGATCGCCAATGGCAGAAAAACGATCGTTCGGAAGATGCCGATGCCCCTGACCTTCTGGTTGAGCACGCCGGCGACGGCCAGGCTGATGAGGACCGTTGGCACAACCGTTCCGAGCGTGAAGATCACCGTGTTGCGGATCGCGATCAGGAAGAGCGGATCAGAGGTAAACAGCTCCCCGAAGTTCTTCAGGCCCACGAATTTTGGCGGTGTGAACACATCCCACCGCTGCAGGCTCATGTACAGCGAGAAGCCCAGCGGAAAGAGCATGAACACGGCGACCGCCACCATGTTGGGTGCGACGAACAACCGACCCGCCCATGCGTGTCGGCGCCACGGGCTCGGGTTCTTCGGGGTCGTCCGCGTCGTCCTCCCCGGGGGGGCGGCCGCACCGGTCACCTCCATTGAGCTCACGGGCTGCGCAGCACTTCATCGACGGAACGGGACAATCCGTTCAACGACGTCGCGGGCTCGCGGCCCCGCAGGACGGGACCAAAGTTGCGGTCCATCAAGGCATTGACCTTCTCCCACGCCGGCGTGATGGGCAAGCCCTGTGAAAAGGCGGGCCCGTCGGTGAGCACACTGAGATTGCCGAGCCGTCGATGAGCCTTGGCGAATCCGTCCGATCGCAGCGCCGACCGCAGCACGGGAACGAACAGACAGGATTCACCGATCAACGCTTGCCCGATTGGACCGGTCGCGAACTTCACGAACTCCCATGCCTGCTCCTTGCGCGGGCTGCTCGCCGAAATGGCCAGTCCCGTGGCGCCGATGTCGGAACACGCGGCATGTCCCTTTCCCAGCGCCGGACCAATCGGCAACGGAGCGACATCGAAATCCAGGTCGTCGGCGCGGATGTAAGTCTGGTAACGCCAGTGCCCGCCGAGCGCGATCGCCGCCCGTCCCACCGCAAACAGGTTAGGCGTCGACATCGACTGTGTCTCTGATGCATTGGGCGCGACCCGGTATTCGTTGGCCAGATCGGCGTAGAACTGCACCGCTTCCTGGAACGCCGCCTTGTCGAAGTTGAAGTGGTTCGGATTCAGCCGCGGGTCGGACCACGCAACGCCGTTGTTCATCGCGAACAGCCCGGCCGAGTAGTAGGAGCCCCAGGTGTTGACGAAGCCGTACTGTGCGGCCCGCCCGGATGCGTCACGTTTGGTCAGAGCGCGCGCCGCGTCCAGGAATTCGGTGAAATCCCATGGCTGTTCCCACCTCGGGGGCGGCGCCGGCACCCCAGCTTCGGCGAACAGCCGCTTGTTGTAGAACATGTAGTTGCCCGACCACTGCTCGGGAAGTGCGTACTGCTTTTCGTTGAACGTGAAGGTTTCGTACAGCGCCGGGATACTCTCGGCCTTGAGCTGGTCGGCAAAGGACTTGTCGCGTGCCAGCAGCGTGTTCATGTCCAGCAGCACACCGCGGTCGGCGAGTTCGGCGTAGGACAGTTCCCATGTCATCAGCACGTCGGGACATTTGCCGCCAACACAAAACGTCGAAAGTTGTTGCATGACGCCCGGACCGGACTGCACCGGCCGAACCTTGATATCGGGGTGACGGCGCATAAACTCGTCGACGATGCGCATCCTCGCGTCACGCTCGTCCGGGTTGGCCGCGAAGAAGAAGGTGAGCGCGTCGTCCTCGGGAGCACACCCGGCCGACCACGGTGCCAGCGCTGCCGCAGAAAGCGCGCCGGCGCCCCGCAGCAGGCTTCGCCGTCCGAACGGCTTATCGAGCATGGCTCTCCCGGTCTTGTCCCGTCGCCGGCTCCCCGGCCGACTGTGTCTGACGTCCTTGGTACCCGATGAGGTTGTGATGTTCCTGGATCGGCCACCGCGGCAGCGTCAGCGCCGCCCGGCGGATTCGCTCGGCACTGCCGGTGATGTCGATCGTATGGATGCGATCGTCGGCGCCGATGCCGATCACCAGCAGGACCTGAGTGCGCCCGCGGGCCGCGATCACGATGCCCGGTGCCCCGTCGATGAGCATGACAGCACCGGAGCGCGCCCGCGCAGCAAAGCGACGAGTCTCCTCGGCGACCGTTTTAGCGCCGTGCAACGTGGCCGGCACGTCCGCGGGTACGAGGGCCGGATCGACCGTGCGCACCACCCCGGGAGCCAGCAACTCGAGCAGGCCGGCGATATCACCGCCGCGCGAAGCCGTCAGAAATGCCTCCACCACCTTCAGGTGGTCGGCCGTGCGACGGGGCTGGGCGGCCGGACCGGCGTGCAGTCGCCCGCGGGCCCTACTCGCCAACTTCTTCGCGGCATCCGGTGACCGATTCATCACTGCGGCGATCTGCTCGAACGGCATGGCGAAGACATCGTGCAGCACGAACGCAAGACGTTGCGCCGGGGAGAGCCGGTCGAGCACGACGAGCAGCGCGCTGCTCACCGACTCCGCCAGCAGCGCGTCCTCGTCGGCCGGCGCCGAGGCCGTCCGTGCCAGCCGGTCCAGCTCGTCTGTCTCGGCGAGCGGTTGTTCGGCGCGGCGCTTGCGTGCCCGAAGCTGGTCGAACGCCTCACGCGCGGTGATCGTCGTGAACCAGCCGGAGAGGTTGTCGACAGCATCGAAGCCGGCCCGACTGGCCTTCAGCCATGCCGACTGCACCGCGTCGTCAGCGTCGGCCACCGAGCCCAGCAGCTGGAACGCGACCGACCTCAGGTGTCGTCGATCGGCGTCAAAACGCCGCGCCAGATCCGCCAAATCGCCTGTTGCGCTCATGGGTCACCTTTCCCGCACGGAAGTCGTCAAGAAGATGACCGCGTCGAACGGACTTCCAGTGGCGAAGGAGACAAGCACCATGACCTTACCGATTGTGCGCCGCGGCGCACACCGCACGCATTCGACTCGCCGCGGCGGAAATTGCTGCGCGACAAGGGATTGATCCGGATGAACACTGCACTTGTCGTGATCACGCTGATGACCGCCGCCATCACCGCCGCAATGGCCGTAGCCGACTTCGTTCCGGCGCGATTCGTGCTGGCCAACTCTGCCCAGGTCGGGGTGCCACGGTCGTGGTTACCTGCACTGGGCGCGGTGAAGCTGGCCGGCGCCGCCGGGATAGTTATCGGCCTGCTGGGCCTGCGGGAACTGGGAATCGCCGCCGCCGCGGGCCTGGTTCTGTTCTTCGTCGGTGCGGTGGTGACACACCTGAGGGCACACGTCCTGTACAACATCGCGTTTCCCGGCGCGTACTTGTGCCTATCGGCGGCATCGCTGGCGCTGATGGTTGTCCGGTGAGACCGGCCTGAACGGCGGTTGATCAGGCGGGAAAGCACCTGATCCGGTTGATCGCGTTGGCGCCCCAGGCCAGATCGGCGAACACAATGGCGCGCCCGTGACCCGAATTGAGTGAGACCGCGACGGTGGGGCCCGCGCTGTTCACCTTGGTTGCGCCGGCCCCCTCCAGTTGCTCCACCAGCTCGGCCAGATCGAGCGGGTCGCGATCACCCAAAGTTATTGCCGCACCTGATGCCAGCATCCGTGCAGCAGAGGAACTGTCTTTCCGGGCGACGGCGTCGAGGAACGTCGTCACCAGCCGTTGGTGGCGGGCTCCCACCCGCCGAAAACCGGCCACGAAGCCTGCCGTCCCACGCCAGCCCTGGTTGCTCAACAGGCCCTTGGACAGGTTCAGCGCGGGCCCCACCGCGCCCGAGCCGGTGCGCAGAAACTGCAGCATCATGGCCGGAAGCTCCCAGTAGGCCCGCAGTTCGCCAATCTTCCACTCGCCGTTGGTTTCTCGAAGGTCGTAGCGCAGGAATGCGGGAATGTACATCGTCACGGCCGAGCCCATCGTCACCTCGAGCTCGAGGTCACGCAGAACCGCCGTGCCGACGACGATGTCGAGATCGCGATGGAACTTGATGTCACGTGGACCGATGAATGTGTCGTAAAAGCGCCCGATTTGCTCATGCCCCACGTGCGGTCGCGAGCCGACCGGGTCCTGGACCCGGCCGTCATCGGTGAACAGCCCCACCCACCCGGCGCGATCGTGCGCGGCGGCCGCCCGCGGCGAGCGTTCCGCGACGGCGAGTAGATGTTGCCGATCCAGTGGAACCACCATTACCGTCCCCCAACCAACTCGATGCCGGCGGACCGCATCTCCGCCAGTGCTTCGGCGGCCGAATCCTCGGCCGCGGCTGCCGTCAGGTCCACCAGCACCCTGGTGGTCAGGCCCGCCTCCGCCGCGTCCTCAGCGGTCCGCCGGACGCAAAAGTCGGTGGCGATGCCGACCACGTCGACCTCGTCCACCCCGCGCTGCCGCAACCATTGCAGTAGCGTCGTCCCCTGCTCGTCGACGCCCTCGAAACCGCTGTATGCAGCGGCGTGGGCGCCTTTGCGGAAGATCGCGTCGATTTGCCGGGTGTCCAGGTCGGGGCGAAGACTCGCGCCCGCGGTTCCCGCGATGCAGTGCACCGGCCAGGAGGTTGAATAATCCGGCCGGTCGGAGAAATGATCGCCAGGATCGATGTGGAAATCCTGCGTCGCCACGACGTACCGGTAGCCCGGGTCACCGGACAGATAGGCGTTGATCGCGGGCGCCACGGCGGCGCCGTGGGCGGTCGGCACCGAGCCGCCCTCACAGAAATCGTTTTGCACGTCGACGATGATCAACGCTCGCACGCGTTCCACCCTATCGGTGTGCACCTCTATGCGGCCCTAGCTGGGGTTATCGGCGTCGCGGTTTGCTCGACAAGCAGCCGGGTAATACACGGGCCATGGTGCTCAGGAGAATCGCGCGACCCCTCTTATCAGTGGCATTCATCGGGCAAGGAGTCAATTCACTGCTCAATCCCAAATCCGCGGCGGAGGCCGCGGCGCCGGCCGTGGACGGCCTGCAGGCGTTGCCGGATTCGGTGAGTAGCAGCATTCCCAGCGACCCCGAGACGGTCGCGCAGATCACCGCGGCCGTTCAAATCGGCGGCGGCCTGCTGCTTGCCACCGGCAAACTCCCCCGGATCGCGTCGGCCGCTCTCGCGGTGACGGTGTTGCCCGCCAACCTTGGGACGCACTCGTTCTGGAACGAAAGCGACCCGGTGGCCAAAGCCCAGAAACGCCAGCAATTTCTCACCGACCTCAGCCTGTTGGGCGGACTGTTGATCGCCTCTGCCGACACCGCCGGTAAGCCCTCACTCGGGTGGCGTGGCCGCCGAGCGGCGGAACGGCTCTCGGAGCGGGTGTCGTCGGCGTGGCCCGGTTCCGACGATTCGGCCTTCGATGCCGATTTCTCCGAGCTGGGCGATCGGATCGCGCACGGCTTGCAGATCGGCGCGGAACGGGGTCGCGAACTGGCCAGCACCGCAGCCGAACGCGGCGCACCCTACGCCGAAGCCGCACTCGAACGCGGCCGCGAATTGGCCAGCACCGCTGCCGAGCGCGGCGCACCCTACGCCGAAGCCGCACTCGAACGCGGCCGCGAATTGGCCAGCACCGCTGCCGAGCGCGGTAAGCCGCTGGCGAAGAAGGCCCGCAAGCGCGGGGAAGAATGGGCCGACGAGGCCGCTGACCGCGCCGCATACCTGGCCGAGAAGGCACGTAAGCGCAGCGAGGAACTTGCCGACGAGGCCGCCGACCGGGCCGCGCCGCTGGCCAAGAAGGCGCGCAAGCGCAGCGAAAAGCTGGCCAAGAAGGCGCGCAAGCGCAGCGAGAAGCTGGCCACCACGGCTCGTGCGCGCGGGGAGGAATTCGCCGAAACCGCGCGTCAGCGCGGCAGCGACCTGGCCGACACCGCGCGCGAGCGAGTCGGCGGTCAGGTCGAGACCGGTCGCCGCAAGCTCCCCTGGTAATCGCAGTCAGCTAGTCCGGCCAGCCCAACCGCAGGGGCTCTGGCGCCCATGCGGGCCAGTCGGGTGCGCCAACCGTCAGTCCGCCACTGAGTCGCGCGACGATGCGCGGGCCGCGCAGCCGGCTGTTGTCGTACACCGTCGCGAGGTCACACAAGCCGATAGCCTCGGCGACGGGGGTCCACAGACGGCGATGGCGTTGACGGATCTTGGCTTCCGGTACGTCATGACCGCCGGCTTGCACGCGGTGTCGAACACGTTCAACCGCAAGGTCTTCCGGGATGAGCAGCACGTGCAGGACAACGGTGAAGCCCGCGCGGCGGGCGGTGTGGATGAGGTCCAGCTTCGAGGGATGGGAAAACACCGTCTCCGCAATGAAGGATCGACCCAGGTCGATCAGCTTTGCGCGGGTGTCGGCGGCGATGCGCGCTGCGTCGTAGGAGCGCGATGCCGGATCCTCCGGCCAGCGCTGCCGTGCGATTTCGTCGGCATTGACCACGAGGCTTCCCGGCAACAGCGGCGCCAAGGTCAACGCGATGAATGTCGACTTTCCGGCACCATTCGGCCCGACCACCAAGTCAAGTCGATCCATCGGGCCGCCGAACCGCCGGCGAACGCCGGGTCAGCGCCTGCCCGCGAGCACCACCGCGGCCCCGTCGGGGCGGTGCTCGACAATCTCGCCGTCGTCGTTGAGGGCTACCGTGGTGACCCCTTGCGCGGCCAGCGTCGCCCCGTAGTTGGTGCGCGCCAGGCTTTCCTCGATGGCCGCGGAGATCTCGGCGTTGAACACCACGCCCTCCTCGACCGTGAGTTCGCTGGTCGCCAGCCGGCCGGCGAGCGCGGCTTCCACCCGCCGTCGCGAGGCGGTGTGCTGGCTGGATACCGCGCGTCCGACCCGCGCCCAGTGGTCGAGTTGCTGCTTGGCCGAGCGGCTCTGCCGGGCGCCCTCAGCCGCCGCGCTGTCCATCAGGTCGGACGCAACCCGCGTGACACGATCGAGGGCCTCGGCCATGACTTCCTCCAATGCAGCACTCCGTTACAATCTGTAGCACAATGCTACACGACTGTGTCAGCCTCCGCTATCCGCGAGCCTTCACGACGGTGTCCACAATCGCGTGCACGTCGGGGCCGACGTCGACGGTCATGCCGGCCTCGTCGGCACCGAGGGGTTCCAAAGTGTCCAGTTGCGAACGTAGCAATGCGGCCGGCATGAAGTGGTCGGTCCGCCCCGCCAGCCGGCCGCCGATCAATTCGGCCGAACCCGATAGGTGCAGGAACTCCACGCCCGGGCAGTGCGCGCGAAGCTGGTCGCGGTACGTCCTTTTCAGCGCCGAACAACTCACCACGGCGCCATCGCGATGGGCGGCCAACCACTCGCCGACCCTTTCCAACCACGGATGACGGTCGTCGTCGTCGAGCGGTTCACCGGCCGCCATCTTGGCGATGTTGGCGACCGGGTGCAGGGTGTCGGCGTCAACGAACGGGACCCGCAAGCGCTGTGCGAGGGCCGCTCCCACTGTCGACTTGCCGGATCCCGAGACACCCATCACCACGACGGGGGCCGGTCCGCTCACCTAAGTTTGTTCGCCGAGGTTGCGGTTCCATTCCAGCCAACCCACACCACTGCGTCCGTCGGCTGTGCTGATTGCGGCCCAGATGCGCGGAAACTGGCTGACCCGCCCGTCCGTCGCGACGAGCCGGACCGGCGCCTGGCCGCGTACGTCCACGTTCGCGGTGATCTGCCCCGGGTCGAGCACTAGTGTCGCATCGCGCGGTAACCCGTTCTCGGCGAAGGACTCCCGTGAGTCAAGGGTCTGCAGCTCGTTGACCTTGCCGTCGGCGCCCTGTACATAGCCGATGCTGAAGGCGGGTGCCCCGGGGATGCGGATGTTCACGCCGTGCAGATGGGTGCCGTCATCCAGGTGCAGGGCGCTCCACATCCAATCCATGCCCCACCAATCGCGCACACCCCACGAGTGATCACGCTGGCCGGGAACAGAATCCAGACGGTAACTGGTGCCACCGATGGTGACGGTGCCCGAGACGGTGCACGGTATTTCATACCGCGTCGTCAACCCGTACTTGTACGGGGTGCCGTCGGTGGACCACACCAAGTTCATGGACATCTCGACCGGGGTCCCGGGCTCGCCGCGCAGCAACGCCGACGGGTCGGAGTAAGCCTGGGCCCGCCCCCGCACGTCGACGCGGTAGCTCCGCAGGGGCGTGTCGGCGGAATGCTCGAGCTTGAAGTCATCGGTGCGCAGGGACCACGGGTCCGGCGGCAGCGGTACTTGCGCGTCGACGGCGAGAGTCGGCATGTCGGGGCCGCACAACAGTGCGTGCACCCACGCGGTCTGCTCGTTGGCTACCAGGCCGAGCCGGAACCAGCCGCCCAATCCCTGTGCGGCGTCAGCGAAGTCGGCGTACCAACTCTCACTCCACAGCGGTTCGGCCGTGGGGTCGTGGGCGAGCTCGTCCTCGGCCGACGGCTGCAACGGCTCGGGTGCCGCCGCGACGGGCAGCGTCGACAGCGCGTCGGTGTCGAGGACATGGTCGCAGTGCCGTCGCAGCATCGTCATGAACATCTGGTCCCCGCGGTCGGTCCGCTCGACCAGCATCGACGAGACGATCGCCATCATCACGCCGAAGAAGCTCTGCCGGCGTACGCCCTCGGCGACATCGGCCAAAGTGAGTGGCGTCGCAGACCCCAGCGCCTCATGGTAGGCCCGCAGCAGCGCGTCGTAGTGCTGCCGGCGGTCCTCGGTGGGCAACGCGCAACCGAGGAAGTAGGCCAGGTCGGTCAGCGCCGGGCCCCACGACACGGTCTGCCAATCAACCACCGTCAGCGCGCGATCGGCGCCGTCGGTACCGAACAACATGTTGTCCAAGCGATAGTCGCCATGCACCAGACCTTGTAGACCGCGCCGCTCGGACGCCTCTGCTTCTTGGGCCAGGTACCCGTCGAATGCGGCCACCAGGCGTTCGCACACCACGCGATGCTCCGGTGCAATCTGGTCGCCGTAACGCTCAACGAAACCCGCGTACAGCGGGGTGATCATGGCCTGGCTCAGCGGAGCCTCCCGGTTGAGCCACGGCGCTTCGGCCAGCGACACGTCGCCGAGCAGCGGTCCGTGCAGGCGTCCCAGCTCGACGGCACCGAGGCGGGCCTGTTCGATTGTGGCGCCGGCGATTTCATCGCCGACGACGGCCGGCCCCGCATCGCCCAGCAGCAGATCGAACACGCCCGTCGAGGTGTCGACCGCCGCGTGATAGCAGGGCGCGATGGGCCCGCCCAGGCGCGGCGCGACGTCACCGTAGAAGCGCACCTCCCGCTCGTAGAGTCCCAGCGCCAGCCCGGTCTGCCGGCTCACCGGATCGGTGGCCGCGACCTTCAGCACCACCGACTCAGGCCCATTCGCAGGTCCCGCGGCATCGGCATAGCTGAGCCGGACGCGGTAACACTCGCTCATCTGGCCGGTACCGATGCGCTCCACCGAGAAGTCCTCGATGGGTCCGGCGCCGATCACCGCGGCCAACCAGGCGGCGGTGAGGTCACTGGGTCGTTCGATGACTTGCTCGGTCTCTGCATGCATGAGGGTTAGCGTGCCAGCTCAACGCGCCAGTGAGAAGCCGTCCCATGCCATTCGGCGGTGTGGGTGTGGATCGAACTCGACACGGGACTTGCGATCGAAGACCATCACGGCGCGATCGCCGGCGGTGTAGGGGGGCCAGTCCTCGCCCGGCACGCCCGTCCGGCTGAAGGCGCGCCAGCGCCGTTGCACTTGGTTGCTGACCCGCAACGCGGCCCGCCGGTCCGCCGCCGCGGTCAGCAACGCGCCGAATCTGGTGCGGTAGACGTCGAAAACGGCGAGCAATTCGGTGGCATGGGTGGCGCCGAAACCCGACCAGCGCAGTGTGCGGGGGGCGTAGTCATACCGGTAGAGGTAGGTCGGCGCGTGCGTGCCGTGGGCCTCCGCGATCTGCCAGGCCGCCGAGGCGAACGCGAAATCACCACCGAGCTGGATGCACGCCGCCCGCTGGGGATAGTCGGGGTATGCGGCGGTAATGCGTTCGCGGATAGCGGGATCCGCCTCGGCCAGCAGTTCTTCGACCATCGTCTCGTTGGTCGGCAACATCGCCAGGAACCGGGTGAACAACCGTCCTTCTTCTGCATTCGTGCCCACGATCAGCGGGACCCGGTGCGCCTCACCGCGCCGCATCGCCTCGACCGGATCCATCGGCAGAATGTCGTCACCGAAGACGGGGCCAATCGGGAAGGCGCCCAGCCTGTTCTGCATGCCCTCGTCGATCAATCGGTGTTGGGTTTCCACCAGTTGGGCCGCGGACACCCGCATCATTGCGTTGGCGGCATCCTGCTTGCGCACCCCGAGCAGCTTGGCGAAGCGGTTCGCGAACTCCGCGGCAACCTCTTTCGACCGCACCAGACCCGACGCCGGACTTTCCGAGATCGCCCGGGCGAACAGGTTTTCGGCGGCGGGCACCGCCAGCAGGGAGGCCGTGATGCACGCGCCCGCGCTCTCGCCGAAGATGGTGACGTTGTCCGGATCACCGCCGAATCCGGCGATGTTGTCGCGAACCCACTGCAGCGCCAGCACCAAATCGCGCAGGTACAGGTTGCTGTCGATGGTGATTTCCGGCGTCGACAAGGACGAAAAGTCCACGCACCCCAGCGCACCCAGCCGGTAGTTCACCGATACGTACACACATCCCCGCCGCGCCAGCGCCGCACCGTCGTACAGCGGTGTCGCCGAGCTGCCCAGGAAGTAGCCGCCACCGTGGATGAACACCATGACGGGTAGCGGTCCTTCGGCGTCGCCCTCGGGCGCCACGACGTTGAGGGTGAGGCAATCCTCGCTCATCGGCTGGTACCGACCGAAGCCGAGCAGGGTGTAGCGGCGCTGCTGGGGCGCGCAGTTGCCGAAGCCATGGCAGTGCCGCACACCCGACCACGCCTGGGCGGGCTGCGGCGCCCGGAAGCGCAGGCTCCCCACCGGTGGACGGGCATACGGGATCGACCGCCACCGATTGACCCCGTCGCGGGTGAAGCCTTCGACGGTGCCGATGGCCGTGCGTGCGCGGACGGTGCGGTCATGCATAACCCGACGGTAACCGACATGATGGTCGTAACGCGCGCGCAGCGCCTTAATTGCCCGGCGCGGCGGTTAGCCTGACTGAATGCGCAAAGCTGCGGTGATCGCCGCGTCATTACTGGTCGTCGGGTGCTCACACACCACGGGCGGCCATTCAGCGCCAACCTCGAGCACCACCCAGACATCCGCCGGCGCCGCAGTGCCGGGAAGCAAATCGCCGGGACCAACCACCGCACCGGCCGCCGGTGCGGCAATCTCCGACGTCATCGCATGGATAGAGGCCGGCCACCCGGCCGATCCGGGTCGGTTTCACACGGCCACCCGCGACGGTGCGGCCACACCACTCGGCGACGACATCGCGCTGACGGCTAATGCTGGTAAGGGGCCCGGCAAGGTCTCCTGCATGACGGATGCCAAACACTCCGGCGGCACCCTGGCCTGCCTGGTGAATTTGACCAATCCACCGCCGGCGCCCGCGACTGCCTATGGCCAATGGCAGGGCGGCTGGATCAGCTTCGACGGGATGAACCTGCAGATCGGCTCCGCCCGGGCCGATCCCGGTCCTTTCATCAACGGCAATGGGGCGGAACTGGCGAACGGAGATTCGCTGTCATTCGGTGACTACCGGTGCCGGGCCGACCAAGCCGGCCTCTATTGCGTGAACTATGCCCATCAGTCGGCGGCGAGATTCAGTCCCGCCGGGATCGAGCCGTTCGGCTGCCTGAAGTCGGCGCCGGCACCGGATGGTGTGGGCACGGCCTTGAGCTGCTGAGGCCGGCCCATGATGGTGACGACAAGCCCGGGCCGGTAGAAACCCCTTGCCCTGCCGCTGAAGAACCGCGGGGCCCACAAGGCCATCCAATACCGCCCGCCACGCCGCATCGCGTTCGACGGCAGAGTGGCCGGTTGCCGCGTCGAGCGAATGCGTCAGCACCCGGTCGAATCGTCACCAGCTCACCGGAAGCCCTTTCATGCCATAGATGTGGGCGTCTTTGAACCTCAGTTCCTCGGGTGACACCGCCAGTTTGAGCCTGGGCAGGCGGCGCGCCAGAGTGGCGAACGCGACCTGCATCTCGACACGGGCCAGGTTCGCTCCGATGCATTGATGAACGCCGTACCCGAAGCCCAAGTGCCCGCGGGTGATACGGCCGGGGTCGAAGGATTCGGGATTCTCGACGAATTCGGCGTCCCAGTTCCCAGCGAGCAGGTTCATCATGACGAACTCCCCGGCGCGGATCAGCTGCCCACCGATCGTGAGGTCTTCGGTGGCGACGCGATCGACCTGGCTGTGCACGATGCTGAGGTAGCGCATCAACTCTTCGACGATGTTCGCAATAGCGGCGGGATCGTTCGTCTGTCCGAGTCGCTCGTATACTTCGGGATGTTCCAGCAGCGCAACAGTTCCCAACGAGATCATATTGGCCGTGGTTTCGTGACCGGCCTGCATCATGATCACACTGCTCATGGCCGTGGTGGCATGGTCGAGTTGCCCCGTCGCCACGTATTCGGTAACCAGGCGGCTGATCAAGTCATCGCCGGGTTCGCGCTCTTTGCGTTCCACCAACTCCTCGATGTAGGCGTACATGGCACCGAACGCCTGGGCCTTTTCCGCGTCGGTGGATTTCTGGTCAAGCCCGGTCGTGGTGTTGTGTTGGAAGATTTCGAGGTCTTCGGACGGCACTCCCAGCAACAGCGCGATCACCATTGACGGCACCGGCAAGGCGAATTCGGACACCAGATCGGCCGGCGCACCGTTGTCGATCATCTGGCCGAGGTAGTGGTCGACCATTTCCCGGATCTGCGACCGCATCGATTCGCAACGCCTGAAGGTGAAATTGCCAGTCATCATGCGCCGCAACCGATGATGCTCGGGATCATCGGTCCGCGCGAACATCACCGGGACCTTGTTGTCGGCGTCCTTCGGCATGATGGAGTCGGGAATGGTCTTCGCGGACAAGCGCGGATCGACCAGCGCGGCCCTGATATCGCGGTAGCGGCTGACCACCCAGACCGGGTTGCCCTGGAACATCGCACGCCGCAGCCCGGGTTGTTCTCGCCAATCGCCGAACTCGGGTGGCGGCGCGAGCGGGCAGTGTCCAGGCCGCGGTATAGGCAGCACCGGGAGGTCGGCGTCAGCGCAGGAGCCGGAGGTTTCCAAAGGTATTGCCATAACCCACGTTTCCACTAAGTGCCAGTTGACTGCCAGTTGTAGAGCGTAGAGCTGCGGCTGTTGACAGTCAACTGTCAGTTACGCTGTCACGATGACCGCGGTTGAAGACCGGCCGCTGCGGGCGGACGCGGCGCGCAACGTCGAGCGCATCCTGCGCGCCGCGCGAGAGGTCTATGGCGAATTGGGACCCGACGCCCCGGTGGAAGCGGTCGCGCGCCGCGCCGGCGTCGGTGAGCGAACCCTCTATCGCAGATTTCCGGCAAAGGCCGACCTGGTGCGCGCCGCCCTGGACCAAAGCATCGCCGAGGACCTCACCCCGGTGATCGACAGTGCGCGCGTCGCGAAGGATCCGCTGCGAGGTCTCACCCAACTGATCGAAGCGGCGATCTCGCTGGGGGCGCGCGAACACAGCCTGCTGACCGCCGCGCGCCGGGCCGGGTCGCTCACATCCGACATCTCGGTGTCACTCAACACCGCACTCGCCGAGCTCGCCCGCGAAGGCCAGCGAGTCGGCAGCATCCGCGCCGACCTGGTCACCGACGACCTGCCTCGCCTGATCGCGATGCTCTTCAGCGTGCTGTCGACGATGGATGCGGGCAGCGATGGCTGGCGACGCTACGTCACCCTTGTCATCGACGCGATATCGGTCAACGATCGACGGCCGTTGCCGCCGGCTGCGGCGCTGCGTTACGAGCTGCAGCCGGACAGCTGGCCCGTGTGAAGCTAACCGGGCAGACCCGCTTTGACCGCGGCGTCTTGCTTACGGGCGAGATCGAGCAAAACATCGGCCGGCGTGGGATTGCCGATGACACAGTCAGACTCCAGATCGACCATGGCCCTGCCCTCGACGAACACCGCCTCGGAAATCTCCATCGGGTTGGCCGGGTCGGTTGCCTGGCCGATCACCATGAACCCGTTGGTGCCGACGTCGATGGGCTGCTGCTGACCGCTCACCTTCTTCGCGACGACGTCACGCATGTTCGCCGCCGTCTGGGCGGCCGTGGCCGCATCGGGAAACACGGCGATCGTGTCGACGATTGTGCGCTTGCCATCGGGGTTCTTGAAAACCTGTCCCACCCCGGTGATGCCGCTGGGGTTCTGGCTCGGTGGCCCGTCAGCGGTGGCGTTGGGGCCGACGTCGCTGGGCTTGATCAGCAGATTGCTGTAGTCCGCCGGGGCTCCCGGTGACGCCGCGGCCGCGCTGTTCGAAGGGCTCGACGAGGCAGCCGCGCCGGACGATGAGGCCGAACCCGATGATCCCGTCGAGCTCTTGTCCCCGCCACAGCCCACCACCGCGGCGCCGATCAAGACCGCGGTGGCCGTCAAGCCGAGCGCGGACGTCCGCACCATATTCATAAGGTTCTCCTTTTGAAGACAGCTATTTGTATCCCTTGCAGCTCGCGTCGGCAGCGCGAACGCGCAAAAAACTCGGCCGCCGAGCAGATCCTCATCTGGGCGCCGGCCCACGGTGTCGGCGCGATCTCTGTGCGTGCGGCGGCCGGCGAGCGACGCCCCCTTGGCCTTCCACGCGAGTTCGAGCAGATGAATCGGGCTCGAATTTCTAGTTGATGGTCACCCCTGCGTCGACCTTGAACTGCAGTCCCGTCACATATCTGGACTCATCGGACAGCAGGAACAGCACCGCGTTGCTGACGTCCTCGGGCGCGACGGCGGGCGTGGGCATCGCATTGACGAAGATCGGAATCAGGTCCGACCGTTGCTCACCCAAGAGCGGTCCGAACGACGGTGGAACCATCCCGGTGGGCACACCCGTGGGCAGCACGGTATTGACGCGGACATTCTGTGCCGCCAGTTCGTTAGCCAAGGCCAACGTCAAGCCGACGACGCCCTGCTTGGCAGCCGTGTAGGGCGTCTGCAACGGAAAGCCTTTGATGGCACCGGCAGAACTGACGTTGACCAGGCTGCCGCCGCCCTGGCTGAGCAAGTGGGGTATCGCGGCCGCGCAGGTGTTCCACACCCCGATGAGATTGACGTCGACCACCGTGCGCCACTGATCGGCAGTCGTCCTGTCCCATGGCGCCACCGTGAGCACACCGGCGTTCGCCACCGCCCCGTCGAGACCGCCCAGCTCGCTGACGCCGCCATCGACCGCAGCCCGCAGTTGTGCCTCGTCGCGAACATCGACGATGCCACTCACACAGCGGCAGCCGAAATCAGTTACCAACCTTACCGTTTCGGCCAGGTCGTCTTCTGTGGCCAAGGGATATTCGATCTGCGGCAAGGACTGGCAGATGTCGAGCAGGATGAGGTCCGCGCCCTCCTGCGCAAGCCGCAGCGCGTGGCTGCGTCCCATACCGCGGGCAGCACCGGTAATCAGAATGCGTTTACCGGCAACGCGTCCCGGCATTGATGTCGTCATGCGTCGGGCTAGTGGTCGTTCCACATCAGGCCACGCATCGTCGCGGAGAGCGGGATGTCCTCCACCGCGATCAACCCCTGCGGCGCGCGACACACCCAGTCGATCGCATTGACAGCCCGACCGGCCGTCGAGATGCAGCCGGCATCAGTCGAATCGAAAAGAGGATGCGAAACGTGGGTGTTGATTTCCACCCGAGGTTCGCCCTCGACGACGACGCGGTGCACACCGGTGTGTCCCTCGGGCGGGAATTCCCAGTCGGGCGCAGCAGCCTGGGTGAGCCTGGTGACGTGCTCGAGGGTGATGACCGGCTCGCCATCGCGCACGCCCTCGGTGGCAAACCGCACCGCCGCCATCTGTCCGGGCTCCACCGTCATCATGGTGCAGTCGATTCGCTCAGGGGTATACCAAGGTTCGCAGCGCTGCCGCACGTCGTCGAGGTTGATGTCGAGATGGTCCGCGAGGCTTCGGACCTGGCCACCCCACATCGCCACGATAACCCCGGGCAGGAACATCATCGGCGAGTCGTCATCGACCGTTGTGCCGAAACCCATTGCTGCACCGGTGAACTCGGCGTCATCGTAGTTTCCGTAGTCGAAGATCTCCTGCACGGTGATCGAGGAGACCCGGGTGGTCAGGCTGACTGCCGAGTGCACCAGCGTATCGCCGGAGAAACCGGGGTCAATGCCGTTGACATAGAGCGAGGCGTCGCCGGCCGCACATGCACTCTCCAGGGGCTCGCGCAACCAGTCGTCGGCGTGGCGAGGCGTGACCAGCCAGACCATCGATGTACCGACGACGTTGATGCCCGCCGTGAGAAACTTGGCCATCTGCTCGATAGCTTCCATCGGCCGAGTCTCACCCTGAGACGTGTAAACCACGCAGTCGGCGCCGAGTGCCACCAGGGCGTCGATGTCGTCGGTGGCGATGATGCCGGTCGGTTCGTCCAGTCCGCACAACTGCGCCGCATCCTGACCGATTTTCTCGCTGCCGGCGGCGTGCACGCCGACCAGTTCGAGGTCTGGTCTGCCGATGATGGCCCGCAACGAATGCCGGCCCACGTTACCGGTGGAGAATTGAATCACTCTGCGCATGGTTACCCTCGTCCTTCCGGCGGTGGGTGATGACCCATCATGACGCGTTCAATTGCAGCGCAGCTCAGTAATCGGGTATCGGCAGCGGCGAATTGTTCGAGTCGATGCCGCCATCGACGTGAAACGTCGCGTTGGTCGCGTAACAATCGCGAGTGGACAGGTACACCGCGAGCCGTCCGAGATCCTCGACGTCGCCCAGCCGGTGCAACGGTGTGGCTTCTTGCATCTTCTCCAGCGACCCGGGCATCAGGTCCAGGCTGCCCTTCAGACCGTCGGTGGCGAATGACCCCAGGGCGATGGCGTTGACGCGGATCTTCGGCGCGAGTTCCTGTGCCATGGCGCGGGTAAGCGCTTCGAGGCCGCCCTTCGCAACGCAATAGGCGGTGAGCGCCCGTATGCCGAACCGCGCCGAGCCCGATGAAATGTTGATGATGGAACCGTGTCCGGCGCTGAGCATGTGTGGCGCCACGAGCTGGCTCATGATGAAGGCGGAGGTCACACACCAGTCGAAAGTGTGCCGGAAGTCTTCATCGGTGATGTCCAGGAATCGCGCGTAGGTCGACCCGCCGACATTGTTGACCAGGATATCGATGCGGCCGAAGCGCTGCACGGCCGTATTCACCACCCGTTCGCCGTCCGCCCGACTCATCGCATCCGCGACCAGCGCCAGCCCCGTGCCGCCCGCCGCCTCGATACCCTTAACCGTGCCAACGATATCCGCCTCGGTCCGTGCGGTCCCGACCACCGTGGCGCCCGCCTCCGCCAGCACCCGGGCAATGCCCGCTCCCACACCCTTCCCGGCTCCCGTGACGATCGCGACCTGCTCGTCCAGCCTGAACTGCTCCAATGCCATGCTGGGTCCTCCGATGTGTGGGGTGGTGCGCCGTTCAATCTATGAATAGTACTGACTAAAGTCAACGAATTCACGGGGCTGATCCCTGACTCGGTGCGGATAGTCCGACAATCGTCAAGTTGTGCAAGCCTTTCTGGCCGAGACGCGGCATACTGGTCGAGTTAGCCTCGAAACTCTTACATGAGCCAGGTCAACCTTGAGGAAGAGAATGGCTGTGACGGATCGGCTATCGGCACGAGAAGCTAAGCGCCTGCAGACGCGAGAGCGGTTGATGGGCGCCGCAATTGGTGAATTCGCCCGCGCCGGGATGGCCGAGGCCGACGTGGGTGCCATTGTGGCCGCAGCGGGCGTCGCCCACGGGACCTTCTTCTTCCACTTCCCCACCAAGGAGCATGTGTTGCTCGAGCTGGAGCGTCGCGAAGAGGACCGCATCGCCAAGCAATACGCGCAATTCTTGAAGTCCAAGCACGATCTTGTTTCCGCGCTGAATGAGGCGGTCCGATTGGTCGTCGGATTGGAACGCCGACTGGGCGATCGGCTCTTCAATGACTTTCTCGCGCTCCACTTCTCCCAAACCCGGCCGCAGACCGAAGACGGCAGGGATCACCCGCTGATCGTTCTGGTCGCCCAGGAGATCGCGCAGGCCCAAGAACGTGGTGAAACGGATTCGGACGTCAACCCCATGAACAGTGCGGTGTTTTTCTTGCTGGGTCTCTACGCCCTGTTGATCACCACCAACCACTGGCCGACTGGCCACACCCTGCTGGAGGACTACGTCGCGAGGACATTGCGAAGCTTGAAACCGTGACACGCCGCGGCGCTAAGGCCGTATGACGCCACGCAGCGGCATAAGCCCGAGTTCGTTGTGGGACATGAATCCCGGCGCAGCGTCGCAGACCGCGGGAATGGCGTTGGCGGGCCCCATCGCGGTCCAGGTGTAGCCCGGCAGCGCGTATCCGCCATTCGCGTCCTGCGCCCCCTGCAGAATCAGCTCGGTGGATGAATCGCCCTCAATCACTATGCGGTAGTGGTAATGCTGTGGCCAATCTTCATGCGGCTCAATGGCATCGAAGGTATCCATCGTGTATATCTCATGAAATATCACGAGGGGCTTACCCTCCACCCAAGCCGTCCACTTGTGATGCTGGCGAGCGACCGTGCCCTCCTTGATCACACCCTTGAAGCCCGGCATGTCGCTGGTCTCTCCCCCTTCGAAGGGGATGTCACGCGTGGCGGACCCTAGCTCCACCTCAGTCGTGTATCTCTCGACTGTTTTACCCATTCCCTCCACGACCATCACCATCGATTGCGCGAACAATGGCCAGGCTTGGCCCAGCAGATTCGGTCCATCCTCGAACCCGGCCGGATCGCTCCCCATCCCCATCTCATACAGATATTTCAGGGTGTCCCTCCCGAAATTGACCACCTCATAGATGTGAATGGTGTCGATCTGACTGACGATTCGGGCCAGCGTCAGGACGAGTAGGTCTCCGGCAAAGCCGGGGTTGACACCACCTGCATGAAACGACGTCCCACCCTCGTGACAGGCGGCATCGATCTTGTCGATATCCGCCTTGCTGTGTTCGGTTCGATACCACCAGGCGCCGCCTGAGGCGACGACGTTCTTGCCTCCGCGCAGTAAGCGGCACACCTCATCGGGGTCGGACCATAGCGGCGCATAGAACACGCAATCGGCTTCGAGTGCCTCGACGGCCGCCTTGTCAGTGGTCGCCCGCACCCCGGTCGGTGCTTTGCCGCAAAGCTCACCGGCGTCCTTGCCTACCTTCTCCGGACGATTGCACAGGACTCCGACCAGTTCGTAGGCAGGGTTGTGCACAAAATGGCGCAGCGCTATCGTTCCGACGTTGCCGACGCCCCATTGGATTACGCGATACTTCTTCTCGGTCGGCGACTCGGGCGTCATTGCCACTCCTTTGCATACACCGACAGCGCCTGAACGAACGAACCGTTCTCCACCGCCGGCACACCATGCCGCAACGGCTGAGCGCTCGCTGAGCGTAGGCGTCCCCTGAATGGCGTGTCAACGATTGACAGCTGACTTTCGTCAGTAGATTGCGCTTCGTATAAGCGGTGAGGCTGCTGCGTAGCGCGCGAATTGTGCCGTTGCCCCGTGAGATACCACCACGAGGCGGTCGCGGCCGCGACAGTTTGTACCGACATTTTAGGAGACGCCATGCGTGCCTTCTGCTGACTACAGTCAGCCTGTTATAGTGCACAAGCCGATCCATTCAGTGTCGATGACAGGGAGGATTCGTGAGTCTGCCGAGGCTGCACCGACGCGGAGCCGGCGCTGGCACAGTTACCGGGTCAGGGGACGCCGCGCAGGTGAGCCTGACCATCGACCAACACATGGAGCGGTCGCAGCTCGCGCAGCGTCGGGCCGATAAATGGCTCATCTCCGGCAGTCTCCTGATCGGGACGGCGGCCCTCGGCATCTTCGGCTTGCCGCTGTTTCTCTGGGGCGTGCGATTGCTGCGCCGGGCCCAACACGACGGCCTCTCCGTTCGGCCGATGCTGGTCACGTTGCTCGGCTACCTCGTCATCATCGACGCCGCCATCAACACGGTCGGATGGGCCCTTGACCTGGTGGCGAACCACACGATTCTGGCCCGTGTGCTTCTCAACGGGTGGGGCAACATGTTCGACGCCGGATACTTCTGGCACTACAACGAGCTGTGGGTCGGCGGCGCGGCCGGCCCCGGCGAAAAAGCGTTGGAAGTCGGCCTCATCCTGACCGTTTTCACCATGCGAATTGCCGCAGCCATCGGTTTCCTGCAGATGAAGCGGTGGGGTCATCAGTGGATGATCGTCACCTGCTGGATGGGCGTGGTCATCTGGATTACCTACGTCTTCAACATGACCATGTTCGCCGACGTGCGTTTCGCCGGCGTCGTCCTGCCCGTTGTCGGCTGGTGGCTCTACGACATCTTCTACATCACCCCGTTCCTCGCCATCCCCTATCTGCACACCGTCAACCGCGAACTCTTCTCCGACTGACATGCACGAGCCGAAATCCACTACGCCACCGAGGAAGTCACATCATGGGCTATCTATGGGAAATCCTTCGCTATGTCGCCGCCTGGGGCGGCACCGGACTGATCATCTGGTTCTGGTATTGGCTGTTCTCCAACATCGGCACGTTCTGAACCGCGGCATGGGCAGCCGGAACGCGCGGGGTTCGGCCGATGACTGAACACTGCGGACATTCCGACGGCCACGCGATGGCGCTGGAACGGGGTTGTTCCGTGACGGCGGTCGCGCTGAGCGACCAACGTCGCGAAGGCGTGCGGCTGGTCACGGGCGAACGACGTGGCTTCGGTGTGAACGCGGCGCTCACTTTCGTTCATGTCCCCTACCCCGCGATGCCCGATTGGACGCGCAGAACCCTGACATGTGGTGTGGCCCTGCAATGTTCGCCATCGAAGGAACGCGTCACCGAATATCGCCTCAACGAGCTCTCCGCCCGCGAACTGCGCGCACTCACGCTCGTCGAGGCCGGCGTCGCCCTCGGCTGGATCGCGTCGCGGTGGGCGGGCCTGTTACCCGAGGTCCGACGATTACTTCCCGAAGTCCACATCGAAGCCGGCGACTTGGCTGCCGTGGAGATGCTCAACCGGGCAATCGCATTGGCGGCGACGCGCCAGGAATTGGTCGTCCATCCGCTGCTGGGCTCGTTGCCGCTGGCGTACACGGCCCCGCACGGATTGGGCGACAAGTTGCGACGCAGCTTTGGCAGGATGCCATGGACCACAACGCAGAAGCGTCTGCCGAGGCCGTACTCGGTTCCGGTCGGCGGCGACGGGGGTGTGCGCAACCCCAATCTGCCGCCACCGAGCCGGCCGCAGGACGACGACCTAGACGTCACACCGCAGCATCGGCCCGGGATTCCCTATCCCGAATGGAACATGTGGACACAGCGATTCATGCGCGACCATGTCGCCGTCATCGAGCATGCCGACGGACGGCACGCCGGCCGCCCGGTGCCGGTGGCCGTCGACGTGCGCAAGTGGTTCGAGGAACACACCTACCGCGCGATGACGAACCGGCTCGAAGACGGCTCTGACCTCGATGTCGACCAGTACGTCAACCATTACATCGATCTGGCGACCGGCGAGGCCAAGGAGCCGAAGGTGTTCCGCGACCTGCTGCCCAGCGGCCGCGACGTCACCACGGCGTTGCTGCTGGACGGCAGTTCGTCGTTAGGGGTGCATGGCGGTCGCGTTTTCCAGCTGGAATTGTCGTGTGCCGATGCACTTTCGCGCGCCATGACGCTGGCACACGAGCGCCATGGTGTTTTCGTATTCACCGGCAACACTCGTCATCGAGTCGAAGTCCGCTGCTTGAAGGACTTCGAAGACCGTCGTTTCGTGCCACCGAGCCGTCTCGGATTATCCACCCGGGGGTACACCAGACTCGGTGCGCCACTTCGTCATTTGACGAGCCGGCTGCTGGCGCAGGCCTCCGAGCGCCGCCTGCTGATCGTCATCGGTGACGGGCTGATCTCCGATGAAGGTTACGAGGGACGGTATGCCTGGGCCGACGCCGCGCACGCCGTCGATGAGGCCAACGAGGCCGGGGTGTCGGTGTACTACGTGGGCGTGGGACCGACCCGCGTCGATCCCCTCCCCGAGGTGTTCGGACCCCGGCGGTCGCAACGGATCCGGCACATCGAGGAGCTGCCCCGAGTACTGGCCCATGTCCATCGTGAACTGGTCGCAGCGTGAACGCCGCCCGGTTAGGGAAAAGATGACCAACGAAATATATTTCGCCAACGGCAATGAAGTTCAGCTCTTCGAGCAGGCCTTCCACCGCCGCATCCCGGTGATGCTCACCGGGCCCACGGGGTGCGGCAAAACCCGGTTCGTCGAACACATGGGCTCCCTACTGCAACGGCCCGTGATCACCATCAGTTGCCACGACGATCTCACCAGCTCCGATCTCGTCGGCCGCTTCATGGTGACCGGCGGCGATGTGGTCTGGACCGATGGCCCGCTGACCCGGGCGGTCAAAGCCGGCGCGATCTGCTATCTCGACGAAGTCGTCGAGGCCCGCCACGACTCCTTGGCGATCCTGCATTCGCTCACCGATCACCGGCGCTCGCTCTACCTCGACCGTGCCGGCGAGGTTGTCAAAGCACCCGATGACTTCATGCTGGTGTGTTCGTACAACCCTGCCTATCGCAGCTCACTCAAGGAACTCAAACCGTCGTTCCGCCAGCGGTTCGCCACGCTGGCGATGCATTATTTGCCGCCGGACCGCGAGGCCGACGTGATCGTCGCCGAATCCGGAATTCCGTTGGCCACGGCCCTGCGACTGGTCGGATGCGCGGTCGCGATTCGCACCGCCGACCAAGCCTTCCACTTCGAGCCGCCGTCCACCAGGGTGCTGGTCACCGCGGCCCAGTTGATCGCCGCCGGCGCAACGGAATTGGATGCGGCCGACGCGTGCATACTCGCGCCGCTGAGCACGGACGGGGCGGTCACCGATGGTCTACGTGAAGTCGCGGCTGCCAGCCTCGGGACCGCAGACTCATCGAGCAGTTCACCTTAGGAAAGGAGCAACCGGCATGGACCGACAGGAGGAGAAGCGCAAGAGGGCGCTCATCGTCTTCCAGATCTTCATTTACGGCTACCTGCTGGCGATGTTCGGAATCCAGCTCTACATGTCGTTTGCGCGGGGGTGGTGGGACCTGTGAATCTTCCCTTGCTGAAAAGACGTTCGGACAGCAAGCCGGCCGGCAGCGAAGCGTCGGTCGGCCTCGAGGATCACCACGACGAGTCCCGCCAAGCTCAGCGCCGCGCCGATAAGTGGATGATCGTCGGCGCCGGCTTGATGGGTATGTGGGCGCCGGGACTGATCGGATTTCCCATTTTCATGCGTGGGGTATGGCTGCAGCGCCAGGCCCTGCGCGCCGGCCTGTCGGTTCGGCCCATGATCGTCACCCTGATCGGCTATCTGGTGCTGATCGACGGAATGCTGAACAGTCTGGGCTGGGCCCTGGACCTGGTCGCCAACCACACCTTGATCAACCGCGTGCTGATGGTCGGTTGGGGCAACATGTTCGACGCCGGCTATTTCTGGCATTACAACGAGCTGTGGGTCGGGGGCGCGGCGGGGCCGGGCGAGAAAGCCTATGTGGCCGGCCTGATCCTGACGGTCTTCTCCATGCGGGTGGCCGCGGCGATCGGCTTCCTACAGATGAAGCGCTGGGGTCATCAGTGGATGGTCGTCACGTGCTGGATGGGCGTGGTGATCTGGTCGGCCTACGTGTTCAACATGACCATGTTCGCCGACGTGCGGTACGCCGGTGTCGTCTTCCCGGTCATCGGCTGGTGGCTCTACGACATCTTCTACATCACCCCATTTCTCGCCATCCCCTATCTGCACACCGTCAATCGCGAAATCTTCTCCGACTAGCAGGGAGCCGTGCCATGACCAGCCCTTCCGTACCGTCATCCACCGAAGACAAAAGCCCGGGCGCCGACCTCGAACCGGGGACGACGCCGTACTACGCGCGGATGCACAAATGGATCAAGCGGGCCGTGTTGGTGTGCCTGGTGGCCCTGGTGATCGAGGGCGCCTTCACGTTGCCGTTCATGGCCGTCTACTACGGATACCCGACGCTGAGCCTCACCCAGATCTGCAGTGAGCTACTCAAGATCCGATACTCCAACGACACTCTGGAGTGCAAGTACCCCTATCCACCCTTCGGGCCGCCCGAGGGTGCCGAGGGCAAGGCCACCGCCCAGGACGTATGGGGCATCCAGCCGATACCGAAGTATCACCGGCTGGGTTTCCGTGAACTCGTCAAGATCCACAACGACAGGCTGGCTCGCCAAGCGCAGGCGGCGTCGCACCCATGAAAGGGCCGGCCCGTTGACCTATCGGGTCGTTCAGTGGACGACCGGTAATGTCGGCAAGAGTTCGGTCCGGGCGATCGCCGCGAACCCGACGCTCGAGCTGGTCGGATGTTATGCCTGGTCGCCGGAGAAGGTCGGGCGCGATGTCGGTGAGTTGTGCGGGATCGGACCACTTGATGTGAAGGCCACCAACGACATTGAGGTGCTGCTCGCACTCAAGCCGGACTGCGTGGTCTACAACCCGATGTTCGCCGACGTTGACGAACTGGTCCGCATCCTGGGCGCGGGCATCAACGTTGTGGGCACCGCCGGGTTCATCACCGGCCACTTCCTCGGCGCCGGACGGGACCGCATCGCGCGGGCCTGCCGCGACGGCGGATCGACCATCTTCGGCAGCGGCATCAACCCCGGTTTCATCCAGCTGTTCGCCATCGTGTCGGCGGGGCTTTCGGACCGGGTGGACAAGGTCTCCGTGCTGGAGTCCGTTGACACCACCATCTACAACTCGCCCGCAACCGAAATACCCATGGGCTTCGGCTATCCCATCGATCAGCCGGATCTTCCGGCCATCACCGAGAAGGGCTCCGGCATCTTCCGGGACGCCGTGTTGCTGATCGCCGACGCCTTGGGTGCCGAGCTCGACGACGTGCGTTGCGAAGCCCAATACGCCCAAACCACTGAGGATCTGACCCTTCCCGGCGACTGGACGATCAAGAAGGGGTGCGTCGCCGGGGTGGACGTCCGCTGGAAAGGAATCCTCGGAGATCGGGAGATCATCGAGATCCGCGGGCGATGGCGCAAGGGCCAGTCGCTGGACCCGGATTGGCCGCTGGACATGGGCTACACAATTGAGGTGCAAGGCCAGCCTACGATCAAAACCACACTGAGTTTCCTTCCGCCACCGGGCTTTGCGGGCGAGACGCTGGACGATTACATCACGCTGGGACTGACCATCACCGCGATGCCGGCCATCACCGCGATACCCGCCGTCGTCGCCGCGCCTCCCGGCATCGTCACCTACAACGACCTGCCGTTGCTGCTCCCGCGCGGAGTCCTGCGCGCCAATACCGCCGGATAGGAAGTGTCCGATGCCTGAGGAATCGACGACGAAAGACGTTTCACCCCTGCTCCATCACGTCGTGTTCGCCGTGGCACCGGAGCGACATGCGACTGCCGCGCAAATGTTCAGCGATCTGGGATTCGTCTTTCAACCCCTGCAACTGAGCGAGCTCGGCCTGGACATTCACCTCGACTGGAATCGGGGTATCGAACTGATCAGTCCGATACCCGGGTCGGCCGGGCAGGTAGCCGGTTCGGTAACGGAGTTCCTCGAGCGTCACGGTGACGGGGTGTATACCGTGGTGATCGGAGTTCCGGTTGCCTCGGCGGCCGACGCCGTTGCCGAACGCTACGGCGCGACAACGCGATTCCGGCAACACTTCGCGGGCGAGGGCTCCTATCTCGACGAAAACGACGTGTCGATCTTGGGCCTGCCGCTGACATTTCTGGCGACCAACATCCCATGATCGCTGCTGCGCCAACGAGAGGAGACATCCCGATGATCGCGAGGCCGAACGTCTTCGATGCGGGTCTCCCCACGCTCGGCTACGACATCACCGAATCTCCGCATCAGGTGTACCCGCGGATTCGGGCGGCTCAGGAGCAGGCGCCGATCGCGATCGGGCCGCTAGGTCCCGAAGTGCTGTCCTACGAGCTTGCCCGGACGATACTTCGCGACCCCCGGTTTGTGATCCCGCCCGGGATACACCTCACAGCTCACGGCATCACGTCGGGTGAGCTGTGGGACAGGGTGATTCGCAGCATCCTGTGCATGGAGGGCGACGAACATCGTCGGCTGCGCAGCCTGGTGTCGAAGGCATTCACCCCGCGGGCAACCGCCCGCATGGACGAAACGATCCACGCCGTCATCAACGATCTCGCCGAGGCCGTTGTCGCGGAAGGACATTGTGAGTTCGTCGAGGAGATCGCCAGACCGTACCCGATCCCGGTCATTTGTGCCCTGTTGGGTGCACCGCGGCAAGACTGGCAGCTGTTCTCGAAATGGGCGGAAGACATATTCAAAATAGTCAGCTTCGACTGCGATCTCGCCGAGGAAGAGCCCAAGGTCCTGAAGGCATGGGATGCTTTCGACGAATACATCGATGGGATGATCACCGATCGACGCAAGACCCTGACAGACGACTTGCTCTCCGAACTCATCCGGACTGAAGATCGCGGCGACCGGCTCAATGCCAGTGAGGTCCGGATGCTGGCCTTCAGCATCCTGCTGGCCGGAACCGACACCACGCGTACACAATTGGGTGCCTCGATGCAGGTATTATGCGAGCACCCGGAACAGTGGGCGTTGCTTCGCGACCGCCCTGAGCTCGGGATGAATGCCGTCGAAGAAACCATGCGCCACTCACCGTCGATGTGCAGCACCCTTCGCAGCGTCACCGACGACGTCACGGTCGGCGACTACACCTTTCCGGCCGGCACCTTCATCATCGTAAACACCTACGCCGCCAATCGGGATCCGTCGATTTACGACGAGCCCACGCACTTCGACATCACTCGCAATGATCCTCCGCCCATCCTCACCTTTGGCGGCGGAGCGCACTACTGCCTTGGCGCGAACCTCGCCAGGCGGGAACTCTCCGAAGCACTCAAGATTCTTACCCACCGCCTAACGCATCCACGATGCACCGAAAACCCACCATGGAGACCACTTCTCGGCATGAGTGGGCCCACCAGCTTGCACCTGGAGTTCGACTAGCGCGGCAGCGTGTCTTGCGCGGCAAGCTCCAGCACCCGAATCTCGCCCGTACTGCCGTCGACCTCGACGAGCGCACCCGGCGGCAATGCTTGGGTGGCGCCTTGCACGTCGACCACGCAGGGGAAGCCGAACTCACGGGCCACCACGGCGGCATGCGACATGGGGCCGCCCAGTTCGGTCACGACCGCGGCGGCGTAGCAGAACGCCGCGGTATAGCCGACGTCGGTGACCTCTGCGACCAGGATCTCGCCGGGTTGCAGGTCATCGATCGTCTCGGGCCGCACGATCCGCACCCGGCCGCGGACCCGTCCCCCGCACACACCGACACCACGCATGGTGTCCCCGCTGGCCAGGGCATCCGATGAGGTCGCGGTTGGCTGCCAGCTTCCGCTGAAGACCGTCGGCGGCGCCACCGAGACAAGCCGGCGTTGCTCGGCCCGGCGACGGGCCACTACCGCGCCCACATCCGCCGGGAGGGCGTCGAGTTCGTCGACGAGCAGATAGAAGACGTCATCGGCGGTGTCGAATAGTCCGGCCTCGACCGACCTACGCCCGTATTCGCGAAGCAACGTGCGTAGCACCCAGTTAGCCCGCACCACCTTGTCGCGGCGGACTTCGCGATCTCGAAGTTGCTGTGTGGCCAGAGTCGCAATAGGCTTGGCGCGCAGAGGAATCCGGGAGCGCTGCGGCTGCGGCGCAGACGGCGCGCTCATCGCTCTGGTCACCATCCGGACCAGCAGCTCGGGATCGTCGGCGTAGCTGGATGACAGCATCTCGAGCTCGGCCGGACCACGGTGTCCGATGAGCGCCAGCTCGTCTAGCAGGGCGGCATGAAATTCCGGTGCCTCGACGGCGAGCTTGTCCAGCCGGTCGCCCGGTTCGGCCAGCAGCGCCGTCACTTTCGGATCGCGCTGCGCGGCGGCCACCAACCGCCGCATCGCCTCGACCGAACGGGCGCTGACCAATTCCGGTCCACCGGGCGCGGCGATGTCTCGCCCGCATAAACCGCGCAGCAGCACGTTGAACGCCGCGCACAGCAGGAACGAGCCCGCCGCCAGCACCCAGCCGTGCACCACCTGGTCGCGCGCCAGCGAGATCAGGCTCAGCAGCCGACGATCGTCGAGCCCAACGAGGTCACCGTCGGCCAGGCGTTCCAGGCGATCGACATCGGCCACGAATTCGCGGGTGTCCAGGGGCGCGCCGGCGGACAGGCCGATCAGGTTGACGCCGAATACCCCGATGTTGCGAACCGTCCGCAATTGCTCTCGGAGGCGGCCGGTTTCGGAGTGTGGACGCTCCTCGCCGAAGATCGGCAACGACGCCATACTCGGCCCGAAGAACCCGCTGTTGCTGACGACGGTCGCCGGCTTGACGAACGGCACGGTCTCGGCCATGAAATGCGCGGTCGTGATGGCGCCATACAACCGGTGGGCGAACACCGCGACCATGCGCATGGCGATTTCACGCTGGATCATCCCCCCGGGGCGCAACCGCTCGGCGACGCACATGGCGCTGGCCCGCAGACCGCGCACCGTTGCCGACGCCGACGACGGTGAAAACGGTCCGGGTAGGGCCTCCGACAGGTTGGTAGCCAAATAGGTCGGGAATCGCGGATCGATCGGGGTGTCGAATTCGCCGTTAAGTCCTTCTGGCCCCGCCGGACTGGGCATCACTCCGTCGTCGGCAGCGGCGTCGACGGCCGGTAGATCCTGGATGGCGGCCAGCCGCCAGGGCAGTGAGATCACCCGCTCACCCAGTGTCACGCGTCCGCGCACCGCCCGGGCCAAGTCCTCGACCGCCTCGTCGGCGTTCCACGCCGGCTCGAATTCCCAAACATCGCGTAACCGCGCCGTGTTCAGCAACGGCGCGCTGCGGATGAGGTCCAGTTCCGCCGCCGCCCCTTTGGGTGACAGCGCGGCGAACGGACCAGCCAGCGGCACGATCGGACGCCGCAGGGCGGCGGCGATCTGACGAAATGTCGTCGTCCCCGAAGCCGCGAGATTGACTGGGCCGGTTGAGTTCGCGGGATCCACCACGGCACCCAACACCACTCGCAGTGCATCGTCGAGGTGGACGACTTGCAGGGGCCGGTCGTCGGCGCCGTGCGAGAAGGCCGGCGCCGACAGTACCCGCCGCACCCAGTTGTCCACGCCGCGACCGACGATCAGCGCCGAGCGGATCACCACCGATTCAGCACCGGAGGCGGCCAGCATGTCCTCGACGCGGGCCGTGTGCAGGCCCTCGGCCGAAAGCGGGGTCAGGGCCTCGCCCTCGGAGCGCGCGGTGTCTCCCCCGCCGTACACGTGTGCCGACGACGGGAAAACGATGCGACCGGCGCCCGTTTCGGCCACCGCCGCGAGGACATTGGACGTCCCGTCGATGTTGACCTGGGAGCTGATCCGGTCATCCGGGCCGGGGCTCTTCACCCATGCGCAATGCGCGACCACCTCCGCGTCGGCCAGGGCGCGCTTGACCGCAGCGATGTCACGGATGTCGCCGGCAACGAAGTCCGCGGCGCTCGGCCAACTTTCGGGGCGATGACGCGCGATCCCGACGACGTCGTGACCTCCGCTGAGCAGCCGGGCGGCGAGGCCGCGACCGAGTACACCGCTGGCCCCGGTGACCGCGATTCTCACAGAGAGCCCTCACTCATGGCGCCGCTCCTCATCATCGCTGCGCTCTGCACCGTCGCTGACGCGGCCCATGGCTATTCGTCGTCGTCCAGCAGCGCGGCGTTCACGAGGTCGTCGAGGTCCATATCGGCGATGTCCTTCTCCGCAGAGAAAGAAGTCGCCGCCGGCGCCGCGGACTGCCCGTTGCCGCCGGAAGATTCGTTCGCCAAGGCCAGCAACAGCTCCAAGACCCCCGCCTGGCGAAGACGCTTGACCGGAATCGATCCGACGACCCGCTGAATCTCCGCTTCGCCCGGTGCGGCTGCTACCGAGGGTTGGTCCGACGACCCGACCAGTTCTCGATACATGTAGCCGGCCAACGCGGCGGAGTTCGGGTAGTCGAAGATCAGCGTCGGTGAAAGCGCCAGCCCCGTCGCGGCTTTGAGCCGGTTGCGCATTTCGACGGCGGTCAGTGAATCGAACCCGAGTTCCTGGAACGCCCGGTCCGGGTGGATCGCCTCCGGGCTGGCGCTTCCCAGCACGGTGGCGATGTTGGCACGCACCAAATCCAACAGGATCGATTGCTGCTCATCCTCGGGCAATCCTTCAAGGCGTTGCAGCAGAGCGGATTTCGACTTGGCGGCAGCCAACGAGTCATCGACCTGGCGCCGCGTCGGCGCGTTGATCAGATCGACGAACATCGGCGGCAACGTGCCCCCGTCGAACTTGACCCGCAATGCCGCGAGGTCGATGTGGGCGGGCAGCATGAATGGCTCATCGACGATGAGCGCGGTGTCCATCAACTCCAGCGCCTGGTCCGAGGACATGGCGACGATCCCGTCCCGGCCGAACCGGGCACGGTCGGCGGCCCCCAACGCACCGGTCATGGCGCTGGCCTGATCCCACAGACCCCAGCCCAGCGAGATCGCCGGCAGCCCGTGCGCCCGTCGATGGGCGGCCAGCCCGTCCAGGAATGAGTTGCCGGCCGCATAGTTGGCCTGACCCGATGCCCCCGCAAGTCCTGCGATCGACGAAAACATGACGAAGGCAGACACATCCAACTCGCGGGTCAACTCGTGCAGGTTCCAGGCCGCGTCGACCTTGGACCGCAACACGGATTCAATCCGGTCGGGGGTCAGCGACGTCACGACCGCGTCGTGCAGGACCCCAGCGGCATGAATCACCCCGGTCAGCGGATGCTGCATCGGGATATCGGCGATCACCTTGGCCAAGGCCTCGCGATCGGCGGCATCACAGGCCACCGCCTGCACGTGCGCCCCGGCCGCGCTGAGCTCGGCCACCAGTTCCGCGGCGCCCGGTGCATCCAGACCGCGGCGGCTGACCAACACCAGATTCCGTGCGCCATGGCGGTTCACGACGTGCCGCGCGACCGCCGATCCGGCCATTCCGGTCGCGCCGGTGATCAACACCGTGCCCGCCGTCCACGCGTCGGGCATCGTCATCACGACCTTGCCGACATGACGGGCCTGACTCAGGTAGCGCAGCGCGGCGGGCGCACGCCGCACATCGAATCTGGTGACCGGCAACGGCCGTAGCACGTCTTCGCCGAACATGGCGGCCAACTCGTCGAGCATCTGCGCGATGCGATCCGGTCCGGCCTCGAACAGGTCGAAGGCGCGGTAGCGCACACCCGAGTGGTCCCGGGCCACGACCTCGGGGTCGCGGATGTCGGTCTTGCCCATCTCCAGGAAAACCCCGCCGGGGGCCACCAGGCGCAGGGAAGCATCGACGAAATCGCCGGACAGCGAGTCCAGGACCACATCCATGCCGCGCCCGCCGGTGACCGCCCGGAACTTCTCCTCGAACTCCAAGCTGCGCGAGTCGGCGATGTGATCGTCGTCAAAGCCCATGTCTCGCAAGGTGTCCCACTTGCCACGGCTGGCGGTCGCGAACACCTCCAGACCGATGTGCCGGGCCAGTTGGACCGCGGCCATTCCGACCCCACCGGCGGCGGCGTGCACCAGCACCCGCTCACCCGGCTTGGCGCCCGCCAGGTCCACCAGCGCATAAGACGCCGTGGCGAACACCACCGACGCCGTCGCGGCGGCGGTGTGTGACCAGCCGGCCGGCACCTTGACCAGCAGGCGCTGGTCGGTCTTGGCGATTGTTCCGGTCCCGTCCGGGAACAGCCCCATCACGCGGTCGCCGACGGCGAAACGCCCGTCTTGCGAAGCGGTTTGCGGCCCAGTCTCCAAGACCACGCCGGAGGCCTCGATTCCCATGATCGCCTCGGGGTCTGGATAGAGCCCCAGCGCGATCATGACGTCACGGAAGTTGGCCGCGATGGCCGACAGCGCGACTCGCACCTGGCCGGGGCCCAACGGCGCGTCGGCGTCCGGAATCCGCTCTATCCGCAGATTCTCGATCGTGCCGTAGCCGCTCATGCCGAGTCGCCACGGTCCGTCGCCGGGTGGCAGCAAGAGCCCGCCGACGGCGCGGCTGCCGAGCACCCGCGCGGTGTAGACCGTCCCCTTGCGCAGTATTGCCTGGGGCTCGCCGAGCGCCAGAACCGCTGCTATCGCGTCCGAATCCAGGGGCGCATCGGTGTCGACGAGCATGATTCGTCCGGGGTGCTCGGTCTGCGCCGACCGCACCAACCCCCAGACCGCCGCGCCGGCCAGATCGGTGACGTCCTCCCCCGGCAGCGTCATCGCGCCCCGGGTGGCTACCACCAGGGTTCCGGCGCCGTCGCGGGACAACCAGGATTGCAGCACGGGCAGGACCGTCCGCGTCGCCGCGTACACCTCGGTGATCACGTCGCCGGACACCGGCTCCGATTCGAACAGCACCGCCGATCGCTCGGCCTCGGCGCCGTCCAATTCCGGTGCACCCCAAGCGGTCAACGCCACCGGCTGCACCGCCGATGATGGCTGAGCGGACCAGATGACCTCGAAGAGCCGGTCCGGTCCCGAATTCGAGACCGCGGCCAGGAGCTGCTTGTCGGTCACCGGACGGGCCACCATCGACGCCACCGAGAGCACCGGCAACCCCAACCCGTCGGCCAACTCGATCGACACCGCCGACGGGCTCACCGGCACGATCCGCGCGCGTACCGCCCCGGCCCCCGCCGCGTGCAGCGACACCTGCTGCCACGAGAACGGGACCAACATCGAACCCTCGGCGAGTTCCTCGCTATCGGAGGCCAACATGACCGCGTGCAGCGCCGCGTCGAGCAAAGCCGGGTGGACGCCGAAACCGGCCGGCGATACCCCGGCGTCGGCGGGCAACGACACTTCGGCGAAGACCTCATCGCCGCGACGCCACATCGATGTCAGGCCCCGGAACGCGGGCCCGTACCCGTAACCACGCTCGGCCAGTAGCTCGTACCCGTCGCCGACATCCACCGGGACAGCGCCCGCCGGCGGCCACGCCGACAGATCCGCGCTCGGCTGCACCGAACCCGCCCGCAGCACACCCTCGGCATGTAATGACCAGCCCGAGCCCACTTCGGCCCGCGAAAACACCGACACCGCACGGGCATCCGAATCGTCCGGGCCGCCAACCACGACCTGAACCGCGACCGACCCACCGGCCGGCAACACCAGCGGCGCCGCCAGATTCAGCTCGTCGACGATGTCGCAGCCCACCTCGTCGCCGGCGCGGATCGCCAACTCGACAAATCCCGCGCCGGGGAACAGCACGACGCCGCCGACGGCATGATCCGCCAGCCAGCCCTGTGTGCTGGGTGACAACCGGCCGGTCAACACCACTCCACCCGAGGCCGGCAGTTCCACCACCGCGCCCAGCAGGGCGTGCTCGCTGGCGCACAGGCCCAGGCCCGCGGCATCGGCCGGGGCGCCGTCGGCGGCAAGCCAAAAGCGCCGCCGGTCAAAGGCATATGTGGGCAGCTCGACAAAATTGGCTTTGAAATCAGCTCCGCCCAGGGCGCCGCGCCAGTCCACATCCATCCCGCGGACGAACCCTTGCGCGACGGCATTGACGAGGGAAACCGGCTCCGGGCGATCCTTACGCAGGGCGGACATCGTCGTCACCGGGGCTGCCATCGGATCGCAGTCCAGTGATTCTTCGATCGATGCCGTCAGGCCGCTGCTCGGCCCGACTTCGAGGAACCGATTTGCGCCGGCCGAGTGCACGAAACGCACACTGTCGGCGAATCGCACCGCCTCGCGCACGTGTCGCTTCCAGTACGCGGCCGAAGCGAAGTCGTCCCCTGCCAGCTGTCCGGTCACGTTGGACACGATCGGGATCGTGGGCTTGCCGATGGCCAGTCCGGCTGCGACGGTTCCGAATTCGTCGATCATCGGATCCATCAACGGGGAGTGGAAGGCGTGCGACACGGATAGTCGATGCACGCGGTGGCCGTCGGAGCGCAGCCGGTCCGCGATCGCGACCACCGCATCTTCGGCGCCCGAAATCACCACCGACGTCGGCCCGTTGACCGCGGCGATGGCCACGCCGGCTTCTTCCGAGGGCACCAGCAGCGGACGCACCTCGTCTTCGGTGGCCTGCACCGCGACCATCGCGCCACCCTCCGGCAGGGACTGCATGAAGCGACCCCGGGCCGCCACCAGCACCGCGGCGTTCTCCAGGGACAGCACACCGGCGACGTGCGCGGCCGACAGCTCCCCGATCGAGTGGCCCATCACGAAATCGGGGCGCACACCCCATGATTCGAGCAGCCGGAACAGGGCGACTTCCACCGCGAACAGCGCGGGTTGCGCGAACTCGGTGCTGTTCAGCAGGTCTTCGTCGTGCCCCCACATCACTTCGCGCAGCGGGCGAAGCAGGTGCCGGTCCAGTTCGGCCACGACAGTGTTGAACGCCTCGGCGAAGACCGGGTAGCCGGCGTGCAATCCCATTCCCAAGCCCAGCGTCTGGGATCCCTGGCCCGGGAACACGAAGACGGTCTTGCCGGCGGTTACCGTGCCACGAATGACCGAGCCGGTCGGGTCGTCCCCGGCCAATTCGTCCAGCCCCGCCAGCAGCCGGTCGCGGTCGCTACCGACGACGACGGCCCGGTGCTCGAAGGCCGACCGGCCCGCCAGTGACCACCCGACGTCGGCAACGTCCACATCCGGTCGGTTGTGCAGGTAGGCCGCCAACCGGGTGGCCTGAGAGTTCAACGCCGACAACGATTTCGCCGACACCGGCCACGGCACCACCGGCGCCTTGGGGCCGTCCACGACGCGCGGCGATTCGACCGGCACGGCCTCGACGATGACATGGGCGTTGGTGCCGCTGATGCCGAACGACGACACGCCCGCCCGGCGCGGACGGTCGCCGGGCCAGGCCCGCGCCTCGGTCAGCAACGACACTGCACCCGCCGACCAGTCGACGTGCGGGCTGGGCTCATCGACATGCAATGTCGCGGGCAGCATCTCGTGGCGCATCGCCAGGACCATCTTGATCACCCCGGCGACCCCCGCGGCGGCCTGCGTGTGGCCCATGTTCGATTTGATCGAACCCAGCCACAGCGGCTGTTTCTCGGGCTCCGCCCTCTCTTGCCCGTAGGTCGCCAGCAGCGCCTGGGCTTCGATCGGGTCACCCAAGGTGGTTCCGGTGCCATGACCTTCGACGACATCCACGTCGGCCGCCGTCAATCCGGCACTGGCCAGCGCCGCACGCACCACCCGCTGCTGCGAGGGACCATTGGGCGCCGTCAACCCGTTCGAGGCGCCATCCTGATTGATGGCCGAGCCGCGCACCATGGCCAGGACCGGGTGTCCCAGCCGCTGCGCATCCGACAGGCGCTCCACCACGAGCATGCCGCCGCCCTCGGAGAATCCGGTGCCGTCGGCAGCGCCGGCGTAGGCCTTGCACCGGCCATCCTCGGACAACCCGCGCATGCGGCTGAACTCCACGAAGATGTCGGGCGTGGCATTGACCGTGACGCCACCGGCCAGGGCCAGGTCGCACTCGCCGGTACGCAGCGACTGCGCGGCCATGTGCAACGCCACCAGCGACGACGAACACGCCGTGTCCACCGACACCGCCGGGCCCTCCAGCCCCAGCACATAGGACACCCGCCCCGATGCCACGCTCGACGACTGTCCGGTCAGCCGGAAGCCCTCCGCGGTAGGGGCCGCGCCGATGCCGTAGCCCTGCGTGTACACGCCGGCGAACATTCCCGTGGCGCTGCCGCGCAGCTTGCCGGGTTCGATTCCCGCTCGCTCCAAGGCTTCCCAGGACAGCTCGAGGAACATGCGCTGCTGCGGATCCATCGCGAGCGCCTCGCTCGGCGCGATGCCGAAGAAGGCCGGATCGAAGTCCGCGACACCGTCCACGAAGCCGCCGATGCGGGTGTAGCAGGTGCCCGGAACATCGGGATCGGGGTTGTACACACCCGCCAGGTCCCAGCCGCGATCGCTCGGGAATTCGGAGAGCACGTCGCGGCGCTCAGTCAGCATGTCCCACAGGTCGTCGGGCGAGTTCACCCCGCCCGGATAGCGGCACGCCATGCCGACGATCACGATCGGGTCATCGTCGGTGGCGCGAGCGACCGGTGCGTGCTTGATCTCTTGTGGGACGCCGGCGAGTTGGGTGCGGATGTAGCCGGCCAGGCCGTTGGGCGTCGGGTAGTCGAAGATCAAGGTGGGCGAAAGTGCCAGTCCGGTAGCGGTTTTGAGCCGGTTGCGCATCTCGACCGCGGTCAGCGAGTCAAAGCCCAACTCCTGGAACGCCTTGTCGGGGTCGATCGCCTCGGGCGTGCTGTTCCCCAGCACGGTGGCGATGTGCGAGCGGACCAAATCCAGGAGCACGGCGTGCTGCTCGGTCTCGGACAACCCGTCCAGGCGATGCGCCAGCGCCGATTTCGATTTCGCGGCCGCCAGTGAGTCATCGACACGGCGGCGCGTCGGGGCGTTGACCAGATCGGTGAACATCGGCGGCACCGCGACCGCATGGGCCCGCAGCGCGCCGAGATCGATGCGGGCCGGCGCCAGGAACGGTTCGTCGACGATCAATGCGGTGTCGAAGAGCTGCATGGCCTCGTCGGAGGACAACGCCAGGATCCCGTCGCGGCCCAGCCGGGCGAGGTCGGCGGCGTCCAGTCCGCCGGTCATGGCGCTGGTCTGATCCCACAGTCCCCAGGCCAGCGAGATCGCCGGCAGCCCGTGCGCTCGCCGATGTGCGGCCAGCCCGTCCAGGAACGAGTTCGCCGCCCCGTAGTTGCCCTGGCCCGACGAGCCCACCAGCGCGGCCATCGACGAAAACATCACGAAGGCAGCCAGATTCAGGTCTCGGGTCAACTCGTGCAGGTTCCAGGCCGCGTCGACCTTTGCCCGCAGCACCGCATCGATGCGCTCGGGTGTCAGCGAGGTGACCATCGCGTCGTCCAGCACGCCGGTCGCGTGAATCACGCCCGACAGCGGTCGCTGCGCCGAAATGCCGGCGATAACCTGCGCCAGCGCCGCCCGATCGGCGGCGTCGCACGCCACCACGCGCGCCCGGGCTCCGGCGGCTTGCAGCTCGGCAATCAACTCGGCGGACCCGGGCGCGTCCGGACCGCGCCGGCTCAGCAGCACCAAGTCTTCGACGCCGTGGTGCGCCACCAGGTGACGAGCCAACGTCGAACCCGCCATGCCGGTTCCGCCGGTGATCAGCACGGTGCCCGCGCCCAGCCCGGCACCCGGCCCAGAAGGCAGCGTCATGACGACCTTGCCGATGTGGCGAGCCTGGCTCAAGTACCGCAGCGCGGTACGCGCGCGTCGCACGTCAAAGGTCGTGACCGGCAACGGCTCCAGCACCCCGGCGTCGAACAGTCCGGCGAGCTCCACCATCCACTGATGCATCCGGGGACGGCCGGGCTCGAACAGGTCGAAGGCGCGGTACCGGACACCCGGGAACTCCTGGGCCACCACACCCGGGTCGCGGATGTCGGTCTTGCCCATTTCCAGGAACACGCCGCCGGGAGCGACGAGCCGCAGTGAGGCATCGACGAATTCGCCGGCCAGCGAGTCCAGCACCACATCCATGCCGCGCCCGCCGGTGACCGCCCGGAACTTCTCCTCAAATTCCAAACTTCGCGAATCCGAGATGTGGTCATCGTCAAAGCCCATGGCCCGCAACGTGTCCCACTTGCCGCGGCTCGCCGTCGCGAACACCTCCAGGCCCAGATGCCTGCCCAGCTGAACCGCGGCCATCCCGACGCCACCGGCGGCGGCATGCACCAGCACCCGCTGTCCGGGCTTGACGTCGGCCAGGTGGATGAATGCCATGTACGCGGTGGTGAAAACCGCTGAGATGCCGGCGGCTTCGGCATACGACCAGTCGGCGGGCTTGTGCTGCAGCAGGCGGACGTCGCCGGGCACCAGCGTGCCGCTGCCATCGGGGAAGAAGCCGTACACCGAATCACCGACCGCGAACTCGGTGACCCCCGGCCCGACTTCGACCACCACGCCGGCACCTTCGCCACCGAGCAGGGCGTCGTGGGTGAACATGCCCAGGGTGATCATGACGTCGCGGAAGTTGGTGGCGATGGCGCGCAGGGCCACCCGAACCTGGCCGGGCTCCAACGCGGCGCTCGCGTTGGGAACGGGCTCCAACTGCAGGTTTTCGAAGGTGCCCGCGCTGCTGATGCCGAGCCGCCAGGGACCGTCCGCCGGGGGCGTCATGATGCCGTCGACCGCGCGGTTGCCGTGCACTCGTGCGGTGTAAGCCTTGCCGTCGCGCAGCATCACCGTGGGCTCGCCCACCGCGAGGACGGTCGCTATCGCGCTATCATCAAGCGCCGCATCAGAATCCACCAGCACGATCCGGCCGGGATGCTCGGTTTGCGCCGACCGGACCAGCCCCCAGACCGCAGCGCCGGCAAGATCGGGGACGTCCTCCCCCGCCAACCCCATCGCGCCCCGGGTGGCGACGATCAGCACTCCGGAGTCATGCTCGGTCAGCCACGACTGCACGGCCGCCAGCGCCCGATGCGTACGCTCATACGTTCCTGAGACCGGATCTTCGCCCGCGTCAACGGATTCGAATACCTCGTGCACGGGCGGCTCGGTGTTGACGGTCGCCGATGCGGCCGGTGACCACACCACCTCGAACAGCCGGTCCGGGCCCGAGGCCGAGACCGCCGCGCGGAGCTGCCGCTCGCTCACGGGGCGCGCGACCATCGCGCGCACCGACAGCACAGGCAGACCGAGTCCGTCGGCCAGCTCGATCGACACCGCTGCGGAGGCCGCCGACGCTGTAGCCGGCGCGATGCGCGCACGTACCGCCGACGCGCCGGCGGCGTGCAACGACACGCCCTGCCAGGAGAACGGCAACACGACTTCGCCGGGCTGACCGGCGATGTGGTGGCTGACGATCAGTGCGTGCATGGCCGCATCCAGCAACGCCGGGTGGACGCCGAAACCGTTGATGCCGCCGGCGGCGTCGGGCAGCCGGACCTCGGCGAACACCTCGTCGTCGCGCACCCACGTCGCGGTCAAACCCTGGAAAGCAGGGCCGTAGCCGTAGCCGCGCGCGGCCAGCTGCTCGTAGCCGTCGGCAGCGTCGACCTTGACGGCTCCCGGCGGCGGCCACGCCGACAAGTCCGCACCCGGCTCGACCGAGCCCGTGCTCAGCGTTCCTTCGGCGTGGCACGCCCAGCCGGAGCCGGTGTCGGGACGCGAGAAGATCGACACCCCGCGCCGGCCGGATACCTCGGCGGGACCCACCACCACTTGCACGGCAACCGATCCCGACCCGGAATCCTTGCCCGGCAACATCAACGGCGCCTGCAGCGTCAGTTCGTCGACGGTCGAACACCCGACTTCGTCACCGGCGCGAATCGCCAACTCCACAAAGCCGGATCCGGGGAACACGACCGCATCGGACACGGTGTGGTCGGTCAACCAGCCCTGCAGGCTCGGCGACAGGCGGCCCGTCAGCACCACCCCGCCAGATGCCGGCAGCTCGACAACCGCACTCAACAGTGGGTGCTCGCTGGCGCCCTGCCCCAGGCCCGAGGCGTCGGCCGTGATGCCTTCCCCGGAGAGCCAAAACCGGCGCCGGTCAAAGGCATACGTCGGCAGCTCGACGAACCCGGCGCCGTCCAGCGCACCGCGCCATCGCACGTTCACCCCCGCGACAAACGCAGCGGCAGCCGAGGTCAGGAATCGTTCGAGTCCGCCGTCGTCGCGGCCCAGGGTGGGGATGACGATGGCCTCGGTGTCGTCACCGCCGTGGTCGTTGACGGTGTCCTCGATGCCCGCCACCAGGGCCGGGTGGGGACTGGATTCGATGAACGTCCGGTACCCGTGCTCACACGCGCTGCGCACCGCCTGGTCGAACTGCACCGTCTGACGGATGTTGCGATACCAGTAATCAGCATCCAAACCTGCCGTGTCCAAACGGTTTCCGGTCACCGTGGAAAAGAACGCGATGCGCGAGGACCGCGGCTCGATACCGGACAACACCTCCGCAAGGTCACCGCGGATCGCCTCGACCTCAACGGAGTGCGAGGCGTAGTCCACGTCGATTCGCCGGGTCCGCAGCTCGAGGTCGGCGCAGAAGCCGACGAGCTCGTCGAGCGCGGCCACCTCACCCGACACCACGACGGCCGCGCGGCCGTTGACTGCGGCGATGCTGACTCGACTGCCGTAGGGCGCCAACAACTCTCGGGCCCGCTCGGTGCTGCAGGCAATGGACAGCATGCCACCGGGGCCGGCCAGCGACGTCAGCAACTTGCTGCGCAACGTGACCACCCGGGCGGCGTCGTGCAACGACAGCGCGCCGGCGACGTAAGCGGCGGCGATCTCACCCTGCGAATGCCCGATCACCGCATCCGGATTCACCCCGACCGACTTCCACAGCTCGGCCAGCGACACCATCACCGCAAAGAGCACCGGCTGCACGACGTCGACGCGGTCGGATCCCGGGGCACCGGGGGCGCCCCGGAGCACGTCGGTGAGCGACCAGTCGACGAATTCGGCGAAGGCCTCTTCGCATTCTCGGATCTGTTCTGCGAATACCGGTGCGGTATCCAGCAATTCGACAGCCATACCCAGCCATTGGGAGCCCTGGCCGGGGAAGACGAACACGGTCTTGCCCGCCGGCGTCGCGGTGCCCCGAATGACCGATCCGGTCGGGTCATCGTCGGCCAGCTCGTCAAGCCCGGCCAGCAGCCGGTCGCGGTCACCGCCCACAACGACCGCGCGGTGCTCAAATGTCGCGCGACCCGCCAACGACCACCCGACGTCGGCGACGTCCAGATCACCGTGCGCACGAACGTGTTCGGCCAACCGAGCCGCCTGCGCCGCCAACGCCGACGGCGATTTCGCCGACACCACCCACGGAACCACCGGCCGCGCAGGCCCGGCCTCCCGCACCGGCTCCAGCGGAGCGGCCTCCACGATGACGTGCGCGTTGGTGCCGCTGATGCCGAACGACGACACGCCCGCCCGGCGCGGGCGCTCGGCCCGCCAGGGCTGCGCCTCGGTCAGCAACGACACCGCACCCGCCGACCAGTCGACGTGCGGGCTCGGCGCATCCACATGCAGCGTCGGGGGCAGTGTCTCGTGGCGCATCGCCTGCACCATCTTGATCACGCCGGCCGCCCCCGCGGCAGCCTGCGTGTGGCCCATGTTCGATTTGATCGAACCCAGCCACAGGGGCTCGCTGCGATCCTGCCCGTAGGTCGCCAGTAACGCCTGCGCTTCGATCGGGTCACCCAAGGTGGTTCCGGTGCCATGGCCCTCGACGACATCCACGTCGGCCGCCGTCAATCCGGCATTGGCCAGCGCCGCACGCACCACCCGCTGCTGCGAGGGACCATTGGGCGCCGTCAACCCGTTCGAGGCGCCGTCCTGATTGACCGCCGAACCCCGCACCACCGCCAGGACCGGGTGCCCCAGCCGCTGCGCATCCGACAGGCGCTCCACCACCAGGATGGCGCCCCCCTCGGACCAGCCCACGCCATCGGCCGCACCCGCATACGCCTTGCACCGGCCGTCGGGCGCCAATCCGCGGTGCCGGCTGAACTCCACGAAGACCGTGGGCGTGGCGTTCACGGTCGCACCGCCGGCCAGGGCCAGGTCGCACTCGCCGGTACGCAGCGACTGGACGGCCATGTGCAACGCCACCAGCGACGACGAACACGCCGTGTCCACCGACACCGCCGGGCCCTCCAGCCCCAGCACATAGGACACCCGCCCCGAGGCGACGCTGGAGGTCATGCCGGTCAGCCGGTAGCCCTCGATCTCCTCGGCGAGCATGCCGTAACCCTGAACGATGAGCCCGGCGAACACCCCGGTGGCGCTGCCGCGCAGCCCGCTGGGGTCAATCCCGGCCCGCTCCAACGCTTCCCACGACAATTCGAGCAGCATCCGATGTTGAGGATCCATCGCGAGCGCCTCGCTGGGCGCGATGCCGAAGAAGGCCGGATCGAAGTCGGCGACACCGTCGACGAAGCCTCCGGTGTTCACATAGCACTTGTGACGTGCGTCGGGGTCCGGGTCGTACAGGCCCGCCACATCCCAGCCGCGGTCGGTGGGAAACTCCGAGATCACGTCGCGGCCGTCGGCGACCATTTGCCACAGCGCCTCCGGGCTGTCCACGCCTCCCGGGAAGCGGCAGGACATACCGACGATGGCGATCGGCTCGTTGGACCGTTCCAGCAGGGTACGGTTGGTGCGCTTCAGGCGCTCAACCTGGACCAGCGCTTTACGCAGCGCTTCGGTCGCATGCTGGAGTTGATCAACCATCACAAACCTCGCCTAACCTTCACCTGACGACGTTCGGCCGTCTTTGACCGCCGGATGCGGTTCTCGCCGAGTCACGGAATTGCTGCACGAGGCGACGTCGTTTCCCGTTCGACCAGCGTCGTGCCGCTCTGGAACCAAGAATGTTGCTGGTGAGTATGGCCAACTCCGACAGGATTTCAAAACGTCCGCTGCTCCCGGCTGCTACGGGAGGACCGGCATGGAGGGGTGCGCCGCGCCGCGCAAAGAAGATGTGACGCCGGATGCCCGGAGTGCTCGCTGGACAGCGGCGCGCTGTAGACATGGCCCGACGTCCATGGCGCGACTGTACCCGGCCAGCCATAGCCGGTGGTCAGGCGCATGTCGTGAAACGTTGGGCGCAACGTCGGATCCGGTCCGGTCCGGTCCGGTTGGCGCGGTCACACACCCGCCCGGCGCCAGCCGTCGGCCGCCCTGGCGGCTTGGATCAGCGCGTCACATAGCTGGCGTAGCTCGGTGGCGGCAGCACCTTCGTCGACCGCCGTGGCAACGTCCTCGGCCGCGCACCGCACCTGGTAGACGCGATCCGACAGGTCGGCCGCTTCGTCGGCCGACAGCACCACCGCGTCGTCAGGCACGGCTGCCGCGCCGTTCCGGTTCAGCAAGGCCCGTTGTTCGTACGCCCGCTGTCGGCACGACTGCCGGCAGTACTGGCGGCGACGGCCCATTCCCGCATCGGTAACGTCTCGACCGCACCAGCGACAGGGCTGCGGGCGGGTACGGCGGCGGCTCACGCCTGCCGACTTTAGTCGGGTTTTCCCGGCGATCCCGGTATCATGGATGGTCGCGTCGCGTATGCCGGCTTTGGCCGGGAACTGCGCAGATCGCCGCAGCGTTTGCTAACTGAAGAGATCTCACCGGATCGCAGTAAGGGAGCCGGAGAGCTCCAAGAAGACCTAAAGGAGTAGCAGCCATGGCTGATCGTGTACTGAGAGGCAGTCGCCTCGGAGCCGTGAGCTACGAGACTGACCGCAACCACGACCTTGCGCCGCGTCAGCTCGCGAAGTATCGCACCGAGAACGGCGAGGAGTTCGAGGTTCCCTTCGCCGACGACGCCGAAATCCCCGGCACCTGGCTGTGCCGCAACGGCCTGGAGGGAACCCTGATCGAGGGCGACCTGCCCGAGCCGAAGAAGGTGAAGCCACCGCGGACGCACTGGGACATGCTTCTGGAACGCCGCTCTGTCGAGGAACTCGAAGAACTGCTCAAGGAGCGCCTCGAGATCATCAAGACCCGCCGTCGGGGCTGACCCGCGGGTTTAGCCGGGGCCGGACCGCTTACTAGGTGCGGTTGTCGGCTCTGGTGGCCCGGACACCCGACCGCCGGCCCTGGACACCCCAGCGGGTGACTTTGACCAGGGCTTCGCGGATGTTGGATCCGCTCATCTTGGACACGCCGAGTTCGCGCTCGGTGAAGGTGATGGGCACCTCGGCGATGGTGAACCCGTTGCAGATGGTGCGCCAGGTCAGATCGATCTGGAAGCAGTAACCCTTGGAGTCCACGCCGTCGAGGTCGATCGCTTCGAGCACTTCGCGACGGTAGGCGCGGTAGCCGGCGGTGATGTCGTGTACGCCGATGCCGAGCGCCAGCCGGGCGTAGGTGTTGGCCGTCCAGGACAAGGCCCAGCGCCGCCACGGCCAGTTACGCACCGTGCCGCCATCGACGTAGCGCGACCCGATGGCCAGATCGGCGCCGGCGTCGACGGCATCCAACAGGCGGTGCAGCTGTTCGGGCGCGTGGCTGCCGTCGGCGTCCATTTCGACCACCACCGCGTAGTCACGGCTCAACCCCCAGGCGAAGCCCGCCAGATACGCCGCGCCCAGGCCGTCCTTGGCGGTGCGGTGCATCACATGCGTGCGACCCGCATCGGCCACCGCCAGCTCCTCGGCGAGCTCACCGGTGCCGTCGGGGCTGCTGTCGTCCACCACGAGCAGGTGCACGTGCGGGCACGCCGCTTTGAGCCGCCGGTGGATGACCGGAAGGTTCTCCAGCTCGTTGTAGGTAGGGATGATCACCAAGACGCGCTGGCTGGGACGATTGCCCGGGACTTGGGGCGCCGGCTGGCCGGTGGTCATGTAGCTCCTCATGTGTCGCCCGAACGGAAAGAGTGTCGGCCGTCCTTGTCGGTGTCGTCAGTCGACGTGGTGTGTCGGTGTGCGGTCCCGCCCTCGTCGGGCGCAGTGTCTGAGTCGTGCCCGTCGGGCGGGGGGTTGCCCGGGATCGCACCGGCCCCCTTCGATTGACGTGTGGACTTGAGACGAATCGAACGCGGGAACCATCCATTGTGCCGTATCCCGGCCAGAATGACCGCCCCGGCCGCGAGCACCATGACCCATTGCAGCAGCGGCGCCCACCGGGTCGCCGGAGTCAGCCTGGTCTTGAGGCGTACCTGCATGTCCAGATATGCGGGCTGGAAGAAGTCGGTGCGTGCCAACTCGCCGCCGTCGGGGGCGATGACGGCGCTGATTCCCGTGGTGCCGGCCACCACCACGTAACGGTCGTGCTCGACGGCCCTGACCTTGGCAAACGCCAGCTGCTGCTCACTCATCGTCTTGTTGAAGGTGGCGTTGTTGGCCGGCACGGCCAGCAGCTGCGCACCGCCGAGCACCGCTTGTCGCGGCACCCGGTCGAAGATCACTTCCCAGCAGGTGGCGACGCCGACCGGCACCCCTGCGATGTGCACCACATCGGAGCCCTGACGGGGCACGAAGCTTCCGGCGCGGCCCGCGAAGCCGGACAGGTGCTTGAACAACCACGGCATCGGCAGGTACTCGCCGAACGGCTGCACGATTTCCTTGTCGTGGCGGTCGGCCGGGCCGGTGGCCGGATTCCACACGATCATGGTGTTGGTGTAGTTCGGATCCCCCGGCGGGCGTCCCGGCACTTCGAGCACGCTGCCGATGAGGATCGGAGCGCCGATGGCCGCCGCGGCCTGCGATATCGCCAGCGCGGCGTCGTTGTTGACCAGCGGATCGATGTCCGACGAGTCTTCGGGCCAGATCACGAATTGCGGTTGGGGGGCGGCCCCGGCCCGCACGTCTTCGGCCAGCCGCAGGGTCTCGCGGACGTGGTTGTCCAGCACCGCGCGCCGCTGTTCGTTGAACTCGAAGCCCAGCCGCGGGACGTTGCCTTGGACCGCCGCGACGGTGACCGGCGGCTCGCCACCCGACCCGGTACCGGCGTGACGCACCTGCGGCCAGACGATGACCGATGCGAACAGCACCAGACAAATGCAGATGCCGGGCAGGACCACCGCGGGCGGCGCCGGGTCGGGGTGCGCCGGATCCTCGACGCCGACGGCCTGGGGCGTCGGGTGACCGGAATGCCACCACTTCACGATCTCCAGCGCGATGGCCGTCGCACTGAAGCCCACCAGCACGATCGCCATGGACAGCAGCGCAACACCGCCGAGCTGGACCAGCGGCAGGAACGGACCATGCGTCTGACCGAATGCCACCGAGCCCCAGGGGAAGCCGCCGAACGGGACGATCGACTTGAGCCACTCCTGAGCCGCCCATACCAGCGCGAACCAGATGGGCCAACCGGGCAGCCGGCGGACGGTGACGGCGCACAGGCCGAAGAGGGCGGGAAACAGCGCCGACACGGTCGCGAGCGCGATCCACGGGATGGGGCCGACCAGGAGCCCGACCCACGGCAGCAGCGGCAGGTAGAACGCCAGCCCGAACAGGAACGCGTAACCCAGGCCGCCCGCCGGCGTGGTCGCGGGGTGCGTGAGCACCCACGCCAGCAACGCGGCGCCCACCACGGCGCCCCACCACCAGTTCAGCGACGGGAAGCTGGCGCAGAACAGTAAGCCGCCCATCACCGCGCAACTCAGCCGGGTCAGGCGGGGCAGCAGAGCGGCCTGGGCGCCGGGCAGCCGCGCGATCACCGCGGCCACCAGCCCGGTCAGCGCACCACGCGCCGTCGCCCCCACCCGGTCGCCCAACCGCGCCCCGGCAGGCGGGCGTTCGTCGGTAGATCCCGACTCCGCGGAGTCCCCGGGCTCGGGGTGGACATCGGCCGGCGGGTCGTCGCGGTCCGATTCGGCCTCATCGCTGATGGGATCGGTGTCAGGCCGCTCGGAGAAATCCTCGCCCATCGCGTCGCCCTTACCGCTGTGGTCCTCGGGCTTGGCACCGCCCGACCAGTCCTCAGCCATGGACGACAGCGCCCCGATGCACCGTTCGCCGGCACCGCGGCAGCGCATTGTCGCGACCTAATCGCGGCAACGCGGGCACGCGGGAACGCGGGTCCGTCGACCAGCGCTGGACGGTGTCGCGCGGGACGTGCACCTCCAGGTCCCCGGCATCCCAGATGACGTACGAGGCCGGCGCTCCTGGCACCAAGGTGCCGGTCTTGCCGTCGCGGACACCGGCCGCCCGCCAGCCGCCGCGGGTGGCGGCGGCAAACGCAGCCCGCGCCGAGACCCCGCTGCCGGGGGTGCGGTGATTGACCGCCGCGCGCACGCTGACCCACGGGTCGAAGCCCGTGACCGGGGCGTCGGAACCTAACGCGAGGGGCACGCCTTGGGATGCTAACAGCGCAAAGGGGTTGAGCCGACTGCCTCGCTGGGCACCGAGCCGCTGCGCGTACATGCCGTCGGGGCCACCCCAGAGTGCGTCGAAATTGGGCTGCACGCTGGCGATGACGCCCCACTGGCCGAGTTTGACGGCCTGATCTGCGCTGACCATCTCGACGTGCTCGAGGCGGTGCCCGCAGCGCGCGACGGCGACCGGCCCGAGGTCGGCGACGACGCGCTCGAGGGCATCCACCACGGTCGCGACCGCGGCGTCCCCGATGACATGGAATCCCGCTGTCACTTCGGCCTGCGTGCATGCCCGCACGTGCGCCTCGACGGCGTCGGAATCCAGATAGCAGGTTCCGGTGTGCTCCGGCGCGTCGGTGTACGGCGCCTGTAGCCAGGCGGTGCGTGACCCCAGTGACCCATCAACGAACAGATCACCGGCCAGCCCGTGGGCGCCGGTCGTCGCCATCAGCTCGCGCGCGTGCGCGGGGCTGCTCACCGGCTCACCCCAATACCCGATCACCTCGACGCCATGATCGAGGGCCCGCAACTGCAGCCAGTCGTCGATTCCGCCGATCTCGGGTCCGGCGCATTCGTGCACAGCGACGATGCCCGCCGCCGCGGCGGCCCCCAACGCTGCAGCGCGGGCTTCGGCGAGCTGTTCGACCGTCAGCAGGTCCCGGGCGACGGCTCGCACCAGGTGGTGCGCGTCGCCGATCAGCGGCCGCTCGGCGCTGAAGCCGGCCGCCCCCGGCAGCTCCGCGACCAGCCGTCGTAGGCCCGTCGACGCGAGCGCGGAGTGCACGTCCACACGAGCCAGGTAGGCGGGCCGATCACCGAGGACGGCGTCCAGGTCGGTGGTGCTGGGCGGGGTGTGCTCCGGCCACGACGTTTCATCCCAGCCGTGCCCCCACACCGGCTGGCCGGGATGGGCGGCGGCATAGTCGGCGACCATCCGCAGGCACTGTGCGTGCGAGGCCGCCGCGCGCAGGTCGAGCCCGCTGAGCGTCAATCCGGTGGCGGTGAGATGGATGTGACTGTCCACGAAGCCGGGCGTCACGAAACCGCCTTGGAGGTCTTCGACGTCGGAATCGGGAAACAGGCGGCGGCCGACCTCGTCGCCGCCCAGCCATGCCACGACGCCGTCGCGGACGGCCATCGCGGTCGCGTCGGGTTGGGCCGGGCTGTGCACCCGGCCGTTGACCAGCAGGGTCACCGGAGCGGGACTAACGAGCACTATCGGTCACAGGCCAAAACTACGTGCAACTGTTGCGATGGCGATAACGGTCAGCGGAAGAACGGCGACGGTCCGTCGCGCCGCGTCAGCGCGCGTCGAATCCTTGCGGCCGCACCGGCGCCTCGACGTCGCGGACATCGATGACCTCGCCGTCGATGTAGTCGCCGTGGCCGCGTCGTCCCTCATCCGCCCGGCTGGGATACGGCGCGGGATACGGCTCCGCGCGGAAAGCGCTCGCGTAACTGAACCCGGGCATTTGCCGCTGTAACTTGCGTACCGCCCTGGCGGTCAACCCGGGCCCGACGGCCGACCGTACCGGCGGAACGAGCAGCAACAGGCCCAGGACCGTGCTGACCAGGCCCGGAACGAGAACGAGAAGTGCGGCCAGGCTGACCAGCACACCATCACCGGCCGCAGCGCGTTGTTCGGCCAGGCCCGAGCGCAGTTGCCCGATCCGGCGGATGAGGTGCGAACCCGCCATCGGGGCCACGATGCCCCAGCCGAGCAGGAAGGTCGCCACCAGCGCCAGCAGGGTCCAACCCCATCCGATCGTCGATACCAATGCGAAGATCACCGCGAGTTCGACGACGGCGTAGATCAGCAGTAGCCGGGACACCATGCCAGACCAACGTCCGCGGACCGCGTCCAAGTTCCCGTGGTGCTCGCCGTCGTGATTGCAGTTAGATGACGCTATGACGACGATTCAGATCGATACCCCCGGCGGAGCGATCGATGCGTTACTGAGCACGCCTTCGGGACAAGGCCCATGGCCGGGTGTGGTGGTGATCCACGATGCGATCGGGTACGGCCGGGACAAGCAGTCGATCAATGACCGTATCGCCGCGGCGGGATATCTGGCGCTCACCCCGAACCTGTATGCCCGCGGCGGCCGCATCCGCTGCATCACGCGCGTCATGAAGGAGCTGCAGACGCAGCGCGGCCGCGCCCTCGATGACATCCTGGCCGCGCGCGATCACCTGAAAGCCATGCCGGAATCTTCCGGCCAGGTCGGCATCGCGGGTTTCTGCATGGGCGGCCAGTTCGCTCTTGTCATGTCGCCCAAGGGTTTCGGCGCCTCCGCGCCGTTCTATGGCACTCCGCTGCCCCGCGACCTCGACAAGACGCTCGACGGCGCCTGCCCGGTTGTGGCCAGCTTCGGCGGCCGCGACCCGCTGGGGCGAGGTGCGCCCGAGAAGCTGAACAAGACCATCGCCGCCAAGAACATCACCGCCGACTTGAAGACGTATCCCGGCGTTGGACACAGCTTCGCCAACGAGCTGCCCGCCCAACCGCTGCTTCGCATTGCGGGTTTCGGTTACGACCGGGACGCCACCGAGGACGCGTGGCGGCGGGTATTCGCGTTCTTCGGCGAGCATCTGGGAACGGGCGCCGCGACGTAGTCGGTCAGCGGGCCGCGTTCAGCTTCTGCGACAACACCGTTGCGAACGTGTGGGTATCGCCGGGCCAGCGCGCCGACACGTAGCCACCGTCATCGACGACGAATGCGGGTCGCGAGTCGGTCGGCGTATCGCGCACCATTCCCGACGTTTTGAGCCGCCAGTGCGGCGACCCGCGGTCGACGTCACGGAAATCGGCGGGATCTTCAAGTGCGCGAGTGACTTCCGACTGCACCGACATGTACCCGCCGGCTTGGTCCGGTTCCTCGGTGTACGTCCGGTAGTAATCCGGATCCCAGAACCGGGTGAATCGGGTGAGGCGCCAGGCCAAACGCTCCATTGCCCACGTCAACGCGGTGGTCTTGCGCCCGTACAGGACGGAACGGCCGGTGTTGGGGTCGATGCTGCGCGCGGCGAGCAGTACCCCGTGACAGATGGCGGCCACCACCAGCCCGCGGGTGAAGGCCTCGACGACCAGCCGGTGCAGGATGTCGCTGTCGATGTAGCTGCGCATCCCGCGGGCACGATGCCCACCTGGTAACAGCACCGCGTCGACATCGTCGAGCGTGGCTTGTGCCCAGCCGAGCGGATGCTGAAACTCCTTGGAGTGCAACATGTCCCGATAGGCGTTGCGCCCGTCTTTGTTGGCGCGCAGCATCAGGCCGATCAGCGGGACGGCGCCCAGCACTGGCAGCGCGGACCAGATGTCCAATCCGCGCCCCGTCACCATGATGTCGTCGGCCACCCCGGGGGTGGCGGTTTCGGTCGCGAAGACCACCCGGTGGCCGCCTCGTGTCAGCACCCGCCAGCTGACCGCGACCTCGGTCGGGTCGAAGTCGCGGTCTGGGATCGGGATGAGAACCGTCGCCATGACGCCTTGGGTTCAGGCCACTTTCAGCTCGAGGCCGACGTTGTTGTCCATGCCGCCGCGCAGCTTGCTGAAGAAGTTGAACACCTTGCCCACGATGCCGTAGCGCCGGCCGATCGCGTCGTAGACGGCGGAAGTTTCGGACTTGTCCAGGATGGCCGCGGTTCCCTCGACGGCTTCGCTGGTCGGGCGGCCGTTCATGGTGCAGGTGGCCAACGTGACCCGCGGGGTGTTGCGGATTCGCTTGACCTTCCACGACTTTTCTCCGGTGATGACCAGAAGCCGGTCGCCGCGCTGCTTGTCCAGGGCCGCCCAGATCGGCGTCGGCTTGGGCCTGCCGTCCTTGGTGAACGTGGTGAGCAGGATGTACTGCGTCTTGGCGAGGTCGGCGAAGGTTGGTGTCACCTGAACAACGTACCGCTGCGCGGCCTCAACGTTGACATCCTCGGCGTGCGGCTGACATAGTCATGACACCTTAAGCGAAAAGGTTATTTTCACTTAAGGTGTAGAGCGCCGATCGAAGTAGGGAATCGTGAGCGATCCGAAGAAGCCGCTGTCATGGTTGCCGTTCACGATCGCCGAGGCGGCTTTGGGGCCGGAATCTCCGGGTGAAACCCGCAATCCCGATGTGTTCCAAGCGTGGTCACACCTGTTGAGCCGGCTCGACGACGCCGCGCAGAGCGTCGAATCCGAGTCGGCCAGCCACAATCGAATCGACGCCGCTGCCGGGATCCGGCACCTGCTGGTACTGCTCACCGCGGGTATCGATGAGGTGCTGCGATTCGACCCGGACCCGGTCTTGCGCGTCCAACGCACCAGCACCGACGACATCGCGACCTGGGGTATGGAGTGCCCGGATTGCCTCTACACCCGCGCCGCGCTGCGCGGCGGGGAGAGCTATCGACTGTTCGGCAATCGCGGCACCGCCCGCTACGTCGGACTGCAGACGATGAACGGCATCACCGCGATCGCGAACGAGTTGGTCGACGAGCTCGAGACGGATCCGGACGGCAACTTCGAGGTGGTGCTGTCAGCCTCTGAACAGCCGGGGCGAGCGGGCAATTGGATGCGCATCGAAGGTGAACATCCCACTTTGACGGTGCGGCATTTCTTCTATGACTGGAATACCGAGGTGGCATCGTCGCTGCGCATCGAGCGACTCGGCGACGCCGTACCGGTCACCCGCCGTCCCGTCGATCCGGACTTGGCGGTGACACGGCAGCTGATCGCCCTCGGCGCCTTTGTCGCGGACAACCTGGCGTTCTTTTCGCAGTTCGGCGCCGCCGCACCCCCCAACGGTTTCCTGCCCCCGATCGACCGCACCGACATCGGAGCCGCCGCGGAGAACAGGCCGGTGATCGGCCGGTGGCAGCTGTGCCCGGGCGAGGCACTCATCGTCGAAGTGCAACCGCCGGAAGGCATCTACTGGAGCTTCTCGATTGGCAACCCGTGGTGGGAGACGATTCACTATGGACGCCACCAGTCCAGCCTGAATGCCCATCAGGCCGTGGTGGACTCCGATGGGCTGGTGCGAGTCGTGCTGTGCGATCGTGATCCCGGAATCGCCAATTGGCTTGACACCGCCGGGCACAGCAACGGTCCGATCATCCTGCGCTGCGTGCGTACCGAAACTGCGCCCACGCCCACGACACGAGTCGTGCCGTTCGATGATCTCCGCGCCGAATTGCCTTCGGACACTGTCCAAGTCAGCCGTGAAGAGCGTGGATCCGTCCTCGCGGCGCGTCGCCGCGCGGTGCATGAGAGGTTCGGACGGTGACATTCGATGCCGACGAGTTAGAGGACGGTGCCCGAACCGCGACCGGTCTCGACGATTTCGGTGCGTCGTATTACCGCGAAGGACTCGAACGCATCGTCGAAGCGCTGAACACCGAGGCGGACCTCAACGACACAGGGCAAGTCATCCAGCACGCCACCATCAGCAACGCCCTGATCCAGCGCCTCAAGGTCGAGGACGCCTACCGCCAGCACCCCGAGATCGACGACCAGGCGGTCGGCGGCCCGGTCTTCGTCATCGGCCTACCCCGCACCGGGACCACTGCGCTGAGCCAGCTGGTGGCCGCCGATCCGCAGTTCCGCTCGCTGCGGATGTGGGAATCGCAAGCACCGACCCCACCGCCGGAGGCCGCCACCGAACACAGCGACCCGCGGATCGCGCAGGCCGAGGCCGGCCTGAAGATGCTCGACGACATGTTTCCGTTGATGAAAACCTTGTACAACTCCGAGCCCACGGCCCCGACCGAATGCCAGGACCTGATGGGAATGAGCTTCCGTACCTTCCACTTCGACGGCGCCGTTCGTGCACCCGGCTATCTCGCGTGGTTGATGGGCTGCGACATGCGCGGAACCTACCTTTTTCATCGGCGGGCGCTCCGGCTGTTGCAATGGCACTGCCCACCGGTGCTGTGGCATCTCAAGACGCCCGTGCACATGTTCGCCCTCGACGCGCTCGTTGAGGCCTACCCCGACGCCAAATTCCTGTGGAGCCATCGCGATCCGGCCAAAGTGATGGGTTCGGTCTGCAGCCTGATTCGGTATGTCCGCAGCTGGAGCAGCGACCGCGACGATCCCAGGGAGCTCGGCGCCGAACAAGTCAACAGCTGGGTTGAAGGTGTCGGTCGGGCAATGGATTTCCGCAGCCGGATGGGCAACCACCGATTCGCCGACGTCTCGTTCGCGGACCTGCAAAACGATCCGGTGGGCACGCTGCAAACCGGCTACGACACCTTGGGCTTGACGTTCACCGATGCCACCCATGCCTCCGTCAAGCGTTGGGCCGCAGATCACCGACCGGGCTCCCGCGGCGCACATGACTACGACCTGGCCGACTACGGCCTGACACCCGAAGGCGTCCGCGAGCGGTTCGCGGACTATCTGTCCGCCTACGACGCGACTGCGTGAATCCGTGAACACCCCCCGCACTCGACGACGCGACAAGCTCGGTCCGGACGCAGCAGTGCGCCGCGAGATCCTGGCCGCCGCGTCAACGGTATTGCGCGAACAGGGAATCGGGAAGCTCAGCATCGGCGCGGTCCTGGAACGAGCCGCCCTGGGTACCAGAGCGTTCTACCGCCATTTCGAATCCAAGGACGACTTGGTGATCGCGCTCTTCCTCGACATGGCGCGCACTGAGGGACGCCGACTGCGACGGCGAATGGCGGCCGCCGTCAAGGAGATCGACGCGGTTGCAGCGTGGATCGATGGACGACTCGACTTGGCATTCGACGACAACATCAAATCCGATTTGCGTCGCCTGTCGTTGGAAGCTCAGTCACAGTCCCCCGCACTGGTCCAGCCCGCGTACGCCGAAATGCTCAAACCGCTCAGCGACGCGCTCCAGCGGGGTCTGCAGAGCGGCGTGTTCCACCACGTCGACCCGACCATCGACGCCCAGTTCATTCACGGGGTGGTGTGGGCGGGCATCAACCAGCACTGGGCGACGGGCGATGGCGATCGCGAGGATCTCCGCGAACGCATGGTTGCGTTTTGCCTGCGTGGGCTGGGCGTGCGGGTCGGAGAATCGATCAAAGGAGACTAGCGATGGACCTGGGTTTTGCCGGATCGACGGCCGTGGTCACCGGGGGCAGCAAGGGTATGGGACTGGCAATCGCCGAAACCCTGGCGACCGAAGGGGCCAGCGTGGCGGTGATGGCCAGGAGCCGGGAATCGCTCGATGCCGCCGTCACGTCGCTGCGCCGCGCGGGCGCTCCGGATGCCGTGGGAATCAGCGTCGATATGACCGATGCCGCGTCGATCGTCGATGGTTTCGACGCGGTCTCGCAACGTTGGGGACAACTCAACAGCCTCGTCCATACGATCGGACCGGGCGACGGTTATTTCGAGCAGATGGACGACGCCCAGTGGGACGAGGCGTTCACCCTCGGCACGATGTCGGCTGTTCGATCAATTCGCGCCTGTTTGCCGCTGCTGCGCGCCGCGGACTGGGCGCGAATCGTGACGTTGTCCGCGCATTCGATTCAGCGCCAGAACCCGCGGATCATCGCCTACACGGCATCGAAATCGGCCTTGGCCAGCGTCACCAAGAACCTGTCGAAAAGCCTTGCCGCGGACGGCATCCTGGTCGACTGCGTGTGCCCGGGAACCATTGTGACCGCGAGCTTCACCGAGGCACTCAAAGACATCCTCGCCGCCGATGGACTCGACGCCACCAATCCGGTCGATGTCATGACCTGGATCGACAACAACTTTCACCAGCCCTGCGACCTCGGCCGTGCCGGCCTTCCCGAAGAGGTCGCTTCCCTCACCGCATACCTGGCATCGCGGCGCAACGGCTACGTCACCGGCGCAACCGTCAACGTGGACGGCGGGTCCGACTTCATCTGAAGGCGTCAGCCTTCCAGATCGCCCTCGGTTTCCAGCAGCGCCTGGCGCAGCCCGTCAAGGGTTCCCGGTTGCGGCGCCGCCCACATACCGCGCCCGGCCGCCTCCAGCAGCCGCTCGGCCATGCCGTGCAGTGCCCAGGGATTCGACTCCGACATGAACTTCCGGTTCTCCGGGTCCAGCACGTAGCGCTCGGTGAGTTGCTCGTACATCCAGTCGGCCATCACCCCCGCGGTCGCGTCGTAGCCGAACAGGTAGTCCACCGTCGCCGCCATCTCGAACGCACCCTTGTATCCATGTCGGCGCATCGCCGCCATCCAGCGCGGATTGACGACGCGCGCCCGGAACACCCGGGCGGTCTCCTCAGACAGGGTGCGGGTGCGGATCGCGTCCGGGCGGGTGTTGTCACCGATGTAGGCGGCCGGCGCCTGGCCGGTCAGCGCGCGGACGGTGGCCACCATGCCGCCGTGGTACTGGAAGTAGTCGTCGGAGTCGGCGATGTCGTGCTCGCGGGTGTCGGTGTTCTTGGCGGCCACCGCGATACGCCGGTACTGCCGGTTCATGTCGTCGACAGCCTCGCGGCCGTCCAGGTCGCGGCCGTAGGCGAAGCCGCCCCACGCGGTGTACACCGCGGCCAGGTCGGCGTCGTCACGCCAGTTGCGACTGTCGATCAGCTGCAGCAACCCGGCGCCATAGGTGCCCGGCTTGGATCCGAAAATCCTTGTGGTGGAGCGGCGTTGATCGCCGTGCTGAGCCAGGTCGGCTTGGGCGTGCGCACGCACGTAATTATCTTCGGCCGGCTCGTCGAGATCGGCGACCAGCCGCACCGCGTCGTCGAGCATCGTCACGACGTGGGGGAAGGCGTCCCGGAAAAAGCCGGAGATGCGCACCGTCACATCGATGCGCGGGCGGCCCAGCTCGGCCAGCGGAATCGCCGCCATGTCCACGACACGCCGTGACGCGTCGTCCCACACCGGCCGAACGCCGAGCAGGGCAAGGACTTCGGCGATGTCGTCACCGGCGGTGCGCATGGCCGAGGTGCCCCAGACCGACAGCCCCACCGACTGCGGCCACCGCCCGTGGTCGTCGCGGTAGCGGGTGAGCAGCGAATCCGCCAGCGCCACACCGGCTTCCCAGGCCAGCCGGGACGGCACCGCTTTGGGGTCGACGGAATAGAAGTTGCGGCCCGTCGGCAACACGTTGACCAGGCCGCGAAGCGGCGAGCCCGACGGGCCGGACGGGATGAAACGACCGTCCAGGGCGCGCAGCACCTGATCGATTTCGGCGGCTGTGCCGGCCAGCCGGGGCACCACTTCGGTGGCCGCGAACCGCAGCACCGCCGCGACGTCGGCGTTGTCGGTAACCCGTTCGGCCGCTTCGGGATCCCAGCCGGACGCCTGCAACGCGGCGACGAGTTCGCGGGCCGCGGCCTCGGTCTGATCGACCGTCGTCCGGTCGTCGGTGCCGTCCTCGGCCAGCCCCAGCGCCTGACGCAAGCCGGGGAGGGCGTGCTCGCCGCCGAACAGTTGGCGAGCCCGAAGGATGGCCAGCACCAGATCGAGTTCGGCTTCCCCCGTTGGCGTTTGCCCCAGGATGTGCAGGCCGTCACGGATCTGGACATCCTTGATCTCGCACAGCCAGCCGTCGACGTGCAGCAGCATGTCGTCGAACGAATCTTCTTCGGGCCGCTCGGTCAGACCCAGATCGTGGTCCATCTTCGCCGCGCGAATCAGCGTCCAGATCTGCTGGCGGATGGCGGGTAGCTTGCCCGGATCCAACGCGGCGACGTTGGCGTGCTCGTCGAGCAGCTGCTCCAAACGCGCGATATCGCCATAGGATTCGGCGCGCGCCATCGGCGGGATCAGATGGTCGACCAGAACGGCATGCGCCCGCCTTTTGGCCTGGGTGCCCTCGCCGGGGTCGTTGACCAGGAAGGGGTAGATCATCGGCAGGTTGCCCAGCGCGGCGTCGGGCCCGCAGGCCGCCGACATGCCCAGCGTCTTGCCGGGCAGCCATTCCAGGTTGCCGTGCTTGCCCAGATGCACCACCGCGTGCGACCCGAAGCCGACGTCCAGCCAGTGGTAGGCGGCCAGGTAGTGGTGGCTGGGCGGCAGGTCCGGGTCGTGGTAGATGGCGACCGGGTTCTCCCCGAAGCCGCGCGGCGGCTGCACCATCAGCACCAGGTTGTCCGATTGCATTGCGGCGATGACGATTTCACCATCGGGATCGTTGCTGCGGTCCACAAACAGATTCCCGGGCGCCGGGCCCCAATGCTCGGTGACGGCGTCGGTGAATTCGGTGGGCAGGCCCGCGAACCATTCGCGGTAGTCCTTGGCGGACACCCGGATCGGGTTGCCTTCCAGCTGCCCCTGGGTGAGCCAGTCGGGGTCTTGGCCGCCCCGCTCGATCAGCGCGTGGATCAAGGCGTCCCCGTCGTTGGCCTCGACACCTGGCAGCTCGCCCACCCGGTAGCCGTGCTCGCGCATCGCCTGCAGCAGCGCGACGGCGCTCGCCGGCGTGTCCAGCCCGACCGCGTTGCCGATGCGGGCGTGCTTGGTGGGATAGGCCGAGAACACCAGGGCCACCCGCTTGTCCGCCGGCGCGACATGACGCAGCTGCGCGTGGCGCACCGCCAGTCCCGCGACCCGGGCGCAGCGTTCGGCGTCGGCGACATAGGAGATCAGCCCGTCCGCGTCGATCTCCTTGAAGGAGAACGGCACCGTGATGATGCGGCCGTCGAACTCGGGCACCGCGACCTGGCTGGCCACGTCGAGCGGGCTCAGGCCGTCATCGTTCTCGCACCACTGGGCGCGCGGGCTGGTCAGGCACAGCCCCTGCAGGATCGGGATATCCAGGGCGGCAAGGTGTTCGACGTTCCAGCTGTCGTCATCACCCCCGGCCGACGCCGTGGCCGGCTTCAATCCCCCGGCCGCCAGGACGGTGACCACCATGGCGTCGGCGTCGCCCAACCGTTGCAGCAGTTCGGGTTCGGCGGTACGCAACGACGCACAGTAGACCGGCAACGGGCGCGCGCCGGCGTCCTCGATGGCCTGACACAGCGCCTCGACATAGCCGGTGTTGCCGGCCAGGTGCTGCGCGCGGTAGTACAGCACGGCGATCGTGGGGCAGTCGATCTCTGTGGCGTTCGGCCGCGCCAACTCACCCCAGTTCGGCGTCACCACCGGTGGGGTGAACCCGAACCCGGTCATCAGCACGGTGTCCGACAGAAAGGCGTGCAGCTGGCGCAGGTTGTCCACGCCTCCGTGGGCCAGATAGATGTGCGCCTGCACCGCAATGCCGGCCGCCGGTGTGGACAGACCGGTCAGCTCGGCATCGGCCGCCTGCTCGCCGCTGACCAATACCGTGGGCACACCGCTGGCGAGGACCGTGTCGATACCGCTCTGCCAAGCCCGGTAGCCGCCGAGGATCCGCACCACCACGATGGCGACGTCGGCCAGCAGGTCGGGCAGTTCGTCTTCCGACAGCCGCGACGGGTTGGCCCACCGATAGTTTTTCTCGCTGGAACGGGCGCTGATCAGGTCCGTATCGGATGTCGACAGCAGCAGGATGGTCGGCTCAGCCACGCATCATTCGTACCCCAACGGGGCGCCGTCGTGCCTAGTGGGCCGCGACCCAGACCGCTCAACCGCCCAGCATCGCCGCTATCCGGCCGGCAACCTGTTGGGCCATGACCCGGGCCGGTCCGTCCTTCGCCGGTTCGTAACGGTCCGCGAGGGCGTCATAGTCGGCGCCGGCGATCGACCCGTGATCGGCCGCCAGTTCGACCACCTCCACCGGCCAACCGACCCCTTTCAGGCGGGCGGCGAAGTCTCTGCTGGCGTCCACCGGCACGACGTCATCGTCGAGACCGTGCAGCAACGTGAATGGCGAACAGATATCGGAAGCGGTGAGTCCATCGGTCAGCGGGGCACCGGAGATCGGATCGGGGACCATGAAAGCTCCGGCGAGGCAGACCGTGTGTGCGGGGGCGAAGTCGAATTGCGCCGCGTGCAGCGTGACGCCCGCCGCGGCGGCGCCGCCTATCGACCACCCGACGAGCAGGATGCGCTCGGCGTCGGCGGCGAGGTTGCGGGCGAACTCCAGGGACTGCAACAGGTCCGCACGCCCGCCGTCCTCGGCGTGGGAGTTCCAGTCGGGGGCGATCACCACCGCAGATCGACCGGCCAGCATGCCGGCCAGGGGGCCGACGGCGCGCCGGGCATCGGTTTGCGCGCCATGCCACAGCAAAATCGTGGATGGCGCAGGCTCGCCGAAGACATCGGCCAGCCGGCCCGGGGCATATTCCATCGTCCTCACGGACACCAGGATGCCCGTACTGACGTGTGTTCAATCCTCCGGGGTTCAGGTAACCCCCTTTCGGCCATAACTTCTCAGATCAGCTGGCGAGGCATTGTCGCAGTGCATCATTGAATCGCCGGTCGACCCAGTTGGCGAACCTGGGCGACGATGCGAGTTGGCCCGGGACGCGAACAGGTCGGCCAGTTTCTGTTCCGATGCGACCACGTCGTCACCGAGTTCGGTCGGTAATCGCAGGCTGCGGTTCGCCGCAACCGCCGCCACGTGAGACTCCAACCCCACTGCGGCAGAATAGTTTTGGGCCCACTCCTGCGGATGGGCCCGGGCCCACTGCACACCCTTTTCAAAACGTACCAGCAGGTCGGACAGCGCCGTGTTGCGTTTCGGATCGTCCAGCGCCTGGTCGGATGCGACGCCGACCCAGTCGCCGTTGGTGACGCCCTGCGCCTCGGCGATGCTGCGCACCGGGATCTGCCGCTCGACCTGGGCCGTGTACGGATCCCAGATGGCCCACGCGTCGGCCTGGTGTTGGCTGAACGCCGACAGCGCATCTGCGGGCTGCAGAAACACGAACTTCACCTCGGCGGGTTTGAGCCCGGCCTTGTCCAGCTGGGCCAGCAGGTTGGCGTGCGACGAGCTGCCCTTGGCGACGGCGATCGCCTTCCCGCGCAAGCCGGAGACCGAAGTGATCGGCGAATCAGCATGCACCAGAATGCGATTGCCCGCCCCGCCGCCACGGTACGCGGAAACCGCCTTGATCCGTGCGTTGCTGGCGGCCCCGAAGATCGGCGGCGTATTGCCGGTGATCGCGAAGTCGATCTTGCCCGCGGTGGCCGCCTCGACCTGCGGTGGCCCGGAGGTGAACGTCGAAAACGCGACACGGTAGGGCAGGTTGTCCAGCTGCCTCGCGGCGCGCAGCAGCGCTTCGGTGCCACCCTTCTGATCCCCCACCTGCAGTGTGAGACCCGACAACTCCGATAACGGCACCGCGACCGGCGGCGGCTTTGGCCCCAAACAGTGTGCGACGCTCGATGAGCCGGACGATCGCATCGGTGAGGATGCCCAGCAGCGCATAGATGGTGAGTCCGAAGATGATGATGTCGATTCGCAGGAAATCGCGGGCGTTGTTGACCAGGAAGCCAATCCCCTTGTCGGCGTTGATCTGCTCGGCGACGATCAGTGTCAGCCACGCGATGGCCAGCGACTGGCGGAAGCCGACGAGCACCTGCGGCGCCGTGCTGGGCACGATGATCCGGGTGAACCGCGCGGAGAACGAAAAGCCCAGCGCCTGCGCGGTTTCCAGCATCTTGGGGTCGACCTGCCGAATCGCCGAAAAGGTGTTGAGGTAGAGCGGGAAGACCACACCCAGAGCGACGCGCAACACTTTGGGCAGCTCGCCGATCCCGAACCAGAGGATGAACAGTGGGATCAGTCCCAGGTGCGGCAATGCCCGGATCATCTGCATAGGTGGGTCCACGGTCGATTCGACCCAGCGGGACAGGCCGACCGCCGCGCCCGCCGCGATCCCGATGATCCCGCCCAGCAGCAGTCCCTCGACGACGCGGACGGTGGAGATGTGCAGCGCGTCGGCGAGCTGACCGTTGCGGCTCACCTCCACGCCGGCCTCGACGATCAAGGTAGGGGCCGGAAGCACATCGGCGGGAATCACGCCGAGCGCGCTGCCCAGTTGCCACAGCGCCAACAACGCCAGCGGCGACGCGACGCGCACGACTTCCCATTTGCGGCGCGCCCATAACCCGCTCGGCCCGCCCGCCGGCTTGCTCGACGCAGCATCGAGCGCGGTGGCAATGCTCACTGTGCCGACGCTAAGGCGCGGTTGGGGGCTCGGGTAAGGGTTTACGTCTGGCTGACGGCAATCCCGGCCATCGTCGTGCGCGGGCCCCGTACCGTGGACGCGTGGCCAGGACGCGCGACACCGACGCATGCCCGGGTGCATTGCAGGTGCACCAGGCGGCCGATGGCGCCCTGGCCCGGATCCGGCTACCCGGCGGCATGATCACGGCCGCCCAACTGGCCGCGGTGGCCGCCGTCAGTAGCCAGGCGGGATCAGGCACGCTCGAGCTGACCGCTCGGGGCAATGTGCAGTTGCGCGGCCTGACCGATGTGACCGCGGTTGCCGAGGCGCTCGGCGCCGCGGGCCTGTTGCCGTCGACCACGCATGAGCGGGTCCGCAACATCGTGGCGTCACCGCTGTCGGGGCGAGTCGGCGGCCAGCTCGACGTGCGGCCCTGGGTCGGCGAGTTGGACGCCGCGATCTGTGGCGAGTCGAGGCTCGCCGAGCTGGGTGGTCGATTCTGGTTCAGCCTGGACGACGGGCGCGCCGACGTGTCGGGGCTGTGCGCAGACGTCGGGGTGCACGCGTTTCCCGACGGCTGCGCGCTGTTGCTCGCCGGACGCGACACCGGTGTCCGGCTGGTGGCCGGCGAAGTGGTCGAGATGCTGGTCACTCTCGCAACGCGGTTCGTCGATATCCGCGGAACAGCTTGGCGCGTCAAGGAATTGGACGATGTTCGGCAATTGCTGCCCGATGCCGAACCGGGTGCCATCTCCTTTCCGGCCGTCACCAAGCCGCCCGTGGGCTGGATCAACCAGGATGACGGCCGCGTGACGCTGGGCGCCGCGGCGCCGCTGGGCGTGCTGTCGGCACGCGTTGCGGAGTACCTGGCTGCGATCGAGGCGCCGCTGGTGATCACGCCGTGGCGGTCGGTGCTGGTGTGTGATCTCCGCGAAGAGGTGGCCGACGTCGCGCTCCGCGTGCTGGCGCCCTTAGGTCTGGTGTTCGACGAGCACTCGCCCTGGCTGACGGTCAGCGCCTGCACCGGCAGCCCCGGCTGCGCACGCTCGGCCGCCGATGTGCGGGCCGACGCGGCGCAATCGCTGGATGCGCGGGACGTGGATGCGAGACGGCACCGTCACTTCGTCGGGTGCGACCGGGCGTGCGGCAGTCCGCTCGCCGGTGAGGTGCTGGTGGCCACGCCGGACGGATACCGGCGGCTGTAGCCGGGGGCGGCGGGTCGCCACGTGGGCGAGCCTTAAAGTGGGCGGGTGCTCGACTACATCCGCGACGCGGCGGAGATCTATCGCCAGTCGTTCGCGACGATCCGCGCCGAAGCCGATCTGGCGCGATTCCCGGCCGACGTGGCACAGGTGGTGGTCCGGCTGATCCACACCTGCGGGCAGGTCGACGTCGCCGAGCACGTCGCGTTCACCGACGATGTCGTCGAACGGGTCGGCGCTGCCCTGCGAAGCGGCGCTCCCGTGCTGTGCGATTCGTCGATGGTGGCCGCCGGGATCACCGCCGCACGACTGCCGGCCGACAACCAGGTGGTGTCACTGGTGGCCGATCCGCGGGCGGCCGAGCTGGCCGCTCGGCGACAGACCACTCGCTCGGCGGCCGGGGTGGAGCTGTGGGCGGACCGGCTACCCGGCGCGGTGCTGGCGATCGGCAACGCCCCGACCGCCCTGTTCCGGCTGCTCGAGTTGGTCGACGACGGGCTTGCCCCGCCGGCCGGGGTGCTGGGCGGCCCGGTGGGCTTCGTCGGGTCGGCGCAGTCCAAACAGGAGCTCATCGACAACCCACGCGGGACGTCGTACCTGGTGGTGCGGGGCCGTCGCGGCGGCAGTGCGATGGCCGCCGCCGCCGTGAACGCGATCGCGAGCGACCACGAGTGACCAACCGGGGCACCCAGCGAGGGACCTTGTGGGGCGTCGGGTTGGGGCCCGGTGACCCGGAATTGGTGACCGTCAAAGCCGCCCGGGTGATCGGCGAGGCCGACGTGGTGGCCTATCACAGCGCCCGGCACGGCCGCAGCATCGCCCGCGGTATCGCCGAACAGTATCTGCGGCCGGGTCAGGTCGAAGAGCACCTGGTCTACCCCGTCACCACCGAGACGACCGACCATCCCGGCGGCTATGCCGGTGCGATCGAGGACTTCTACGTCGAAGCCACCGAGCGCATCGCGGCGCACCTCGACGCCGGTCGCAATGTGGCCCTGCTGGCCGAGGGTGATCCGCTGTTCTACAGCTCCTACATGCATCTGCACACCCGGCTGACGGAGCGGTTCGACGCCGTCATCGTGCCCGGCGTGACGTCGGTGAGCGCCGCCTCGGCGGCCATCGCGACACCGTTGGTGGCCGGCGACGAGGTGCTGTCGGTGCTGCCGGGCACCTTGCCGGTCGAAGAGCTGACCCGTCGGCTCGTCGACGCCGACGCCGCAGTGGTGCTCAAGCTTGGGCGTTCGTATCATGCTGTGCGGGAAGCGCTTTCGGCATCGGGACAGCTTGACGACGCGTTTTATGTGGAGCGGGCCAGCACCGCCACGCAACGCATACTGCCCGCCGCCGACGTCGACGAGGCCGGCGTTCCGTACTTCTCGCTGGCCATCCTGCCGGGCGGGCAGCGCGGACGACGCACCCCCGCCGCCGGCAGCGTCGCGGTGGTGGGCCTGGGCCCCGGCGACGTGGACTGGATGACGCCGCAGACCCGGCGCGAGCTGACCGCGGCGACCGACCTGATCGGCTACGGCGGCTACCTGGACCGCGTCCCGGTGCGCGAGGGCCAGCAACGTCACCCCAGCGACAACCGCGACGAGCCCGAACGGGCCCGACTGGCCTGCGCGCTGGCCGAGCAGGGCCGCGCCGTCGCGGTGGTGTCGTCCGGTGACCCGGGGGTGTTCGCGATGGCAACCGCGGTGCTGGAAGAGGCCAAGGAATGGCCGGCTGTGCAGGTACGGGTGATTCCGGCGATGACCGCCGCCCAGGCGGTCGCCAGCCGGGTCGGCGCCCCGTTGGGGCACGACTATGCGGTGATCTCGCTGTCCGACCGCCTCAAGCCGTGGGAGGTGATCTCCGCGCGATTGCAGGCCGCCGCGACCGCCGATCTGGTGCTGGCCATCTACAACCCGGCTTCCAAGACGCGAACCTGGCAGGTGGGCGCAATGCGCGACATACTGCTGGCCCACCGTGAACCCGGCACGCCGGTGGTGGTCGGCCGCAACGTGTCCGGCCCCGATGAAGACGTCCGCGTGGTCCGGCTGGCCGATCTGGATCCCGGCGAGATCGACATGCGCTGCCTGCTGATCATCGGGTCGTCCCAAACCCAGTGGTACTCACACGATTCCGCTGACCGGGTCTTCACGCCCCGGCGCTACCAGAGCTGAAAGCGTTTAGCCTGATTGCCCTACTCCTCCTCACCCCGCTACGCGGGCTGCATTGTCGTAGGGCTCAGTCGCGGTCCCAGGTGCTCGGCATCATCGGCACGACGGGACCGTCGCTCAACCCGTCACGGGTCAGCGTCGCCAACCCGGCGGCCCGGGCCGCATCGGATTGCGCTGCGGCACCGGCGAATCCGAGTGGTCCCGCACTGTCCTCGGAAGGTCGGGCGGCGTACGGATCGTCGCTGTCGCTGCCCAAATCCTGGTCCAAGTCCATGAATTCGTAGCGGTAGGCGCGCTCTGTGACGGTTCCGCCGCGGCGCCGGCGAGCCCGGGCCTTCTTCTTGGCCTCGGCGGCCGCGGCTGCGGCGGCGGGTGCATCGAGGTCGTCGGACGACGGCTCCTCGGACTTACGGCGTGACCGGCCGCTCGCGCTGCCGCGCGCCGACAATCCCGACAACCCCACCGCATAAAGCGCGTTGGACAGGTTCGCTCCGATTCCGTCGGTCGCCGTCGGACCGAAGCCGACGCCGGGCCCCCCACCGACCGGTCCGCCGCCCGCCGATCCGGCGATGGTCGTCGCGGGGGCGGTGGATGGCGTCGGCACGTGGCTCACACTCGCGGGCGCGCCGGCAATCGTCGGCGCCGGAGCGGTCACCGGTGCCGGGGCCGCCGCGACGGCCGGCACCGGCGCGGTCATCGAGAGGGGCGCCGCGATGCTGATCGCGGTGACCGCGGCCGCCGCCCCGCCCGCCGCGGCCGCGCCGACGGCGGCCACGACAACCGGTGCGAGCACCACCGCCATTTGGATCGCCAGCTGAATGAACGGCCAGAAGATCATCAGCGTGTGGAAGATGGCCCAGCCCAGGGCACTGGAGAGGGCCGGCGAGAACCCCAATTGGCTGAAGAACGAAGCCAGGCCATTGACGAACGGCACCGGCGGGAACGGCCAACCGTTGGGATTCAATTCTTCGGACACCGGCCAGGCGAAGTTCTGGGTGTATTGCTTCAGCCAGGCGGTGAGCTGGTCCATCCAAGACGGATAGGTCTGCGTCGCCGCCTGCTGTTGGGCGCTCGAGGTATCAGCATTGTTGAGGTTGGAGCCCGAATTTGCGGCCGGCGCCACGGCGGCCGCTTGTACCGCCGCGACGCTGGCGGTGCCCGCCTGCGCACCCGGCACGACGATCGGCGGCGCGGGCGTCGTCGCCGGGACCGCTGCCAGCGCGGATTCGCTGACAGCCTGGTAGGTGGTCATCGTCGTGGCGGCCTGCACCCACATGCGCGCGTAGTCGGCCTCATTGACGGCGATGGGAATGGTGTTGATCCCGAAGAAGTTCGTGGCGAGCAGCGTCCCATGCACCGCATGATTGGCCGCGAGTTCGCCCAGCGTCGGCATGGCCGCCAGGGCCGCGGTGTAGGCGGTGGCCGCCGTCTCGTGCAGGCTCGCCGCCGCCGTGCTCTTGGCCGCGCTGTCCAGCAGCCAGGCTTGGTAGGGGGCGTGTGCGGCCACGTACTGGTCCGCGCTGGGTCCATTCCAGGCACCCGCTTGCGCGGCGCCCAACAGTCCGCTGAGCTCGGATGCCGCGGTCGCATAGTCGGTGCTCAGCGACGACCATGCCGTTGCGGCGGCCAACAACGGCGCGGGGCCGGGGCCGCTGCTGAGCAACGTCGAGTGCACTTCGGGCGGAAACGCGATCCAGATCGGGGCGGTCATCGTCGGGGGCCTTCGGGCAAGAACACGAATACCTCTTCGGTGAATCTCGTGGATGGGCTGGCGATGCTTACGACCAGAGGTCGGTTGTCGGCGCCGTTTAGTTCCCGGCAGTTTCGTTCTGGCGATAAATGTCGCGAGTCTTTGCGCACAGCCGGGGCATGCGCAACGATGCAGGGATGCGGTGTGAGATTGCGCGTGAAGCGCTGTCGGCTCGATTGGACGGCGAGCGTCCCCAGGTGCTCGCGCAGCAGGTCGATGCCCACCTTGAATCCTGCCGCAGCTGCCGCTCCTGGCTGATCGGGGCGGCGGTGCAGACCCGCCGGCTGGCCTCGGTGACGCCCGGCGAGGGACCCGATCTGGTCGAGAAAATCATGGCCAGCATCGGCGAGCAGCCCACCGGCCGCCAGGCCCGGATGCGCTGGTTGCGCTCGCACTACCGCCGGTGGGGTCTGATCGCTGTCGGTCTTTTCCAGGTGGCGATTGCCGCCGCCCAAATCAGCGGAGTCGATTTCGGCATGGTGTCCGCTCATATGCACGGCGCGATGTCCGGCGAGCACCTGATGCACGAGTCGACGGCATGGTTGCTGGCGTTGGGTCTGGCGATGATTGCCGCCGGTGTCTGGCCCGCCTCGGCCTCGGGGGTGGCGGCGATCACCGGTGTCTATTCCGTTGCGCTGCTGGGTTATGTGATCGTCGACGCCTTCGACGGCCAAGTCACCGCCACCCGCATCGCCAGCCACATGCCGCTGCTGCTGGGCTTGGCATTTGCGTTGCTGGTGGCGCGGGAGCGGGTGGGATCGCACCGACGGCGCGGCTCCGACGCTTCCGACGACGCCGACTTCCCCGGCTGGGCGACAGACTCACCGAGTGGTCGGCGTCGCGGGCATCTGCGGCCCATCAATCATGCTGTTCTCGACCCCACCGCACGTTCTACGACGAGCCGTAGTAGGATCGAAAAACCCGCACAACAAAGGTGGTTGGGCATGATCGCGCCGAGCGATGACGAAGCCGTAACCGAGCTCGCGTTGTCAGCCGCACGCGGAAACCCGCGGGCGCTCGAGGCGTTCATCAAAGCCACCCAGCAAGACGTGTGGCGCTTCGTCGCCTATCTATCGGATGCGGGCAGCGCCGACGATCTGACCCAGGAGACTTTCCTGCGTGCCATCGGCGCCGTCGAGCGATTCTCCGGGCGCTCGAGCGCGCGGACCTGGCTGCTTTCCATCGCGCGCCGCGTGGTGGCCGACCACATCCGCCACCTGCAATCACGGCCGCGCGCTGCTCTGGGCGCCGACCCCGAGCACGTGGTGCGCGGGGACCGTCACGCCCGCGGATTCGAGGACCTGGTCGAGGTGACGACGATGATCGCCAACCTCAACACCGAACAGCGCGAAGCGCTTCTGCTCACCCAGCTGCTCGGTCTGCCCTACGCCGACGCCGCCGCGGTATGCGGCTGCCCGGTTGGCACCATTCGCTCCCGCGTTGCACGCGCCCGCGACGCGCTGCTGGCCGATGGTGAGCGCGGCCACCTAACCGGCTAGCGCGCCAACCCATTCGGCGGCCTCGGCCACGGTGCGCACGGTCAACACGCTGGCGGGTAGCGGCGGCCGCGCGACCATCACCACCGGAACATTCAGCGCCGCAGCGGCATCCAGCTTCGCGCGTGTCATGTCTCCACCGCTGTTCTTGGTGACCAGGACGTCGATGCGATGGTCACGCAACAGCGCGAACTCGTCGTCGTAGCCATACGGTCCGCGGGAGAGCACCACCCGGTGATGACGCGGCAGCGCCGCAATGTCCGGTTCGGTGACGGCCCGGATCAGAAACCACGCGTCGCTGTCGGCGAAGGCGCGCCCGCCCGAGCGTCCAGTGGTGAGAAATACGCGTGAATAGCCCTGCTGGGCAACGGTTTCCGCGGCATGAGTGTCCGACTCGACGACAATGGCGGTGCCGGGATCCCAGGCCGGGCGCGCCAGGATCAGATGAGGGATCTGCAATTCGCCGCACGCGACGGCGGCGTGCGCCGTCATGGTCGCTGCGAACGGATGGGTGGCGTCGACGACGGCGTCGATGCGTTCGTCGTGCAGCCAGCGCCGTAACCCGTCGACGCCGCCGAAGCCGCCGATGCGCACGGGGCCGACGGGCAGGGCCGGATCCGGTACCCGGCCGGCCAGGGAGCTGATGATGTCGGTGCCGGGGTGCAGGGCTTTCGCCAGTGCGCGCGCCTCGCCGGTGCCGCCGAGCAGCAGGACTCGCATCAATGCCTGCTCCCCCGGGCCCGCCCGGACGAGTACAGGTAGCTGTCGGTGAATCCCCCGGCGGTCAGCGCGTCGCCGACGACGATGACGGCGGTCTTGGTGATGCCGGCCTGATGCATCTGCCCGGCGATGTCCGCCAGCGTGCCGCGCAGCACCGCCTCTTGCGGCCAGCTGGCGAAGGCCACGACCGCTGCCGGTGTTTCGGGTCGGTAGCCGCCTTCGAGAAGTTGCGGGACGATGGCGTCGATTTGGGCGGCCGCCAGATGCAGGACCAGGGTCGCGCCGGATCGGGCCAGAGTCTTCAAGTCTTCTCCGGGCGGCATAGCCGTCGACAGGGTCGCCACCCGAGTCAGCGTCACCGTCTGCGCCACCCCGGGAACGGTGAGCTCGCGCTTCAGCGCGGCCGCCGCGGCGGCAAACGCCGGTACACCGGGCACGATTTCGTAGTCGATACCCAGGGTGTCCAGCCGGCGGCACTGCTCGGCCAGCGCGCTGTAGAGCGACGGGTCACCGGAATGCAATCGGGCCACGTCGTGTCCGGCGGCGTGCGCCTCGCTGAGCGCGGTGACGATCTGCTCCAACGTCAACGGCCCGGTGTCAACGACTTTCGCGTCGGGCGGGCATAGCGCGAGCAGGTCTTCGGGCATGATCGATCCGGCATACAGGCACACCCGGCACGTCTGCAGGAGTCGCTGGCCACGCACGGTGATCAGGTCGGCGGCGCCCGGCCCCGCGCCGATGAAATACACCGTCACTTGGTCACCACCCACTGGGTGACCGGATACTGCGGGCGCCAGCCGGTGAAGGCGCCCAGCGGCTCGCCATGATAGTGCTGGAAGCGTCGCAGCTGACCACCAAGGCGCTGATGCGCCTGCGTCACAACGGCTTCCGATTCGGTGGTGACCACGTTGACGACGAGTCGCGCGCCGGAGGGCAGCTGATCCCAGCAGGCGTCGAAGAGGCCCGGCTGGGTCAATCCGCCACCGATGAAGATCGCCGATGGCGGTTCCGCGCCGTCGAATGCGTCGGGGGCGTCGCCGCGCACATCGATGCTGACCCCGAAGGCTTCGGCATTGAGCCCCAGATTGTGCCGGCGGCGTTCGTCGCGCTCGAATACCACTGCGCTGCAACCGCGCCCGCTCAGGCACCATTCGACACTGATGCTGCCCGAGCCGGCGCCGACATCCCACAATCGCTCGCCCGGGCGCGGCGCCAGGGCGGCCAGTGTCACCGCGCGGATTCCCTGTTTGGTGATCTGCCCGTCGTGGGTGAACGCGTCGTCGGGCAGGGGCGACACGCGTTCGTCGGGCAGGTAGCGCACGGCAATCACGTTGAGGTCGTCGAGGTCTCGGTCCCCTACCCACTCGTGGGCAGTGCCGTCGCGGCGGCGCTCGTCCGGGCCGCCGAGACGTTCGAGAACGGTGAACTCGGAATCGCCACGCCCATGCGCGTTGAGCAGCGCGGCGAGCTCGTCGGGTGTCGATTTGCTTTGTGACAGCACGATCGCTTGGCCGCCGCGGCGCACCGCGGTGTGTGGTGCCGCTGTGACCAGACTGATCACCTCGGTGTCGTGGACGTTCCAGCCCATTCGCGCGCACGCCAATGTCACCGACGACACGTGCGGCAGCACCCTAATGTTGTCGCGGCCGTGCAGGCGGATCAGGGTGCCCCCGATGCCGTGCAACAGCGGATCGCCGCTGGCCACCACGTGCACGTCACCCGTGTGCTCGTCTAGCAACGTTTGCAGCGCGGGCAACATTGGCGACGGCCACTGCCGTCGGGGGGCGGGCACCGTGCCGTCAAGAAGGTCGAGTTGCCGCTTGGACCCGTAAATGACTGCGGCCCTGCGAAGTTCGGCACGCGACGCTTCGCCGAGCCCGGCCATCCCGTCGGCGCCGATACCGACCACGATGATCATCGCGGCATCCTGCGCCAGACGAACTGCGGCAGCATTCGCATCACGGCGGCGGCGGGCCCCAACGCCCATGGGATCCACACCGTGCGGCGGCCCTTCGCCAGTGCACGCGCGGTCGCGGCGGCCACCTGCGCGGGCGTGCTGGGCAGGGGTGCGGGCGTCATGCCTTCCGTCATGCGCCCGATGACGAATCCCGGCCGGGCGATCAGCAGCCGGACCCCGGTGCCGTGCAGCGCGTCGGCCAAGCCACTGGCGAAGCCGTCGAGGCCGGCCTTGGCCGAGCCGTAGACGTAGTTGGCGCGTCGGACGCGCGCGCCGGCGATCGAGGAGAACACCACCAACCGGCCTTTGTCAGCTTTGCGCATGGCGGTGGCCAGGTGGGTGAGCAGGCTGACCTGGGCGAGGTAGTCGGTGTGCACGACCGCCACCGCGTGCGCGGCGTCGGTTTCGGCGCGCGCCTGGTCGCCCAGGATTCCGAACGCCAGCACCGCGGTGCCGATGGGCCCGTGGTCGGCGACGATCGCGGCGACCAGGGAGCCATGCGAGGCCAGGTCGTCGGCGTCGAATTCGCGCGTGTCGACCGCCCTGGCGCCGGCGGCTTTGAGTGCGTTGACCTGATCAATGAGCTGGTCAGCCTGGCGGGCGGCGAGCACGACCGTCGCGCCCGGCGCCAACAGTCGCGCCAACTCGATCCCGATCTCGCTGCGGCCGCCCAGGATTAGTACTGGACCTGCGCCCGTGTCGTCCACGGCTGCGATTATCACCTGCGCTAGCGTGGGCGGTGATGGCGAATACCACTACCCGGCTCACCGACGACGCGTTGGCGTTCCTGTCGGAACGGCATCTGGCCATGCTGACCACGCTGCGAGCCGACAATTCGCCCCACGTGGTGGCGGTCGGTTTCACCTTCGATCCCAAGACGCACATAGCGCGGGTCATCACCAGCGGCGGTTCGCAGAAGGCGGTCAACGCCGATCGTGGTGGTCTGGCCGTGCTGAGCCAGGTCGACGGCGCCCGGTGGCTATCGCTGGAGGGCCGGTCCAAGGTCAACAACGACGTCGACGCGGTGCGCGACGCCGAGCTGCGATACGCCCAGCGCTACCGCACGCCTCGTCCCAACCCGCGACGCGTGGTCATCGAGGTTCAGGTGGAGCGGGTGCTGGGTTCGTCGGATCTTCTGGATCGGGGCGAGTAGTAGCTAGTAGCCTTTTCGGGGTTGAATAAAGTCATCGACGCGCAAAAAGCGGTTTTCCTTCTGGATCGATCGCCGAAGCCTCAATTTCGTCTACTGTCGCCGCCAGATACAGCGCGAGTTTTTTAAGTTCTGATGTTCCGGTTAGTTTGTCGGCACTACCTATCGCTACTGCCTCGCCGTCGGAAGCAATGAGCGAAAAACGCTCGACGCCTTCGAAATCACGGGTCTCGATGCTGAAGTTTGAAGACTCTTGGTTCGCCGAGGTCGATACGCCCACGCGAGGCAGACCCCGCGCGCTCCGGATGTACATGCCAAATCTTCCGAACAAGTATTTCTCGATCGTTTCCATCGAGGAAGCTGCTAGAACGAAGCCTTCGGATTCCATACGGTCGGAATCAGTAATAACTAACCAACCGTCTTGCTTTCGTCCAATGAAGAGCCGGATCTCGCCTGAAGCTGACCAGAACACCGGTCGCCCGTCAGCTGTACTCAAACCAGGCGTGAGTGTGTAATCCGCCAACTTCGCCCACTGCTCAAGTCGCCGGGAGACCTCGACGTGGTCTGTCATTTCAACACACCGATGTCAGGATCAGTCAGCTCTTCGACGGTCATTACCCTGCCTTCTGAGTTGAGTACCTGTACCTGTAGCGAGCCCCCGTTTTGACCTAACCCGGGCGCGACCTCCGACACTTCAATTGTCCATTCGTCCGGCAAGTGATCGAAGGTATAAGCGTGGTAAGGATCGCGAAGTGAGTTGACGTGGAGGGCGCGCTCCTCCCATGATGCCGGTTGTCCCTGTTCCATTACGGCCAAGTACTTTCCGTCCACCTTGCCAATGCGATCGAGTAAAGACCCATAATCTCGCAAGTAGGAGGCCGCGTCCGTGTAGGCGACACGCGTATGGGGAACGGCACCGTGGTTACCTGGGAAATTTAGCCATGGTTGACCCTGGTCCCCTGGCTTGTTGAAACGTTCTGCATACTGCTCTTCGGTATATGCATGTCCTTGTGGGTCGCGGCCAAATGGCGCTTCGGGATCACGAATCAGCTTGGCGACGTCCCCATCAATCTTTGTAGCGTCGACTGGATCGTCGGTGAAGTCCCAGTGGTCAGAAAGCGGTTCACCATAATGCGGGTCAAGTGCCTCATCTGGTAGCCGATGCCATCCGTCACCGGACGGCTCGTGCGAATGCACAGGATCCTGACGCTCGCCGCCAGTCGAGTTACCACGGCCATGCCCGCTTGGATCGTCACCGTCCGGAGACTTGCCGTCTGGCCGACCTCCCGTCGTATCACCGTCGCCGTCTCCATGCGGTTTCGCGCCAGGCGGTGGCTCCCCCGGCGTATGTCCACCCGGAGGACCGCCCTCGCCAGGCCCGTGCCAGCCGCCGCCCGGCGTCGGCACGTCCGCCGGGTGACCGGTCGGGGTCGCGAGGTGAGGGGATGCAGGAGTCGCCGCCGGTGGCGAGTGGGCCTCGAAAGGTGCGGCCCCACTGGGAGATCCGCTAGGCGACACCGGCGACGAATGGTCAATTGGTTGCGGAGGTGCCGACGGCAAGCGTTCGCCAGCGGCGGTCGGCACAGTTGCGGCGGGCGAACCGGTGGCAGGCACCGACGCCGGCTCGTGCGGTCCACCGGCAGGCACTGATGCCGGTTCACGCGGACCCTCCGCGGGCACCGATACCGGTTCACGAGGACCTTCCGCCGGCACTGGAGCGGGTTCGTGCGGACCGCCAGCAGGTGCACCCGCCGGCACAGGTGGAGCTTCGGTCGGCGCTGGCACCGGATCATGCGGCACGCCAGGAACCGTCGGTGCCGATGGCGGCGCGGCCGCCGGCTCATGCGGACCGCCGGCGGGCCCGGGCCTTGGGGCCTCTTGCGGCATTGGACCCGCTGCGGGCGCCGACGCCTGGGGTGCGGTCGTCGGCGCGTGAGGCGCCCCCGGGGTGCCATCGGCCGGACGAGGCGCCGACTCAACCGGTGCCTCCGGCAACTTTCCTGGCGGCAGGCTCACCGGGCTGCCACTGAGCGGCGCATCGCCTTTCGGCAGGTCTCCGCCGAGATTTTCAAGGTTCTTGGTTAAATCGCTGCCGGTTTTGGCGATGCCAGGCAATGCACCACCGGCGCCTTCCGCCTCGGCGGCCGCTCCTTTGGCACCCTGAAGTACCTCTTCGCCCTCCGTGAGCTCCCCGGTTGCTTCGGCGCCGCCCGCCGCCTCCGCAGCTTTCCCGCCAGCCTTCGCTGCACCACCACCGCCGGCCATGGTTGCAAGGTCGAAGCCGATTTCACCGAGCCCCACCGCGGGCCGGCCTGAGGTCAAATCGTCCCAGTGGGTAAGGCCTTTCACGAGGCCGAGGTCGGTTTTCGCTGCGCCGCCTGGATCGAGCAGCGCATACGCCGGGATGGATTGGACCGCGGTCTTATCCAGTGCGACCCAACTCGCCGTAGCCCCTTCGGGATCGAAGGCAAAGCGACTCGGATCAAGCTGGTCTTGGAGTTCCACCACTCCGACCGCGCCTTTGAAAACGCCCTCTCCGAAATCGGCCAATAAGTTGAAGTTGCCCGCTGCGGCGCTACCGACGTCCTCGCCGAAGAATTCGACCAACTGGCCTTGCATGAGGGTCTTCCCCTTCTGCACCAGGCCGTCAATGATCTGCATTCCGGTTTTCAGGACTTGTTCGCGCGCATGAGCCTCGCGCTTCATGTTGTGCAGTACGCCGTTGATGTCTCTGGCGATCTTTTCGAGCTCATCGAACGCATCGCCTTCGAAGATCAATATCGCGTCGTGGACCAGATCGGTCAGGGACCCTAACCGTTTCAACAAGTCCCGAATCTTGTTCTGGGCGTTGTCCACCTCGTCCGCGAACTTGTCCAAGGTATCGGCCACCTTGTCGCATTGCGCCCCCAACTTGGTCATCGTGGCGGCGAGTGACGCCAGATTGTGCTCGACCAACTCGCCTTCCGGTATCCGCTGCCCGGCGATCGCCGACTTCGGACCGTTGAGCGCAGCTTGCACCCCGCTAACCGTCGCGCCGAGTCCGCGCCAACAACCCGCGGCCGCGTGCATTCCCACCGCGTTGCCATTCGGCCACACATCGTCAAGCAGCGATTCCACCACTCCCCACAGCAGTGGTCGGGCGACACCCGGACCCATGACCCCCGGCGCCTGAGGGGGCGCGACTTTCGCCGGGGGCGCCGGCGATGGCAGTGCATGGCCGCCGCCACCTACTTTTGAGGCCGCCTCTGCTCTTGAGTAGTTCGACGCGCAAAGTTGAATCTTGGCCCCGAGTGTCCGGCAAGCATTGATCCCGGCAGCTACCCCGGTCAACAATGACCTAGCCGTGTTCTGATAGTTCAGCGCAAATACCATTCCAGCGGAATCCTGGCCGCTGTTGATCCCGAATCCAGCCGACAATGGGCCCAGGGCGGTGGCAATGCCGTCGCCAATGACGCTCACACCGGTGCCGGCGACAAACATCGCCTCCGGATCGACAGCCAAGGGAGCCACGTGCGGAATTTTCGCTCAGTCCCGCCCGTCGCCGCTACTCACCCAAAGATCGCTTCGCCAAGCTAGCCACCGCTGCTCAGCCCCACAACTCACCGATCAACAGCCACTGCTGCCGTCAACGCGATGCGGTGGCGCCCGGGCGACACCGTTACGGTCGGCCCGGCTGGTTCCCCGTCGAGCCGCACGTCGACCGCGGCAGGCAAGCCAACGAGCGTGATCTGGGCAGCGACATCGGTGGCCACCGTGATGGTTGACGTCGGCAACGCGGCCAGCCCGGCACGCGCGACGTCGACCCTCAGACTGGCAACGCCCTTGAGGCCCAACGTCAGATACGGCAGCGGGCCCACGGGCTGTCCCACTTGCCAGTCCAGCTCGCTGTACAGCCCGGGCGTCGGCTCGAAGTGTGGGATGACGCCACGATGGTGCCGGATGGTGTGCGTGGGGTCCGGCCGCGCGTACGAGCGCGCGTCGACTTCCGCGACGTCCCCACGCCGCGCGGTCACCTCGGGATCCGCGGTCAGCTCCGACAACCACCACACCTGGTGCGGCCCGATACCCAGATCGGCGCGCACCAGTTGCGGATACCAGGCGAAGGTGATGTGCCCCGGATCCGCTTGGCGCAGAGCGGTTCCCATGTGGGAGATCGGATCCTCGAACTTGTCCTGAAAGATCCAGGCGATGTGATCCTCGAGCGGGTAAGCACTGAACCGATGCCGGTAGCCCAGCCGGTCCAGCTCCAGCACCTGCTCAGCGGCCGAGGCGAAGGGCACCAGTTCATCCAGCAGCCCGTGGGCGATGACGTGCGGCAGCCACCGGGCGTTCACCAACAGCTTCCAGGTGTCGCCCTCACGGGCACAGGGCGAGTTCGGGTCAAGGTCGGCGGGAATGTCGACGTGGGGTAGCAGCCGCACCCCGCACGTCGGCGGCCCGGCCAGCACCACCGCTTGCGAGAACACCTGCGGGTAGCTCAGCCCCAGCTTGTACGTCGCATACCCGCCCATCGAATAACCGGAGATCACAGTGCGATTGGGGTCGGTGCCCAGCTGCTCGGCGACTCGCGCCCATACTTCCCAGACGTCGAGTTCGCCGGTGTCGAAGTACCAGGTGGACGGCCCCCGAGCCAACGGCGTGACCACCACCGAGTCGCGGCCCTCGCACACCTCGTGCAACAGTCGCGGGTCGATCGCGGCGAATTGGCTCTGCCCGAGCGAAAGCGAGTGCAGCAGCAAAGTCAGCGGCAGCGCGCGACCCGGTGCGTAGCTCGACGGCAGGCAGATCGCATACGGCTGCACCCGACCGAGGAATTGCGGCTTGGTGCTCAAGATGTCGTTGGCGGCCCAACCTTGTTCCAGGCCCTGGCCGAGTTCGACCGAAGACACGTACCAGCGGGTGGACGGGCCGGTGATCACCGGCTCGGGAGCGGTTGCGCGGGCGGCCAGCTGAGCCCATGGCACCGTCAGCGCGAACTCGGAAACGTCGCCATGTGTCAGGGCGGCGGCCTGGGCGGCATCCGACCAGAAGTTCAGGTGCGGCGGCTCCTGCTCGTTGGTGCGGAATGCCACGTTGTAGACGTTGGCTTGGCCGGGAAGCGCACCGTGCAGCGCGGACACGTCGGCGAACCCGTCCCCCGCCACGTTCGCCAGCCCGGCTGCCAGGCGGACCGTCCAGCTTCCCGTGGGTTCCGCCAGCGACCGCGGGACCTGCGCCACGAACGACCGCGACGACATGTCGACACTGTGCACGACCGGCGTCCTGACCTGGGTGCTCAGGTCGATCAGCGCCGCGCCGCTCCCCGAGACCAGCAGGGCCATGTCGATGCCCTTCGAGCGCACGCCGGCGCCGGCGGGCCACTCCTCGGCCGCCGTTCGGGTGGGGCCGGTGTCGAAGGTGAACAGCGCGACGGGCACCGAGGCGTCCTGCAGGGTGTTCCAGTCGATCCGCCACCACGTGTGGGTCTCGGTGAGCCCGATGGCGACGCGGAAGATGTCGGCGCCATTGCCGGCCGCCGGACCGTCGGGATAGACGTAGGTTCCGCGCGGCGGCGCCTGAATCTTCACGTCGCCGATCGGGATGCCCGTCGCGCCATGGTCGTCGTAGAGGAAGTCGGTCCAAAACAGGGCACCGCCGGCCAGTCGTCCGGCGCCGCACGTGCGCGGGAACTCCTCACCGAACGGCCATCCCGCAGGCACGGGGAGTTTCCGCTCGGGGCGACGCGCGGCCGGCGGCACACCCTCGGGCATCCCGTCGGCCACGATGAGCTCGGCCGACGGTGCCGGTGTAGGTGCGGGAGCCGGGGCGGTGGAGTGCAAGACCGCGTCGGCAATGTGACGTGCAATGCGAATCGGAAGCAGCGAGAGATCCAGGATTGACACCACCCCCAAGCTACGCGGGCGGAGGGTCGCGTCGGTCAGGCCACCGGAACCACGATCAGTTCGTGCGGGCGGTTGTTGACAGAAAGGGCGCCATCTGAGGTGACGACGACGATGTCCTCGATCCGAGCACCCCAACGGCCCGGGAAATAGATTCCCGGCTCGATGGAAAAGGCCATGCCCTCGGCCAGGGGCAGATCGTTTCCGGCGACGATGTAGGGCTCTTCGTGCACCGACAGCCCGATACCGTGCCCGGTCCGGTGCACGAAATAGTCGGCCAGTCCTTCGGCGACCAGCACATCACGGGCGGCGGCGTCGACCTGCTCGGCCGTCACCCCCGGCCGTACCGCGTCGCAAGCCGCGAGCTGGGCGCGTTGCAGTACCGAATACTGTTGCGCAACTTCGGGATCCGGGTCACCGATGCTGTAGGTGCGGGTGGAGTCGGAGTTGTAGCCGGGTTCATACGAGCCACCGATGTCGACGACGACGATGTCGCCGACCTGCAGTTCGCGATCCGAATACCCGTGGTGTGGGTCGGCGCCGTGCGGCCCGGATCCGACGATGATGAACGCCACCTCCGAATGCCCCTCGGCCACAATGGCATCCGCGATGTCGGCGGCCACGTCGGCCTCGGTGCGCCCAGGCACCAGGAATTCCGGCACCCGGGCGTGCACCCGGTCAATGGCCGCACCGGCTTTGCGTAGCGCGTCGACTTCGCATTCCTCCTTGACCATCCGAAGGTTGCGCAACACATCGGTGGCCAGGACGGGCAACACGCCGAGCACACCGGCCAGGGGCAGCAGGTGCAACGCCGGCATGGCATCGGTGACGGCGGTCGCGGCGGGAGCACCGCCGAACGCGGAGCCCACCAGATCGTAGGGATTGTCGCCGTCAACCCAATCCCGCACCGCCAGACCGAGTTCGGCGATGGCCGACCCCTTGAGCGAGGCCAGCTCCAGGCGCGGCACCACAACCGTCGGGTCCCCCGATGTGGGCAATACCAGCGCGGTGAACCGCTCCAGCGTCTGTGCGCGAGACCCGACGAGGTAGCGCAGGTCATACCCCGGTGTGATCACCAGTCCGGCCAGACCTGCATCGGCGGCGGCACCGGCGGCGGCCGCCAGCCGGCGTTCATACACTGCTGCGTCGAACCGGTGAGACTCCATGTCAGCCAGGCTAATGCTCAATTGCGCGTCGCCTCGCGGCGGCGTGAGACCATAGCCGGCATGCCAGCACCCCGCCATGCTCCACTTGTGCTGCTCGATGGCGCCAGCATGTGGTTCCGCTCGTATTTCGGGGTGCCGTCCTCGATCACCGCGCCCGATGGCCGGCCCGTCAACGCCGTTCGGGGATTCATCGACTCCGTCGCCGTGGTGATCACCCAGCAGCGGCCCAGCCGCCTGGCCGTCTGCCTCGACCTCGATTGGCGGCCTCAGTTCCGGGTGGATCTCGTGCCGTCCTATAAGGCCCACCGCGTGGCCGAGGAGGAGCCGCAGAACGAGCCGGACATCGAGGAAGTCCCCGACGATCTGACGCCCCAGATCGACATGATCGCCGAACTCCTTGACGCGTTTGGGATTCCGACCGCCGGCGCGGAGGGGTTTGAGGCCGACGACGTGCTGGGGACGCTGGCGGCCCGGGAACGCAAGGATCCGGTGGTGGTGGTCAGCGGTGACCGTGACCTGCTGCAGGTGGTCTCGGACGATCCCGTCCCGGTTCGGGTGCTCTACCTCGGCCGCGGACTGAGCAAAGCCACGCTGTTCGGGCCCGCCGAGGTAGCCGAACACTATGGCGTGCCGACCGACAGGGCCGGCCAGGCCTACGCCGAACTCGCGCTGCTGCGCGGCGATCCGTCCGACGGCCTGCCTGGGGTGCCGGGCGTCGGGGAGAAGACCGCGGCGGCGCTGCTGGCCCAGCACGGTTCGCTGGAGCGGATCCTGGCCGCCGCCCACGACCCGAAGTCGAAGATGGCCAAGGGCGTGCGCGCGAAACTGCTGGCCGCGCTGGATTACATCGAAGCGGCCGGCACAGTGGTGCGCGTGGCCACCGACGCACCCGTCACCTTCTCCACAGCCAGCGACGAACTACCGCTGGCCGCCGCCGATCCGCGACGCACCGCCGAACTGGCGACCCAGCTGGGTGTCGGCTCGTCGATCGCTCGCCTCCAGAAGGCGCTGGACGCGCTGCCGAACTGACGAGCCCGACGACTACTGCGGCCGGCCGACCTCGTAGGTGCCCTTGCTGTCCTGGAACGTCACCGTCACGTGCTTGGGCGCGCCGTCGATGCTGACGTCGCAGTCGAACGTGGCACCCTTCTTGACGGTGGGGTTCTGGCCGTGGTTGCACTTGACGTTCTGGACGTTCTTCGCGCCGTAGCCGTTGGTTTCGTCGCTGAGAACCTGTTGGACGCCGGCCTGCGCCTTGTTGACGTCCAGCTTGGTGGTCACAAAGAACCCGGGCTGCCAGAAGCCCAGCACCAGCACGACGGCAATGAGCAGAAACGCAATCGCGCCACCCACACCGGCGATCAGTCCGACCGGTCGCTTCTTGCCGGGCTGCTCGTAGCCGGGGTACTGCTGCGGGTATTGGCCCGGCTGGCCGTACTGACCGTACTGGCCCGGCTGCGGGTATTGCCCGGGCTGCGGATACTGGCCCGGCTGCCCATACTGACCCGGCTGGGCGTACTGCCCGGGCTGGGCGTATTGGCCAGGCTGACCGTACTGCCCCGGTTGGGCATAACCCGGCTGCTGTTGGGGGTATTGCTGCGGGTACGCCTGTTCAGCCGGCTGCTGGTACTGGGGATAGTCGGCGGGCGGGGTGTAGGCCGGAGGCTGCCACGACGTCTCCTGGTTCGAGTGCTCCTGCCAGGTCGGTGCCACCTGAGTCGGTTCCGACGAGTGATCGCCACCTTGACCTTGACCAGGCGGTTGCCACTGCTGGTCCGATCCCTGCGGTCCGCTCATCTTTCTCCCTCAGCCCTTGTGTCTTGGCATGAACTATCGGCGCTTAACGGTAGCTCCGGCCTAGCCTACCCGGCGTCAACTGCGACGACGCCGCGCCGAATGTCATTGATCGCCCGCTTGGCGGTGGCCCGCAATTCGGGGTCCGGTGCGGCGTTACGGACCTGGTCCAGCAAGTCGAGCGCCTGGCGGCACCAACGCACGAAATCCCCCGCCAACAGTGGTGATCCGGTGCCGGCCGGGTCGGCGGCCGCCAGCGCCGCCGCCAGATCTCCGGTCCTGGCCCAACGGTAGATGACGTTGACGAAGCCGTCGTCGGGTTCGCGACTCGGGGCGATCCGGTGCGTTTGCTCGTCGGCGCGCAGTGCCATGGACAGCCTCGACGTCTGCTGCAGCGCCTGGCGCACTTGCTGGGTGGGCGCATCGGCCGCAAAGGCCGCCCCGGGGCCCTCGCCGCCGCGGGTCTCGTACAGCACCGCTGACACCACCGCCGCCAGTTCGGCCGGCTTCAACCCCGACCACGCGCCGGTGCGCAGGCATTCGGCGACCAGCAGGTCGCTTTCGCTGTAGATGCGTGCCAGCAACCGCCCGTCGTCGGTGACCCGAGGATCACCGTCGCGACCTTCGATGAAGCCGCGCTCGGTGAGCAACCCGACGATCCGATCGAAAGTCCGGGCCAGCGAATTGGTGGCGGCCGCAACCTTTTTCTCCAATTGCTCGTTGTCGCGTTCGATCCGCAGGTAGCGCTCGGCCTCCCGGACCTGTGCTTCCAGACCGGTCGTGTTGTGCGAGGGGTGCCGGCGCAACTGTTCACGCAGCGACGCCAGCTCCGGGTCATGGAAGGCGCCATCGGAGTCCCCGCGGCCGCCCCGATGCCGGGCCGGGATGGTGAGGCCGGCGGCCGCCGACCGCAGCGCCGACGCCAGATCACGCCGGACCCGTGGTTGACGGTGTTCGACCCGCTTGGGTAGCGACATCGAACCGACGGGCGCGGACACGCCCGAATAGTCGGCCGACGAAATCCTTCCCGCCCAGCGGTTTTCGGTGAGCACCAACGGTCGCGGGTCGGAGCTGTCGCGGGCGGATTCCAGCACCACGGCCAGGCCACCGCGGCGGCCATGGGTGATGTTGATGATGTCGCCGCGGCGCAGCGCGGCCAGTGCGTCGCTGGCGGCCTGCCGTCGTTGCAGGCGGGACGCGCGGGACTGCGCGCGCTCCATCTCGCTGATGCGGGCACGCATCCGCGCGTATTCGAGGATCGGCGCCTTGGGTCCGCCCATCTCGGCGGTGATCTCGTCGAGCATCGCTGTGCCGCGCTCGATCCCGCGGACCAGCCCGACCACGGAGCGGTCGGCCTGATACTGCGCAAATGACTGCTCCAACAACCGATGTGCCTGCTCGGGACCCATCTGCTGAACCAGGTTGATCGTCATGTTGTACGACGGGGCGAACGAGCTGCGCAGCGGGAAGGTGCGGGTGGAGGCCAGCCCGGCCACCGCCGAAGGCTCGGTGGTTTCGTCGGTGGGATTCCACAGCACCACCGCGTGGCCCTCGACGTCGATGCCGCGCCGGCCGGCGCGGCCCGTGAGCTGGGTGTACTCCCCCGGGGTCAGCGCCACGTGCTGCTCACCGTTGAACTTCACCAACCGCTCGAGCACCACCGTGCGTGCGGGCATGTTGATCCCGAGCGCCAAGGTCTCGGTGGCGAACACCGCCCTGACCAGTCCGGCGGTGAACAGCTCTTCGACGGTGTGGCGGAAGACGGGCAGCATGCCGGCGTGGTGGGCCGCCAAACCACGCAGCAGACCCTCCCGCCACTCGTAGTAGCCCAGCACGCTCAGGTCGGCGTCGGCGAGATCGCCGCACCGGTGCTCGATCACCTCGGCGATCTGTGCGCGCTCCTCCTGAGTGGTGAGCCGCAAGGGCGAGCGCAGGCATTGCTGGACCGCGGCATCGCAGCCCGCCCGGGAGAACACAAACGTGATCGCAGGCAGCAACCCTTCGGAATCCAGCGTGGCGATCACGTCGGGCCGCCCCGGCGTCCGGTAGAAACGGGGGCGCGACGGCCGTCCCGAGCCCCCCCTGCCCTCCTGCCGGCGGGGTCTCCAGTCGGTCATGCGGTCCGCCTCGCGGCGGTGCGCTATGTGGCGCAGCAGTTCGGGATTGACGCGCGGCTGGCGGTCCGCGGCCGGTTTCTCGTTCTCGTAGTCGAACAGATCCAGCAGGCGTTTGCCCACCAACACGTGTTGCCACAGCGGCACCGGCCGATGTTCGTCGACCACGACCGTCGTATCGCCGCGCACGGTCTGGATCCAGCCGCCGAATTCCTCGGCGTTGCTCACCGTGGCCGAGAGGCTTACCACCCGCACCTCGTCGGGCAGGTGCAGGATCACCTCCTCCCACACCGGGCCCCGCATCCGATCGGCGAGGAAATGCACCTCGTCCATCACTACATACGAAAGTCCCCGTAGCGCAGGCGAATCCGCGTAGAGCATGTTGCGCAGCACTTCGGTGGTCATGACGACGACGGGCGCATCGGCGTTTACCGACATGTCCCCGGTGAGCAGGCCGATGCGGTCGCGGCCGTAGCGCGCGATCAAGTCGGTGTGCTTCTGATTGCTCAGCGCTTTCAGCGGCGTGGTGTAGAAGCATTTGCCGCCGGATGCCAACGCCAGGTGCACGGCGAATTCGCCGACCACCGTCTTGCCGGCGCCGGTCGGTGCGCAGACCAGCACGCCGTGACCTCGCTCGAGCGCCGCACACGCCCGACGCTGAAAGCCGTCGAGCGCGAAGGGCAGGTCGGCGATGAACCGGGTGAGCTCAATCAGCTCCGCCACCTCATGGGGCGGCGACGGATCAGGTGACATCGTCGTGTTGCCCGGCGGTGAACGACGGCTCCGGTATCGCGGTGGGCGGTTCGATGACCGATGCTTCGTCGTCGGGAATCACGGCCTGGGCTTCACGCTTGGCCTTCCGTCTGTCATGCAAGCGTGAGATCTGGATGGCGAACTCCAAGAGCACGGACAGCGCCAACCCCAGCGCGGTCATTGAAAACGGGTCGGATCCCGGAGTGAACACCGCCGCGAAAGCGAACATCGCGAAGATCAGACCGCGCCGCCACGCCTTGAGCCGCTCATAGGGCAGCATGCCGATGGTGTTGAGCATGACGATGAGCAGTGGGAATTCGAAGCTGACGCCGAAGACCACCAGCAGGTTGATCAGGAAGCCGAAATATCGGTCGCCGGACAGGGCGGTCACCTGGACGTCGCTGCCGACGGTCAGCAGGAAGCCCAGCGCCTTGGACAGTACGAAGTAGGCCAGCACCGCGCCGACGAGGAACAGCACCACGGCGGGGATCACGAACGCGATCGCGAAGCGGCGTTCCTTCTGGTAGAGACCGGGCGTGATGAACGACCACAGCTGGTAGAACCACACCGGACAGGCCAGTACCACCCCGGCCGTCAGCCCGACCTTGAGCCGCAGCATGAACTGGTCGAACGGGGCGGTGGCCAGGAGCCGGCATTGCCCGTCGGCGCTGATCGACGCGCGCGCCGACTGCGGCAGCGAACAGTAGGGATGGCGCAGCCACTCGCCGAGGCTTTCCAGCCCGAAGATCGAATGCGAGTACCAGACAAACCCGAAAATCGTGGTCAGCAGGATGGCGGCCAGGGAGATCAGCAGCCGGGTGCGCAACTCGGTCAGGTGGTCGACCAGCGACATGGTCGCATCCGGGTTGGTTCGGCTGCGCCGGTTACGAGGATTGAGGCGCCTCAGCAGCCCGGAAGTGCGCGCTGAAACCTTGAAGACTTTCACGATGCTCGGTCAGTGGCGCTCGGGCAGCGCGACGATGATGGCGGCTATGCCGGACGTGCTTCGCTGTGCCCCTGCTCGCTGGGCGCCGGCGCGTCGACCCGCTGCGACTGCACGGGAGTGGGGTTCGCCGCTGAGGCCTCGCTTTGGGTCGCGGTGTTTGTTCCCAAAGCCGACGTTTCAGCCTTGTTCTCGGTCTGCATTTCGCGGATTTCGGACTTGAAGATCCGCATCGACTTACCCAACGAACGCGCCGCATCGGGGAGCTTCTTGGCACCGAACAGCAAGATCACCACGACCGCGAGGATCGCCCAGTGCCACGGACTAAGACTGCCCACTTTGATTACCTCCAGACGTTGACCCGATGCTACCGCAGTAGCGCCCTGTGGCGGCGGGCCCGCGCCGCGCCGCGGTGGACCATATCGCCTGGACTTTTATGAGCTCAGGGCTTCGTAGGACGTCACGGCCGCCGTCGCGGCGTCGCGCACCCGCTGCGCCAGGGTCGACGGCCCCAGTACCTGGACGTCGGCGCCGAAGCCCAGCACCAGCCGCGTCATCCAATCCTCGGAGGCATAGGTCATCACCGCCTCGCAGGATCCGTCCGGCAATTCGCGCAGGTCGCGCATCGGGTAGTACTCGAACATCCAGGACGCCGCCGGTGCCACCCGCAGCTTGGCCGACGGCAGCGAGGGATCGCCGTCGAACAGCGAGGTGTCCGGCGGCGCGTGCAGCGCCGGCTCGGGCGGCGCGGCCGGCTCGTCGAGCTCACTGGCGTCCACGATCCGGTCGAAGCGGAACAACCGAACGCCCTCGGCCTCGCGTGACCAGCCCTCCAGGTAGCTGTGGCCGCCGATCAGCAGCACCCGGATGGGGTCGACGACCCGGCTGGTCAGGGTGTCATGCGAGGCCGAGTAGTAGTCGATGGCCAGCGCGTGCTTGGACTGGACGGCCGCGCGCACCGCGGCGGCGGCGCGGTTCTCCACCGGCGCGGGCTCGTCGACGGCCGACGCCGCGTGGGAGGCGTCGTGCGCGAGAGCTCCGGCGGCGCCCTCGATCTTGGCGATGGCGCTGCGCGCGGCTTCGGGGTCGACGACGCCGGGAATGTCGGCCAGCGCCCGCAACGCCACCAGGAGCCCGGTGGCTTCCGGTGAGGTGAGCTTGAGCGGGCGGTCGATGCCCGCGGAGAACGTCACCTCGATGGTGTCCCCGGAGAACTCGAAATCGATGAGGTCACCGGGGAAATAGCCGGGCAGACCGCACATCCACAGCTGATTGAGGTCCTCTTCCAGCTGCTTGGCCGTTACCCCGAGGTCGGCAGCGGCCTTGGATCGGGTGACCCGGGGGTTGGCCTGGAAATAGGGCACCATGTTGAGCAGCCGGATCAGGCGGGTGGAGATGGCTGTCATGCGGACACGCCCCCGCGGCGGGGCGGTTGCCCGGCGGCGACGGTGTCCCCGCCCGCCTGTGCGCGCAGCCGCGCCAGCACGTTGTCGCGCAGTGCCTGCGGTTCGAGCACCAGGGCGTCGGCCCCGTAGCCGGCGATGTCACGTGCCAGCTGGTCGGCGAAGGTGATGTCGAGTTCGATCACCTGGCCGTCGCGACCGCCGAGTCGGCGCGCGTCGAGGAGCCTGCCGGCGCGCCGCAGCGCGGTGGCCCGGCCGTCGGCCACCCATACGCGGGCCTGCCCGACGGTCGGCGACGCTGAAACTTCGGTGACGGTCTGGGCCACAATCTTGCGCAGGTCAACGTCGTTCGGCACGGTGACGGTGCCCGGCGGGCCGATCGGCGTGACGTCCGGACCTATCCGGGAAAGCCGGAAGGTGCGGGTGGCGTCGCGGTCGCGGTCGTGGCCTACCAGGTACCAGCGGCCCTTCTCGGTGACCACCCCCCAGGGCTCGACGGTGCGGGTGGCATATGGCTCGGCTCGCGACGGCCGATGCTGAAACTGCACCGCCTGCCGGGAGTCGATGGCGGACAACAGGATTCCGAGAACGTCTTCCGACCCACGCAAGCCCGGCACCCCGGCCGGTGACGCGATCGCGACCGGCGCGTCCGGGTCCACGTCAACCCCTGCCGCGCGCAGTTTGAGCAGCGCGCCCTGAGTCGCGGTGATGAGTTCGGGCGACTCCCACAACTGGGTCGCAACGGCCACCGCGGCCGCCTCGTCGGGGGTCAGGTCGACCGGCGCGAGCGAGTAGGCGTCGCGGTTGATCCGGTAGCCCTCGGTGGGGTCCAAGGCCGACGCCCGGCCGACCTCGAGCGGGATACCCAGATCGCGCAGCTCGTTCTTGTCCCGTTCGAACATGCGCGAGAACGCCTCGGCGCTGGCGCTGTCCGAATAACCCGCCACGCTCGACCTGATCTTCTCCGCCGAGATGTAGCCGCGGGTGGACAGCAGGGCAATGACCAGATTCACCAGCCGCTCGACTTTTGACGTCGCCATTGGCTCCAGGTTATTCGATGGTCCTCGTGTGGCGCTTCCACCGGCCATCCGCGTCGCGTTATTCCCTGCGGCCACGTCGGTCACTAGTTGGCGAGCTCACGATGACTCTCGAACGCGCTGACGCCCCACGCCAACGAGTTGCCCGTGAATGCCCGTGTGGCAGCTGGTGGCCGATCTGCGGCTACATGCTGGCGATCAGGCGCTTGACCCGCTCGTCGACCGCACGGAATGGGTCCTTGCACAGCACGGTGCGCTGCGCCTGGTCGTTGAGCTTGAGGTGTACCCAGTCGACGGTGAAATCACGTCCGGCGGCCTGGGCGGCGCTGATGAACTCGCCGCGCAACCGCGCCCGAGTGGTCTGCGGCGGGTTGTCGACCGCCTCCGCGATGTCCTCGTCGGTGGTGACGCGCGCGGCCAGCCCCTTGCGCTGCAGCAGATCAAAGACGCCGCGCCCGCGCTTGATGTCGTGGTAGGCCAGGTCCAGCTGGGCGATCTTCGGGTCGGATAGCTCCATGTTGTAGCGGTCCTGATAGCGCTGGAAGAGCTTGCGCTTGATCACCCAGTCGATCTCGGTGTCGACCTTGGCGAAGTCCTGGCTCTCGACCGCGTCGAGCTGACGGCCCCACAGGTCGACGATCTGCTCGATCTGCGCGTTGGGCTCGCGGGTCTGTAGGTGCTCGACGGCGCGGGTGTAGTACTCGCGCTGGATGTCCAGCGCGCTGGCCTGACGCCCGCCCGCCAGCCGCACCGGTCGACGGCCGGTGACGTCGTGGCTGACCTCGCGGATGGCGCGGATGGGGTTGTCCAGGGAGAAGTCGCGGAACGGGACGCCGGCTTCGATCATCTCCAGCACCAGCGCGGCCGTGCCCACCTTGAGCATGGTGGTGGTCTCGCACATGTTGGAGTCGCCGACGATCACGTGCAACCGCCGGTACTTCTCGGCGTCGGCGTGCGGCTCGTCGCGGGTGTTGATGATCGGCCGGCTGCGCGTGGTGGCCGAAGAGACGCCTTCCCAAATGTGCTCGGCGCGTTGGGAAAGGCAGAATGTCGCGGCCTTGGGGGTCTGCAGCACCTTGCCGGCGCCGCAGATCAGCTGGCGGGTGACCAGAAATGGCAACAACACATCGGAGATTCGGGAGAACTCGCCGGCCCGCACGATCAAGTAGTTCTCGTGGCACCCGTAGGAGTTGCCCGCCGAATCGGTGTTGTTCTTGAACAGGTAGATGTCGCCGCCAATGCCCTCGTCGGCCAGCCGCTGCTCGGCGTCGACGAGCAGGTCTTCCAGCACCCATTCCCCGGCGCGGTCGTGGGTGACCAGCTGCACCAGGCTGTCGCACTCGGCGGTGGCGTACTCGGGGTGGCTGCCGACGTCGAGGTAAAGACGCGCGCCATTACGCAGGAAAACGTTGGAGCTGCGGCCCCAGGACACGACGCGGCGGAACAAATACCGCGCCACCTCGTCGGGGCTGAGCCGCCGGTGGCCGTGGAATGTGCAGGTGACCCCGAACTCGGTCTCGATGCCCATGATTCGTCGCTGCACCTAATCGAGCGTACTGGTTGTCCGACCGCGGCGGTGAGCAAGCCGCGCGTATCGATCCGACAACTTTTGCGTAGCTCCTCCGGTCGGCCCTGCTCGGACGCCCCGGGCAACCCGTCCGCCCTACCCGCCGCGCAGAGGCTCTTCGCTAGCTCACCCGCACCTTGCGCATCATCAGGCCCACCAGCACCGGTGAAGTGAATGGCGGTTCGGTCTCGAACCGTGGTCTGGCCGGCGGGGCCTAGCCGGAGGATCCGCCGTCAGAATCCGACGGCTCGCCGTCGGGTTCTGAGCCGTTGGAATCCAGCTCGCGCAGCAAATTTTCCAGGGAAGCGCGATTGATCCGCCGGAAAGCCCGTCGCGGCCGGTTGACATCCAAGATGGCGGCTTCCAGGCTGGCCACATCGAGGGTGGACTGGTCACCATTCGAGGCTTCGCTGCCGGCCCGCAGCGCTTTCACCGCGATCCGCATGGCCTCAGGCAGATCGGCATTCTCGGCGTAAGACTCCTTGAGTGCCGTGACGATCGGTTCGGTGGTACCACCCATCACCACGAAATGCGGCTCGTCGGCGATCGATCCGTCATAGGTAATCCGGTACAGCTCAGGCGGTTTGCTTTCGCCGTAGTGCGCGACCTCGGCGACGCACAATTCCACCTCGTAGGGTTTGGCCTGCTCGGTGAAGATGCTGCCCAGCGTCTGGGCGTAAACATAGGCCAGCTGGCGGCCCGTGACGTCGCGACGGTCGTAGGCGTAGCCGCGGGTGTCGGCGAATTGAATTCCGCCGCGGCGCAAATTGTCGAATTCGTTGAACTTGCCCGCGGCGGCAAAGCCCACGCGGTCGTAGAGTTCGCTGATCTTTTGCAACGACCGTGACGGGTTCTCCGCGACAAAAACCACACCGCCGGCGTAAACCAGCGCGACCACGCTCTTGCCGCGCGCGATGCCTTTACGCGCGAGCTCGCTGCGCTCGCGCATCGCCTGCTCAGGCGAGATGAAATACGGGAAGCTCACTTCTCACCACCATCGGGACCGAAAGTGTCAGCGCGCGAACGGCTTTGGATCACTTCGCGGGCCAATTCGGCGATGCGGCTCTCCGGCACGTCAAGCGCCCCCTCGGCGCCGATGGTGACCGCCGTGGGATAGATCCCGCGTACCAGATCCGGTCCGCCGGTGGCGGAGTCGTCGTCGGCCGCGTCGTAGAGCGCCTCGATGGCGACGCGCACCGCGGAGTCGGCGTCGGTCACCTGCGAGTACAACTTCTTCATCGATGATTTGGCGAAAATCGAGCCCGATCCCACCGACTGGTAGCCCTCCTCTTCCAGGTTCCAGCCGCCGGCGGCGTCGAAAGACACGATCCGGCCGGCGCCTTCGGGGTCCGCCGCGTCGATGTCGTAGCCCACCAGAAGCGGCAGTGCGATCAGACCCTGCATCGCGGCCGCCAGGTTTCCGCGAACCATGATGGCCAGCCGGTTCACCTTGCCGGCGAACGTGAGTGGCACGCCTTCGAGTTTCTCGTAGTGCTCGAGTTCCACTGCATACAGGCGGGCGAACTCCACCGCGATGGCGGCGGTGCCGGCGATGCCCGTGGCCGTGTAGTCATCGGTGATGTACACCTTCTTGACGTCACGCCCGGCGATCATGTTGCCCTGCGTCGAACGCCGATCGCCGGCAAGCACCACGCCGCCGGGGTATTTCAGCGCGACGATGGTGGTGCCGTGCGGCAGTTGCCCCATGGTGGCATCCGATTGCGTGCCCGACAGGCTTGCCGGCAGCAACTCCGGCGCCTGACGGCGCAGCAAGTCAGCAAACGACGATAGGTCTATAGCGGGGCTTCTTAAATGTGCGTAGCCCGGAAGTGCGGAATTGGTGGACAGGCGATCAGAAAAAGGCCAGGTCACTGTCCGCCCTTTTGGACATACGCGCGAACGAAGTCCTCGGCGTTCTCCTCGAGGACGTCATCGATCTCGTCGAGCAGATCGTCGGTGTCCTCGGCCAACTTCTCTCGGCGCTCTTGGCCCGCGGCAGTGCTGCCGGCGACGTCATCTTCGTCGTCGCCACCACCGCCACGCTTGGTCTGCTCCTGCGCCATCGCCGCCTCCTGTTGTCTGGGCCTGTTGAATGGCTTATTCACCGATCAAGCCACACTGCCCGTTGGTCTTTCCTAGCCTACCGGTCGAGCCCGACGTTCCCCGGGTTAACCGGCAGCTAGCTGGTGAGTTGTTCCACCAGTTCGGCGGCGCTGTTTACCGAGTCCAGCAGCGCCCCGACGTGGGCCTTGCTGCCCCGCAGCGGCTCTAACGTCGGGATGCGGACGAGGGAATCGCCGCCCAGGTCGAAAATCACCGAGTCCCAGCTCGCCGCGGCGATGTCGGCGCCGAACCTGCGCAGGCATTCACCGCGGAAGTATGCGCGGGTGTCGGTCGGCGGTTTGTCCACCGCTTCGATCACCTGGTGTTCGGTCACCAGGCGCTTCATCGAGCCGCGCGCGACCAGTCGGTTGTACAGGCCCTTGTCCAGCCGCACGTCGGAATATTGCAGGTCCACCAAATGCAGCCGCGGCGCCGACCAGCTCAGGTTTTCTCGCTGCCGGAATCCTTCGAGCAGGCGCAGCTTGGCCGGCCAATCGAGGAGCTCGGCGCATTCCATCGGGTCACGCTCGAGTTGGTCGAGCACATGCGCCCACGTTTCGACGACGTCGGCCGCGCGCGGATCGGGATCGCGGCTGTCAACCAATTTGGCCACCCGATCCAGGTAAACCCGTTGCAGCGCAAGGGCAGTCAGCTCCCGACCGTCGGCCAGGGCCACGACGGCGCGCAGCGACGGGTCGCGGCTGATGGCATGGACCGCATGCACCGGCCGCGCCAGCGCCAGGTCGCTCAGGTCGATGCCGTGCGCCGGGCCCTCTTCGATCAAATCCAGCACCAGCGCGGTGGTGCCCAGCTTCAGATAGGTGGACGTCTCGGCGAGGTTGGCGTCACCGATGATGACGTGCAGCCGCCGGTACCGGTCAGCGTCGGCGTGTGGCTCGTCGCGGGTGTTGATGATGCCGCGCTTCAGCGTGGTTTCGAGGCCGACCTCGACCTCGATGTAATCCGAGCGCTGGGACAGCTGAAAGCCGGGCTCGTCACCGGAGGGTCCGATGCCGACGCGGCCGGAGCCGGTGACCACCTGTCGCGAGACCAGAAAGGGGGTCAGCCCGGCGATGATTGCCGAAAACGGCGTCTGCCGGGACATCAAGTAGTTCTCGTGCGACCCGTAGGAGGCGCCCTTGCCGTCGACGTTGTTCTTGTAGAGCTGCAGCTTCGCAGCCCCCGGCACGCTGGCGACGTGCCTGGCGGCGGCCTCCATCACGCGCTCGCCGGCCTTGTCCCAGATCACCGCGTCGAGGGGGTCGGTGCACTCGGGGGCGGAGTATTCGGGGTGCGCGTGGTCGACGTAGAGCCGCGCCCCGTTGGTCAGGATCATGTTGGCCGCGCCGACCTCGTCAGCGTCGACCACCGGGGGCGGGCCGGCCGAGCGGCTCAGGTCAAAGCCGCGGGCATCCCGCAACGGCGATTCCACCTCGTAGTCCCAGCGGGTGCGCTTGGCGCGCTGAATGCCCGCTGCGGCCGCATACGCCAAAACCGCCTGCGTCGACGTGAGGATCGGATTGGCTGTCGGGTCCGATGGCGATGAAATGCCGTATTCGACCTCCGTCCCGATAATCCGTTGCATGACCCAAGCGTAGGCCCGGCGACGAAGCGGCCCGCGCAGCGGGGCGCGCCGGAGCCGGCCGACCGAGCCACGCCGGCCGATGGTGCGGCCCCGCCGACGTCCGGAAACTGCCAGTCCGGCAACCATTCCGATAGGCCGGCGCGGGTGACGTGCCCGCCGTAGGGTGAGCCGGCATGGAGCTTCTTCGCGGCCGCGCTCCGGGCCGCCGAGCCGAACCGGGCGCCGCCGCCGAAAGCTGGTTTTTGGAGCGCGGTTTGCCGTCCGTAATCACCCGGCGCGCGCGGTGGCGGCGGCTCTGGACGCGGTCGTCGCCCATGCTCGCCGCGTACGCGGCGCTGCAGGTCTGCATCCTGGCGGTCTATCTGATCACCGGCGGCCACGACGTCGAGATCAGCGGCGAGCCGACGACCTCCGAGTTGGCCGTGCTGGTTCTGCTCGCCCTGACCCTGCCGTTGATGGCCGTCGTCGGCTGGCTGGTCTCCCGGTCGCGAAGCCGCAAGAAACGCACCGCGATAGCGACGTTGTCGGTCCTGGCTGTGGCATGCATCGGAGTCACGGTGGGCGACGTCGTACAGGAGGCCGTCGTCGTGGCGGCCGTGCTGATCCTCACCGGCAGTGGGATCGGGTCGGTGATCGGATGGGCGGTACGGATGATGCTGTCGCACCTTGCGACGGTGGGCGCCTTGGCCGTTCGGGCCTTACCGGTCGTGCTGCTGACGGCGTTGGTGTTCTTCAACACCTATGTCTGGCTGATGGCCGCGACCATCAGCGGCAACCGGCTGGCACTGGCCATAACATTTCTGGTCTGGATCGCGGCGGCGTTCGTCACCTCGGCGACGCGAGAGCGCGTCAGGCCGATGCTGCAATCGGCGAGTGTGGTGCGCGACGGACCCGAAACACTCGCGGGCACACCGTTCGCCACGATGCCCGACACCTCGGACCGGGCACCGCTGAAGAGGTCGGAACGCCTCAATGTGGTTTTTGTTCTGGCCGTCTCACAACTGGCCCAGATCATGGTGGTGGCGGTGGTCACCGCCGCCATCTATTTGATTCTGGGGCTCATCGTGCTCAGCCCCGAACTGCTCAACGAGTGGACTCACACCTACAGGAGCAGCGCGACGGTGCTCGGATTCACGCTGCCGGTGCCCGACTCGCTGATTCACATGACGCTTTTCCTTGGCGGATTGACGTTCATGTACATCAGCGCCCGCGCGGCCGGCGATGCGGAATACCGAAACACGTTTCTCGACCCGCTGATCGACGACCTACACACCACTTTGGTGGCCCGCAATCGCTACCACGGCGCCGCCCGGGTCAGTGTCCGGCGTGTTGACGGCACCGATGCCAGTGACTAACTTCACCCTGTGTCCGCCCCCGAACCCAAGCCCACCGTCGGTAAGCACGCACTCGATCTGTCCGGGAAGCGCTACGGCGAGGTACTCCTCGTAACCCCCGGCGAGGCGGGCCCGCAGGCGGCGGTTTACAACAGCTTCCCGCTCAACGATTGTCCCCAAGAGCTGTGGTCGGCGCTGGACGCGCACGCCATCGCCACCGAACACGGAGCGGCCGCGGCCCTGCTCAACGGTCCCCGGTACTGGCTGATGAACGCGATCGAAAAGCAAACCCGGGGGCCGCAGATCACGAAAACCTTTGGCGGGATCGAAATGATCCAGCAGGCCACCGTCCTGTTGTCGTCGATGAACCCGGCGCCCTATATCCCGAACACGGTCAACCGCCACACGGTGTTCGTCTTCAATGCCGGCCAAGAGGTGTTCGAACTCATCGATCCCCAGAGCCAGCACTGGGTCATGCAGACCTGGAGCCAGGTCGCCGACGCCACCCTGTCGCGCGCTGACCTACCGGGCCTTGCCGACCGGCTCGACCTGCCGGCCGGGTGGGCCTATCAACCGCGCGTGCTCACCGACGAACTGCGAGTGGATACGACCCATCGGACGGCGCAGGTGCTGCAGGACAACCTGACCAACAGCTATTCGCTGGTGACCGACTGACCGCTGGCGGTGTCGAGCCCTACAGGTACTGACCCAGGTTGGATTCGGTGTCGATGGCCCGCGATGCGCTCGAGCTCTTGCCGGTGACCAGGGTGCGGATGTAGACGATCCGCTCGCCCTTCTTGCCCGAAATCCGTGCCCAGTCATCGGGGTTGGTGGTGTTGGGCAGGTCCTCGTTCTCGGCGAACTCGTCGACGATCGAGTCCAGCAGATGCTGGATGCGCAGACCGGGCTGCCCGGTCTCCAGCACCGACTTGATCGCGTTCTTCTTCGCCCGGTCGACGACGTTCTGGATCATCGCCCCGGAGTTGAAGTCCTTGAAGTACATGACTTCCTTGTCACCGTTGGCGTAGGTGACCTCCAGGAACCGGTTGTCGTCGATCTCCGCGTACATCCGCTCGACGACCTTTTCGATCATCGCCTTGATGCAGGCCGAACGGTCGCCGTCGAACTCGGCGAGGTCGTCGGCATGCAGCGGCAGCGACTCGACCAGGTACTTCGAGAAAATGTCTTGTGCCGCCTCGGCATCGGGACGCTCGATCTTGATTTTCACATCGAGACGCCCGGGCCGCAGGATGGCGGGGTCGATCATGTCCTCCCGGTTGGAGGCACCGATCACGATGACGTTCTCCAGTCCCTCCACGCCGTCGATCTCACTGAGCAGCTGCGGGACCACCGTCGTCTCGACGTCCGAGGACACCCCGGTGCCACGGGTCCGGAAGATCGAATCCATCTCGTCGAAGAACACGATGACCGGTGTCCCTTCCGACGCCTTCTCGCGGGCGCGCTGGAAGATCAGCCGGATGTGCCGCTCGGTCTCACCGACGAACTTGTTGAGCAGCTCGGGACCCTTGATGTTCAAGAAGTAGGACTTGGCCTCGCGGGCGTCGTCGCCGCGCACTTCGGCCATCTTCTTGGCCAGCGAGTTGGCCACGGCCTTGGCGATCAGCGTCTTACCGCAACCGGGGGGACCGTAGAGCAGCACGCCTTTGGGCGGGCGCAGCGCATACTCGCGGTACAGCTCCTTGTGCAGGAACGGCAGCTCCACCGCATCGCGGATCTGCTCGATCTGGCGGGTCAGACCACCGATGTCCAGGTAGCTGACATCGGGCACCTCTTCCAGCACCAGGTCCTCGACCTCGGCCTTGGGGATGCGCTCGAAGGCGTAGCCGGCCTTGGTGTCGACCAACAAGGAGTCACCGGGACGCAGCTTGCGCGGCCGGGTGTCGTCGTTCAGCGCGTCCGGGTGGCCGTCCGGCAGGTTCTCGGCAACCAGGGGCTCAGCGAGCCACACGATGCGTTCTTCGTCTGCGTGCCCGACGACCAGGGCGCGGTGGCCGTCGCCCAGAAGTTCACGCAACGTGGATATCTCGCCGACCGATTCGAATGTGCCGGCCTCCACGACGGTCAGGGCCTCGTTGAGGCGGACTGTCTGACCCTTGCGCAGCAACTGAACTTCGATGTTCGGCGAGCAGGTCAGGCGCATCTTGCGGCCCGAGGTGAACACGTCGACGGTGTCGTCCTCGTGGGTGGCGAGCAAGACGCCGTAGCCGCTCGGCGGCTGTCCCAGCCGGTCGACTTCTTCACGCAGCGCAAGCAGTTGCTGGCGGGCCTCTTTGAGGGTTTCCATCAACTTCGAGTTCCGCGACGCAAGGGAGTCGATGCGCGCTTCCAGCTGATGCACATCGCGGGCGGAGCGGCTGGCGCCATGCGAGCCGACGGTGTGCTCGAGTTGCTCACGCAACATCGCTGCCTCGCGACGTAGTTGCTCCAACTCGGCCTCTTCGGCGCTGGACATGTCTGATTCGTGGGGGGTTCCGAAAGCTTCAGGACGCTCTGAGCTACCCATGTTGCGCTCCTTTCCCACACCGAATTGGCGCGGCGGATACTTCAAAGCTACCGGCGATTGGCGATTGATGCGCGTAGTCAAATACCCACGAAAAGTTAAGATTTTCGTCACGCTGGTAATCTCGGCCACTAATCCTGATGATCGAAAGGGCCGCCGTGACCGCAAAAAGCCTCCCCACAGGCTCGCCTCGGGTCACCATCATGGCCCCCGCCGACGGTGTGACTTCGGTTGCACCCATCGGCCCGACCTTAGCGACACCCTCTCTTCGCGAAGCGGCCAGAGCCGCCTAGCCGGCCGACCGACTGGATGCACCGGCCACTGTCCGTAGCGCTGAGCGCCGCCACCGCCGTGGCGGCGGTCGGGCTGGCGGCATGTTCGTCGCCGCACCCGACGAGTGGTTCGTCGGCCGTCTCTTCGCTGCCGCCGGCCACGTCCGGCCAGGTTGCTTCTCCGGTCACCACTCCCCTGCCGCCGCCCGAAGCCCTCACCGATGTGCTCACCCGACTCGCCGACCCGAACGTTCCGGGCGCCAGCAAGGTGAATCTGGTGGAAGGCGCAACGCCGGAGAGCGCCGCCGCCCTGGACAAGTTCACCAACGCGTTGCGGGACAACGGCTATTTGCCGATGACGTTCACCGCGAACGACATCGCGTGGTCGGACAGGAACCCGTCGAACGTGAAGGCCACCATCGCCCTTCACACCGCGCAGGCCAACAACGCCGACTTCACCTTCCCGATGGAGTTCACCCCCTTCCAAGGCGGTTGGCAGCTATCGAGGCACACCGCCGAAATGCTGTTGGCGCTGGGGAAGTCGCCGACGGCTCCGACCTCCGGGGCTCCCGCGCCTCCGCCGGTCCCGGCCCCTGCACCGCCACCACCCGAACCCGCACCCGCCCCGGCACCGCCGTCACCACCACCCGCGGCTCCGCCGCCGGCACCGCCACCCGCGCCTCCGCCGCCCGCCCCGCCGCCACCTCCGGCGCCGGAGCCCGCTCCTGCCCCCGCCCCGGCTCCGGAGCCGCCCCCCGAACAAAACCCGCCGGGTTGACCCGCAGCATGTGGATCGGCTGGCTCGAATTCGACGTGCTGCTCGGCGATGTTCGGTCACTCAAACAGAAGCGGTCGGTCATTCGTCCCGTCGTCGCCGAGTTGCAGCGCAAGTTCAGCGTCTCCGCGGCCGAGACGGGTTCACATGAGCTGTACAGGCGAGCGGGCATCGGCGTCGCCACGGTGTCCGGCGACCGTGGCCACGCCGTCGACGTCCTGGACGCGGCCGAGCGGCTGGTGGCCGCGCACCCCGAGTTCGAGCTGCTATCGGTGCGGCGCTCCCTGATTCGCAGCGAGGATATGTAGCCCGACGGTGACGACCCGCTGCGCCCGACTACGCCGCGCTTGCGATCGCCACTAGCCCGACGGTGGCGACCCGCTGCGCCCGACTACGCCGCGCTTGCGATCGCCACTAGCCGTCGCGGCCTGCGCGCTTGCGCCCCAACGGCACCGGAGTCACGACGCCGGGCGCGAGCCGTCTCGCGAAGATCAGGAAGGCCGTGTGTCCGCGCATCGAATGCTGTGGCCGGACGGCGAGACCGACGACGTTCCAACCGCGTTGCAATGTCTCCCACGACCGGGGTTCGGTCCAGCACTGCTGTGCCCGCAGGGCCTCGACCGTGCGCGACAGCTGGGTGACGGTGGCCACGTAGATGATCAGCACACCGCCGGGGATCAACAGCCGCGCGACCGACTCCAGCACGTCCCACGGCGCGAGCATGTCGAGCACGGCGCGGTCGAAGGATCCGTCGGGCAGTTCGGAGTCGGAAACGTCGCTGATGATCAGCTGCCAGTTGTCGGGTGCCCGACCACCGTGAAACACCGCCACGTTGCGTTCGGCGTGTTCGGCATGGTCGGCACGCTGTTCGTAGGAGGTGACCCGGCCTTCGGGCCCGACCGCGCGCAGCAGCGAGCAGGTCAGCGCGCCGGAGCCGGCGCCGGCCTCCAGCACTCGTGCGCCCGGGAAGACGTCGCCCTCGTGCACGATCTGAGCGGCGTCCTTGGGGTAGATCACCTGGGGCCCGCGGGGCATCGACATCACGTAGTCGATCAGCAGGGGCCGCATCACCAAGTACACGGCGCCGTTGCTGGACTTGACCACGCTGCCCTGCTCCAGTCCGATCACCGCGTCGTGCGGAATCGATCCGCGATGCGTGTGAAACTCGGCGCCGGCGCTGAGCACCATCGTGTAATGCCGACCCTTGGCATCGGTGAGCTGGACACGCTCGCCCTCGGTGAACGGGCCGGTTACGGACACGCGGTCTAGCGTGCCAGCCGACTCGCCGCAGCAGGTGTTTGGGGGTTGTCGGCGCCCAGTCCTAGGCTGCCGACATGATCGTCCAGCCGGAGGCGCCCCAGTCGGCGGTGCGCCCGGCGGTGTACCGGCCGGCCCTGTCGCCGTCGCGGGCCGCGGACTTCAAGCAGTGCCCACTGCTGTACCGGTTCCGGGCCATCGATCGGTTGCCCGAGGCGCCGTCGACGGCGCAGCTGCGCGGATCGCTGGTCCATGCCGCCCTGCAGCAGCTGTACGGCCTGCCCGCGCAGCAGCGCGGCCCCGACACCGCCATGTCGTTGGTGGAGCCCGCGTGGGAACAGATCATCGCGGCGACGCCCGAGATGACCGCCGACCTGGATTCGGTGCAGCGCACCCAGTTGCTGGCCGAGGCGCAGGCGTTGCTCGCCGGTTATTACCGGCTCGAGGACCCCACCCGTTTCAACCCGGAGTGCTGCGAGCAGCGAGTGGAGGTCGAGCTCGGCGACGGCACACTGCTGCGCGGCTTCATCGACCGGATCGACGTCGCCGCCACCGGCGAGCTGCGGGTGGTCGACTACAAGACCGGCAAGGCGCCGCCGGCCGCACGAGCCCTGGCCGAGTTCAAGGCCATGTTCCAGATGAAGTTCTACGCGGTGGCACTGTTGCGCTCGCGCGGCGTGCAGCCCACCCGGTTGCGGCTCATCTATCTGGCCGATGGCCAGGTGCTGGACTACACGCCGGATCATGATGAGCTGCTGCGCTTCGAGAAGACGCTGATGGCGATCTGGCGGGCGATCCAATCCGCCGGGCAGACGGGTGATTTCCGCCCCGCCCAGTCGCGGTTGTGTGACTGGTGTCCCCACCAGCAGCACTGCCCGCTTTTCGGGGGAACCCCGCCTCCCTACCCGGGGTGGCCGGACACTGTTGGCGCGCAGCCTGATTCGCATCCGACCGAACCGGCGGCCTAGCCACTGGTTCAATGGTGGCGACTCGCTGCGCGCGGCTACGCCGCGCTTGCCATCGCCACTAGCCAACTAGCGGCGAGAGCTCCTGCAGCATCGTGGGAATGAGCTCGCTCACGGTGGGATGGATGTGCATGGTGCGCGACAGCGCGGTGTAGGGAGCCTTGGTCGACATCACGTCCAGGATGCAGTGAATCGCCTCGTCGCCGCCGACCCCGAGGATGGCGGCCCCCAGGATCTCCATGGTGTCGGCGTCCACCACGATTTTCATGAAGCCTTGTGTCTCACCCTTTTCCACCGCCCGGCCGACCCTGGTCATCGGCCGCCTGCCGACCAGCGCCCTGCGTCCCGACGAGCGGACCTGGTCGACGGTCATGCCGGCTCGCCCCAACGGCGGATCGATGTAGAGCGCGTAGGCGGTGATGCGGTCGCTGACCCGGCGCGGATCGTCGTCCAGCAGATTGGCGGCGACGATCTCGAAGTCGTTGTAGGACGTGTGGGTGAATGCGCCCTTGCCGTTGCAGTCGCCCATCGCCCAGATGTGGTCGACGCTGGTCTTGAGCTGGTCGTCGACCACGATATAGCCACGGGCGTCGGTCTGCACCCCGGCCGCATCCAGGCCCAGGTCGTCGGTGTTGGGTCGCCGGCCCACCGCCAGCAGCAGATGACTTCCTTCGACGGGTGCGGCGCCCTCACGAGGGGTCAGCTCGAACCCGTTGTCGGTCTTGACTATTCGCACATCATCGGCGCCGACGATGATGTCGATGCCTTCGGCCCGCAGGATTTCTTCGACGGTGGCCGAGACATCCTGGTCTTCGCGCAACGCCAGCCGAGGGCCCCGTTCGACGACGGTCACCCGGGCCCCGAACCGCCGGTACATCTGTGCGAACTCCAGCGCGATGTAACTGCCACCGACGATGACGAGATGGGTTGGCACCGTGTCGAGTTCGAGAACCGACACGTTGGTGAGGAAGTCGACATCGGACAGGCCCGGGATATCGGGCACCACTGCGCGCCCACCGACGTTGAGGAAGATGCGGTCGGCGTGCAGCACATCGTCGCCGACCCGCAGCGCGTGCGGATCCTGGAAAACTGCGTGACCGCGAAAAACGGTGCAGCCGTTCATGCCTTCGAGCCAATCCTCGACGCCCTTGCGGTCGCCGAGCATGATCTCATCCTTGCGGGCCTTGACCTTCGCCATGTCCACGCTGACCGGCCCGGTCCCGACGCCGTATTCCGCGCCGCGGCGCGCCAAATGCGCCGCGTGGGCGGAGGCCACCAGCGTCTTGGTCGGGATACATCCGGTGTTGACGCAGGTGCCACCGATGAGCTTGCGCTCGACCACCGCGACGCGCAGCCCGGCGGCGGTCAGCCGTCCTGCCAGCGGCGGGCCCGCCTGCCCGGCCCCAACGATGACCGCATCGAAATGTTCTGTCACTTAACCGCCGTCAGGAGGTATTCCGTCAGCAGGTGGCCCGTCGCCGCAAGAATGGCGAACGCGCCCAGGATCGCGACCGCGTCCTCCAGCAGTGCGATCGGCAGGTCTTTGCCGCCCGTCGCGGCGACCAGCCGTTTGCGCGCCTGGTAGCCGCCGAGGGTGCCCAGCACCGCACCGATGACGCCGGCGCCCAGCGCGGTGAACGTCCAGTGCGGCCAGGCGCCCAGCGCCGCGCCCGCAAGCCCGCCCGTGACGATCCGGGCCGCGAAGATCGGCGGTGCGGTGCGCGCCGGCGTCTTCGGCAACTTGTCGTTGATCAGTTCGCCGACGGCGAGGACGGTGAAGACGATCACCGCAATGATGTTGGCCATCCAAGCCGCCCACGTGCCGTGCAAATCGATCCAGCCCAGAACTGCGGGGTAGGCGGCCCACGCGACGACGGCGGGCGCCGTCAGCGACCGCAGCCCGGCCACGACACCAATCAGCAAAGCCAACAAGACAAGAAGTGCGTGTGTCATGGAAGACCCTCCTGGGAGACCAACAACCGGCTACCAATGCAGGGACGGCCCGCACGCCAACCCGGGCAGTCCCCCGAGGCGGACGCTAACACAGCCGCGGTCGTTGCACCGGGTGCGCAATCAGAACCGGCAAAACCTGATATCGGACGCCAGGATCGCCTTGGCGCCAATGGCGGCCAGCTCGTCCATGATCTCGTTGACGCCCCGACGCGGCACGAGCGCACGGATGGCAACCCAGTCCGGGTCGGCCAGAGGTGCGATGGTGGGCGACTCCAGCCCGGGGGTGATCGCCGTGGCCTTGTCCTGCACCGAGCGGGGGCAGTCGTAATCGAGCATCAGGTATTGCTGGCCGAACACCACGCCCTGGATCCGCGCCACCAATTGATCGCGCGCCGCCTGCGTTCCGGACTTGCTGCTCTGGTCGCTCTCGATCAGCACCGCTTCCGAATCACACAGCGGTTCGCCGAAGGCCACGAGGTTGTGCAGGCTCAGGGTGCGCCCGGACCCCACCACGTCGGCGATGGCGTCGGCCACGCCGAGTTGCACCGAGATCTCCACCGCGCCGTCGAGCCTGATGACGGTTGCCTCAATACCGCGCCCGGCCAAGTCTTTTCGGACCAGATTGGGATAGGCGGTGGCGATCCGTTTGCCGGCCAGATCGTCGATCTTCCAGTCGCGCCCGGCCGGTCCGGCGTAGCGAAAGCTCGACGAGCCGAATCCCAGCGCCAGGCGTTCGCGCACCGGGGCGTCGGAGTCGCCCACCAGGTCCCGGCCGGTGATGCCGAAATCCAACTCTCCCGTACCCACATAGATGGCAATGTCTTTGGGCCGTAGAAAGAAGAACTCGACCTGGTTCGCCGGGTCGATGACGGTCAGGTCTTTGGAATCGGTGCGGCGCCGGTAGCCGGCCTCTGAGAGGATCTCGCTGGCCGGCTCGCTCAGCGTGCCCTTGTTGGGAACCGCAACCCGCAGCATGGTCATAGTTTCCGATACACGTCGTCGAGGGTCAGTCCCCGGGCCACCATCAACACCTGGGTCCAGTAGAGCAACTGGCTGATCTCCTCGGCCAGCGCTTCGTCGGGTTCGTGTTCGGCGGCCAACCACACCTCCCCGGCCTCCTCGAGGATCTTTTTGCCCAGCCCGTGGATGCCACCATCCAGTGCGGCGACCGTCGCGCTGCCGGCGGGCCGGGTACGGGCGCGCTCGCCCAGCTCGGCGAACAGATCCTCGAAGGTCTTCACGGCCAGCGATTGTTTCACGCGGCGGCGAGCAAAGTCACGGCGGTTTCGCCCGGCGGCGTCTTGAGGCGCTCGGTCAGTGGAATCCGGCGAGCGTGATCCGCAGCGCTTCTTCCAATTGGATGTGGAAGGGTTTACTCGCCACGATGTCCGAGGTCAGCCACCCGTCGAGGACGAATTGCACTGTGGCCAAACTGGTGTGGACCAGCAGCGCGGGTCGAATATCGACTTGCGCATCGACACCCATCCGGTATGCGACTTCCTCGATAAACGTCGCGTGATCGGTTTCGCTGACCAGCACGGATTTGCTCAACAGGTGGGGCGCGGTCGCGACGGCATCACGCCAGGTGCCGAGGTCGTCGACCTCGCTGACATCCCTGGCGTGCGCCACAAAGAGCTGAATCAACGCTTCGACCGGCGACTCATCTGGCGGTCTCACCCTGTAGGAACCCACCATCTCGGCGGCCGAAGCCCGGGCGGGATCGACCAGCAGGCCCTCCTTGGTGGGCGCGTACCGGAAATAGGTGCTGATGGAAATCCCGGCGGCCGCGGCGATGTCCTCGGTCGTCACCGCCTCGAAGCCGCGTTCGGCGAAAAGCCGGTGCGCGGTCTGCTGGATGTGGGAGAGCAGCGCGGCCCGGCGCCGGTCCCGCAACGAACCGGTGTTTGCTGAGGGCATGCCATCACCTTCGTCAATCCGACATCAGAACCCCACGGCGCCGTCCAGCGACGAACTCAGATGAGTGACTCTACACTATTGAAAGTCCCTATCAAGTAGGCTACTGTGATGCAGCACACACCGATGAGCTGCGGAGTCTTTGAGCTTGTTGACACTATTTTAATAAGGATAGGGTCCGACGGGCGCCCAACGTCCTCCGCCCGGCACTCAGGACTAGGGGTGGGAAGAGCGCCGATGAAAGCGGTAGCTGGTACGCGATGGCCCGGGCCATGGGTTTGCTAGACGGACCGCAGGTCACGCAGCTATGACGACGACACAGCTTGATGGCGTTACGGCCATCCGGAACTGGTCCGTCGGGTACGTCAAACGTCACCCGGTCGCCTCGCTGACGACGGTAGGTGAGCAGTTCGTTCTGGGGGTGCGAACCGCTCAGTATTTCTTCTACGACCTGGTGACCGGGCGATTCCAGTGGCAGGAGTTCGTCCGGCAGGGCGCGTTCATGGCCGGCACCGCCGTCTTGCCGACGATCCTGGTGTCGCTGCCCATCAGCGTGACCCTGTCCATCCAGTTCGCGTTGCTGGCCGGCCAGGTCGGTGCCACCTCGCTGGCCGGGGCGGCCAGTGGACTGGCCGTTATTCGGCAGGGGGCGTCGCTGGTGGCCGCCGTCCTCATGGCCTCGGCGGTCGGCTCGGCCATCACCGCCGACCTGGGTTCGCGAACGATGCGCGAAGAGACCGACGCGATGGAGGTGATGGGCGTCTCGGTGATCCGCCGTCTCGTCGTGCCCCGCTTCGCCGCGGCGGTGATGATCGGTGTGGCCCTCACCGGTGTCGTGTGCTTCGCAGGATTTTTTGCGAGCTACATGTTCAACGTGTACTTCCAGAACGGGGCGCCGGGCAGCTTCGTGTCGACGTTCGCTTCGTTTGCGACGACCGGCGACATGATCTTGGCGCTGATCAAGGCGATCGTGTTCGGCGCCATTGTGGCAATCGTGTCCAGCCAGAAAGGCTTGTCCACCAAGGGCGGACCGACCGGAGTCGCGAACTCCGTGAATGCCGCTGTGGTCGAGGCGATCCTGCTGCTGATGATCGTCAACGTCGCCATCAGCCAGCTCTACATCATGTTGTCGCCCAGGACGGGGCTCTGACATGACGGCCTCCGCTTATCAACCGTTCGCGCCGATTGCGGTGCCGCTAGTCCGGCTCTATCGCAGAAGCAGAGTGCCGATCGTCCGGCTCGGCCACCTACTGGTCTTCTTCGTCCGGGCGGCGGTCGCCGTGCCGCTCGCGCTGCGCCAGTACCGCCTCGAATTCCTGCGGCTGCTGTCGAACATCACCTGGGGCAACGGCTCGATCGTGGTGGGTGGGGGCACCGCCGGTGTGGCCGTCGTGCTCGGCATGACAGTCGGGGCCCTCGTCGGCATCGAGGGCTACAACTTCCTCGATCTGCTCGGTCTCGGGCCCGCCACCGGGTTCGTCTCGTCATTGGTCAACACCCGCGAGCTGGCTCCCCTGATGGCATCGCTCGCGTTCGCCATGCAGGGCGGCTGTCGATTTACCGCCCAGCTCGGCTCCATGCGCATCGCCGAGGAGATCGACGCGTTGGAATCGATCGCCATCCGCCCCATCCCCTACCTGGTGACCACGCGGCTGATCGCTTCGGTGGTGGCGATCGTCCCGCTGTACGCCGCATGCCTGGCGATCGGATACCTGAGCACGCAAATAGTGGTGGGAATCGGCAGTGGCGGCTCGACGGGGTCCTACCTGCACTACTTCACGCTGATGCTGGCCGGCCAGGACATCATCTATTCCTTGTTCAAGGCCATCATCTTCGTGTGGATCGCCTCGACGATCCAGTGCTACTACGGGTATTACGCCAGCGGCGGACCCGAGGGCGTCGGGGTCGCGGCAGGCCACGGCATGCGGGCCAGCATCACCGTCGTGATCATCGTGAACATGCTGCTCACCATGGCGTTGTGGGGCGTCGACTCCGGCGCGAGGTTTGGTGGCTAGGTCGGTGGAACATGCCCAATTCCTTTGAGCTGGACGGCCGCGGCCCGTCGGACCGGCAGCTGTTCGGTATCGGCATTGCGGTGGTGGTCGTCAGCGCCCTGGTGACCACCGCGATGTTGGTCAAATCCACTGGCAGGCTGAACGATTACGTGCGGGTGGTGGCCGACCTGGTCAACGTGGGCGACGGCCTTCCGCAGAAGTCTGACGTCAAATACCACGGCGTTCTTGTCGGCATGGTCAATGACGTCGTCCCGGCGGCGCACGGTAAGCCCAACTATGTCCACATCGACCTCAAAGAGGATTACGCCAAGTCGATTCCGGCCAGCGTCACCGCCCGCGTGGTGCCCAGCAACGTTTTCGCCGTGTCGTCGGTCCAGCTGGTGGGCAACGGCCCCGGTGTGAAAATCCGTGACGGCGCACATGTTTTGGAGGACAAGCGGCTGCCGACCGTTCTTTTCCAGACCACCGTCACTAAGCTGCGTGACCTGCTCGCGGCCGCGGGGCGCGGCCGCGACGACAGATCGGTGGGGATCTTGGCCGCGTTGGGTGCGGCCACCGACCACCGCCGCGTCACCCTGCTGAACGCCGGGGCGCAATTGAATCGCCTTCTCGATCAACTCAATTCGGTTGTCAGCACCGACGCCGGCCCCTCGACGGTGTCCGCACTGCTGGATGCGACGACTGGGCTCGCCCAGACGGCGCCCGACCTTCTCGATGCGCTGCATCAGGCCGTCGAACCGATGCGGACATTCGCCGAGACACGTGGGCAATTGGCCTCGCTGCTGTCGGGCGCCGACTACACCGTCGGCACGACGCGTCAATCCTTCGACAACCACATCGACCAGCTCATCAAGATCACCACCGATTTCACGCCGGTGCTCGGCATCTTGGCGCAGAAGTCGAACAACTTCGTGCCGGCCGTCGCCAAGCTCGACAGCCTGGCCAACCAGTTCATGGAACAGGTCTGGAACCCGCGGACCAACCTCGGCAACATGCGCGCCATGCTGACCTTCACACCCAGTTCCACCTACACCCGCGCCGACTGTCCGCATTACGGCGAGCTCAAGGGACCCAGCTGCTTTACCGCACCGTTGATTCCGGTGCGCCCCGATCTACCCGAAGTGCTGCTGCCGCAGAACTATCAGCCGCCCAAGGATCTGGCTCCGCCGCCCGGCACGGTGATCGGTCCGGATGGAAACCTCGTCGCGGTGGGCCCGCCGCTCGTGAACGGAGCACCGAATTTGATCGATCCCAATCCGCCACTGGCCCCTGGCATTACGCCGTCGCCGCCGGTACCGGGCAGTGCGAATCCCGACAACCCGTCGCCCGGTGCGCCCGCGACTCCGCAGCCGCACCAGCCGTGGGTCGCGCCGGTGGCCCCCAAGGCGCCGTGGATTCCGCAGGCCTCGTACCGGGCGTCTTTCGGGGGCAACGTGGGACCTGTTGGGAGTCAGTACGAACGAAACATGCTGGGCGTGATCACCGGCGCGCCCGCCAACGAAGCCACCGAGCTTCTGCTGGGGCCGGTCGCCCGCGGCACCACGGTGTCACTGGCTCATCCACCCGGGCAGGCCAGGTGAGATCCTCATGAGGTTTCGAGGCCCACTCATCGCACTGGCCCTGTTCATGATCGTCTCGTTGACGCTGACCTGGTTGGTGTACGTGAGCCTGCGGCGTGACGTGGCGGGCGACACCGCCCGGTATTCGGCGGTGTTCACCGACGTGTACGGGCTTCGCGAAGGCGACGACGTGCGCATGGCCGGGGTACGCGTGGGCCGAGTCGAAAAGGTGGAACTCGACGGGAACTTGGCGAAGGTCTCGTTCGTGGTGCAGTCCGAACAGCGGCTGTTCGGAAACACCCTCGCGTCGGTGACCTACCAGAACATCGTCGGGCAGCGCTACCTCGGACTGTCGTTGAGCAAGGAAGGCAGTCCGCAGTTGCTTGCACCGGGCAGCACTATCCCGCTGGAACGCACCGAGCCCTCTTTCGACGTGACCACGCTGCTCAACGGCTACGAGCCGTTGTTCAGCCTGCTGAACCCCCATGACGCCGACAACCTCACCAAGGGCATCATCGCCTCGCTGCAGGGCGACACGTCGTCGCTCACCACACTGGTCGGCCAGACCTCCACGCTCACGCAGACTTTCGCGGGGCGCGATCAGGCCCTCGGCAGTGTGATCACCAACCTCGACAAAGTGGTCGGCAACCTCGCCCAACAGAACGACAATCTCGACGGGGTCATCACGCAGACCCGCAGCGTTGTCGGCGAGCTCGACCGCCGGCGTCCGGATCTGGTCGCCTCGGTCGGTTCACTGGCCCGGGTGACCAACCGGCTGTCGGCCTCGGCGACGGACGTCTACCCGGCATTGCGCGAATTCATCGATCGTCAGCCCGGTGTCACCAAACACATCATGGACGTCGAACCGCAGGTGGCATTCTTCGGCGACAACATCCCGCTGCTGCTGAAAGGTCTTACCCGGGTGGGCAATCAGGGCGCCTACGGCAATGCCTACGTGTGCGACGTGAACTTCATGGGGTTCTTCCCCGGCCTCAACGATGTGGTGCCGATCATCATCAACGCCGCCACACCGGGAAACAGGGCCTGGCACACCCCACGCTGCAGGAGCACGGTCGATGGCTGACGCGTCGGTACGGCAACGGCTGTCGCGGATGAAGAAGCGTCCGCTGGAAAGCTATAACAAGACCTGGCTCGGCTTCATCGCCGTCGCGGTGGTCGCGGTGGTCATCGGAGTCATGCTGTTGGTGCATGCGATCGGCGCCGGCTATCGGCATTACACGGCGGAGTTCCTGCAAGCGGCCTCGCTGCGGGCCGGCAACCCGATCGTGGTCGCGGGCATCCCGGTGGGCAACGTCACGAGCATGAAACTCGTCGGCGACCATGTCGAGGCGGGGTTGAAGATCCGGGATGACATCAAGCTGGGTAAGGACTCGCGGGCACAGATCAGGGTCACCACCATCCTGGGTTCGCGCTACCTCGCACTGCAGCCCAACGGCCCGGCGCACTTGCCCCACAACACCTTCGACCTGGCGCACACCGAAGTGCCCTACGACCTGCAGGCCGCGTTGCAGGACGCCACCACCACTTTCGAGCAGGTCGACTCCGACAGGTTCGCACAGTCACTGGCGGTGCTCGGCAAGCAGCTCGCGGGCCTGCCTTCCGTTGTGCCGCAGGCGATCACGAATATCAATACACTGTCGTCGATCATCGCGGTGCGACGTGATCAGCTGGGACAGCTGCTACGCAGCACCGAGCAGGTGACGAACACGCTGCGGCGCCAGCAGGCCGGCATCGGCGCGCTGGTCGACCAGGGCCAAGACCTGCTGGGTCAATTCGTCGCGCGGCGCGCCGTTTTCCACGCGATGATGCACTCCCTCTCGAGCCTCGTCGACACCATGAACCAGGTCGTCGTCGACGACCGCTCGGGTCTGGACGCGCTGATCAAGGACATGCGCGACTTCACCAACTTGATGTCTGCCCACGACGACCTGCTGCACAGCATGCTGCAAACCAGTCCGATTTTCTTCCGCGAGGCGGCCAACCTCACCGGTGACGGCAACGCCATCAACTTCAACGCCCCCAACGTCCCGCTGATTGATTCGTGGATGTGCGCAATCAGTGGCCGTGCCAAGCAGTTCGGCATGATCGAGTACTTCAAGGACTGCAAGTGAAGGGGCTCGGCGCCAGGGTGCTGGCCATCGTCGCCGCGGTCTCGGTCATCGCCGCGACGGTCGGTGTCGGTTGGTGGTACCTGAGTTCCGACGAGGACACGATCACCGTGACCGCCCAATTCGACAGCGCCTCCGGGCTTTACGAGGGCAACGAGGTGGCGGTGCTGGGCATGCCGGTGGGCAAGATCACCAAGATCAACGCCAAGGGCGGCTACGTCGAAGTCGAGTTCACCGTCGACCGTCAGGTCAAAGTGCCCGCCACCGCGCAGGCCGTCACGGTGTCGACATCCATCCTCACCGACCGGCAGATCGAGCTCACGCCGCCCTATCACGGCGGACCGACCCTGCAGAACCATGACACCATCGGGCTGCCCCGGACAAAGACGCCCGTCGAATTCAGCAGTGTTCTCAACGTTTTGGACAAGGTGACCAAGTCGCTCGAGGGCGACGGCCGCGGCGGCGGACCGATCGCCGACGTGCTGAACGGTGGCACAGAAGTGGTCAACGGCAACGGCGAAAAGATCAAGGCGGCGCTGGGTGAGCTGTCCAAGGCGCTGCGGCTGTCCAGCGACGGCGGGGCGACTACCCGCGAGCAGATCACCACCATCGTCAAAAACATCAGCACGCTGTTCGACGCCGTGGCGGCCAATGACACGAAATTGCGTGACTTCGCCTCGACCATCCACCAAGTCAGTCAGATCATGGCCGACGAGAACCTCGGCAGCGGCGACACCGGACACAAACTCGACCAACTGATCCAGCGGGCCGGCGACCTGCTCGACGCCAACCGCGACAACGTCAAACAGGCCGTGCTCCATGGCAATGACACGCTGAAGACGGTGACCGATCAGCGGCGCGACCTGGCCGAGCTCTTGGATCTGGCCCCGCTGGTGGCCGACAACGCCTACAACATGATCGACCGGGCGAACGGCAGCGTGCGGGCCCGCTTCCTCACGGATCGATTGCTCTTCGACAGCCAGTACACCAAAGAGATCTGCAACCTGATGGGCCTTCGGCAACTGGGCTGCAGCACCGGAACCATACAGGACTTCGGCCCCGATTTCGGGTTGACGTATGTGCTCGACGGCATGGCCGCCATGGGGCAGAAATGATGATCACGGGCACGCGGGGCACGTTGACAGTGGTGGCCGCGGCAATGATCACGGCCGGATGTGCCACGAACGGCCTTGCCAGCCTGCCCCTTCCGGCGCCGGGGTTGGGCTCGGGAGGATATTCGCTGAACGCGGTGTTCTCCAACGCGCTGAACCTCCCGATGAACGCCAAGGTCAAGCTCGCCGGCGCGGACGTCGGGCAGCTCGAATCGATGGTCGCACGCAACTACACCGCGGTCACCCAGCTGCGCATCCGCGACGGCGTGCAACTTCCGCGGGGCAGCACCGCGGAATTGCGTACCGCGACACCGCTGGGCGACGTGTTCGTCGCGCTCAAGCCGCCCACCGCGGGTGAGCCCGATGGTCCGCTGTTGCGCAACGGCGACACCATCGGCCTGGACTCGACCGCGGCCGCCGCGACCGTCGAGTCGGTGCTGAGCTCGGCGGCCATTCTGGTGAACGGGGGGGCGGTTCGCAATTTCACCAACATCATCAATGGTTTCGGCAAGGCGACCGGTGACCAGGGTCAGGCCTTCGGAGACATGATCCGCAAGTCCAACGAGCTGCTCGGCACACTGGACGCCCGCTCCGATCAGATCTCACACGCGTTGACCCAATTGTCGCGCCTGGCCGACCAACTCGACGCCAAGAACCAAACCATCAGCGACCTGATGGCGGCCGCCAGTCCGGCCACTTCGGCCCTGGCCGACAACACCAGTCAGCTGTCCAGCCTGGCCGTACAGGTGGGTGACACCACCCGGACACTGGCCCGGTTCCCGTCGATCGGCGGGACCGACACCAGCGGCCGCAGCATGATTCGCGACCTGAACACGGTCGCCGGCGCCGCCAACGACGTCGCGATGAGCCCGGATACCAGCTGGCTGTCGATGAACCGGCTGATCCCCGCGTTGGTCAAATCGACGGCGGGAAACTCGATTTCGGTGAATGTGGGCGTCGACAAGATCATGCTCGGGTCGCTCCCCGATATCGGATTCCCCGGTGACATCGGGCTGCATGGACCGCACCACTACAACGTGAACCTGCTCGTCGGCACACTCAAATACACCCTGTGGCGGCTGCAGGAGCGCGTGGTCGGCCGGGGGCCGAATTCCCCACAGGTCCCGGTCATACCGGACCCGACTATTCCGGGGCAGATCGATGTCGCCCCCGGGCCCTCCTTGCTCAGGCTCAATTCCTTTTTGATCAACTCGACCTTGCGCGGGTCGACCTGGGCC
>NZ_LZTA01000007.1 GCF_001665875.1 Mycobacterium sp. 852002-40037_SCH5390672
GACGACGACCACATCTTGCGAGCCTCGTCCTCAACGGTCTGGGCGTGCACCTCAAAGCGGCCCGCCATCGCCCGCATCTCGTGCGGGTCTGTCATAAAACGTGTTGCCATGTCGACTGTCTCCTATCTTGAAGCTTCAGTTCGCCGAAGTCTTAACAGTTGTAATTGATGCGCTGGTGGCCGAGTTGTAAATGGATTACGGCCTGCCGGTTAATTGCTCGCCTCAAACGGGTGACATGTACCCCCTTTGTCCCATATCAACAATCCCCTCTCAGACGACAACCTGTTTGGGCATGACGATCGGCTTGAAGCCGTACCGGGGGCCGGTCCCGTAGGCGCCGGCGCCCTTTGCTGCGCCGGCCATTCCGGGCATGCCGGGCATCGCGCTGACCGGCTGGGCGGCCTCGGAGGCGACGGTCCAGCCCGAACCCTCGAGCGGGGCGGCGGCCGAAGCCAGCGACGTCGCCGGCGCGGCCGCGGACCAGCTGGCCGGCACCGAGAGGCCTCCGACCGCGGACGCCTCACCGACGCTCGCCGAGGCCGCTGCGCCCAGACCGCCTGCCGGCGTCACCGCGCTCACCATGGCGCCTTCGGTGATACCGGCCGCACCCGCGGGCATCACGTCACTGACTGCGGCCGCCGGGGCGGCGGCGGACAGGGTGTGCCCCAGCGACACCCCGGTCGGGATGGCGTTCATGGTGAACCAGGCCCCGGTGTTGACCGCACCGTTGATGCCGTTGAGGACCGACGGAGTACCGAGGAAGTTGTCAATCGAGGACAGAATGCCGGTGGTCTGGAAGGGCAGGGTGGGGGCGGCGGCCGCCGGCGCTGCAGCGAGAGGAGCTGCCAGCGCCTGGACCGTACCGCCTGACGAGTCGGCGGCGAGGGCGGCGCTGTCGGCGGTCGCGGCAGTCGCCGGGTCGGTGGCCGACGTCAGCGGCGTCACCGGTTGCAGTGTGCCGGCCGCCATCGAGGCCGCCTGGTAGGTGGCCATCATGGTGGCGTCTTGGACCCACATCTCGGCGTACTGCGCCTCGGTCGCGGCGATCGCGGCCGAGTTGACGCCCAGGAAGTTCGTCGCGACCAGCGTCGCGAGCAACGACCTGTTGGCCGCGATCACCGGCGGCGGAACCGTGGCCGCGAACGCCGCCTCGTAGGCGGCCGCCGACGCCGTGGCTTGAGCGCTGGCCTGCTCGAGCGACGCCGCCGTGGTGGTCAGGTAGGACACGATGGGCTGGGCCGCGGCCGCCGCCGCTGCCGACCCGCCACCCGTCCACTGCTCGGTCGTCAGCAACGAGATGATCGATTCCCACTGGCTGGCGGTCGTGCTGATCTCGGCGGACAGGTTGGCGTACGCCGTGGCCGCGGCCATCAGCGGCCCGGAGCCCGCACCGGCGTACATGAGCGACGAAGTGATCTCTGGTGGTATCGCCGAAAATTCAAGAACCATTTCTACAATCCCGTTCCTTTATCGGTTGTGGAAACTTGCTGTGCTGGTCGATGACGTGGTCGGAGTCCGCCGCCTACAGGGTGGCCGCCTTCGGCATGACGATCGGCTTGACGCCGTAGCGCGGTGCACCGAAGCCCGCGCTGTTGCGTCCCATCGCACCCATTCCGGGCATGCCCGGCACGATCGTTCCCGCGCCGGCCTGCGGCGCGGCGGTGGTCCAGCCGGCCGTCTGCAGCGGAGCGGCGACGGTGCCCGCCACGGGGGTGACCGAACCGGCCCACGTGGGCGGCACCGAGAGCTTGCTGACCATGGTCGCCTGGCCCAGCGCGGCCGTCGGCATCGCGCCCATGCCGGCCATGCCGGGGGCGGCCGGCGATGTCGAGGCAGCGAGGTCGGCGGCGCCGGCCGCGGCGGCGGCGTCACCCGTATCGCTGGCGGCGGCGGGAAGCAGACCGCCACCGGCCATACCGAGCAGGTCGGAACCGGCCGATGCCCAGTTCCCACCACCGATGTTCAAGATGTTGGCACCGTTGCTCGAGAGGCCGAACATTCCGCCGAGCATGGACGGATTGGTGCCGTTGCCGGTGCTGCCGAGGAGGTATGAAAGGAAGTCGAGGGGAGTGTTCGTCGGTGTGGCGGCAGCGGCTGCGGCGGGGGACGCAGCGGAGGAAAGCAGGGCTTGGGAAGCGTTGACCGCCTCGGTGTCGCCGTAGCTGTTGGAGCTGATTCCCAGGGTGCTCGCGTATTGCTCCAGCAACGTCTGGGCTTCGGCCGCGACGGACTGGTAGGTGGTGCCGTAGGTCGAGAAGAGGACCGCCTGCTGCGCCGATACCGGGTCGGCAGCCGCTGGGGCGACAACGGTGGTCGCCGAAGCCGCGCCCGCGTTCTGCGCCGCCAGATTGGTGTTGATTCCGCTGAGCAGCTGCTCTGCGGCTAACATTTCTTCAGTTTGCGTTGTCAGAAACGACATCTGCTGCTCCTAGTGTTGGAACGAGTCGACCCCGGGCGTGGATCGACCTGTGTATTCACGTAACGGCCCCTGTGCGTTGGCGTAAGGCTAACGACCCACAACCTCACGTTTCCCGTCGAAAGGGCCAGGGGTTACAGCCGTTTACGGCTTCTTAACGACAAGGGCGGCAGTTTTAACAAGGCCCTGTCGGACGACATAGTGATGTCATCTGAGCCACGGCGCCGACAGAACTAAATCGCGCGCGGCGCGCGGATCGTAGCCCATGCCTATTCGGGCCGCACGTTGCACATCTGGCTAATAACCAATGGGACGCGATGCCGCGCGTTCGACCGTCACGCGCTAGATTCGCCGCCGGGCCCCCATAGCCCAATTGGCAGAGGCAACGGACTTAAAATCCGTCAAGTGTCGGTTCGAGTCCGACTGGGGGCACCGGTTCTGGGCCAGGCGAAACCGGCAGTCCCAAAAGGGTTTTCGGGCATAGCATGATGATGAAATGCGTTGAAATGCAAAGGGTTTAAGCTTCTTCCTCTCGAATCACGCCTCGAAATCGAGATTCGGCCGTCGGCGCCTCCCGGCTAGGCGCCTGGCGCGAGTGCCTTCGCTCGGATCCTCGACAACCCAGAACGTCAATCAGCCGCCGCGGCGGCAAAGACCCCGGCCCCGCTTGCTCCCAAACAGTCGGTCTAATCTCCCCGGCCGCCGCCGTTTCCTTTGCCGTGTCCTTTACCAGGGCCGTGCCCGGGTGGGGCCGGAGGCTGCTGCGTCGGCGGGGGTGGTGGTGGCTCGGCGTTGCTGACGGGGACCGGCGCCGGAGTGCTGGTGGTCACCGGTTGCGGAGGTGTGTGTGAGGACGACGCATCAAGCGCAAGTGCTAATGGAATAAGGATCAGCACAGCCACGACCGCCAGGATGCTCAGCACCGTCCTGCTGCGGCTCGTCGTCGATGTGACCAGTGCTGGGACGAAAGTGTTAGTGGGAAAACCGGGTACCGGCACCTCCAGCAACTTGGTGGCCGGGTGGGGCGGCGGGGCCACCTGCATGCCTGCGGCCCGGGGACGAGGGCTGTGCAGCGCAGCGCGCATCTCCTCGGCGCTGCCGAACCGCTGCCGCGGGTCGTGCGCCATCGCGCGTTCGATCACCGTGATCAGGCTGGGATCGACGTCGGGTCGCAGCCCCGCGAGCGGCGGCGGCCGTCCATGCAGAATGGCGCCGGCGAGCGCCGCCATATTTTCCTGTGGGAACGGGCGATGCCCGGCGAGTGCTTCATAGCCCACGACACCGACCGCATAAAGATCGTCAGCTACACAGGCCGGTGCACCGGCGAGCCGCTCGGGGCTCAGATACGCAATTGTGCCGAGGATGTGGCCGGTCAGCGTATTGGTGGCCTCCGGAGTCTTAGCGATCCCGAAGTCCCCAACCTTGATGATCTCGCCCCCCGCAGCAAGCAGGATGTTTCCGGGCTTGATATCGCGGTGCAGGATGGCGGCGCGATGTGCCGCGGTCAGCGCGGCGAGGACGTTGTCCAGCAAAGCATGGACCCGCTCCTGGGGCAGTGGGCCACGGGCCATCTCGTGAGCCAGGGTTTCCCCCGGCAGCCGCTCCATCACGATGAACGGGTTGCCCTCATGCTCGCCGCTGTCGTAGACCGCGACGATATTCGGATGGTTGAGCGCCGCGGCCGCGTGTGCCTCCGCGTCAAAGCGGTTCCGCATGCCGCTCTGGGCGCTGACCGAGGGATGCAGAACCTTAATCGCGACCGGTCGGCGCAGCCGGGTGTCCCAGCCGTCGCAAACCTCAGCCATGCCACCACGACCCAGCTTGCCGCGCACCTCGTAGCGGCCAGCGAGCAACGCAAGGGTGTTCATTCGCCCTGCTAACTCCGTGCAACTCCGGTCACGATCGTGCCGTCGGTTACCCGAACAGCGACGGCTCAAAACGCAGCCTGGGCCGTTTGGCGACTGTCTAGGCCCAGCGTCAGCCCGCAAAGGCGGCGCCCCTACATTTTGCTGCGGAATTCGGGACAGTACGACGCCGTGGCCGCCCCGATCACGGTGCCGGCGCCGTTGGTGCTCAGCCCCAGCGCCTTCTGCACGTCGTCGACGGTCTGGGCCATGGTGTCCCCGCCCGCCCAGTCTGAGCACACCGCATGCCCGACGTTGATCATCGTCTGGTCGTTGCCGCCGGGCCAGCTGAGTCCCCGCTGGGTCAGCGCGCGCAGGAAGTTGTCGTCGGCCGGGTCGGCGTTCGCGGACGGTGCGGTGGCGAGGACGACGAACGCGGCCAGGCCGACAGCGATCGGGCCGCTCAACCGTGCCGTGTTCTTCATTCGTTCACTCCTCGCCGTCGATGATGCAGGAACTGAATCCTAATTGTGTCTCCCCAGATCGGCAGATCGGAACGAATCGGTACGGCTTCTCCTGCGGCCGAATGTGCAGGCGCAGTAAGTTCGTCGTACCGTTGCGCGATCTGCCACCGCGAAGGAGCCAGCGCCGAAGTGACCGAGGACCCGCGGGCCGACGGTGTCTCCCGCCAATACGATCGGTGGGAATATCCGCCTCCGGTAACAGATCTCGCGGTGTGGACCAAAAACCACTGGGATTGGTTCGATCCCTACTGGGCGCATCGGGTGTTGTGGCCGAACCGGGACTACCAACCGGACCTCGACATCCTCGTTGCCGGATGCGGCACCTTCCAGGCGGCCGTTCTGGCCTACATGAACCGCGGCGCCAAAGTCGTCGCGATCGACGTCAGCCAGTCCGCGCTGGATCACCACCGGCATCTGAAAGACAAGCATGGCCTGGACAACCTGGAACTGCACCTGCTTCCGATCGAAGAGGTGTCGGCGCTATCGAGCGACTTCGACCTCATCGTCTCCAGCGGCGTCTTGCACCACATGGCCGATCCGCTAACCGGGCTGACGGCGCTCGGCGAGTGGCTGCGACCCGACGGGGCGCTGGGCGTCATGCTCTACGCGAAGTACGGCCGGATCGGCGTCGACATGCTCGAATCGGTGTTCCGCGACCTCGGACTGTCGCAGGACGAGGCGTCGGTCCAACTGGTCGTAGAGGCCATTGCGGTGCTACCGGCGGACCACCCGGTCCGCTCTTATCTGCAGGGCGCGCGCGATCTGATGTCGGCGGGCGCCCTGGTCGACACCTTCTTGCACGCCCGCCAACGCAGCTACACCGTCGAGGAATGCCTGGAGCTGGTCGACGCGGCCGGACTGGCGTTTCAGGGCTGGCTGCGCAATTCGCCGTATTACCCGCACGATTTCGTCGCGCCGGCGAGCCAGTTCCAGTCGGTGGTGAACCAGTTGCCCGACATCAAACTGTGGTCGGTGATGGAACGCCTGCAACCCGCGAACGCCACCCACTTCTTCCTCGCCTGCCGCCCCGAACGTCCCAAACAGGACTACGCGATCGATTTCTCGGCGGCGTCCTGCCTCGACTACGTTCCGCTGCTGCGCACGGCCTGCCTGCTGTCCGGTGAAACCATTCACCTGCCCGGCGCGACGCTGAAGCTCGACCCGGCTCAACTGCCCTTCGTCCAGCACGTCGACGGCCGTCGCACGATCAAGGAGATCATCGACTGCGTGGCCCAGCGCGGCGACGTCAGGCCCGAAGACGGGGAGCGCGTGCAGGAATTCGGGCGCGCACTGTTCCGGTCGCTGTGGCGTCTGGACTTCCTCGCGATGGGGCTGAACACCATGCCGTCGGGTCCAAGATGAAATCAATTGCGAGAACGTGTGTTTGGCGGACCCGTCCGGCGTTCCCGTAATGCTGTGACGCGCGGACCAAGATTTTGGGCCTGCCGCCGACGGCACCGCAAAGCGCCACTCATACACTGACCCAGCATGGGCATGCTGTTCGGTCTCGCGCCGTGGATCGTGTATTGGGTACTCGTCGGTAACGTTCCGTTCGCCGCGGCCGTGCTGGCCGCGCTGGCGATCGCCGCCGCCAGCCTGGGGCTGGGGGGCGCGATGGGCCGGAAGTGGCAGTTGTTTGACTTTGCTTCCGTCGCAGTGCTTTTGATCCTTGCCGTGCTGGCCTTCACCCTCAGTGACTCGTTCCTCGAGCGGTGGATACTGCCGCTGAGCAACGCCGGGATCTTCCTGGTGACGCTGATCGGAGTGCTGCTCGGCAAGCCCTTTGTGGCCGAGTTCGCCGCAGCCGAACAGGCTGCCGACGTCGTCAAAACCAAGGTGTTCGGCCGGATCGTCAAAATCCTCAGTTGGCTATGGGTCGCGACGTTCGCCGGGATGACGGTGTCGTCGGCGATCCCGTCGATCCTGGAAGGGCCCGCGGGGCCCTCCGGGACGACCGCCGCCCTGATGCTGGACACGAAGACCCCACTGTCGTTTCTCTGCTACTGGATCATTCCCTTCGGGCTGCTGGGACTGGCGGCGGTGGCGTCGCGACTGCTGCCCGATCGGATGCTGGTCGGGATCGACGACGTCGCGCGGGAAACCTCGTTCGTCGCCTACGACGAAGCCACCATCGACGAGCTCTACTTCCTGGCCACCGAACACGCCAATCGTGAGGTCGGCCCGGGCAAGGAGGCCTACGCCGTCAAGGTCGGCGGGATGGGAACTCCGTTGACCGGAGACGATTCCCGAAAGTCGTGGCCCTCGACCTACAAGGTGCGCGACAAGCGGCGCTGAACCCGCACCGCGGTTCGGCTACGTTGGTTCTCGGCGGAGCGGTCCCGGACCTGCCGCAGCGCTCCGCATCCGGTTGCGGCCACGACTCGAGTGCCACCGGAGCGGAAAAGGAGTCGCGATGAACGCACCCAGCGCAGACGCCATACGCGCAGAGACCATCACCATCACCGGCTATGGCGGCGACAAGATCGAGGCCTATCAGGCCCTGCCGCTCGCGCAGGGATCGCGGGGCGGTGTCGTGTGGATCCACCACATGCCCGGATACGACCGGGAGACCAAGGAGTTCGTCCGACGGCTCGCCGTCAGCGGCTACAACGCCGTGGCACCGAACCTCTACTCGCGGGAAGCCCCGGGTGCCGCGCCCGATGACGCCGCCGCCGCGGCCCGGGCCGCGGGCGGGGTTCCCGACGAACGCTTGGTCGGTGACGTCGCGGGCGCGGTGGAGCAGCTGCGCTCGCTGGCCGGCGCCAACGGCAAGTTCGGTGTCATCGGGCACTGCTCGGGCGGGCGGCACGCCTACCTGGCGGCCTGCTCGCTGCCGTTGGACGCCGCGGTGGACTGCTACGGCGCGTTCATCGTCGAGGATCCGCCCGAGGGCATGCCCAAGGCCATGAAGCCGATCCTGGACCTGGCGCCAAAGCTCAGCTGTCCGCTGCTGGGGCTGTTCGGACGCGACGACCGGTTTCCGGCCCCCGCCGCGGTGGCCACCCTGGACGCCGAGCTCAACAAGCTGGACAAGCCGCACGAGTTCCACTCCTATGAGGGCGCGGGCCATTCGTTCTTCTCCGTCGACCGGCCGGCGTACCGGCCGGAGGCCGCGGTGGACGGCTGGAACCGAATCGACGAGTTCTTCGCCACCTACCTGAAAGGCTAGGCATCGTCCCATGTGCACCTATCTCACCGAACATGTCGAGATCGACGGCAGCGGCAAAGGCGCGACGGGATGGTTCGGCGCGAACCGCGCGACGGTGTATGTCGACCATCCCGTCCACGCGCCCTACGGCCACACGGTCAACATCGACGTGATCAACCCGCGGCTCGGCCCGTCGGCGCGGGTGGCGCTGGAATTGACCGAGGAGAGCGCTCTGGCGCTGGCCGACGCCATCCGCAAGGCGATCGGTCACGCGCCGGCCGGACTGGCCTCCAAGGACCAGTAGGTCAGCCATGACCACCGAAGCTGACTATCCGCAGATGGCCGCCGCCCGCGGCAGGATCGAACCCGCACCGCGGCGGGTCCGCGGCTATCTGGGCGATGCGCTGGTCTTCGACACCACCGCCGCCCTATACGTGTGGGAAGTCCCTTATTACCCGCAGTACTACATCCCGCTGGCCGACGTGCGTTCGGAGTTCCTGCGCGACGAAAACCACGCCCAGAAGGTGCAATTCGGCCCTTCTCGGCTGTACTCCCTGGCGGGTACCGACCACACGCATGCGTCCGCCGCGCGGGTATTCGACGCCGACAGCGACGGCCCACTGGCCGGCACCGTGCGATTCGAGTGGAATCCGTTGCGCTGGTTCGAAGAAGACGAGCCGATCTACGGTCATCCGCGCAATCCGTACTCACGCGTGGACGCCCTGCGCTCGCACCGCCACGTCCGGGTCGAACTTGACGGAATTGTCTTGGCCGACACCAAGTCTCCTGTTTTGCTGTTCGAAACAGGTTTGCCGACACGGTATTACATCGATCCGACAGATGTCGCCTTCGAGCACCTCGAACCCAGCCCGACGCAGACGTTGTGTCCGTACAAGGGAGTGACGTCAGGTTATTGGTCGGTGCGGGTGGGTCCCGCGGGCGAGCAAGTCGTGCATGAGGATTTGGCGTGGACCTACCACTATCCGCTTCCGGCGGTCGGGCAGATTGCCGGTCTTATCGCCTTCTACAACGAGAAACTCGACATCGCGGTCGACGGGGCCGGTTTGACGCGGCCGCAGACGCAGTTCAGCTAGGACCGACGCGGTAAGCGAGGATGTGATCTTTCCCTCGTTGGCCACAAATCCTGAGAATTCCTTACTTATGCAGCGATAGCGCGCTCACCTGGGCTGTTAGCGGCGCGAACGAAATCCGCCGGAAGCGGGTTTGCCTGACTTTCGCTACGGGTAAGCCACTGCGATACAGCGGGATTGGAAGTCTGAGCAGAACCTAAGTGCGCGCAGTGACGTAGCTAACGTCGAGCATTCCGAACTGCTTTGGGGCGATTTGTGGCCAGTAGACTACCGAAAACCAGTCTCGTCAGCGCCTTTCGGTGCTGAAAGCCGGTGGATCCGGAGGCCCTCGTCGCGAACGTCTCGGCGGCTTCGCCACCTGACCACTCGAGCCGACAACCACAGCAAAGGCGGTACCAGCGTGAATGATGTGAACGGCCCCGCGGCCGCGCACGACGATCGAGACGGGCGGGTCTTCGAGCTTGACGCCACCTCGGTGGTTCGAGTCCCGTTGCATAACGGTCCCATCAGCGATATCGACATCAGCCCCGACGGGCGCCGGCTGGTCGTGACGAATTACGCCCGCGACCTGGTTTCGGTCATCGACGCCAACACGTGTCGTGTCTCGAGCACCGTCACCGGTCTGGCCGAACCCTTCGCCGTCACCATGAGCAGTGCGGACGCCAACTATGCCTACGTCAGCACCGCAACCGCCGGCTACGACGCCATCGAAGTCATCGATGTCGTCACGAACTGGCGTATCGCCACACATCAGCTCGCGAACAGCGTGAGCGACCTGACGGTGAGCCCGGACGGAAAGTACCTTTACGCCAGCCGAAATGCGGTGCGAGGTGCCGACGTCACGGTCCTGGACACCACCACCGGTGAACTCGAGGTGATCGAGCTGGCGGCCGCAACCGGTACCACCACCGAATGCCTGCGGATCAGCCCCGACGGACGTCGTCTGTACGTCGGCATGAATGCGCCGACCGGCGGCAGCCTCGCCGTGATCGAGACCCGCACGCGGTCGGACAATCGCCGCGTCGGCGGCCGGTCGCGCATCGTCGGCGTCATCGACCTCGGGCTGCCCGTCCGCGATGTGGCACTGAGCGACGACGGCGGCACGGCCTACGTGGCGAGCTGCGATCCGGTCGCCGGCGTAGTGCTCGACGTGGTCGATACCCGGGACAACAAGATCGTCGGCACTCACAAGATCCCCGAAATCACCGGGCCGCTGACCCGGATGACGCTCAGCCGCGACGGCGCGCGGGCCTACCTGGTCAGCGACGACCGGATTACGGTGCTGAGCACCCACACGCAGGATGTGGTGGGCGAGGTCATGATGGCCAAGCACCCGTCCTGCGTGGTGGAAAGCCCCGACGGCACCCATCTTTACATCGCCGACTACTCCGGCGTGGTCACCGCGGCGAGGATCGCCTCGACCGAACGATCGCAGACCCACATCGGCGTGACGGACCGGGATCTGTCGGTCGCCGGCTGGTTGCCGGAGCTGCCGGAGTGGGAACCGGTTTTGGCGTAGCCGCGCAGCCGGGCGTCAGCCCGGTTCGGCTGCCGCCACTCGCGCTGAATTCGGGCTTAGGGTGGAGGCGGCCGAGGGCTGCGACGCCGTCGGCCCGGAATGCGGGCGCCGCATTTCGCGGGTGCTGCGGCCGAGAGTAAGGCGGTTGATCAATGGACGGCACGATGCAGGACTTTCCGTTGACGATCACCGCGATCATGCGTCACGGCTGCACTGTGCACGGGGAACGCACCGTCACGACCGCCACCGGGGACGGTTACCGGCGCACCACGTATCGGGAACTGGGTCAACAGGCCGCGCAGCTGGCGAATGGTCTACGCCGGCTCGGCATCACCGGTGACCAGCGGGTGGGCACGTTCATGTGGAACAACGCCGAGCACCTCACCGCCTACCTCGCATTGCCGTCCATGGGTGCGGTCCTGCACACCCTCAACATCCGCCTGTTCCCCGAGCAGATCGCCTTCGTCGCCAAGGAAGCCGAAGACCAGGTGGTGCTGGTCGACGCGTCACTGGTCAAACTGCTCGCGCCCGTGCTGGGGAACCTCGAGACCGTGCACACGGTGATCGTGGTCGGCGACGACACCGAGTCGCTGCAGGCATCGGGCAAGACCGTGCTGCGCTACGCCGACGTCCTCGATGGCGAGTCCACCGAGTTCGACTGGCCACACATCGACGAGAACTCCGCGGCCGCCATGTGCTACACCAGCGGCACCACCGGCAACCCGAAAGGCGTGGTCTACAGCCACCGTTCGAGCTTCCTGCACACCATGGGCGCCTGTACGACCAACGGCATCGGCGTCGGGGCCACCGACAGCGTGCTGCCCATCGTGCCGATGTTCCACGCCAACGCCTGGGGGCTGCCGTACGCGGCGCTGATGGCCGGCGCCGACTTGGTGTTGCCCGATTGCCATCTCGACCCCCGGTCGCTGGTCCGGATGGTCGAGGACCTGCGGCCCACGGTGACGGGGGCGGTGCCGACCATCTGGAACGGCGTCCTGCATCACCTCGAGGACGACCCCGACCACGACATGTCGTCGCTGCGGTTGGTGGTCTGCGGCGGTTCGGCCGTCCCCGTATCGCTGATGCGCACCTTCGAGGAAAAACATGACGTGCAGATCCGGCAGTTGTGGGGCATGACGGAGACGTCACCGCTGGCGACCATGGCGTGGCCCCCGCCGGGAACCCCGGACGACCAGCACTGGGCCTTTCGCGGGACGCAGGGCCAGCCGGTCTGCGGCGTCGAGATGCGCATCGTCGACGACGACGGTCAGGTGCTGCCCAACGACGGCAACGCCGTCGGCGAGGTCGAGGTGCGCGGACCGTGGATCGCCGGCTCCTACTATCTGGGCCGCGACGAATCGAGGTTCGATTCCGGCTGGCTGCGAACCGGCGATGTGGGCCGTATCGACGAACGAGGTTTCGTCACCCTGACCGACCGCGCCAAGGACGTCATCAAATCCGGTGGCGAATGGATCTCGTCGGTCGAGTTGGAGAACGTCTTGATCGGCCACCCGGATGTGGTCGAGGCCGCGGTGGTCGGCGTCCCCGACGAGCGGTGGGAGGAACGGCCGCTCGCCGTGATCGTGGCCAAAGACGGCGCATCGGTGAGCGCCGAACAGCTGCGAAACTTCCTCGCCGACAAGGTCGTTCGATGGTGGCTGCCCGAGCGGTGGACCTTCATCGACGAGATTCCGCGCACCAGTGTCGGCAAGTACGACAAGAAAACCATTCGGTCGCGGTACGCCGAAGACGGATACCAGGTGATCGAAGCGCGCGACTGACCCGGTGAGCGCACTGATCTGAGTCGCGACCGCTACCGTGGGAAGCCATGTGCCGACTCTTTGGCCTGCACGCCGGGACACACGCATGCACCGCGACCTTCTGGCTGCTGGATGCACCGGACAGCCTGTCCCGACAGAGCAGGAGAAATCCGGACGGCACCGGCCT
>NZ_LZTA01000008.1 GCF_001665875.1 Mycobacterium sp. 852002-40037_SCH5390672
CAACGGCAGCCCCGGCGCGAGCAGCAGCGCCAGCATGAGGCGAAGCGTCACCCGCAGCGGCACACCAGCGGCCGCGCGGCGCGGCGCCGCATCGAGGAGTCCCGCGAGCTGATCGCCGACAAGCTGGGCGCGCGCCCCTCGGAGGTCATCTTCACCGCCGGCGGCACCGAGAGCGACAACCTGGCGGTCAAGGGCATCTACTGGGCCCGCCGCGACGCCGAACCGCGTCGCCGGCGCATCGTCACCAGTGAGGTGGAACACCACGCCGTGCTGGACTCGGTGAACTGGCTCGTCGAGCACGAGGGCGCCGAGGTCACCTGGCTTGCGACCGCCGCCGACGGGTCGGTGTCGGCGGCGGAGCTGCGCGAGGTGCTTACCCGCCACGACGACGTCGCGCTGGTCTCGGTGATGTGGGCCAACAACGAGGTCGGCACCGTCATGCCGGCCGCCGAACTGGCCGCCGTCGCGGCCGAATTCGGTGTCCCGATGCACAGCGACGCCGTGCAGGCGGTGGGCCAGTTGCCCGTCGACTTCGCCGCCAGCGGGTTGTCGGCGATGAGCGTCACCGCACACAAGTTCGGTGGCCCGCCGGCCGTGGGCGCGCTGCTGCTGCGCCGCGACGTCGCGTGCGTGCCGCTGGCCCACGGTGGTGGGCAGGAGCGCGACATCCGTTCGGGCACCGCCGATGTCGCAGGCGCCGTGGGAATGGCGGCGGCGGCCCGGATCTCGGTCGACGGGCTCGAGGTCAACAGCGCCCGGCTGCGGGCGTTGCGCGACCGGCTGGTCGACGGTGTGCTGGACGGCATCGAGGACGTCAGCCTCAACGGGGCCCGCGACCCGCTGCGCCTGCCCGGCAACGCGCACTTCACCTTCCGCGGCTGCGAAGGCGATGCGCTGTTGATGCTCTTGGATGCCAACGGAATCGAGTGTTCGACCGGATCGGCGTGCACCGCGGGAGTCGCGCAGCCGTCGCACGTGCTGATCGCGATGGGCGCCGACGCGACCAGTGCCCGTGGGTCGTTGCGACTTTCGTTGGGTCACACCAGTGTCGACGCCGACGTCGACGCCGTGCTGCGGGTGCTGCCGGGCGCGGTGGATCGCGCCCGTCGGGCCACGCTGGCCGCCACGGGGGCGTCCTAAGTGAAAGTGCTTGCCGCCATGAGCGGTGGCGTCGACTCGTCGGTCGCCGCCGCCCGGATGGTCGACGCCGGACATGACGTGGTCGGCGTGCACCTGGCGCTGTCCAGCGCGCCAGGCACGCTGCGCACCGGTTCGCGCGGGTGCTGCTCGAAGGAGGACGCCTCCGACGCGCGCCGCGTCGCGGATGTGCTCGGAATCCCGTTCTATGTGTGGGATTTCGCGGAGAGGTTCAAGTCAGACGTCATCGACGAATTCGTGTCGTCGTATGCGCGCGGCGAAACACCCAACCCGTGCGTGGTGTGCAATCAGAAGATCAAGTTCTCGGCGCTGTCGGCGAAAGCCGTTGCGCTCGGCTTCGACACGGTGGCCACCGGCCACTACGCGCGGCTTTCGAACGGCCGGCTGCGTCGCGCCGTCGACATGGACAAGGACCAGTCCTACGTCCTGGCCGTGTTGAGCGCCGAGCAGTTGCGCCACGCCGCGTTCCCGATCGGGGACACCCCCAAGCCGCAGATCCGGGCCGAAGCCGCGCGGCGCGGTCTGACCGTCGCCGAAAAGCCGGACAGTCACGACATCTGCTTCATCCCCTCGGGCAACACCCGTGCCTTCCTGGGCGATCGCATCGGGGTTCGCCGGGGTTCCGTGGTCGATGCGGACGGCGCGGTGCTCGCCGAGCACGACGGCGTGCACGGGTTCACCATCGGCCAGCGCAAGGGGCTCGGCATCGCGGGACCGGGGCCCGACGGCCGTCCGCGTTACGTGACTGCGATCGACGCGGAGACCGCGACCGTGCAGGTGGGCGAGGCGGCTGATCTCGAGATCCGCGAAATGGTCGGGCGGACACCGGTTTTCACCTCTGGCGGCACGCCGTCGGGGCCGCTGGAGTGCGCGGTTCAGGTGCGCGCGCACGGGGAGACGGCCGACGCGACAGCCGAACTGGTCAACGACGAACTCGTTGTGCGACTGCGCGCTCCGATGCGCGGCGTGGCCCGCGGCCAGACGCTGGTGCTGTATCGCCGCGACCCCGACGGTGACGAGGTGCTCGCCAGCGCCACCATCGCCGGCACCACACGCTGAATCCTCACTACCGCGGCATGTTCGCGGAAATATTCGTCATCACGATGTCAGACACCGATTGCGCGAATCCGCAGAAGGTGACCTCCAGCATGGCCACCGACCGGATGCGGTAGTCGCGACCGCATCCGCCCGGCCGCAGGTGCAGCGAGGTGTCGTCGGCGTTCCAGTCGCCGACGTAGAGCTGCCCGCTCGAGCCGTTCGCGCAGTCGCCGACGGTGCCCACCAGGGCGCCGAAGGCACGACGGGCGGTGTCGGCATCGTGGTAGGCCGCGGCGCCTTCGGAGATCAGCGCGCCATCAGGTGGGTCCTGAAAGGTCGTCTTGTGGAACGCCGCGAGATCGCGGCCGAACGTTGCCGTCTCGGCGTAGATGAACCGGCACTCGCGCGGTGCGGTGTCGGCGAGTGCCTCGATGTCCACCGGGCTGGTGCCGTCCATGGAGGGGATGATGCTCAGATGCTCACCGGCACCGGTGATCGCGCGCATCCGTGACTGGTCGAGCAGGATCGCGTCGACATCGACGCCCTGCACCACCCTGCGGTTGGCGCCGGATCCCGCCGCAGCCGCGCCGTCCACCACCCGGGTGCACGACGCCGCCAGCAACACCGCCGTGCACAGCAGCGGTAGCCACGCCGATTTCGCCTTCTGTGACACGATTTCGCACCCCTTCGGCGTTGAACCTACCCGCGCGCTCCGCCGGCACACAGACCCCTGCCGACCGGTCGGTGGTGCGTCGTCGAATACGGTTGCCGGATGAGTGTTTTCGCCCATCCCTTTGCCGGCGCCAGCGGTGTCGGATCGTGGCCCGGCATCGCCGCGCGCGAAGCCGCCGAAGTTGTCGTGGGTGAACTGGCGGGCGCGCTGGCGCACATCGTCGAACTGCCGGCGCGCGGAGTAGGTGCGGACATGCTCGGCCGGGCCGGCGCGCTGCTGGTCGACGTGGCCATCGACACGGTGCCCCGCGGCTACCGGCTTGCCGCCCGGCCCGGCGCGGTCACCCGCCGCGCCATCAGCCTCCTCGACGAGGACATGGACGCGCTGGAAGAGGCCTGGGAAGCCGCCGGCCTGCGCAACGAAGGCCGGGTGGTGAAGGTGCAGGCTCCCGGCCCGATCACGTTGGCCGCCGAGGTGGAGCTGGCCAACGGCCACCGGGCGATCACCGACCCCGGGGCGCTGCGCGACCTCGCGGTGTCGCTGGCCGAGGGTGTGTCCGCGCATCGTGCGGCGATGGCCCGCCGCCTCGAGGCGGAGGTGGTGGTGCAGTTCGACGAGCCGTCGCTACCCGACGCGCTGGGCGGGGGGCTGCGTGGGGTGACCTCACTGAGTCCGGTGGCCCCGCTCGACGAGGCGGTGGCCGTCGGACTGCTCGACACCTGCGCCCAAACGGTGGGAAGCGAGGTTCTGCTGCATTGCTGCGCCCCGGGTGTTCCGTGGAAACTCTTGCAGCGCAGCGCTATTCGCGCTATTTCAGTGGACGCCGGCACGCTGAACGCGGCGGATCTGGACGGCATTGCCGAGTTCGTGGAGCCTGGTCGCACCGTCATGCTGGGGGTGGTCGCCGGCAAGACCCCGCCACGTCGGCCCTCGGCGGAGGAGGTGGCCGCCGCGTTGGTCGCGGTGACCGATCGCCTCGGCTTCGCCCGCTCGGCACTGCGCGACCGCATCGGCGTCACCCCCGCGTGCGGCCTGGCCGGCGCCACGCCGGAGTGGGCCCGCACCGCGATCGGGCTGGCGCGCAGGGCGGCTGAGATGTTCGCGGAGGATCCCGACGCCATCGAATAAGCAACCATAAGGTTGCGTGTTCGGCCACATTGTGCTCAACTCATAGGCAACCAGGAGGTTGCATATGAAGATCGAGAAGCACGTGGTGCTGCGCGCCCCGCTCGAGCGGGTGTGGCGGGCCATCAGCGATGCCGAGGAGTTCGGTCGCTGGTTCGGGGTGCGCTTCGACGGGCCGTTCGTCGCCGGAACCTCGGTGACCGCCGCGATCAGCCCGACCACCGTCGACGGCGAGGTCGCACAGCGTCAGGAGGCGCATGCGGGAGTGCAGAGCACGTGGCAGATCGTCGCCATGGAGCCCCAGCGCCGGTTCGCCTACCGCTGGCATCCGTTCGCCACCGACCCGGATGTCGACTACGACCGCGAGCCGACCACGCTCGTCGAGTTCACCCTCGCCGAGCAGTCCGACGGCGTGTTGCTGACCATCACCGAGTCCGGCTTCGAGGCGATTCCCGAGGCGCGCCGCGGGCAAGCGTTCGAGGCCAACGGCGAGGGGTGGGCTATCCAGACCACGCTGGTGCGCAAGTACATCGAGGGCGTCCGGGTATGAGCGGAGGTGTCACCGTCGGCGCGCCGCTCTTCGACGCCTTGGGTGATCCCAACCGGCTGCGCATCATCGTGCGGCTCTGCGATCAGGGGCCGAGCTCGACATCCCAGGTCACCAGCGTTATCCCGGTCACCCGGCAGGCGGCCAGCAAGCACCTGCGGCTGCTGGAGTCCGTCGGGCTGGTGACCAGCAGCCGGCGGGGTCGTGAGCGCGTCTGGACGGTGCAGACCCGACCGCTGGCGTCGGCCAGCGACTACCTGAGTCAGCTGTCCCGCCGGTGGGACGCCGCGGTGGACCGGTTGCGGTCCTACGTGGAGGGCCCAGTGGAGGGCCCAGTGCAGGACTGAGCGCGCCGCGTTTTGCGTCGGTGTCCTCGGATAGCCTGCCAAGGTGAGCTCAGCAGAAGCTGATTCGGTATCGCCCGAGGTGCGCCGGCAGTGGCAGGACCTGGCCGAAACGGTTCGTGAACACCAGTTCCGCTACTACATCAAGGACGCTCCGATCATTTCGGACGCGGACTTCGACACGATGTTCAACGAACTCCTGGCGCTCGAGGAACGGCACCCGGAGCTCCGGGTGCCCGATTCCCCGACGCAGCTGGTCGGCGGGGCGGGATTTGCCACCGAGTTCGGCGAGGCGCAGCACCTGGAACGGATGCTGAGCCTCGACGACGTCTTCGATCGCGACGAGCTGGTGGCCTGGAGCAACCGCGTCGAGAACGAGGTCGGCAAGGAACCGCATTACCTGTGCGAACTCAAGATCGACGGGGTGGCACTGTCGCTGGTGTACCGCGACGGCCGGTTGGAACGCGCCGCGACCCGGGGCGACGGTCGGGTCGGCGAAGACGTGACGCTCAATGCGCGCACCATCGACGACGTCCCCGAAAGGCTTTCCGCCAGCAAGGGCTTCCCGGTTCCCGCCCTGCTCGAGGTGCGGGGCGAGGTGTTCTTTCTGCTCACCGATTTCGAGGCGCTCAACGCCAGCCTGGTCGAGGGCGGCAAGGCGCCGTTCGCCAACCCGCGCAACAGCGCGGCCGGGTCGCTGCGCCAGAAGAACCCGGCCGTCACCGCCCGGCGCAAGCTGCGGATGATCTGTCACGGCATCGGCCGCACCGAGGGGTTCGCGCCGAAGACCCAGCACGAGGCCTACACCGCGCTGAAAGTCTGGGGGCTGCCGGTGGCCGAACAAACCGCGCGCGTGCGCGGCCTTGCCGCCGTGGAGGAGCGGATCGGCTACTGGGGTGAGCACCGTTACGACCTCGAGCACGAAATCGACGGGGTGGTAGTCAAAGTCGACGACGTCGCGCTGCAACGCCGGCTCGGGACCACGTCGCGCGCGCCGCGATGGGCCGTGGCCTACAAGTACCCGCCCCAAGAGGCGCAGACCAAGCTGCTCGACATTCGCGTCAACGTCGGGCGCACCGGGCGTGTCACCCCGTTCGCGTTCATGACGCCGGTGAAGGTGGCCGGGTCGACGGTGGGGCTGGCCACTCTGCACAACGCCGCCGAGGTGAAACGCAAGGGAGTGCTGATCGGCGACACCGTGATGATCCGCAAAGCCGGCGACGTGATCCCGGAGGTGCTCGGTCCCGTCGTCGACCTGCGCGACGGCTCCGAACGCGAATTCGACATGCCCACCACGTGTCCCGAATGCGGCACCCCGCTGGCGCCGGCCAAGGAGGGCGACGCCGACATCCGCTGCCCCAACGCCCGGTCCTGTCCCGCGCAGTTGCGCGAGCGGGTGTTTCACGTCGCCGGTCGCGGGGCGCTCGACATCGAGGGGCTGGGCTATGAAGCCGCCACCGCGCTGCTCAAGGCCGGTGTGATCGCCGACGAGGGCGACCTGTTCGCGCTCACCGAGGACGACCTGCTGCGTACCGAGCTGTTCCGGACGAAGGCCGGCGCCCTGTCCGCCAACGGCAGACGGCTGCTCGACAACCTGGACAAGGCCAAGAAGGTGGCGCTGTGGCGAGTGTTGGTGGCGTTGTCGATCCGGCATGTCGGGCCGACGGCCGCGCGTGCCCTGGCGACCGAGTTCGGTGATCTGGACGCGATCATGTCGGCGTCGACCGAGCGCCTGGCCGCGGTGGAAGGTGTCGGACCGACGATCGCGGCGGCGCTCACCGAATGGTTCACCGTCGACTGGCACCGCGCGATCGTCGAGAAGTGGCGGGCCGCCGGTGTGCGAATGGCGGACGAACGCGACACCAGCGTGCAGCGCACGCTGGAGGGACTGACGGTCGTGGTCACCGGGTCGCTGGCCCGCTTTTCCCGCGACGACGCCAAGGAGGCGATCCTGGCGCGCGGTGGAAAGGCCGCCGGCTCGGTGTCGAAGAAGACCGACTACGTCGTGGCCGGCGATTCCCCGGGTTCCAAATACGACAAGGCGATCGAGCTAGGGGTACCCGTCCTCGACGAGGACGGCTTCGCGAAACTGTTGGCCGAAGGTCCGCCCGAAACCCCGGCGGACTGAGCATGACCGGCCGGTACGGTGATTCCACTCGTAGCCTCAAAGCCGTTGATCTGGAGGCGATCTCGGGTCAGCCCGTGGCGCCGCAGGCGGTGCTCGCCGCCACCTATCACCTGTCCAGCGACGAGACCGGCGCTTGGGACAGCTACGGCCGCAGCTCCAATCCGACCTGGCGGCAACTGGAGTCCGCACTCGCCGAGCTGGAGGGGGCCAGCGGCGCGCTGGTGTTCGGCTCGGGCATGGCGGCCATCAGCGCCGTACTACGCGTACTGGCGACGCCCGGATCGACGGTGGTGATACCGGCCGACGGCTATTACCAGGTGCGCCGCTACGCCTCCGAAGACCTGGTGCCCGCGGGCGTGACGGTCATCGAGGCGTCCAGTGCGCGGATCTATGACGCGGCGGCCGAAGCCGACGTGGTGCTGGCCGAAACGCCCACCAACCCGGCGTTGGACGTGATCGATCTGCACCGGTTGGCCACCATCTGCCGGGGCCGCAACGCGCGCTTGATCGTCGACAACACCGCCGCGACGCCCTTGGGCCAGCAGCCGCTGTCGTTGGGCGCCGACGCGGTGGTGGCCAGCGCGACCAAGGCCCTGTCCGGTCACGGCGACCTGCTGGCCGGCTATGTCGCCACCAATCAGCCCGAGCTGCGCGCCGCGGTGGAGCGACACAGGCTGCTCGCCGGTGCGATCCTCGGCGGGTTTGAGGCGTGGCTTGTGTTGCGCAGCTTGGGAACCGCCGGATTGCGATTCGAACGCCAATGCCAGAACGCCCGGGCGGTGGCGACGATGTTGGCCCGCCACCCGGCGATACGGGCGGTGCGCTACCCGGGATTGGTCGACGACCCGGCCCATCCGGTGGCCATGGCGCAGATGCGCCGATTCGGAGCGCTGGTCTGCATCGAATTGGCCGATGCGGCCGCGGTGCACGCGCTGGTGGAGCGCAGCGAACTGCTCATCGCCTCCACCAGTTTCGGGGGCCTGCACACGTCGGTGGACCGCCGGGCGCGCTGGGGAGATCCGGTCGCCGACGGATTCGCGCGCATCTCGCTGGGTATCGAAGACACCGACGACCTGCTCGCCGACATCGAACGTGCGCTGATGCCCGCCCGCTGACGAATTCACATTCGTCGGGGTGGGCTGCGCCGAAATTGGTCCGCATCGCCCGCGCGGCTCTATCGTGGGTTCTATGACCCAGACGGCCGACCGGTGCGACCACGCATCACCATGGTCGCCGCGCGAGGCCGAGATCCTGGCTGTGACCCTGGGGCTGCTGCAGGAACACGGCTATGACCAGCTGACGGTGGACGCGGTGGCCACCGCCGCCCGCGCCAGCAAGGCCACGGTCTACCGGCGTTGGCCGTCCAAGGCCGAACTGGTGCTGGCCGCCTTCATCGAAGGCGTCCGCCAGGTGGCCGTCCCCCCGAATACCGGCACGTTGCGCGGCGACCTGCTGAGCCTGGGGGAGACGATCAGCCAGGAGTGCGGGCAGCACGCCGGCACCATCCGCGCGGTGATGGTCGAGGTGTCGCGCCACCCCGCGCTCAACGACGCGTTGCAGCATCAATTCCTCGATCAGCGCAAAGCCATGATCCAGCACGTGCTGCATCAGGCCGTCGACCGCGGTGAGATCACCGAAGACGTCATCACCGACGAACTCTGGGACTTGTTGCCCGGCTACCTGATTTTCAGGTCGATCATTCCCGGTCGCCCGCCCACTCGCCGCACCGTGCAAGATTTTGTCGACGGATTTCTCATCCCCGGCCTGACCAAGTCCGCCGGGTAAACGATGCCGCATTCCGGGCTCGGCCCCGTCGGGGAAATATACGCGTGCGTCTCTTGTACAGTACGGTCCCGTACCGTACTGTCATAGCTGTCGATCATGCTCATGACGTTGGCAGTCGCACTTGACTTGAGCGTGATCCCGTCGCCCGATCTTCGAAAGGCTAACGCGTGAAAGGCTTTTCGATCGCGTCCCTGGCGAAGCGGTGGTGGATGGTGCTCGTCGCGGTACTGGTCGTCGCGCTCGCGGGCTTCGGTATCTATCGCCTGCACGGAATCTTCGGGTCGCACAACAACACGTCGGCCAACAGCGGCCTGGCCAACCAGATCGTCCCGTTCAACCCCAAGCAGGTCGTGCTCGAGGTCTTCGGTGCACCGGGGGCGACCGCGACCATCAATTACCTCGATGTCAATGCCCAGCCGCAGCAAGTCAAAAATGCGCCCTTGCCGTGGTCGTTCACCATTACCACGACCGAGCCCGCGGTTATCGGCAACGTCGTGGCGCAGGGCGACGGCGACACCCTGGGCTGCCGCATCACGGTCAACGGAGAAGTGAAAGACCAACGCACCGTTAACAAAGTCGACGCCTACACCTTCTGTCTGGATAAATCTGGATGAGCAACGATCAACAGTCGCGGCCGTTCGTGCCGCGCACAATCCGCCGGCTCGCGTTGCCGATCCTGCTGTTCTGGGTGGCACTGGCCGCCATCACGAACATCGCGGTGCCGCAGCTGGAAGAGGTGGGCAAGACCCACAACGTGGCGCTGAACTCGCCAGATGCGCCGTCGCTGAAGGCGATCAAGCGCATCGGCGAAAAATTCCACGAGTTCGACACCGACAGCTCGGCCATGATCGTGCTGGAAGGCGACAAGCCGCTCGGCGCCGACGCCCACCGCTTCTACGACGAGATGATCCGCAAGATCGAGCAGGACAAGAAACACGTCCAACACGTCCAGGATTACTGGGGCGACACCCTCACGGCGGCGGGATCGCAGAGTAGTGACGGCAAGGCCGCTTATGTTCAGGTGAACCTTGCCGGTAATCAAGGTTCGGCGTTGGCCAACGAGGGCGTCAACGCCGTGCGCGACATCGTCGAGCGCATCAAGCCGCCGCCGGGCGTCCGGGCCTATGTGACCGGGGCGGCGCCGCTGATCTCCGATCAGTTCGACGTCGGTAGCAAGGGGACCGCAAAGGTCACCGGTATCACCATCGGGGTGATCGCGCTGATGTTGTTCTTCGTCTACCGCTCGGTGCTCACCACGTTGCTGGTGCTTGCCACGGTCCTGATAGAAATGTCAGCCGCCCGAGGTCTTGTCGCGTTTCTCGGAAACGCAGGAGTCATCGGGCTGTCGACCTATGCGACGAATCTGCTGACGCTCTTGGTGATCGCCGCCGGAACCGACTACGCGATATTTTTCGTGGGTCGCTACCAGGAGGCCCGTGGTACCGGTGAGGATCGCGAAAAAGCTTTCTACACCATGTATCACGGCACCACGCACATCGTGCTGGGTTCGGGGCTCACCGTTGCGGGTGCAGTGGCCTGCCTGAGCTTCACCCGGCTGCCCTACTTCCAAACTCTGGGCATTCCCGCCGCGTTGGGCATCCTCGTCGCACTGTTCGCCGCGCTCACCCTGGGCCCGGCCATCCTCACCCTGGGCGCCATGGCGGGCATCTTCGATCCCAAGCGAGCGATACGAACCCGGGGATGGCGGCGCATCGGTACCGCCATCGTCCGTTGGCCCGGCGCGGTTCTGGCGGCGGCGTGCGCGCTGGCCCTGGTCGGTCTGCTGGCCCTGCCCGGTTACAAGACCAGTTACGACACCCGCCCGTACATGCCCGCCAGCGCACCGGCCAATATCGGTTACACCGCCGCCGAGAAGCACTTCTCGCGGGCCCGGCTGGAGCCCGAATTGCTGATGGTCGAAACGGATCACGACATGCGTAATCCGGAGAGCATGCTCATCCTGGACAAGGTGGCCAAGTCGGTGTTCCACGTACCCGGCGTCGCGCAGGTGCAGACCATCACCCGTCCCCTGGGAACCCCGCTGGTGCACAGCTCGCTGGCGTTTGTGGTCAGCAACTCCAGCGCCGCGCAGCAGGAAAACCTGACCTACCAACAAGATCGGGCGAACGACGCCCTCAAGCAGGCCAATGAACTGAACAAGACGATCAACATTCTCAAGCAGCAGTACGTATTGCAGCAACAGCTCGCCGGCACCACCCACGACGAGACCCAGAGCTTTCATGACACGCTGGGCACGATCCAGGATCTGCGCGACAAGATCGCGAATTTCGACGATTTCTTCCGGCCGGTGCGCAGCTATTTCTATTGGGAGAAGCATTGTTACGACATTCCCGTCTGCTTCGCGTTCAGGTCCCTGTTCGACGCGCTCGACGGCATCGACCAGCTCACCGAGAAGTTCGAAAACCTCACTGCTTCCCTCGACCAGCTTGACGCGCTGCAGCCGAAACTGGTGGCGCTGATCCCGCCGCAGATCGACAGTCAGCAGACCAATCGCGATCTGACGCTGGCCAATTACGCCACGTTGTCCGGCATCTACGCACAGACCGCGGCCGCGATCGACAACGCGACTGCGCTGGGTCGGGCCTTCGACGCGGCCAAGAACGACGACACCTTCTACCTGCCGCCCGAGGTGTTCAACAACCCCGACTTCAAGCGCGGGCTCAAATTGTTCCTGTCACCGGACGGCAAGGCCGCCCGCATGATCGTCACGCATGAGGGTGATCCCGCTACCCCAGAAGGCATTTCGCACATCGATCCGATGGCCAAGGCCGCGCATGAGGCCTTGAAGGGCACGCCGATGGCCGGCGCGGGGATTTATCTCGGCGGCACCTCCGCGACCTACAAGGACATCCAGGACGGCGCGAAATACGATCTGATGATCGTGGCGTTCGCGGCGCTGAGCCTGATCCTGCTGATCATGATGATCATCACGCGCAGCCTGATCGCCGCGCTTGTCATCGTGGGTACGGTGGCCCTGTCGCTGGGCGCTTCGTTCGGGCTGTCAGTCCTGGTGTGGCAGTACATCTTCGGCATTCAGCTGTATTGGGTCGTGCTCGCGTTGGCGGTGATCCTGCTGCTGGCAGTGGGATCCGACTACAACCTCCTGTTGATCTCGCGCTTCAAGGAAGAGATCCATGCGGGCCTGAATACCGGCATCATCCGGGCGATGGCCGGCTCCGGCTCGGTGGTCACCTCGGCCGGCATCGTCTTCGCCGTCACCATGTGTGCGTTCGTGTTCAGCGGGTTTCAGGTCCTCGGCCAGATCGGGACCACCATCGGCCTCGGCCTGTTGTTCGACACGCTGATCGTGCGGTCATTCATGACGCCTTCTGTCGCAAGGCTTCTCGGGCGCTGGTTCTGGTGGCCGCAACGGGTGCGTCCACGGCCGGCCAGCACCATGCTGCGGCCCTACGGTCCGCGCTCGGCGGTCCGACAACTGCTGCTGTGGGACGACGACGACCCGGTAGCGATGTCCGGATCGCACGCGTCGTCGCGCTAGCGCAGCATGGTGGCGACGATCCCGGCGAGGTAACCGAGCCGGGCGACCTCTGACGGCCTGAATTCCGGGCCGGGACGGCCCAGCACCACCGCGGTGTCCGGGTCGCCCAACGGCGCCGCGACCATCGTCATGTCCATATCGCGCCACGCCTTGGGCACCCACTCGGCGCTGCTGTCCAGCGTTACGGCCCGCTCGATTGGCAGCCAGGGCGCCGAGTCCGCCTTGGTTTCCGGAGCGCCCGGACTGCCGGACAGGCGCTGCAGCTCGCCGTCCGAACTGCGCAGTACCGTGCACCAACTGACGCGCAGCACCTTGGGCGCCTCGTTGGCGAGGACCTGCAGTCGTGCCGCCTTGCCGTCGGCCGCGGCGATGTGGTCGAGCAGCTCCAGCTCGCGGTGCGCTTCCAGTAGTCCGGTGTGCGGACGCACGCTGTCCACCCGGACGCCGGATAGGGATTCGGCGGCGGTGATGAGTGTGTCGGGCATGGCTCCATGCGGCAGTTCGATCACCAGGTCGTCGGTGGCGTAACCCGAGCTGCGTTCCACGACATCGAGCGACAGGATGTCGGCGCCCACCGAACCGAGCGCCACCGCCAGCGACCCCAGGCTGCCCGGCCGGTCGACGAGCTCGATGCGCAACAGATAGGACGGCACGGCCAACACTGTTGCACAGCCATGTGTCGGCGGCATTTCGGTTCGACCCGGTTCGGGCCCCGTCCGCCGGTCCCACGCTCGCGGCTAGGCTTTCGGATCGTGTCCCAGATCTCCCGCGACGAGGTAGCGCACCTGGCACGGCTGTCCCGGCTGGCGTTGACCGACAGCGAGCTCGACAGCTTCGTCGGCCAGCTCGGCGCCATCCTGACCCACGTGAGCCAGGTCCAGGCGGTCGATGTCACCGGCGTCGAAGCCACCGACAACCCGCTCAGTGACGTCTTGAAAGACGTCACTGGCACCCGCCCGGACGAGCCGACACCGTGCCTGACACAGGCCGAAGCGCTGGCCGAAGCGCCCGCGGCCGTCGACGGCCGCTTCGCCGTGCCGCAGATCCTGGGGGACAGCGAGTGAACGAGATCATCCGGTCCGACGCCGCCACGCTGGCGGCCCGGATCGCCGCCAAAGAGGTGTCATCGGTCGAGGTCACCCAGGCGTGCCTGGACCAGATTCGGGCGACCGACGACCGCTACCACGCCTTCCTACACGTGGCGGCCGACGAGGCGCTTGCGGCGGCAGCCGCCGTTGACAAGCAGGTCGACGAGGCGGTGGCCGCCGGGGAGCGGCTGCCGTCCCCGCTGGCCGGGGTCCCCCTGGCGCTCAAGGACGTGTTCACCACCGTGGACATGCCCACCACTTGCGGGTCCAAGATCCTTCAGGGCTGGCGTTCCCCGTACGACGCCACCGTCACCTCGCGACTGCGCGCCGCGGGAATCCCGATCCTGGGCAAGACCAACATGGACGAGTTCGCGATGGGCAGCTCGACCGAGAACTCCGCCTACGGCCCCACCCGCAACCCGTGGAACGTCGACCGGGTGCCCGGTGGCTCCGGGGGCGGCAGCGCGGCCGCACTGGCCGCGTTCCAGGCCCCACTGGCCATCGGATCCGACACCGGGGGTTCCATCCGGCAGCCCGCCGCGCTGACCGCGACGGTGGGAGTCAAGCCGACCTACGGCACGGTGTCGCGCTACGGCCTGGTGGCGTGCGCGTCGTCGCTGGATCAGGGCGGCCCGTGTGCCCGCACGGTGCTGGACACCGCGCTGCTGCATCAGGTGATCGCCGGGCATGACACCCGCGACTCCACCTCGGTGAACGCGGCGGTGCCCGACGTCGTCGGCGCCGCCAGGGCCGGCGCGGCCGGTGACCTCAAGGGTGTGCGCGTCGGAGTGGTCAAGCAGCTGCGCGGCGAGGGTTATCAGCCCGGGGTGCTGAGCGCTTTCGAGGAAGCCGTCAAGCAGCTGACCGCCCTGGGCGCCGAGGTGAGCGAGGTCGACTGCCCGCACTTCGAGTACGCGCTGGCCGCCTACTACCTGATCCTGCCGTCGGAGGTGTCGAGCAACCTGGCCCGCTTCGACGCGATGCGCTACGGGCTGCGGGTCGGCGACGACGGCAGCCACAGCGCCGAGGAAGTGATGGCCATGACGCGGGCCGCCGGCTTCGGTCCGGAGGTCAAGCGGCGCATCATGATCGGCACCTACGCGCTGTCGGCCGGTTACTACGACGCGTATTACAACCAGGCCCAGAAGGTGCGCACCCTGATCGCCCGCGACCTGGACGAGGCCTATCGCTCGGTGGACGTGGTGGTGTCGCCCGCGACCCCGACGACGGCGTTCCGGCTGGGCGAGAAGGTCGACGATCCGCTGGCGATGTATCTGTTCGACCTGTGCACGCTGCCGCTGAATCTGGCCGGCCACTGCGGCATGTCGGTGCCGGCCGGTCTGTCGCCGGATGACCAGCTGCCGGTCGGGCTGCAGATCATGGCGCCCGCACTGGCCGACGACCGGCTCTACCGGGTCGGCGCGGCCTACGAAGCGGCCCGCGGACCGCTGCCGTCGGCGCCCACGCTTTAGCGATCACGAGCGCGGCGCAAGCCGGGCGAAGCGGGTCGCCGCCATGGACTGTCGCGGACTAATCGCGCCATAACGGCGCCGTCCCGGGCAAGATGAGAGCATGCGGATCGGAGTGCTCACCGGAGGCGGCGACTGCCCCGGGCTCAACGCGGTCATCCGGGCAGTGGTGCGAACCTGCGACTCCCGGTACGGCTCGTCGGTGGTCGGATTCCAGGACGGTTGGCGCGGATTGCTGGAGAACCGGCGTATCCAGCTGCAGAACGACGACCGCAACGACCGCCTGCTGGCCAAGGGCGGAACCATGCTGGGCACCGCCCGCGTGCACCCCGACAAACTGCGGGCCGGGCTGCACCAGATCAAGCAGACCCTCGACGACAACGGGATAGACGTCCTGATTCCCATCGGCGGCGAGGGCACTCTGACGGCCGCGCATTGGCTCTCGGAAGAGAACGTTCCGGTGGTCGGCGTGCCGAAGACCATCGACAACGACATCGATTGCACTGACGTGACTTTCGGCCACGACACCGCGTTGACCGTCGCGACCGACGCCATCGACCGGTTGCACAGCACCGCCGAATCGCACCAGCGGGTGATGCTGGTCGAGGTGATGGGCCGGCACGCCGGTTGGATCGCGTTGAACGCGGGCCTGGCTTCGGGTGCGCACATGACCCTGATCCCCGAGCAGCCCTTCGATGTCGAAGAGGTCTGTCGGCTCGTCAAAAGGCGCTTCCAGCGCGGAGATTCGCACTTCATCTGTGTGGTCGCCGAGGGCGCCAAGCCCATTCCGGGATCGATTGCGTTGCGGGAAGGCGGAATTGATGAATTCGGCCACGAGAAGTTCACCGGCGTGGCAGCCCAGCTCGGTGCCGAAGTGGAGAAGCGAATCAACAAGGACGTCCGCGTGACCGTGCTGGGTCACGTCCAGCGAGGGGGCACCCCGACGGCCTATGACCGGGTGCTGGCCACCCGGTTCGGGGTGAATGCCGCCGACGCCGCGCATGCCGCGGAATACGGCCAGATGGTGTCGCTGCGCGGGCAGGATATCGGCCGGGTGCCGCTGGCGGACGCGGTGCGTCAGCTCAAGCTGGTCCCCGAAAGCCGCTACGACGACGCCGCCGCCTTCTTCGGTTAAATGTGCCCGCCCGGCAAACAACCGGTGGAGCTGAGTGAACCGCGGCTTGAATTTGCCCGCTAATGATCCAGGTGGTTCGCGATTACCGCACTTTGGTGGTTTCCGGAACGGTCGCTTGGGGTTATACCGGGAGTATGAGTAACCGCGGTGCGATTCGCGGAGTCGGTCAGCAACCGGCTGGAGCGGGGGGCCCACCCGGCCCGCCGAACCACAAGCCGGGTCCGCCCAGACGACGCGCCGGCGGCGACCCCGCAGCGGCCACCGTGCCGCAATCCCGCGGTCCGAATCGGAACAAGAGCGGATCGCCACAACGTCCACCTGCCGCGCCCCCAACGCCCCGGCGTGCCCCAGCACCGCCGCGCCCGGAGCCAATGCTGGGCGCGACCGCGCTGGACCGCTTCGACACGCAGGACACCGATGCCACCCGGTTTAACTGGCGACGGCTGGTTCATCGCTTTACCGGGATCGAGTTCGGTCCGGGCAAAAACACGACCTATGAAAACGAGCTGCGGCAGCGCATCCGCGCGAGCCTGGGTGGCGCCTTTCCCATCTCCGTGCTGAACCTCAAGGGTGGGGTCGGCAAGACCACGGTGGTGGAGGCCCTCGGTTCGACGTTCGCGGCGGTGCGCAACGACCGGGTGCTTGCCCTCGATATCGACGCCGGAGACTTGGCCGAGCGCCACGGTCGGCCTAACCCGCACAGCATGGCCGACCTGCTGCACGGCAACCCCGCGGCGCAGTACGAGGACATACGCGCGCTGACGTATATGAACGGCTTCGGGCTGGAAGTCCTCGGGTTGCCCGACTACGCGCGCACCGACTGGCGCCTGGGGCGCGACGACATGCTGCGGGCCTTCTCGATGCTGCGAAACCAGTATTCGCTGGTGCTGGTCGACTGTGTCAAAACGCTCAATTCCGCTGTGATGGACGCTGTTCTACCGGAATCGCGCGCCCTGGTGGTGGTCACGAGCACCTCGATCGATGCGATACGCAAGACACGGACCACCCTGGAGTGGTTGTGCCACAGCGGGTATCAACCGTTGATGCAGTCGACCGTGCTCGCCATCAACCACGTCGAGCCGGCCAAGGTGGACGGGGTGGCCGTCACCGAACTCGATCGACTGTCCGCCCGCGTTGCCGCCACGGTGGTGTTGCCGTTCGATCGGCACGTGCACGATGGGCGAAAGATCGCGCTGGACCGGTTGAGCAAGGAAAGCCGGCGCAGTTATTTGGAGATGGCGGCCGTGCTGGCCGATATGTTCGGTGACGGGGGTGGAGAGCGCGCTCGCGATCACCGCGGTGTTGATCGGCGGTGACCCGCTTCGCCCGGCTCCGCCGCGCTCGCGATCACCACGGTGCTGATCGGCGGTGACCCGCTTCGCCCGGCTCCGCCGCGCTCGCGATCACCACGGTGCTGATGGGCGGTGACCCGCTTCGCCCGGCTCCGCCGCGCTCGCGATCACCACTAGGATCGAGCGCATGAGTGTTGCCGCCAGCGCCGATCTAATGGACTACGACGACGTCATCGCGCGATTCGATCCGGTACTCGGCCTCGAGGTGCACGTCGAGCTGTCCACCGTCACCAAGATGTTCTGCGGCTGCTCCACCGCTTTCGGCGCCCAACCCAACACCCAGGTGTGCCCGGTGTGCCTCGGGCTGCCCGGCTCGTTGCCCGTGCTCAACCAGAACGCGGTCGAGTCGGCCATTCGCATCGGCCTGGCGCTGAACTGCGAGATCGTGCCGTGGTGCCGCTTCGCCCGGAAGAACTACTTCTACCCGGACCAACCGAAGAACTACCAGATCTCGCAGTACGACGAGCCAATCGCCATCAACGGTTACCTGGACGCCCCGCTGGAGGACGGCACCACCTGGCGCGTCGAAATCGAACGTGCCCACATGGAAGAGGACACCGGCAAGCTCACTCACATCGGCAGCGAGACCGGCCGGATCCACGGCGCGACGACCTCGCTGATCGACTACAACCGCGCCGGCGTGCCCCTGATCGAAATCGTCACCAAGCCCATCGAGGGTGCCGGAGCCCGAGCGCCGCAGATCGCCCGGGCCTACGTGACGGCATTGCGAGACCTGTTACGCGCGTTGGGCGTATCCGACGTCCGGATGGACCAGGGATCGATGCGTTGTGACTCCAACGTGTCGCTCAAGCCGACCGGTGCCACCGTGTTCGGTACCCGGACCGAAACCAAGAACGTCAACTCGCTGAAAAGCGTTGAGGTTGCCGTTCGTTATGAAATGCAGCGTCAGGCCGCGATTCTGGTGTCCGGCGGTCGAATCACGCAGGAAACCAGACACTTTCACGAGGCTGGCGGTTACACGAGTCCGGGGCGCACCAAGGAGACCGCCGAGGACTACCGGTATTTCCCCGAGCCCGACCTGGAGCCCGTGGCCCCCAGCCGCGAGCTGGTCGAGCGGCTGCGCCAGACCATTCCCGAGCTGCCGTGGTTGAGCCGCAAGCGCATTCAGGACGAGTGGGGAATCTCCGACGAGGTGATGCGCGATCTGGTCAATGCCGGGGCGATCGAATTGGTCACCGCAACCATCGCACACGGCGCGTCCAGCGAGCAGGCCCGCGCCTGGTGGGGAAACTTCTTGATGCAGAAGGCCAACGAGGCCAACCTAGCGCTCGATGAGCTGGCCATCACGCCCGCCCAGGTCGCCGCGGTGGTGGCGTTGGTGGACGAGGGCAAGCTGTCCGCCAAGCTGGCCCGTCAGGTCATCGAGGGTGTGCTGGCCGGGGAGGGCGAGCCCGAAGAGGTGATGACCGCGCGCGGCCTGGCGCTGGTGCGCGACGACTCGGTGACACAAGCCGCCGTCGACGACGCGCTGGCCGCCAATCCCGATGTGGCAGAAAAGATTCGCGGTGGGAAGGTGGCCGCGGCCGGCGCGATCGTCGGCGCGGTGATGAAGGCCACCCGCGGGCAGGCCGATGCCGCCCGGGTGCGCGAACTGGTCCTGGCCGCCTGCGGCCAGAGCTAGCCGCGGCGTCGATCGTCCGCCATCACGATGGCGGCGACGTGAGGATCCTCAGCTCTTGTCGTCGCTGTTGCGCGGGAACCCGCCGCCCTGCGGGAACAGTGGGAACACCACGTCATCCAGCTTCTCGGCGTCCCCGGCGGTCTTGTTGACGGTTGCCCCCCAGACGTTGCCATCCGGGGACATGCGCAGCGCCCAGGCGTGCGCGTGGGTGTCCTTGCGGACGACATCGGGTTCACCGGTGACCGCACCCGTGGCCGGCGCCAGCCGGACCGCAACCGTCAGCTTGGTATTGATCAGGTTGACCAGCACGGTCCCGTCCATGGCCGCGCAGCCGGCTACGCCGGGCTTGTCCGGCCAGGTCCACACCGTGGAGACGTCTGACGTTTTGGTGATGCGCTGCAACCGGTCTGCCGTCGGGGTGCGGTCGGCGACATACAGTGAGCCGTCGACCGGGTCGGTGCACAGGCCGCCGCCGGAACCCACGCCGGACAGCGCGGTCGTCGGAGGCGCCTGGCCCACGGTGGTGGGTTGCTCGATCCGCAGCACCTTGCCGGCCAGCGATTTGGGGTCGGCGGCCAGTGCCGGATTGCCCGCGTCGCCGGTCATCACGACCAGCGTGGTGGGGCTGGTGAAGATCAACGCCCCGGTGTTTCCGGTGGCGCCCTTGGGAATCCCGGTCAGGATGTCCTTGGGGATGTCGCCATCGGCCACGCGGATCACCCGGTTGTCGGTCGGCGTGCTGATGTACGCGTACATCAGGCGGTCCTGCGTGTAGGTCGGCGACATCACGATGTCCATCAACCCGCCATCGCCGGACGGGTCCACCGGAATCACCGTCTTCACCTTCGGCTCGGCGCTGACCGAGATCTCCTTGACCGCGCCGGTGGTGCGCTCGGCGACCAGTGCGGTTTTGCTGTCGGGACCCATGATCAGGCCGCTGGTGCTTTCCAGGCAGCCCTGCATCACCCCGGGAGCGGGACAGGCCTTGGGAAACGGTGTGGGCGGCAGCGGCGGCGGCGGGGGAGGCGTCGAGCTGGGCTGCGGCTTCAATTCGGGGGCGGTGGTGAACGGTTGGGATTGGGCGTCATTGAAGCGTGCGCACCCGCTCGTCACCAGCACGAGGGCGCACAGCGCGGCGAAGCCGCGCCGAACCGACCGCCCCGATCGCCCTAGTCGCATGACCGTCAGGCTACGGACAGTGCCGGCAGCGCCGCCACACCCGTCCCTCTTGCCCGCCGCCCAAAACTCGAACACGACCGCTTTGTGTCCGGGTCCCGCGCCACCTCCGGCGACGGGCGATCTCCCCGTTGCGGGCCCATCGGAACGGGCCCGGAAGGCGATTTGGGGCCGATCCCGGCCCCCGTGGCGGGCAAACCATCGATTGCCAGGCGAAAGCGCCGCTCAAATCCCCAATTCAGGACCGAATGCCCTTACCCTGTCACCCGTGACCAGTCAACCGAATGACGCACATTGGCAACGGCCCGGCGAATCCCCGGAGCCGACCCCGGGACGCCCCGCCACGGCGCGGCTGGTCGATCCCGAAGATGATCTGACGCCCGTCGGCTTCCCCGGCGACTTCAACCCGTCGACCGGGACCACCACCGTCATCCCTTACGGCGCCTCCGCAGCGGCCGCCGGCTCTGGGGCCGGCGGCTATAACCTGCTGGAACAGCAGGAGCCGTTGCCCTACGTCCAGCCGCATGCGCCGGCCCGGCACGCGGCTGCCGAGGCCGCCGAGATCGACGACGACGACGAACACCACGACCGGTTGCACGACGTCGGCCGGCGCGGAACGCAGCATCTCGGTTTGCTGTTGCTGCGGGTCGGGCTTGGTGTGGTGCTCGGCGCCCACGGGCTGCAGAAGCTGTTCGGCTGGTGGGGCGGCTCGGGCGTGTCCGGGTTCAAGAACTCACTGTCCGACGTGGGCTACCAGCACGCCGACATCCTCGCCTACGTGAGCGCCGGAGGTGAGGCCGTGGCGGGTGTGCTGCTGATACTGGGTTTGTTCACGCCGGTAGCGGCGGCCGGTGCGCTGGCGTTCCTGATCAACGGTCTGCTGGCCAGCGTCTCGGCGCGGCCGCATACGCGCACCTTCTCGTTCTTCCTGCCCGAGGGCCACGAATACCAGCTCACCCTGATCGTCCTGGCCGCCGGGGTCGTTCTGTGCGGACCGGGCCGCTATGGCCTGGATGCGCGCCGTGGGTGGGCGCACCGGCCCTTCATCGGGTCCTTTGTCGCCCTGCTGGCCGGCATCGCCGCCGGTGTCGGGGTGTGGGTGGCCCTCAATGGCGTGAATCCGATCGCCTGACCGGCTCTTCACCGATAGGGGTTGGGCACCCGCCCCGCGCTCGCCTCGGTCAGCTGGGGCAGCGTGGAGAACGTGACCGCGGGCAATCGCAGCTCCGTTCCGCTCTTGAGGCGCGCGCGACCCCACGAGCCGCGGTGGAAACGCAGCCCCTCGATGTCGTCCCAGCGCACCTGCCGGCTGCCCAGCAGCGTGCGAACGGTCACGCCCTGGTCGTCGGCGACGGTGCGTAACCGGATGATCAACGCGGACAGCAGTATCGGAAGGATCAGCAGCGGCAGGGACGGCGGCCACAGCAGCACCGGGATCAGCAACCCCAAGGTCAAGAACCCGACAGCCAGATGCGCTATCGGCGACACTTTGATCACGACGGGCGCTTTGGACGGTGTTTGGTGAGACGAACCGGTAGCCACGCCACCATCATTTCACCTGGGACGCGGGCACGATTCCGCGAGCGCTCAGCCGTCGGCACCGCGCCCCACCCATCTGGTGGGCGGGACGCCGACGGTCACGGATTTGACTGCTGAGCTGTGCGAAGGCTAGCGTCGGACGCTATGGATACCGCCGGAAAGCCCGGGATGCTCGTAGTAATTAGTCGGCGCGTTGGTGGCTGACTTGCCCTTCAGCATGTGAAGCAATCCAGCACCAACGCGCAACCCTCGTGCAGCAGATGAGCTGTCGGGGGTTTTTTGTTGCCCCCAGCGAGACTCCCGGAATGAATAAAGGACTGAACGACAGTGAGCGCTCCCATCAGGCAGCACGCCTCCGCGACACCGGACGCTGCCGACATCGCTACGGACGCGGCCAAGCCCGCCGCGAAGTCCGCGACCGGCAAGCCGAAACGCATTGGGCCCGAGCAACTTACCGGCGCACAGTCGGTGATCCGTTCGCTGGAGGAACTCGGTGTAGAGGTCATCTTCGGCATTCCCGGCGGCGCGGTGCTGCCCGTCTATGACCCGCTGTTCGACTCGCAAAAGCTGCGCCACGTGCTGGTGCGCCACGAGCAGGGGGCCGGCCACGCCGCCAGCGGCTATGCGCACGCCACCGGCAAGGTCGGTGTCTGCATGGCGACGTCGGGCCCCGGCGCCACCAACCTGGTGACCCCGCTGGCCGATGCCCAGATGGACTCGATACCCGTCGTCGCCGTGACCGGCCAGGTCGGGCGCTCGCTGATCGGCACCGATGCCTTCCAGGAAGCCGACATCTCGGGCATCACGATGCCGATCACCAAGCACAACTTCCTGGTCCGCTCGGGTAACGAAATCCCGCAGGTGCTTGCCGAGGCGTTCCACATCGCGTCCTCGGGGCGTCCCGGCGCGGTGCTCGTCGACATCCCCAAGGACGTGCTGCAGGCCCAGTGCACGTTCAGCTGGCCGCCGCGCATCGACCTGCCCGGATACAAGCCGAACACCAAACCGCACAGCCGGCAGATCCGCGAGGCCGCCAAGCTGATCGCGGCCGCCCGTAAGCCGGTGCTCTACGTGGGCGGCGGGGTCATCCGCGGTGACGCGACCGAGCAGCTGCGCGAGCTGGCCGAGCTGACCGGCATCCCCGTGGTGACCACGCTGATGGCGCGCGGCGCCTTCCCGGACAGCCATCCGCAGCACATGGGCATGCCCGGCATGCACGGCACCGTCGCCGCGGTGGCGGCCCTGCAGCGCAGCGACCTGCTGATCGCGCTGGGCACCCGCTTCGATGACCGGGTGACCGGGAAGCTGGACACCTTCGCCCCGGAAGCCAAGGTCATTCACGCCGACATCGACCCGGCCGAGATCGGCAAGAACCGGCACGCCGACGTGCCGATCGTCGGCGACGTCAAAGCCGTCATCATCGAGCTGCTCGAGTTGCTGCGGCAGGACGGGATACCCGGCAAGCTCGACATGACCGAGTGGTGGGGCTACCTGAACGAGGTTCAGTCCACGTACCCGCTGAGCTACGGACCGCAGAGTGATGGCAGCCTCGGCCCGGAATTCGTCATCGAGAAGCTGGGCCAGATCGCCGGTCCGGACGCCCTGTACGTCGCCGGTGTCGGTCAGCACCAGATGTGGGCGGCCCAATTCATCTCCTATGAAAAGCCGCGCACCTGGCTCAACTCCGGCGGGTTGGGCACCATGGGGTTTGCCATTCCGGCTGCCATGGGCGCCAAGATGGCTCGCCCGGACGCGGAGGTGTGGGCGATCGACGGCGACGGCTGTTTCCAGATGACCAACCAGGAGCTGGCCACCTGCGCGATCGAAGGCGTGCCGATCAAGGTGGCGCTGATCAACAACGGCAACTTGGGCATGGTCCGCCAGTGGCAGACGCTGTTCTACCAAGAGCGCTACTCCCAGACGGATCTGGCCACGCATTCGCGTCGCATCCCGGACTTCGTGAAGCTGGCGGAGGCGTTGGGCTGCGTCGGATTGCGTTGCGAGCGTGAAGAAGACGTCGAGGACGTGATCAACCAGGCGCGGGCGATCAACGACCGCCCGGTGGTGATCGACTTCATCGTCGGCGCCGACGCGCAGGTGTGGCCGATGGTGGCCGCCGGCACCAGCAATGACGAGATTCAGGCGGCCCGCGGCATCCGCCCGCTGTTCGACGACGAAAGCGAGGGGCACGCCTGATGAACACCCACACCCTGTCGGTGTTGGTCGAAGACAAACCCGGCGTGCTCGCCCGTGTGGCGGCCCTGTTCTCGCGGCGCGGCTTCAACATCGAGTCGCTGGCGGTCGGCGCCACCGAGCAGAAGGACATGTCGCGGATGACCATTGTGGTCTCCGCCGAGGAGACCCCGCTCGAGCAGATCACCAAGCAGCTCAACAAGCTGATCAATGTCATCAAGATCGTCGAGCTCGACGACGACAACTCGGTGTCGCGGGAACTGGCGCTGATCAAGGTGCGCGCCGACGCGGGTATTCGCAGTCAGGTGATCGAAGCGGTGAACCTGTTCCGCGCCAAGGTGATTGACGTGTCGCCGGAGGCACTGACGATCGAGGCCACCGGTAACCGCGGCAAGATCGAGGCGTTGCTGCGGGTCCTGGAACCGTTCGGGATCCGCGAAATCGTCCAATCCGGAGTGGTGTCGCTATCCCGCGGTCCGCGCGGAATCGGCACGGCCAAATAAGTTTTCAGCGCAAACAAGAAGGAGATAGTGAAGTGACTAACCCGCCTGGGGAGACATTGCCGATGTTCTACGACGACGATGCGGACCTGACGATCATCCAGGGTCGCAAGGTCGGTGTCATCGGATACGGCAGCCAAGGACACGCGCACTCGCTGAGCCTGCGCGACTCCGGCGTGCAGGTGAAGGTGGGCCTGAAGGAGGGGTCGAAGTCCCGCGCCAAGGTTTCCGAGCAGGGCCTGGACGTCGACACCCCGACCGAGGTCGCCAAGTGGGCCGACGTCATCATGCTGCTGGCACCCGACACCGCGCAGGCCGACATCTTCACCAACGACATCGAACCCAACCTCAAGGATGGGGACGCGTTGTTCTTCGGTCACGGGCTCAACATCCACTTCGACCTGATCAAGCCGCCCGCCAACGTCACCGTCGCGATGGTCGCGCCGAAGGGCCCCGGGCACTTGGTGCGTCGTCAATTCGTCGACGGCAAGGGTGTGCCGGCGCTGATCGCCGTCGATCAGGACCCGAACGGCGACGGCGAGGCGCTGGCGCTGTCCTATGCCAAGGCCATCGGCGGCACCCGCGCCGGTGTCATCAAGACCACCTTCAAGGACGAGACCGAGACGGACCTGTTCGGTGAGCAGGCCGTGTTATGCGGTGGCACAGAGGAATTGGTGAAGACCGGTTTCGACGTGATGGTCGAGGCGGGTTACCCGCCGGAGATGGCCTACTTCGAGGTGCTGCACGAGCTCAAGCTGATCGTCGACCTGATGTACGAGGGCGGCATCGCCCGGATGAACTACTCGGTCTCCGACACCGCTGAGTTCGGTGGCTATCTGTCCGGTCCGCGCGTCATCGACGCCGATACCAAAGAGCGGATGCGGGCCATCCTGCGCGACATTCAGGACGGCAGCTTCACCAAGAAGCTCGTCGCCAACGTCGAGGGCGGCAACAAGCAACTCGAGCAGCTGCGCAAGGAAAACGCCGAGCACCCCATCGAGGTCACCGGCAAGAAGCTGCGCGACCTGATGAGCTGGGTCGACCGGCCGATCACCGAGACCGCCTAGTTTGCGGCGCCGAACGTGCACTCAGGGCGACTATTTCGCGATTTTTTCGCCGTGAGTGCACGTTCGGTGGCTTAAGACGTCGCGAGGCGTCCCGCCGTCTCGACCACCCGGCGGGCCAGATGCTCGAGGGCGGCGTCGGTCGGCTCGTCGAATTCGTTGATGTTGTCGTGGGTGGTGACCAGGCTCACGCCATAGGGATTGCCATCGACGAACTTGCAGGGATCGGTGTATCCCGGGGGCACGATGATGCCGCCGAAATGCATCAGCGTGATGTACAGCGAGAGCAGGGTGGTTTCCTGGCCGCCGTGCACGGTGTTGGACGACGTGAAGCCCGCATACACCTTGTCCGCGAGCTTGCCCTGCGCCCATAGCCCGCCCAGCGAGTCGAGGAACGCGCGCAACTGCGCTGCCGGGGAGCCGAAGCGGGTCGGTGAACCGAAGATCACCGCGTCGGCCCACACGATGTCGTCGCCGGTTGCGACCGGAAGGTCTTTGGTGGCCTCGTAGTTCGCCGTCCAGGCCGGGTTGTGGGCGAACGATTCGGGATCCTGTGTCTCGGCGACGTGCCTCAAGCGGACTTCGGCCCCCGCCGACTCGGCCGCCGCGGCGACACGCTGCGCCATCGTGGTGTTATGCCCGGTGGCCGAGTAGTAGATGACCGCAAGTTTCGTCACGGCGTCATCGTAGGCCGCAAATCGGGAAGAGTGTCGATTCCGAATTCACGACGCAACAACGTGCGTGCGGCGTAGTAGCCGGCCATGCCGTGCACGCCTCCGCCCGGGGGTGTGGCCGCGGAGCACAGGTATACCTTCGGAATCGGTGTGCGCCAAGGGTTTAACCGCGGTGTCGGGCCGACGATCGCCCGCCAGGCGGAGTTGCCGCCCATCCCGATGTCGCCGCCCACATAGTTGGCGTTGTGGTCGCACAGCCGCGCGGCCGGCACCGCGCGCGCGGCCACCACCACGTCGCGGAAGCCGGGTGCGAACCGCTCGACCACCGCGGTCACCGCATCGGTCGCCTCGACCGTGGACCCCGACGGCACGTGGGCATAGGTCCAGAAGGGGCGGCGTCCGTCGGCGTCGATGCGGCCGGGGTCGGCGACGTGCGGGGACGCGGCCAGCACCATGGGCCACTGCGCGTGACGGCCGGCGGCGATCTCGGCCTCCGCGTGAGCCATCTGCGCCCGGGTGCCGCCGAGATGCAGGGTCGGGGCCTGGCGCAGCCGGACGTCCGACCACGGAATCTCGTCGTTGAGCACAAAGTCCACCTTGGCGACCCCAGGCCCGAACGTGTAGCGCCGCAACGCCTTAGCGTAGCGAGAGGGGAGGGCTTCGCCGTAGATCTTCAGCAGCGCGGTCGGCGCGGTGTCATAGGCGACGACTCCGCCCGGCGGTTCGATTACTTCCGTGCCGGCCGTGAGCTCGCCGCCGTGCGCGCGCAGATCGGCGATCAGGGCGTCGGTGATCGCCTGGCTGCCGCCCACCGGAATCGGCCAGCCGACCGAATGCGCGAGGGTGGCCAGCATCAGCCCGGCACCGGCCGCGGTCAGCGACGGCATCCGCGAAATGATATGGGCGGCAACGCCGGTGAACAGCGCGCGGGCGTCGTCCCCGGCGAGCAAACCCCACGCCGGGGTGCCTTGGGCCAGCATTCGCAGCCCCAGCTGCAGCGCCGACGGCAGCGAGTTCGGTATCGAGCGTTTGTCGCCCAGCAGCAGGGCCACCACGTCGTCGGAACGCTCGACCAGCGGGCCGAGCAGGCGTCCGAAGGACGCGCCGTGCTCGAGTTCGGCACAGGTGCGGCCCAGGTCGCGGTAGGCGATGACCGCCGGACGACCAGGCAGCGGGTTGGCGTACGAAATCTCTGGCACCGCCAACCGCACGCCGCGCGCGGGCAGGTCGAACTCCTTGAAGAACGGCGACGCCAGCGCCAACGGGTGCACCGCGGAGCAGATGTCGTGCAAGACTCCCGCAGAATCTGGGTCGGGTGCGGTGCGCGCACCCCCGCCAAAGGTCGGCTGAGCTTCGACGACCTGCACTTTCAGGCCGGCCCGGGCGCAGATTACGGCAGCGGTCAGCCCGTTGGGTCCGCTGCCGACGATGGTGACGTCCACGCGTCAATTACAGCCGATAGGCTGGCCGGGTGAATCTGCCTGTTGTACTCATTGCCGACAAGCTCGCCGAATCAACCGTCGCCGCCCTGGGCGACCAGGTCGAGGTGCGCTGGGTAGACGGCCCCGATCGGGAGAAGCTGCTGGCGGCCGTGCCGGAGGCCGATGCGCTGCTGGTGCGTTCGGCCACCACCGTCGACGCCGAGGTGCTGGCGGCGGCGCCCAAGCTCAAGATCGTCGCCCGCGCCGGGGTTGGCCTGGACAACGTCGACGTCGACGCCGCCACCGAGCGCGGCGTGCTGGTGGTCAACGCGCCGACGTCGAACATCCACAGCGCCGCCGAGCACGCGCTGGCGCTGTTGTTGTCCGCGGCCCGCCAGATCCCGGCCGCCGATGCCTCGCTGCGCGAGCACGCCTGGAAGCGGTCGTCGTTCTCGGGCACCGAGATCTTCGGCAAGACGGTCGGCGTTGTGGGCCTGGGCCGGATCGGTCAGTTGGTTGCCCAGCGGATCAGCGCCTTCGGCACCCACCTGATCGCCTACGACCCTTACGTGTCACCGGCGCGCGCAGCACAATTGGGCATCGAGCTGCTCACGCTGGACGAACTGCTGGGCCGCGCCGACTTCATCTCGGTGCACTTGCCGAAGACGCCCGAGACCGCGGGCCTGATCGACAAAGACGCGCTGGCCAAGACCAAACCGGGCGTCATCATCGTCAACGCGGCCCGTGGTGGCCTGGTGGACGAGGCGGCGCTGGCCGACGCGGTGCGCAGCGGCCACGTGCGCGCGGCCGGTCTGGACGTCTTCTCCAAAGAGCCGTGCACCGACAGCCCGCTGTTCGAACTGCCGCAGGTGGTGGTCACACCCCATCTGGGCGCATCGACCGAGGAGGCGCAGGACCGGGCCGGCACCGACGTCGCGGCGAGCGTGAAGCTCGCTCTGGCCGGGGAATTCGTTCCCGACGCGGTCAACGTCGGGGGCGGGGTGGTCAACGAGGAGGTGGCGCCATGGCTGGACCTGGTGCGCAAGCTCGGGGTGCTGGCCGCCACGCTCTCCGATGGCCCGCCGGTGTCGTTGTCGGTGCAGGTACGCGGCGAGCTTGCCTCCGAAGATGTTGAGGTGCTTAAACTTTCGGCCCTGCGAGGGCTGTTCTCGGCCGTCGTCGAGGGACCGGTGACGTTCGTCAACGCGCCGTCGCTGGCCGAAGAACGCGGCATCACCGCCGAAATCGGCGCCGCTTCGGAAAGTCCCAACCACCGCAGCGTGGTTGACGTGCGCGCGGTTGCGCACGACGGCACCACCGTCAACGTCGCCGGCACCTTGTCCGGGCCGCAGCTGGTCGAGAAGATCGTGCAGATCAACGGCCGCAACTTCGATCTACGCGCCCGGGGGATCAACCTGGTGATCAACTATGTCGACCAGCCCGGCGCGCTGGGCAAAATCGGCACCCTGCTGGGTTCGGCCGGGGTGAACATCGAAGCCGCGCAGCTCTCCGAGGACGCCGAGGGCCCGAGTGCGACGATCCTGCTGCGCCTGGACCAAGACGTGCCGGGCGACGTGCGGGCCGAAATCGGCGCGGCGGTGGGCGCCAACAAGCTTGAGGTGGTTGATCTGTCGTGAGCGCCGGCGACGATGCAAAGCGGAGCGATGAGGAGGAGCGGCGCCGATGAAGTTGGCGGTGATCGAGGGCGACGGTATTGGGCCCGAAGTCGTTTCCGAGGCCATCAAAGTCCTGGACGCGGTGCTGCCCGGGGTGGACAAGACCAGTTATGACCTGGGCGCGCGGCGCTACCACGCCACCGGCGAGCTGCTGCCGGACTCGGTCGTCGACGAGCTGCGCGCGCATGACGCCATTCTGCTAGGAGCCATCGGTGACCCGTCGGTGCCCAGCGGCGTCCTGGAGCGAGGCCTGTTGCTACGCCTGCGTTTCGAGCTCGACCATCACATCAACTTGCGGCCGGGCCGGCTGTATCCGGGAGTGAACAGCCCGCTGGCCGGCAACCCCGAGATCGACTTCGTGGTGGTGCGCGAGGGAACGGAAGGTCCCTACACGGGCACCGGCGGTGCCATCCGCGTCGGCACGCCCAATGAAATCGCCACCGAGGTAAGCCAGAACACCGCTTTCGGTGTACGCCGCGTGGTGGCCGACGCGTTCGAGCGGGCTCAGCGACGACGAAAGCACTTGACGCTGGTGCACAAAACCAACGTGCTGACTTTCGCCGGCAAGCTGTGGTCGCGCATGGTGGCCGAGGTGGGTGAGGACTATCCCGAGGTCGAGGTGGCGTATCAACACATCGATGCCGCGACCATCTTCATGGTCACCGACCCCGGTCGCTTCGACGTGATCGTCACCGACAACCTGTTCGGCGACATCATCACCGACCTGTCAGCGGCGGTGTGTGGCGGAATTGGCTTGGCCGCCAGTGGAAATATCGACGGCACCCGGACCAATCCCTCGATGTTCGAGCCCGTCCACGGCAGCGCTCCGGACATCGCCGGTCAAGGCATCGCCGACCCGACCGCTGCCATCATGTCGGTGGCGCTGCTACTCGCCCATCTCGGCGAGGACGCCGCCGCTAAGAGGGTGGACCGGGCCGTTGAGCAATATCTGGCAACGCGTGGGAACGAACGGCGCGCCACCACCGAAGTCGGCGAACGGATTGCTGCCGGGCTCTAGTTTCCAAGCCGGGCGGGAGCAGCCGCGTCGGCACCAGCGGCATTGCCGCCAGCGGGAACAACGCGCACAACATCCACGCCGGTGGATATTTCGCCGCCGAGATCAAGGCACCGAACAGCGGGGGGCCCGCGGCCGCCATCATCCGCTGGGTGGTGTTCTGAATGCCCAGGGCGCGACCGCTCCAGTACGGCCCGGCGAGTTCGGTGATGGCGGTCGCTTCCAGCCCGTTGTCGAGTACCGCGATCACCGAGATGGCGACCATCAGCCCCGCCTGCCACCGGGAATTCATGTAGTCGGCCCACGCCAGCAACAGCAGGGTGAGCACGGCGGCGGCCGCGATGTAGCGCACCGGCCGCATGCGTGAGCCGAGTCGATCCGACCAGCGGCCCACGGCGACGCGGCCGAGCGCGCCGAGCAGCTGCGAAAGGGTGACCAACCCGCCGGCGGCCGCGACCGACCAGTGCAAGTTGCGGATCAGCCACACCAGCATGAACGTCACGGTGACCGTTTGCGGCATCATCATCAGACCCGCCACGGCGTGAATTCGCCACAGCGTCAACGACCCTCGGTACGGGCTGGCGAGTTCCTGATCGCTCGCACTGGCGCGGGGTTTACGCGGCGGGTCGACGATTCCGACCACGCTCACGACCGCCCCGAACACGCACGCCAGCGCCGTGAACCGAAGACCGGCCCGCGGCCCGTGTTCGGCCAGTTCGGGAATTATCATCGCCCCCAAGGCGATTCCCAAGGGTTGCGCCGTCTGACGGATGCCCATGGCCAGCCCGCGCTGGTGTGGCGGAAACCAGGCGGACACCAGCCGTCCGCCGGCTGTGTTACAACTGGCGGCGGCCATACCGCCGAGAAACAGATAGACGGCGATCATCACCATCGAATGCGCCGACGCCGCGGCGTAGGCCGCAATTGCGGTCAGCGCCGAGCCGGTGGCCATCACCACCCGCTCGCCGACCCGGTCCAGCACGTATCCCCAGAGCACCAGCGTGACCACCATGCCCCAGCTGGGCATCGAGGCCAGCAGAGCTGCTTCGTCGAGCCGGATTCCGCGCACCCCTTGCAGCGACGGGATGAGGAAGGCGACGCCATTGATGAAGAGGAACGAACTTGCCGTTGCCAGCAGCGAAACGATCATGATCGACCAGCGCGCGCCCGTGCCGATTTTGGGCGTCGCGGCGGGGTCGATCTGCATTCCCCATGCTTGCATACCGGCGCGAAATTTAGGGGTAGGACTTGGGCCGTTGCCCGCTATTGGTGCCTCCCTACTCGGGCCGGATCGTGACGGCCCGCCACGCCCGGCTGCGCCGCGCTCGCGACCGTCACTCGGGCTGGATCGTGACGGCCCGCCACGCCCGGCTACGCCGCGCTCGCGACCGTCACTAGGCTCAACCAAATGCGCCTTGGTCGAATCGCCAGCCCGGACGGAGTCGCCTTCGTCAGCATCGAAGGTGAACTCAACGATCCAGCCGAGATGATCGCGCGCGAGATCGCCGAACATCCGTTCGGCACGCCGAACTTCACCGGCCGATCATGGCCGCTGGCCGACGTCCGGCTGCTCGCACCGATACTGGCCAGCAAGGTGGTGTGTGTCGGAAAGAACTACGCCGATCACATCGCCGAGATGAAGGATATGACCGGCCCCGCACCGGTGGATCCGGTGATATTCCTCAAGCCCAACACCGCGATCATCGGGACGAACGTGCCGATTCGGTTGCCTGCCAACGCATCACCGGTGCACTTCGAGGGCGAGCTGGCGGTAGTGATCGGCCGGCCCTGCAAGGACGTCTCGGCCGCCCAGGCGGCGGAGAACATCCTCGGCTACACCATCGGCAACGACGTGTCGGCGCGCGATCAACAAAAATCCGATGGCCAGTGGACCAGGGCCAAAGGGCATGACACCTTCTGCCCGGTCGGGCCGTGGATCGTCACCGACCTCAAGCCGCTGGACCCGGACGACCTGGAACTGCGCACCGAGGTCAACGGCGAGGTCAAGCAGCACAGCCGCACCTCGCTGCTGATCCACGACATCGGTGCCATCGTCGAGTGGATTTCGGCCGTGATGACCTTGCTGCCCGGCGACATCATCCTCACCGGAACGCCGGCGGGTGTCGGCCCCATCGAGGACGGCGACACGGTCTCCATCACCATCGAGGGCATCGGCACCCTCACCAATCCCGTGGTCCGTAAAGGAAAATCGTGACTGCACCAGCGCAAGCACAGCTAGTCCGGGTCCGATTCTGTCCCTCGCCCACCGGCACCCCGCACGTCGGAATGGTCCGCACGGCGCTGTTCAACTGGGCCTACGCCCGACACACCGGGGGCACCTTCGTCTTTCGCATCGAGGACACCGATGCGCAGCGCGACAGCGAGGAAAGCTACCTGGCGCTGCTGGACGCGCTGCGCTGGCTCGGTCTGGATTGGGACGAGGGGCCCGAGGTGGGCGGACCCTATGGCCCCTACCGCCAGTCGCAGCGCAGTGAGATCTATCACGACGTGGTGGCCTCGCTGCTGGAAGCGGGGGAGGCCTATTACGCCTTTTCCACGCCGGAGGAGGTCGAGGCGCGCCATGTCGCCGCGGGTCGTAATCCCAAGCTGGGCTACGACAATTTCGACCGGCACCTGACCGATTCCCAGCGCGCCGCGTTTCTGGCCGAGGGCCGCAAACCGGTGGTGCGGCTGCGGATGCCCGACGAAGACCTCGCGTGGGACGACCTGGTTCGCGGCACCACCAGCTTCGCGGCCGGGTCCGTGCCCGATTTCGCGTTGACCCGCGCCAACGGAGATCCGTTGTACACCTTGGTCAACCCGTGTGACGACGCGTTGATGAAGATCACCCATGTGCTGCGTGGCGACGACCTGCTGTCGTCGACCCCGCGCCAGCTTGCGCTGTATCAGGCGCTGATCCGGATCGGCGTCGCCGAGCGCACGCCGCAGTTCGCCCATCTTCCAACGGTATTGGGAGAGGGAACCAAAAAACTCTCCAAGCGTGACCCGCAGTCGAACCTGTTCGCCCACCGCGACCGGGGTTTCATCCCCGAAGGGTTGCTCAACTATCTCGCGTTGCTCGGCTGGGCCATCGCCGACGACCACGATGTGTTCAGCCTCGAGGAGATGGTAGCCGCGTTCGACGTGGTCAACGTCAACTCCAATCCCGCCCGCTTCGACCAGAAGAAGGCCGACGCGCTCAACGCCGAGCACATCCGGATGCTGGCGGTTGACGACTTCACCGCCAGGCTGCGCGACTATCTCAGCGTCCACGGCCATCGCCTCGAATTGGACGACGCCAGCTTCGCCGCCGCCGCCGACTTGGTGCAGACCCGGATCGTGGTGCTCGGTGACGCCTGGGAGCTGCTGAAGTTCCTCAACGACGACGAGTACGCCATCGACCCCCGGGCCGCCGCCAAAGAGCTGGGGCCGGACGGTGCCGAGGTCCTGGACGCGGCGCTGGCCGCGCTGGACGACGTCGCGGACTGGACCGCGCCCCAGCTCGAAGCCGCGCTCAAGGCCGCGCTCATCGACAAGCTCGGCCTCAAACCGCGCAAGGCGTTTGGCCCGCTCCGGGTGGGGGCTACCGGGACGACGATCAGCCCGCCGTTGTTCGAGTCGCTGGAGTTGCTGGGCCGCGACCGCAGTGTGCTGCGGCTGCGGGCGGCGCGCGAGATTGCCGGGCGGGACCCCCGTTGAGCAACGGGACCGCGCGTGCGGAGTGTGCGCCGAGACTTTGGTAGTCTGCACTGCGGTTTACAAAGGCCGACAACGGCTGGCGGCGGCGGACTCCAAAGAACTTATGAAAGCCCGCAATCGACGCTGACCAGCGGTTTTAGGCAGCCAATGGGGTATGGTGTAATTGGCAACACAGCTGATTCTGGTTCAGCCATTCTAGGTTCGAGTCCTGGTACCCCAGCAAAACTCTCCCGGCCTCAAGCGATTAGGTGGGCTTAGCGGGGTGAGATATGCTGACTGCTCGGATCGTGTCTGGCCCCGTCGTCTAGCGGCCTAGGACGCCGCCCTCTCACGGCGGTAGCGTGGGTTCGAATCCCATCGGGGCTACAAATATCGCAGTTACTGGTCGGTCCCCAGGACCGCCGGCGCGGTCGATCCGCCCACCGGCATAGCCGGCAAGCCGAGTTTGCGGTGATCCCACGAACGAGCCCGGCGGGCCACGATGCGAACGCAGACCCGCTTGTTCATCATCTGCTCGACGAACGGCTTCATGTCGTCGGTGTAGGGACCCGTGTAGCGCTCCCAGACGCTGACCCCCACCCGATGTGAGACATCGGGATCGTCGACGATCTCCGCGACGCCCTCGAAGGACACCCCGCGCAGTGTGTCGTAGGTGTGGCCGTCCTCGATCAGAAAGCTCACCCGCGCATCGCGCTTGAGGTTGATGGCCTTCTGCGACTTGGCCTTGGTCTCCAGCCAGATCTCGCCATCGACGACGGCGTACCACATGGCGGTCAAATGAGGCTGGCCATCGGCGCCGATGGTGGCCAGGGTGCCGGTGCGGCTCTTGACGACGAAATCGGCGATCTCGTCTTCGGACATGACGATGCTCGCGCGCTGATTGGTTCCCATGCCGGCCAGTCTGGCAGGCGGTCTGCGGTGACTGTGCACTGGTGGCGGTGAGCGTGCACCGAGGGCGACAAATTCCCGATTACGCCGCCCTGGACGCACACTCGCCGCCGGAACAGCTCAGAGCCGGCGGGTGAGTGCTTCGGCTGCGGACAGCAGATCGGCGGCCCAGCGCGCCCCCGGGCGTCGGCCGATCCGGTCGATGGGCCCCGATACGGAGATGGCTGCGACGACGGCGCCGCGGCTGTCGCGCACCGGCGCCGACACACTCGCCACCCCCGGCTCGCGCTCCGCGACGCTTTGGGCCCAACCCCGACGCCGCACTTCGGCCAGGGTTCGTTCGGTGAATTTCGCCGTCGCGAGAACCGCTTTCTGGGTGGCCGCGTCGCTGTGGGCCAGCAGCACTTTGGCCCCCGACCCGGCCGTCATCGGCAGTCGCGCCCCGATCGGAACCGTATCGCGAAGGCCGGCAGCGGGTTCCAGCGCAGCCACGCAGACCCGGTCGGTGCCCTCGCGGCGGTACAGCTGCACGCTTTCGCCGGTGGTTTCGCGCAACAGCGGGAGCACCGCGCTGCTGGCAGCCAGCAGTGGATCGTTGACATGGGCCGCGAGTTCGGTGACCGCCGGACCAAGCAGCCAGCGTCCTTCGTCGTCGCGCGCCAGCAGGCGATGGACCTCGAGGGCGGCCGCCAGCCGATAGGCCGTGGCGCGGGGCAACGAGGTCCGCTCACACAGTTCGGCTAATCCACAGGGTGATTGGGAGATCGTGTGCAAGATACCCACGGCTTTGTCCAGGACGCCGATACCGCTATGCTGTCTCACAAGGAGATACTAGCGTCTCGCATTCTGAGATCACAGCCCGAATGATCGGCGAGCCGCTAACGAGGCGAATTGAGGCGAGTTCGATATGGGAATCGACCAAGGGGCGGCGGGGGCCGCCACCAAACCGCGCACTCTGGCCGAAAAAGTCTGGGATGACCACGTTGTGGTGTCAGGCGGTGGCTCGGATCAAGGCGGGGCGCCCGACTTGATCTACATCGATTTGCACCTGGTGCACGAAGTCACCAGCCCGCAGGCTTTCGACGGTCTACGCCTGGCCGGCCGGCCGGTGCGCCGCCCCGATTTGACGCTGGCCACTGAGGACCACAACGTCCCGACCATCGATATCGACAAGCCGATTGCCGACCCGGTATCGCGGACCCAGGTCGAGACATTGCGGCGGAATTGTGCCGAATTCGGTGTGCGGCTATATCCGATGGGCGACGTCGAGCAGGGCATCGTGCATGTGGTCGGGCCGCAACTGGGCCTCACGCAGCCCGGAATGACGATCGTCTGTGGGGATAGTCACACCTCGACCCATGGCGCATTCGGCGCGCTGGCCATGGGAATTGGCACCTCGGAGGTCGAGCATGTGCTCGCCACTCAGACGTTGCCGCTGCGACCGTTCAAGACGATGGCGGTCAATGTCGACGGGCAACTGCCCGCCGGCGTGACGGCCAAGGACATCATTCTCGCGCTGATAGCCAAGGTCGGTACCGGCGGCGGCCAGGGCCATGTCATCGAATATCGCGGCAGCGCCATCGAATCGCTGTCGATGGAAGGCCGGATGACCGTCTGCAATATGAGCATCGAGGCCGGTGCCCGGGCGGGCATGGTGGCTCCGGACAAAACCACATTCGAGTTCCTGCGTGACCGCCCGCACGCCCCGCAGGGGGCGCAATGGGATGCGGCGATGCGTTATTGGCAGGACTTGCACACCGACCCCGGGGCCGAATTCGACACCGAGATCTACCTCGATGCCGCGTCGCTGACCCCGTTCGTGACGTGGGGAACGAACCCCGGCCAGGGCGTGCCGTTGGCCGACGCCGTGCCGGATCCCGAGTTGATGACCGACGACGCGCAGCGGCAGGCGGCTGAGAAAGCGTTGGCGTATATGGACCTTCGACCGGGCACTCCGATGCGCGACGTCGCCGTTGACACGGTGTTCGTGGGTTCTTGTACCAACGGTCGTATCGAAGACCTGCGGGTCGTCGCCGACGTGCTGCGTGGCCGCAAGGTCGCGTCCGGGGTGCGGATGCTCGTCGTGCCGGGCTCGATGCGGGTGCGCGCGCAGGCCGAAGCCGAAGGGCTGGGTGAGGTTTTCACCGCTGCCGGCGCTGAGTGGCGCCAAGCGGGCTGCTCAATGTGCCTGGGAATGAATCCCGACCAGCTTGCTCCAGGGGAGCGGTGTGCAGCCACGTCCAACCGCAACTTCGAAGGGCGCCAGGGTAAAGGCGGCCGCACGCATTTGGTGTCTCCGGGCGTTGCGGCGGCGACGGCAGTTCGCGGCACATTGTCTGCTCCCGCCGATTTGAGCTGACGTATTCGACTGTGAAGGGATGAGCATGGAAGCATTTCACACCCACACCGGTATCGGTGTGCCGCTGCGGCGCTCCAATGTCGACACCGATCAGATCATTCCGGCGGTGTATTTGAAGCGCGTCACCCGAACCGGTTTCGAGGACGGTCTGTTCGCCAGCTGGCGGTCGGATCCGTCATTCGTGCTAAACCTCAGCCCCTTTGACCGGGGGTCAGTGCTAGTGGCGGGACCCGATTTCGGGACGGGGTCGTCGCGTGAGCATGCGGTGTGGGCGCTGATGGACTACGGGTTCCGGGTGGTCATCTCGTCTCGATTCGGTGACATTTTCCGGGGCAACGCCGGCAAGTCGGGGCTGCTGGCGGCCGAAGTTTCCCAAGACGGTGTGGAGCTGCTCTGGAAGCTCATCGAGCAGAACCCCGGCTTGGAAATCACTGCCAATCTTCAAGATCGAAATATCACTGCGGGAACGACGGTGCTGCCGTTCAAGATTGACGACCACACCGCATGGCGACTACTCGAAGGACTTGACGATATAGCCCTTACGCTGCGAAAACTCGACGAAATCGAGTCATTCGAGACGGCGTATCCGGACTGGAAACCGCGTACTGTGCCCACCGCTTGAGTGGCCGAGCGAAGCCGATTTTCTGCTTGATCGGCTAACTAAACCCGGCCGATTTTTAACGCCCTCCACCGGTCAAGGGCGGCAACCGGATTGCGAAAACGTCGTACGCCTTGCCGTGAAATTGCGCGTGGCTCTTGGAAATTTGCTGGGTGAGGGTTTACCGTGTCCACTAGTTGGTTCAAATCGAGGACCACTAGCGTCGGAGGGATTGATGAACAAGGCAGAGCTCATTGATGTGCTCACAACTAAATTGAACACGGACCGTCGACAGGCGACCGCTGCGGTCGAGAATGTTGTCGACACCATTGTGCGTGCGGTACACAAGGGCGACAGCGTCACTATCACCGGGTTCGGTGTGTTCGAACAGCGGCGCCGCGCAGCGCGGGTTGCCCGCAACCCGCGGACCGGTGAGACGGTGAAGGTGAAGCCGACGTCCGTCCCTGCGTTCCGCCCCGGTGCACAATTCAAAGCGGTTGTGTCTGGCGCACAGCGCCTCCCGTCGGACGGCCCGGCCGTCAAGCGCGGTGTGGTGTCCGGTGGTGCGGCTAAGAAGACCGCCGCCAAGAAGGCTCCGGCCAAGAAGGCTGCGGCCAAGAAGGCTCCAGCCAAGAAGGCCGCGGCCAAGAAGGCTCCGGTTCGCAAGGCCGCGACCAAGGCCCCGGCCAAGAAGGCCGCGACCAAGGCTCCGGTTCGCAAGGCGGCCACCAAGGCTCCAGCCAAGAAGGCCACGACCAAGGCCCCGGCCAAGAAGGCCGCGACCAAGGCACCGGCCAAGAAGGCGGCGAGCAAGGCTCCGGCCCGCAAGGCTCCGGCCAAGAAGACGACCGCACGTCGCGGTCGCAAGTAGGCGGAGTCAAGTTCTAGACACGAATACCCTTCGGGCGGCAGCGGTGCCCCCGAAGGGTATTCGTGCGCTTAGCGACGGTCGCAAGCGCGGCGAGGCCGGGCGCAGCGGGCCGCCGCCATCACGCTAGGCCCGGACGTTGGCGGCCAGCGCACCGCCGATGTGGTCGGCGGCCACCAACCGGCCGTCTGACAGTGACAGCACCCAGGTGCTGCCCTTATGGTTGCGCGATTTGTCGGGCCGCACGCCGTCGCGCTCACACCACCACGCGATCAAGTCCGGAATCACCTTGCCCTGAGTGCAGACAACCGGCGTGTCCTGCTGCTCGGCGATATCCAGCATTCGGTGGCGGCCCCGTTTCGGGTTCTTGGCATAGGCCTCCTCGGTGAGGGTGGGCTCGTTGTGCACGGGCACACCCAAGTCCTCGGCAAGCGGTTCCACGGTCTGGTGGCAGCGGACCCGGTCGGCCGCATACACCTGTGTCGCACCGAAGGCCAGCAGCTGTGGAACCAGCGCCTCAGCCTGCGCGCGTCCACGTTTGTCCAGCGGCCGCTTGGCGTCGTCGCCGGAGAAACGCGATTTGCGGCCGGCCGTGCCGTGCCGGACCACCAACAGGGTTTGTGTGTCAGCGGGCTTTTTGTTGAAGTGGCGCAACACTTTTCGGTCTTGCGCATAATCCAGCTTCTGCATCGCCTCGGCGATCGGCAACCACAGCAATCCGTCGACTTCGTCACCCGGCACGAATTCGCCGCCGGTGGCTCGCGCCGTCCAGTAATAGACTTTTTTGACACCCTGGTCGATCGGGTAGCTCACCAGGTCGACCCGCCTGCCGAGGATGGCGCGCTGACCCGTCTCCTCGTGCACCTCGCGCACGGCGGCCACCGGGGCCGTCTCGCCGGGGTCCACCTTGCCTTTGGGCAGTGACCAGTCGTCATACCGGGGACGGTGAATGACGGCGATCTCGATGTCGTGGTCGCCTGCGTCGGCATTGCCCGGTCGCCACAGCACCGCGCCGGCGGCATAGACGACTCGGCTTCCGGAGCGCCGGGAAGTGGACGAATTATGGGTCGGCACCTCAACTCCTGCAGATCAATTCGGTCAGAGCCGCAAACTCAATCAGGATGCGGCCCGGAAAACAACCGGAAGTCACCGCACAGAGCTAGGGACTGCGATGGCGCTCCATCAACGATACTTGGTGGTCGCGCACGGTATGGCCTTCCTGTGGCGACGGGGTCCACTGCCCGTCGGCCCCCAATTCCCAGCACCGGGTGGACGGATCCAGTGCGGATTCGAACAATTCGTCCAGCTGCGCGGTGAGCTTGGGGTCCTTGACCTGAGCCAGCACCTCCACCCGCCGATCGAGGTTGCGGTGCATCATGTCGGCGCTGCCGATCCAGAATTCGTTGATGTTGCGGAAATGGATGATCCGCGAGTGCTCCAGGAAGCGGCCGAGAATCGAGCGGACGAAGACGTTTTCGGAGAAACCCTCGGCGCCCGGGCGCAGCGCGCAGATGCCGCGCACCACGACTTCGACCCGCACTCCGGCCTGTGACGCCCGGTAGAGCGCATCGATCACCTGCTCGTCCACGAGCGCATTCATCTTGAGACGGATTCGCCCATTTCCTCGTTCACGGTGCGCAGCGATCTCGCGTTCGACGCGCTCAATGATGCCGGCGCGAATTCCATGCGGCGCCACCAGCAGATTGCGGTAGGAGACCTTACGCGAATAGCCGGTAAGCGAATTGAACAAATCGGTGAGATCTGCGCCGATATCGGGGTTCGCCGTCAGCAGCCCGACATCCTCGTACAGACGGGCGGTCTTGCTGTTGTAGTTGCCGGTTCCGATGTGGCAGTACCGCCGAATCGCCGAACCTTCGCGGCGCACCACCAAGCAGGTCTTGCAGTGCGTCTTGAGGCCGACGAGCCCGTAGACCACATGCACCCCCGCTTGCTCGAGTGCGCGCGCCCAACGGATGTTGGCCTGTTCGTCGAAGCGCGCCTTGATCTCGACGAGCGCCACGGCCTGCTTCCCGGCCTCGGCCGCTTCGATCAGCGCCCGAACGATCGGCGAATCACCGGAGGTGCGATACAGCGTTTGTTTGATCGCCAGCACATTGGGGTCCGCGGCGGCCTGCTGAATGAAGCGCTGCACGCTGGTGGAGAAGGAGTCGTACGGGTGGTGCACCAAGACGTCGCCTTCGCGCAGCGTCGCGAAGATGCTCTTGGGAGATTCGCGGTCGGCGAAGGCGGGGTGGGTGTCCGGGACGAACGCCGGGTCCTTGAGCGCCGGCCGGTCCAGGTCGTAGATCTGCCACAGCGACGAAAGGTCGAGCAGGCCGGGGACTTCGATGACGTCACCGGGGTGCACGTCGAGTTCGCGCAGCAGCAATTCCAGCATGCCCTCGGTCATGTCGTCGGCGATCTCGAGCCGCACCGGCGGACCGAACCGCCGGCGCGCCAATTCCCGTTCCAGCGCCTGCAGCAGATCCTCGTCGCGATCTTCTTCGACTTCCATGTCGGCGTTGCGGGTGATGCGGAAAGCGTGGTGTTCCACGATTTCCATGCCCGGGAAGAGAAGAGGAAGGAAAGCCGCGATCAGTTCTTCCATCGGCAGGTAACGCACGATGGTCCGTCCGCCGTCCTCAGAGCGGAGGACGGCGAGTTCGACGAAGCGGTCCACGTTGTTGGGCACCTTGACTCGGGCGAAGTGCTGGCCGCCGTCCTCGGGCTGGCGCACCATGACCGCCAAGTTCAGGCTCAGCCCGCTGACGAACGGGAACGGGTGCGCGGGATCTACGGCCAGTGGCGTCAGGACGGGGAAGACCTGCTCGGTGAAATAGTTCGACAGTTCGTCGCGCTCGGCCTGATCGAGATCGGCCCACGTGACGAGGTGAATGCCTTCTTCGGCGAGTGCCGGGCGCACCGAATCGAGGAAGACCCGCGCGTGCCGGGTCGCGATGCGCTGAGTCTGTTCCCCGATGAGGGCAAGTTGCTTGCGCGGCGTCAAACCGTCGGCCGAACGGACCGACAACCCCATCTCGTCACGGCGTTTGAGGCCGGCAACGCGCACCATATAGAACTCGTCGAGGTTGGAGGCGAAGATCGCCAGGAACTTGGCGCGTTCCAGCAGCGGCAACGAGTTGTCGTCGGCCAGCGCCAGCACGCGGGCGTTGAAGTCCAGCCAGCTCAGTTCCCGGTTGAGGTAACGGTCCTCCGGCAGATCGGTCAGCGCGGACGGGGTCGCAGCCGGTGGTGCTGCCACGGCCGAGTCGCCTGAATGCCACAAATTCTCGTCGGGTCGCGCCTCAGCTTCGATTTCGGTCACCCTGCGATCATCGCTCATCACGCGCGGGTGCTGCTAGCGCTCGAGGGACATCCATTCGCCGTTGGGATGACGTTCACCCACCGGACAGATCTACCCGCGGCGATCGAAATCAGTGCGTCGCGATGGCTCGGGCCGTTGCTGCCCCCACCCCGAGGCGACGGGCGACGGCGAGGTCGGTAGGGGTGTCGACATCACACCGCAGGCCGGGCCAGGCGCCGGTCAGCTCGATTGCGCCCGAACTGCGGTGCCGCGCCGAGGAATCGGAACCGAATCGCGGGTCGAGCGGGCTTCCGAACGCAAACAGCGCCGCGGTGCCCGTCGCCAACCGGTCGGCGACGAAGCTGCGCCGGTGTTGGCGTGCGGCGGCGATCGCCTCGTTGAGCTCTTGAGTCTGCAACGCGGGCAAATCACCTTGCAGCACAACGACATTGGCGAAGGAGCTGCCCACCGCACGTTCCGCGGTGGCGATGGCGTTGTTCAGGGGATCGGGATGACCCTCGGGTGTCGGGTCGGCCAGCACATCGGCTCCCATATCGGTGGCCGCGGCGGCTGCGGCGGCGTCGGGCGTGATCACGGTGATCGAGCCCAGCGATCGGACCCGTCCGGCGGCGGTCAGGGTGTCCATCAACATGGCCAGTACCACGCTTTCCCGGGTGCGCGCCGAGAAGACCGGGGCCAGCCTGGTCTTGGCCGCGGCCAACTTCTTGACGGCGACGATCACGGCAACATCGCCCGCACCGTTGGCCGCACCGTCGGCTCGTATGCCGCTCATGAGATGTCATCCTGCCAGCGAGACCCCGCGGATGGCTCGCGAGCCGGGGCGATCGCGGCGTGGCGCAGGACATGCTGGCTCGCGTGACGCCTGGTCCGTCGCTGATCTAGGGTGTAGCGGCTGACGTGCCGCACGAGCAACGCCGACCGCGGACAGGGGGGTGGTACATGACCAGCACATCACCGGGCGCCGTCGCGATCATGGGTGCCGGGGCGTGGGGCACGGCGCTGGCCAAGGTGCTGGTCGATGCCGGGGGACCGGAAGCGGGGGCCACGCTGTGGGCCCGCAGACCCGAACTCGCCGAACGAATCAACTCCACCCGTTCCAATCCCGACTACCTGCCCGGCACGTTGCTGCCGCCGGGTATCCGCGCCACCGCCGACGCCGCCGAGGCCCTCCGCGATGCGTCAACGGTGCTGCTGGCGGTGCCGGCGCAGAAGCTGCGCCGCAACCTCGAGCGCTGGGTGCCCCTGATCCGCGAGGGAGCGACCCTGGTCAGCCTGGCCAAGGGCATCGAGCTGGGCACCTTGATGCGGATGAGTCAGGTCATCGTCTCGGTCACCGGAGTCGACCAGTCTCAGGTCGCGGTGATCTCGGGCCCGAACCTGGCCAGCGAGATCGCCGAATCCCAGCCCGCCGCCACGGTGGTCGCGTGCAGCGACTCGGGCCGGGCCGTCGCCCTGCAGCGCATGCTGAACAGCGGATACTTCCGTCCGTACACCAACAGCGATGTGACGGGCACCGAGATCGGCGGGGCCTGCAAGAACGTCATCGCACTCGCGTGCGGGATGGCGGTGGGTGTCGGGCTCGGCGAGAACACCACGGCGGCGATCATCACCCGCGGCCTGGCCGAGATCATGCGGCTGGGGATCGCGCTGGGCGCCAAGGGCGCGACGCTGGCCGGGCTGGCCGGAGTGGGCGATCTGGTCGCCACCTGCAGCTCCCCGCATTCGCGCAACCGTTCCCTGGGCGAACGGCTCGGCCGGGGTGCGACCATTCAGGAGGTTCTGGCCGGCACGCCCGACGGTGGCGACGGGCATGTCGTCGAGGGCGTGACATCCTGCGAGTCGGTGCTGGCACTGGCCGCCAGTTACGACGTCGAGATGCCTCTCACCGATGCCGTGCATCGCGTATGCCACAAAGGGCTGTCGGTCGACGAGGCGGTGGCCCTGCTCTTGGGCCGCAGGACCAAGCCCGAATAAAAGGCCGGGCAAAGGCCCGCCACCCGACCGGGCCGGGTGCCACCCGGTAGCCTCTTGAGATTGTGAATGCCAGCGAGCGGTCGACGCCGCACCCCAGCTCACGAGGTGGCGATCGGGTGCGCGTCGCCGTCGTCTTCGGCGGCCGCAGCAACGAGCACGCCATCTCGTGCGTCTCGGCAGGCAGCATTCTGCGCAACCTTGACCCGGAGCGGTTCGACGTGGTCGCGATCGGCATCACCCCGGAGGGCTCGTGGGTGCTCACCGACGGCGATCCGGCCGCGCTGGCGATCACCGACCGGCAACTGCCCGAGGTGACGTCCGAATCGGGAACCGAACTGGCGCTGCCGGCCGATCCCCGGCGCAGCGGCCAGTTGGTGTCCCTCGCACCTGGCGCCAGTGAGGTCTTGGCGGCGGTCGACGTGGTGTTTCCGGTGCTGCACGGCGCCTACGGCGAAGACGGCACGATTCAGGGCCTGCTGGAACTCGCCGGTGTGCCATATGTGGGGGCCGGCGTGCTGGCCAGCGCGGCCGGCATGGACAAGGAGTTCACCAAGAAGCTGTTCGCGGCCGAAGGATTGCCGGTCGGCGACTACGCGGTGCTGCGCCCGCCGCCCTCGAGGCTGCGCCCCGAGGAGTGCGAGCGGCTGGGCTTGCCGGTGTTCGTCAAGCCCGCCCGGGGTGGGTCCTCGATCGGTGTGAGCCGGGTGTCGAGCTGGGACCAGTTGGACGCCGCGGTCGCCACGGCGCGCGCGCACGATCCGAAGGTCATCGTGGAGGCGGCGATCGTCGGCCGCGAGCTGGAATGCGGCGTGCTCGAAATGCCCGACGGCACAGTACAAGCCAGCACGCTGGGTGAGATCCGGGTGGCCGGCGTGCGCGGGCGCGAGGATTCTTTCTACGACTTTTCGACCAAATACCTTGACGATGCGGCCGAATTGGATGTGCCCGCCAAGGTGGACGACGAAACCACCGACGCGATACGCCAATTGGCGATTCGGGCGTTCAAGGCCATCGACTGCCAAGGGCTGGCCCGGGTGGACTTCTTCCTCACCGACGACGGGCCGGTGCTCAACGAGATCAACACGATGCCGGGATTCACCACGATCTCGATGTATCCGAGGATGTGGGCGGCCAGCGGCGTGGATTACGCGGCGTTGCTGGCGACGATGGTCGAGACCGCGTTGGCCCGCGGCGTGGGTCTGCGCTAGTGGCGATCGCAAGCGCGGCAGGGCCGGGCGAAGCGGGTCGCTACCATCGGGGCTAGTGGCGATCGCAAGCGCGGCAGGGCCGGGCGAAGCGGGTCGCCACCATCGGGCCGTTACCGGGGCTGGCCGGGATCGATGGGCGCCGCCGGGATGCTGCGATCGATGACGTCGGAGATCCGCTGGATCGGTGTCGGGCCTGATCCGGTCGGCAGTGTCAGCGCGACATAGACTCCGCGGTCCACCGCGTACCAGGTGGATCTGCCCGCATCGCCCGCGGATTGCTGTTCGGAACTCACCTGGAACCACTGCACGCGATCGACGACCTGGATCGGAGAGCCCAGGACGAACTCGGCCGGGCGGTCCAGCCCGCAGCGCAGCACCACCGGGTCGCTGTCCGGCGGCCCCGCCCGCCACGCGGCGGCGCCTTGCGGTGCGGGCTGCTCGAGGGGCGCGCGCTGGTAGTCCCCGAGCCGCTGCGGCAGCGCACCCACCAGCGCGCGGCATGCGGCGCCGTCGGCCTGCGGCGCCGGGACCGCGGGCACGGCAACCGCACGCGGGGGCGCCTCGCGGGTCGCTGCGATGGCCAGGATCACGCCGATGGTCCCGACGGCCAGCGCGATCGCGACGATGATCAGCGCGCGCGACGGCCCGGCATCGGCGTCCGATTCGGTTGCCACCGCCGCGCACCTCCTTCTCTGCTAACCACTATCGCCTTCACTCACCCGGGTGCCAATTTATTCTCGTGCCGAAAGGGGCCCGCCAGGACGCGGGGTTCTACACTGGCGCGGTCCGGTGCGGGGGGCCCTATCGCGGGCCACCGGGGCGCACCGCGGCCCACGACGCGCCGAAGGGAGGTGGCGTGCAGGACGAATCGGGCCAGCCCCCGTCGCTGCAGCAACTCGGTGAGTTCGCCGTGATCGATCGCCTGGTGCGGGATCGCGAGCAGCCTGCCGCGGTCGTGCTCGGGCCGGGCGACGATGCGGCGCTGGTGTCGTGCGGCGATGGCGGCGCGCTGGTGTCGACCGACATGCTTGTGCAGGATCGGCACTTCCGGCTGGACTGGTCGACGCCCCGCGAGATCGGTCGCAAGGCGATCGCCCAGAACGCCGCGGATATCGAGGCGATGGGCGGGCGGCCGACGGCCTTTGTGGTCGCCTTTGGCGCGCCCGGGGACACGCCTGCAGCAACGGTGGACGCGCTGGTCGACGGAATGTGGGACGAGGCGCAGCGGGTCGGTGCGGGCATCGCCGGCGGTGACCTGGTCCACTGCCCGCAGTGGGTCATCTCGGTGACGGTGCTAGGTGACCTGGACGGGCGCGCACCGGTACGACGCTCAGGCGCGCAGCCCGGTGCGCTGATCGCCGTCGCCGGCGACTTAGGCCGCTCGGCCGCGGGCTTTTCGTTGTGGCGCAACGATATTGTCGGCTTCGGTGAGTTGCGGCGCCGGCACGTGGTACCGGAGCCGCCCTATGGTCAGGGCGCGGTGGCGGCGGCCGGGGGTGCGCAGGCGATGATCGACATCTCCGACGGCCTGATCGCCGACCTGCGTCACGTCGCCGACGCGTCCGGGGTCGGCATGGACCTGTCCACCGCGGCACTGGCCGCGGACCGCGATGCGCTTGCCGCGGCAGCGGTGGCCGCGGGCGCCGATGCGTGGCACTGGGTGCTCGGCGGTGGTGAGGACCACGCCCTGGTGGCGTGTTTCGCCGGTCCGGTGCCGGCCGGATGGCGCATCATCGGGCGGGTTCTCGACGGGCCGGCCCGGGTGCTCGTCGACGATCAAGAGTGGAGCGGCTACGCCGGCTGGCAGTCGTACTAGGGTGACGCGGTGACCGTTTACGCGATCGCGACGAGACGATGATGACCGCGCGTCCGCTGGGGGAACTGGTCGAGCCGGGTTGGGCGAGTGCGCTGCAGCCGGTGGCCGACCAGGTGGCCGGGATGGGCCAATTCCTGCGTGCCGAAATCGCGGCCGGGCGCAGGTATCTGCCGGCCGGGCCGAATGTGTTGCGCGCGTTCACCTATCCCTTCGACGACGTCAGGGTGCTGATCGTGGGGCAGGACCCCTACCCGACGCCCGGACACGCTGTGGGCCTGAGCTTTTCGGTGGCGCCTGAGGTGGCGCCGCTGCCGCGAAGTCTGGCCAACATTTTTCAGGAGTACACCGCGGACCTGGGCCATCCGCCGCCCTCGTGCGGTGACCTGACGCCCTGGGCGCAGCGCGGCGTGCTGCTGCTGAACAGGGTGCTCACGGTGCGTCCCAGCAATCCGGCGTCGCACCGCGGCAAGGGCTGGGAGGCCGTGACCGAATGCGCTATCCGCGCGCTGACCGAGCGGTCGCGTCCGTTGGTGGCGATTCTGTGGGGTCGTGACGCATCGACCCTCAAACCGATTCTCGCCCAAGGAAATTGCGTCGCAATCGAGTCGCCGCATCCGTCCCCGCTGTCGGCGTCCCGCGGTTTCTTCGGTTCGCGTCCGTTCAGCCGCGCCAACGAACTGCTGACCGGGATGGGCGCCGACGCGATCGATTGGCGCCTGCCGTGACCGAGATGACCGCGCTGCGGGCGCACCGGCGGGGCGGCCCGGAGCAGCTGGTGCTCGAACGGGCCCCGCGACCGGTGCCGGGCTCGGGCGAAGTCTTGGTGGCCGTACACGCGGCCGGGATCACCTTCGACGAGCTGACGTGGGACGAGACCTGGACCCTCGACGGTGCCAGCCGCGTCCCGGTGATCCCCTCACACGAGGTCTCGGGTGTCGTCGAAGCGGTTGCCGCCGATGTGACGGATTTCGCGCCCGGCGCCGAAGTGTACGGCTTGGTCAGTTTCGACCGCGATGGCGCGGCGGCCGATTTCGTCGCCGTGCCCGCGGCCGACCTGGCTGCCAAGCCGTCGACCGTTTCGCACACCGTCGCCGCCGCGCTGCCGCTGGCCGGCCTGACCGCCCTGCAGGCTTTGGTCGACCACGCCGCCGTGCAACCCGGAGAGAGCGTGCTGGTGCACGGAGGCGCCGGGGGAGTGGGCCTGTTGGCAGTTCAACTGGCCGCACTGCTGGGTGCGCGGGTGACCGCGACCGTGCGCAGCGACACCGCGAGTCTTTTGCGCGGGTGCGGCGCGCAGCGGGTGATCGACGTGCGCACCGAGGCATTCGATGAAACCGGCTACGACGTCGTCATCGACACGGTCGGTGGTCAGACGTTGCAGAGATCATTCGGCGTGCTGCGGCGCGGGGGGCGCCTGGTCACCTTGTCCGCACCGCCCCCAGACGGCAGAGCCGAGGAGTTCGGCGTCACTGCAACCTTTTTCATCGTCACTCCGAATCGGGATCAACTCAACGAACTCGCCGCGCTGGTCGACAGTGACCGGTTGCACGTCGCGATCGCCCAGACGTTCGGGCTCGACGAGGGCCGGAAAGCGTTTGAAAGCCGCAGCCATGGCAGGCGTGCCGGCAAGACTGTCATCGTCGTGCGGGACTGATCGGCTCGTCGGACGCCGACCGTGGGGCCTACGAACCCGGGAAGTTCACGTCCTTCGTGACGGCCTTCCACTCTTCGATGGACGCCGACATCGCAGCGATCTTGTCCCGCATGGCCTTCAGCACGTCACGACCCAGCAGCAGCCGCAGTGGCGGCTCGTCGAGCGTGGTCACCATCAGCACCGCTTCGGCTACCTTGCGCGGATCACCGGGCAGGTGATCGGCGAATTGCTTGATCAGGTCCTTGCGTGCCGCGACATCGGCATAGTCGGCTATCGGGCTGCCCGATTCCTTCATCGACCGGGTCGCCCAATCGGTGCGGAACGCGCCCGGCTCGATCGCGGTCACCTTGATGCCCAGCGGGCGCACCTCGGCGGCCAGCGCTTCGGTCACCGCCTCCAGCGCGAACTTGGTCGACGAGTAATAGGCGTTGGGCGGGTTTGCCACCAGGCCCGTCATCGAGGAAATGTTGATGATGTGCCCCGATCCGCGGGCGCGCATGGCCGGCAGCACCGCCTTGATCATATCGACGGCACCGAAATAGTTCACGTCGAACAGCTTTCGAACCTCGGTGTCCTCCCCCTCTTCCACCGAGGACAGGTACCCGTGGCCGGCGTTGTTGACCAGGACGTCGATCCCGCCGAACGCCGTCTGGGCCGCCGACACCGCCGCCGCGATCTGGGCGGGGTCGGTCACGTCGAGGGCGACGGCGACGGCCCGATCCCCGAATTCGTCGGGGATATCCTGCACGGTCTCGGGCCGCCGCGCGGTCACCACCACGCTGTGGCCGGATTGCAGTGCGGCGCAGGCGATTTCGCGACCAAAGCCCGTGGAGCATCCCGTGATAAGCCAGCGCGACATCTCAGATCGTCCCTTCCGGCAGGCGGCGCAGATAGGCCTTGCGGCGCGCGGCCAGCTCGGCCGCGCGCTGCTGCTCGCCGACTCGCGGCAAGTGCGGCACCTCGGCATCGAGCCGGTCCAGCTTGACCACCCGCCCGCGTGCCCCGAGGTCTTCGCGCGGACCGGCGTCACCGAACTCCGCCAGGCGCAGCGTCAAAATGGCCTCCCGCAACCCGTCGGAGTCGATCCAGTTGGCCACGCCGGGGTCCACCGGCGAGATCACGTAGGTGTAGCTGCCGTCCTCGTTGGCCACCGACTGCGCCTTGTTGAGGCTGCCGGTGCGGTCGACGAGGTCGAGCGTGGTGCCCCAGATGTTGCTCAGCGGCACCGTGAAGTATTCGGCGCCACCGTCATTCAGGTCGACGACGAACGCCTCGTCGGGGGCGAGGTCGAACCGGCCCATCACGTAGACCTGGTTGCGCATCGCGCCGACCTTGTCGGCAGACCAGGCCAGGTTGAAATGGTTGGCGGGCATCTTGTACACGCCGTGGCTGAGCTTGCCGGTGAAGTTGGCGAAGTACTCTATCATCGCCGCCGTCGCCGCGGCCTGCTCGTCGAGCGTGCGCGCGGGGGTTGCCGGCGAACCGCCAAGCCGTCGCACCTCAATGTGATTGGGGTCGTCACGGCCCCAGTCCAGCAGCACGTCACGGATGTAGAACTCGTGGGCCTCCGGCGAGGTTTGCACATGGTTTCCTCGCCCGTTGGCGGGGTCGGCGTCGACAGTGATGACGTAGCTGCCGTCGGAGTCGACGAGCATGGTGCGACCGTTGAGCACGGCGACGGTGCCCATCTGCGCGTCCCACAGCGTGAAGTAGTTCTCCGTCATGCGGTGCTCGCCGACCCGCCCGCGTATCTCGTAGCGTTCGTCGCCGGAGATCGGGATCACCCGGTACACGCTGTCGGGATTGTCGATGCCCCAACGCGATCCGGGAATCCGACGGCCGTCCACCGGATGTGCCAGGCGGGTGATGCAGCTGACCTTGGGCCGCAGCTTGTCCTGATTGGACGACCACATTGCCGCCGAGAACATCACCTCGGCGAACGCATCGTCGAACCGTTCACGCATCGCGTCCGACGCCTTGGCGCGACCGAGCCAGGTCTGCGCGACCGTGCGGTAGGCGGCCTTGACTTCTGGATGCTCGATCAGGTCAAGGGCCGCCAGCTCCTGTTCGTGCTGGGACGCCGTCGCGACCGGGTCCTCAGGCATGTGCTGTTCCTCCGATTTGCTGTCCGAAACGCTTGTTGTACAACGCGAATCGCTCATCGACCTGCTCGGGACGCAGGCCGTAGTTCTCCAGCCCGTAGGGTGGCCGCGGCACCTCTCGGGGACGGTGGGCCAGCCAGCGCCGCATCGCCTCCTCGGCTGCTGTCGTCAGCGGCAGCCCGATGGCGTCGTAGACGCGGGCCACCTGACCGATCGGGTCGGCCACCGCCTCGTCGAACCCGATGTCGGTGACCCTGGCGGCGGCTCGTCCTGTTTCCAAGTCCCAGCCGTCGCGGATCGTCATCGCCCGATCAGTGGTCCAGCCCATCCGCTCCAGCCATTGCGCACCCACCCGGTGCACGTCGACGGCATCGGCGTGCATCGCATGCAGGGTCGCGTTCAAACTGGCCCCCGAGGCGATCGTGGTGCGCGGGTCACGATGCATGTGCACGATGTGCAGATCGGGGAACTGTGCCCGCAGGAGATTCAAATACCCTAGGTGCGCAGGCGATTTGAGCACCCAGCGCCGGCCCTGCACGCCGCCCCGGTGTTTCTGCCACTGCAGGAACTGCAGCATGCGGTGCAGATAATCGTAGGCGGGGGAGAAGTCCTGGCCGTCGAGCCAGGACCGGTACCGCGGCAGGTGCGCGCCCGACTCGGGGACATGCGACAGGAACGCGTCGGCGAGGAAGACGATCTCCTCTTCGGCCTCCCTGGCGTACATGGGGTGGATCGAGAACAATGCGGGCGCCAGTTCGCGGGATTTCGCTTCTCGCGCTTCGCTGATCGCGATGCGCGGGTCGGCGTCATCGGTGAACTGGTGGTTCAGCCGGGGCGCGACCTCCACGACCTCCCACCCGTAGGCGCAGACGAACCGCGGGTCGGCGGCCAGCAGCCGCTGCAGCAGCGTGGTGCCGCTGCGCATCATCCCGACGACGACGATCGGCGCAACCACCCGCTCGTCGAGGATCTCCGGGTGGCGGCGGATCCACTCCTGCGCGCGCAGCCGCATCCGAAGGCTGTGCACGATGCCCGACCGCAGGATGTGCACACCGATGTCGTTGAGATCGGTGCGTGCGTAGTCGGCGAGCAACACCCGCAACGGGTCGGCGAATTCGCCCGGGCCCCAGTCGGTCAGCTCTTCCTTGCGTTGCGCGTCGGCCAGCACGCCGGCCGGGTCGAACGCGCTCGCGGATCCCACGGGTCAGAACTTCAGATGCCGGCTGACGTCGCCGACCTGGTCGACGAACATGGTGCGGCTGTCGAAGCACCAGGCGCCGTCCACCCGGTGAAAGGTGTCCTTGTAATGCCCCGTGACGATGACCTGCAGCGGCAGGTCGTCGGTGGCTTGGGTGACGCAGTAATAGGACGCGCTGCGCGCGGTCCCGGCCGCCTCGTCGATGTAGAGCTGCACGTTGGTCGTGTTGTGTTTGGTCTTCGGGGTGCCGTCGTCGTAGATACGCGTGGCCATCTCATACATCTCGCGCACCCGGGCGGAGCCGGCGAACACGGTCTCGGGCGGGCCGTCCTCCACCCCGCAGATGCGGCCGTGCTCGAAGAGCCGGGCCACCGCGTCCAGATCCCCGCGGTCGAGAAGCTGCGCATAGGTGTAGATGAGGTTGGTGATCTCGGTGGCGCTGTCAGTCATGTCGAACCGCCTCGGGGAAAGTCTGCCGCTGTGCCTTATGTTGGCAGAACCGGTCCAACTTACATAGAACCGACCATTACTCTGGATCGCCGTGACCTTACCGTGGACGCCGAGCAGGCTCGGCAACCTCAGCGGCAAACGCGTGATCGTGACCGGAGCAACCAACGGCGTCGGGCTGGGCACAGCGCGTGCGCTCGCCAAAGCCGGCGCGCACGTGATCCTGGCCGTGCGCAACACCGAACTCGGCGAGCGACGTGCGGGCGAGATCGGCGGCTCGACCGCCGTGGCCAAGCTCGACCTCGCCGACCTTTCTTCGGTGAGGGCTTTCGCTGGCCTGATCACCGAGCCCGTGGACATCCTGATCAACAACGCCGGTGCCCTGACCGACCGGCGCACCGAGACGGTCGACGGCTTCGAGATGACGCTGGGCACCAACCTGCTCGGACCCTTCGCCCTGACCAACCTGCTGCTGGGAAAGGTGCGTTCGCAGATCATCAACGTCGGCTCCGATGCACACCGGTCGGCGACGCTGCGGCTCGACGACCCGCACCTGCGTCAGCACAAGTGGACGAGGCTGAGCGCCTACGCGCAGTCGAAACTCGCGGTCATGCTGTGGGGGCTAGAGCTGGACCGCAGGCTGCGCGCGGCCGGATCACCGATCGTCACGCAGCTCACCCACCCGGGCTGGGTGGCCTCGAACCTGTCGAACCTGGGCGACTCGCCGCTGATGTCGCTGGCTCACAAGGGGGTCAAAGTGGTGGCCGACCGGTTGGCCAATGACATCGACGAAGGTGCGGCGCCCACGCTCTACTGCATCAGCGAGCCGATTCCGCCGGGCAGCTACGTCGGGGTCAGCGGCAGGCTCGGGCTGCGCGGCGGCCCGGTGCTCATCGGCCGCACGCCGCTCGCGTGCGACTACGACACGGCCGCGCGGCTGGTGGCCGTCGCCGAACGCGAGACCGCCACGACACTGGAGGTGTAGTCATGGGTGAATTCGACAATACGGTTGCCGTCATCACCGGCGCCGCGCGCGGCCAGGGCCGCAGCCACGCCGTGGCACTGGCCGAGCAGGGTGCGGACATCATCGCCGTGGACATCTGCGCCGACCTCGAGGCGATTCCCTATGCCTTGGCGACCGAATCCGATCTTGCCGAGACCGTGCGGTTGGTCGAGGCGGCCGGCCGCAGAGCGGTTCCGGTGGCCGCCGACGTCCGCGACCTCAAGGGGCTACAGGCCGGAGTGCAGACCGGCGTCGACGAACTCGGCGACATCGACGTCGTCGTCGCCAACGCCGGGGTGGTGGCGATCGGGGTCACCGATCCCGAATCCGAACCGGTGTTCAACACCATCGTCGACACCAACCTCAAGGGTGTCTGGCACACGCTGCTGGCGACGGTGCCCTCGATCGTGCGCAAGGGCCGGGGCGGCTCGGTGGTGCTGGTCAGCTCGTCGCAGGGCCTGACCGGTCGTGGCGGCGACGGCAGCGCGGCGATGTTCGCCTACGCCGCGTCCAAACACGGTGTGGTGGGGCTGATGCGCTCGGCGGCGAATGCTTATGCCCCGCACAAGATTCGGGTCAATTCGATCCACCCGAGCGGCGTCGCGACGCCGATGATCCTCAACGATTTCGTGGTGAACCGGATGCTGGAGAACCCCAACCCGGCTCTGTCGCAGACGCTGCTACCCGATGTGCCGTTGGTCGAGGCGCAAGACGTCACCGAAGCGGTGCTCTGGCTTGCCGGCCCGCGGTCGCGCTATATAACCGGCGCCGCGATTCCGGTGGATGCCGGCCACGTCGTCATGTGAACGACGGCTGCTCAGCTTCATGGTGGCGACCCGCTGCGCCCGGCTACGCCGCGCTTGCGATCGCCACGGCCGCGCTTGCGATCGCCGCTAGCCCCGGACGACCTTGCCGGCCTTGATGCAGGACGTGCAGACGTTCAGGCGCTGCTTGTTGCCGCCCGGACGGGCGACGTGCACGGTCTGAACGTTGGGGTCCCATCGGCGACTGGTGCGGCGGTGGGAGTGCGACACCGACTTACCGAAGCCGGGGCCTTTCCCGCAGATGTCGCACACAGCGGCCATTGTTCAAGCTCCTCAAATCTCGGGGGTCCGGCAATCTGGCCGGGACGGCCCAGGTTACCGGGCACACCTGAGGATACCGACTGTCGTGGCAACCACCAAAACGGTTCATCACCGGCTGGCCCTGCGCTTACGTGAGGTCACGGGGGGTCAGCTGTGCGCTGGAACCGCGTCAGCTGTCGACATGGAGTCGATCACAGTACCGGTCGCATCGAGGGTTGCCGGGGCGCACGGCCGCTAGGATGACAGCGCCGCCGATGGTCGGTGCAATCGCTGCCTGTGTCAGGCGTGGACGGTGCGCTGACCGTGGCTGAAGTCTTCTTCCCGGCGGTGCCGGCCCGCGCGAAGCTGCGGATGAGGCTGGGAAGCAAATATCGGCAGGCTTGAGGGGAGTGCGCGGGGTGGTTGCGCGCGCCGTAAACACGGCTGGTTCCGCCCGCGTCGAAAGCCGGCGGGGCCCCGCGGTGGGTGTACGACGTTTGGTCGCGCGTTTGCGCCGGGTCGCTCGGTTGCGGCGGGTCGCGGCGGCCTATCTGATGGTGGCGGCGCTGGGCAGCGTGGCTATAGGGAGTACCTCAGTGAACTGCCCGACGGCTGTGGGCGGGCAGTACGGCATAGGGCAGGGCGGGCTGGGCCCGAGAGCATCGCGGTCCGGTCAACCCAATGCGGCGACGACGTGGTGGCAGCCCGGTGGCCTTCGCGCCGCGGTGCAGGAGGCTGTCGCCGTGCGCGGCGGTATCCAGCTGGGGCAGGTTGCTTTCGACGGTCGAGGAGCGTGGCCGGACGGACCGGAGGCGATCCGCGGCTATCTCGAGGAGGCGCTGACGCGGATCGGGGTTACCGAGGCGTCGGCCCGTGGCCACTGGATTGACGGCATGATGACCATCGCCGATCACGAATCGGAGTTTCACTCGGCTGCGATCAACCTGTCAGACAGCAATTCCTATGGGCCTCCCCAGCCCGACGGCGGCCCGCTGCACGCAACGCGCGGCCCGTGGCAGGTAATGCCGGACACGTTCGCGGCGTTTCACCAGCCGGGGACGTCGAATTCGGCGTGGGATCCGGTGGCCGCCGCGTGCGCGTCGATGAACTATCAGATGAGCCGCTATGGGGTCAGCCGCGATGGCAGCAATGAGCGCATGCTGGTGGGGCAGGCCAATCCCGGTATCCGGCAGGGCTATTAGGGATCTGCCGCGCTGATGGCCGGCGGCTCAATCTTCCTCAACGGCGCGGAGCAACTGAGCACGACGGCTCCGGGGCCGGGCTACGCTGGCGCGCACCGGGTGCTGGGCATCGAAGCTGCGGAGGAGGTGGGTCACCCTGGGCACTGCTGATACGTCGCAGGACCGTCTCCTGGACGCGATCACCCTGCGCGACTGGGCGCACACCGCCGTCAGCGACCTGATCACGCACATCGACGAGATCAACCGGCTCAACGTGTTCCCCGTCGCCGACTCCGACACCGGGGCCAACATGCTGTTCACCATGCGTTCCGCCCTGGCCGAGGCCAACGTGGGCGCAGGCTCGGAGGGCGGCTCAAGCTGCGTGGCCCGGGCCGCGGCGGCGCTGTCGGCCGGCGCGCTGAACGGCGCCCGCGGCAATTCCGGGGTGATCCTGTCGCAGATCCTGCGCGGCGTCGCCGACGTCACCGCGACCGCGGCGGCCGACGCCGGCGGCGAGCTGCCCCACATCGACGTCGTCATCTTTGGTGCCGCGCTGCAGCGCGGCGTGGAGCTGGTCATCAGCTCGATGGGTGGCGAGGAGGTCCCCGGGACCATCGTCTCGGTGCTGCGGGCGGCCGCGAACGCCGTTGCGCAGTGCGCAGCCGCGGGGGACGGCCTGGCGCCGGCGGTCATCGCGGCCGGTGACGCGGCGGTGGTCGCCCTGGAAAAGACCCCCGAACAACTCGACGTGCTCGCCGACGCCGGTGCGGTGGACGCCGGCGGGCGTGGCCTGCTGGTCCTGCTGGACGCGCTGCGGTGCACCATCACCGGGCAGGCGCCGGCCCGCACGGTGTACGAACTGGCGCCACGAGCACTGCAACCGGAGGCGTCCGCGCAGCGCCCGGCGCCCCACTTCGAGGTGATGTACCGGCTGGACGGCTGCGAGCCCCCGGCGGCGGACGCGCTGCGGGACCGGCTGGCGGAGCTGGGTGACTCGGTGGGCATCGCGTCGGCGCCGTCGTCGGCTCAGCGCACGTACTCGGTCCACGTGCACACCGACGACGCCGGCGCCGCCGTGGAGGCGGGACTGGCGGCCGGGCGGCTCAGCCGGATCGTCATCTCGGCGTTGAGCTCCGGCACCCCGGGGCTGCCCGCCGGCGGCTGGACGCGGGAGCGCGCGGTGCTGGCCGTGGTCGACGGTGACGGCGCCGCGGACCTGTTCGCGGGCGAGGGTGCCTGCGTGCTGCAACGCGACCCGGTCGCGCACGATCCCGTCACCAACATCAGCGCGCACCAGCTGATGCGGGCCATCGTCGACACCGGCGCCGCACAGGTGATGGTGCTGCCCAACGGATATGTCGCGGCCGAGGAGCTGGTGGCCGGATGCACCGCGGCCATCGGCTGGGGGGTCGACGTGGTACCGATCCCGACGGGGTCGATGGTGCAGGGGCTGGCCGCGCTGGCCGTGCACGAGACCGACAGGCAGGCCGTGGACGACGGCTACACCATGGCCCGCGCCGCCGGCGCGGCACGGCACGGCTCGGTGCGCATCGCGACCGAGAGCGCGTTGACGTGGGCGGGGCGCTGCCGCCCCGGCGACGGCCTGGGCATTGCGGGGGATGAGGTGCTGATCGTGGCCTCCGATGCGGTCGGGGCGGCGATCGGTCTGCTCGATCTCCTGCTGGCCTCAGGCGGTGACCTGGTGACGGTGCTGCTGGGCGCCGGCATCGAGACCGACTGCGACGCCGGCGCCGTCGGCGACATCCTGGAAGAACACATGCACGACCACCACCCCGGGACCGAACTGGTCACCTACCGGACCGGCCATCACGGTGACGCGCTGCTGATCGGGGTCGAGTAGCGATGGTGTCGCTGAGCGACCGGCTGGACTACGTCGTTGGCGGGAAGGTTGCGGAGCTCTTCGACGAGGTGTTCGGCATCCGGACCGTCGACGACCTGTTGCGCCACTACCCCCGCAGCTACACCGAGGGCGCTAGCCGCTGGGACGCCGACGACGAACGGCCGCCCGCCGGTGAACACGTCACCATCATCGACACGATCGCTGACACCGAGACGTTTCCGATGAAGAAGAACCCGAAAAAGCTGTGTCACCGCATCACCCTCGGTTCCGGCCGCGCCAAGGTGACCGCCACGTTCTTCAACGCGAACTACCTCAAGAAGGACCTCACCAAAGGCACCAAGGTGATGCTCTCGGGCGAGGTCGGGTTCTTCAAGAACGTCATGCAGCTGACGCATCCGGCGTTCCTCCTTCTCGACCGGCAGGACGGGAAGAATCGCGGCACGGCATCGCTCAAGAGCATCGCCGATGCCTCGCATGCCAGCACCGGCGAAGACATCGCGGACGCGTATCAACGCCACTTCTTCCCGATCTATGCCGCCAGCGCCAAGCTGCAGAGCTGGACCATCTTCGCCTCCGTGCGCCAGGTGCTCGATGTGCTCGACCCGGTGCCGGATCCGCTACCGCAGGACCTGCGTGCGAAGTTCGGCCTGGTCTCCGAGGACGAGGCGTTGCGCGACATCCATCTCGCCGAGAGCGAGCCGCGGCGCCAGCGGGCCCGTGAGCGCCTGACCTTCGACGAGGCCGTCGGTCTGCAGTGGGCGCTGGTGGCCCGCCGCCACGGTGAATTGTCGGAGTCGGGACCGCCGGCGCCGCCACGTCCGGACGGTTCGGCCGCAGAACTGTTGGGGCGCTTGCCATTCGAGTTGACCGCGGGGCAGCGTGAAGTGCTCGGCGTGCTGTCCAACGGGCTCGCGGCCACCCGGCCGCTGAATCGTCTGCTGCAGGGCGAGGTGGGCTCCGGTAAGACGATCGTCTCGGTGCTGGCGATGCTGCAGATGGTTGACGCCGGATATCAGTGCGCGCTGCTGGCGCCCACGGAAGTGCTTGCCGCACAACATCTCCGATCGATTCGCGACGTGCTCGGTCCGTTGGCGATGGCGGGCCAGATGGGTGGTGCCGACAACGGCACCCGGCTGGCGCTGCTGAGCGGTTCGATGACCGCTGCACAGAAGAAGCAGATCCGCGCCGAGATCGCCGGCGGTGAGGTCGGTATCGTCGTCGGCACCCACGCGCTGCTGCAGGACGCGGTGGAATTCGACAACCTGGGCATGGTGGTGGTCGACGAACAACACCGCTTCGGTGTCGAGCAGCGAGATCAGTTGCGGGCCAAGGCTCGTCCCGGGGTGACACCGCACCTACTGGTGATGACGGCCACCCCGATACCGCGCACCGTCGCGCTCACCGTGTACGGGGACCTGGAAACCTCCACGCTGCGCGAACTGCCGCGCGGTCGCCAGCCGATCACCAGCAACGTCATCTTCGTCAAGGACAAGCCGGCGTGGCTCGGCCGGGCCTGGCAGCGCATCACCGAGGAGGTCGCCGCCGGCCGCCAGGCCTACGTGGTGGCGCCGCGCATCGACGAAAGCGACGACCCGGGTAATGAGCAGAACGCCAAGGCTCCGGAAACCGCCGAGGGTCTTTACGCCCGGCTGCGCTCCGGCGAGCTGGCGAACCTGCGGCTCGCCCTGATGCACGGGCGGCTGTCCGGCGAGGAGAAGGACGCCGCGATGGCGGGCTTTCGGGCCGGTGAGGTCGATGTGCTGGTGTGCACCACCGTCATTGAGGTGGGCGTCGACGTCCCCAACGCCACCGTCATGCTGGTGATGGACGCCGACCGGTTCGGGATCAGTCAGTTGCATCAGCTGCGCGGCCGGATCGGCCGTGGCCAGCACCCGAGCCTGTGCCTGTTCGCCAGCTGGTCCGCGCCGGACTCGTCGGCCGGCCGTCGTCTGTGCGCGGTGGCCGAGACGCTGGACGGCTTCGCCCTGGCCGATCTCGACCTCAAGGAGCGGCGCGAAGGAGACGTGTTGGGCCGCAACCAGTCCGGCAAGGCGATCACGCTTCGGCTGCTGTCCCTCGCGGACCATCTGGAGTACATCGAGGCCGCCAGGGACTTCTGCGTCCAGGCCTACGCCGACGACCGCGCGAACCCCGGATTGGCGGTGCTGGCCGCACGATTCACCGACACCGACCGCATCGAATACCTGGACAAGTCGTGACCGCCGGCGACGATGCAGAGCGTAGCGGTGAGGAGGAGCGGCGCAGGTGAATCGCAAAGTGCTGCTCTGGTTGGCCGCGGCGGCGGCACTCGCGCTACTGGTGGCCTACCAGACGGTGGGATCCTCAACCGCGCGGCATTCCGCCGAATACGCCGCGCGCGCTGATGTTCCGACGGTGCAGCCCGGCACCGACGTGCTCGCGGGCGTCGCCGTGGTGCCCCTGCGCCGGCACCGCTACGACTACCTGCGGTCGGCATTCGGCGACGCCTGGGACGACGACAACGACGCCCCGATGGGGCACAACGGCTGCGACACCCGCGACGACATCCTCAACCGCGATCTCGTCGACAAGACCTACGTGTCGATCAAGCGGTGCCCGGACGCCGTGGCCACCGGCACGCTGCACGACCCGTACACCAGCAAGACCATCGCCTTCGCGCGCGGCCCCAAGGTCGGCGAATCCGTTCAGATCGACCACATCGTCCCGCTGGCCTATGCGTGGGACATGGGCGCCAACGGCTGGCCCGCTCCCGAGCGGCTGCGGTTCGCCAATGATCCCGCCAACCTGCTGGCCGTCGACGGGCAGGCCAATCAGGACAAAGGCGATTCGCAACCGGCGCAGTGGATGCCGCCGAACGCGGCGTTCGCATGCCAGTACGCCATGCAGTTCATCGCCGTGCTGCGCGGTTACTCGCTGCCGGTGGATTTGGCGTCGACCGGCGTGCTGCGCCAGGCCGCGACGACCTGCCCGACGGGGTAGCCACCGGTTACAAGCCGTTACGCGCCTTCGTAGGTCTCCGGGTCCGGGCGCAGCCGAGTTCCGTCGTTGAGCCCGTTGAGCACGTCCATGTGCTCGTCGGCCAACTCGAAGTCGAACACGTCCATGTTGGAGGCGATGTGCTCGGCGTTGGCCGAGCGGAAGACGACCGCGTTGCCCAACTGCAGGTTCCACCGCAGCAGCACCTGCGCGGCGGTCTTGCCGTATTCGCCGGCAACCGAATTCACCGTCGGGTTGTCGTTCAGCTTGCCCAGCGCCAGCGACGTGTAGGACTGGGTGAGGACGTTGTGCTCGGCGTTGACCTTGCGCAGCGCTTCCTGATTGAGCAGCGGGTGCAGCTCGACCTGGTTGACCGCCGGGGTGACGAACGTGAGGTCGATGACCGTCGTCAGGTACTCCTCGGTGAAGTTGGAGACGCCGATCGAGCGGGCATGACCATTCCCGCGCGACTGGATCAGCCCGCCGAAGGAGTTCACGTAGGCGCCCAGCGCCGCGGCCGGCCAGTGGATCAGGTAGAGGTCGACGTAGTCCAGGCCGAGCCTCTCGAGGCTGGCGCTGCAGGCGTCCATCGCCCCCTTGAAACCCTGGTCGGCGGTTGCCAGCTTGGTGGTGACGAACAGCTCGGCGCGGGGAATGCCCGAGGCGGCGATGGCGCGCCCGACGGCGGCTTCATTCCCGTAGGCAGCCGCGGTGTCGATCAGCCTGCAGCCGATCTCCAGCGCCGCCGACACCGCGCGTTCGGTCTCGTCATCCGACAATTCCGCGACGCCCAGGCCAAGGGCCGGAATCGTGTTTTCGTCGTTGAGAGCAATTGAGGGTGCGGCGGGGCCCGACTCGCCAGTCAATTCATTCACCTGCCTGTGAAATTGAAGGTTCGAGATTGTGCACCGAGCCGTGTTCCGTCATCGAGTTCGCGGCGCTGCGTTCGAAATCGAACACGTCGAAGTCACTCGCAATCTGATGAAGGCTCACCGACCTGGGGACCACGATATTACCGAGCCGATAATCGCAACCAACCAACACCTGGGCAGGTGTCCATCCGCGCCGTCGGCGCCGGGGACGTCACCACGTACAGTGAGTCGCGCGGCGCACCGGGAACGGCAGCCGGTCGGCCGGTCTTCCGCGTGCTGGGATTGGCGGCCTGTTTGGTGGCCCCCGCGACCGGCAAGACTCCGAGACGGTGGGCGGCGGGACCGAATAACCGTTCGTCGGCGAGCATTAGCACGGGTTGTTGTTAAGGGGGGTTGCCCATGACCAGGCCTCTGTCAGGCGCACCGGAGCTCGAGCTGGGAGCCCACCGCGCCTCGGTGTCGCTGGCCAGTCGCATCCAGGGAACCTTCACCAGCGTCGGGGCCAAGGTCATCCCGTGGATCCCGACCGCCATCAGACGAGGGCTGGTCCGCGGCCGTTCCGTCATCATCGACGGCAACACGCTGGATCCCACGTTGCAGCTGATGCTGTCGGGTCTGCGCGCCGTCGGCATCGACGGGCTGGTCGTCGACGACGACCCGCAGGCTTCGCGCGCCCAGATGCGCGAGTCGACGGTGGGATTCCCCGGTCCGCAGATCCACGTCGACGTGGCCGAGCTGTCGCTGCCCGGCCCGGCCGGTGAGATCCCGGCCCGGCACTACCGTCCGGCCGGCGGCGAGGCGGCACCGCTGCTCGTCTTCTACCACGGCGGCGGCTGGTCGATCGGCGATCTGGATACCCACGACAACCTGTGCAGACTGACCTGCCGTGACGCCGGCATCCACGTGTTGTCGATCGACTACCGGCTGGCCCCCGAGCACCCCGCGCCGGCCGCCATCGAGGACGCCTACGCGGCCTTCACCTGGGCCTACGAGCACGCCGGCGAGCTGGGTGCGACGCCAGGGCGGGTCGCGGTCGGCGGGGACAGTGCCGGCGGCAACCTCGCCGCCGTCGTCAGCCAGATCGCGCGCGACGAGGGCGCCGCGGCGCCGGTGCTGCAATGGCTGATCTATCCGCGGACCGACTTCACCGCGCAGACCCGGTCGCTGACCCTGTTCTCGCGCGGCTTCCTGCTGACCAAGCGGGACATCGACTGGTTCGAATCACAGTATCTGCGGCGTTCGAAGCTCGACCGCACCGATCCGCGGGTATCGCCGGCGCTGGCCGAGTCGCTGAGCGAACTGGCGCCCGCGCTGATCGCGGTCGCGGGTTTCGATCCGCTGCGCGACGAAGGCGAGAGCTACGGCGAGGCGCTGCGGGCCGCTGGGGTCGCGGTCGACCTGCGGTACCTGGGTTCGCTGACCCATGGCTTCGCCAATCTGTTCCAGCTGGGCGGCGACAGCATGGTCGCGACCAGCGAGCTGATTTCGGCCCTGCGTGCACACCTGAGCCGGGTCTGATTCCGTGAGCGGTCGGCGCCGGTAACCTAAAGGCGCCTCGTCCGATCGCTTTGTCCCCAAACGGGCAGACCGACACCTCGTACCGAAAGATCAGGGAACCTGTGGCCGACAAACCCAAACGTCCCCCGCGATTCGACATGAAGGCGGCCTCTGGCGGAAAGTCGAACCGACTCGTCCAAATCGGCGGTACCGCCTTCGTGGTGATCTTCGCGGTCGCCCTCGTCTTCTACATCGTGACCTCGCACCACAAGAAGACCGGCCCCACCGGTGCGGGCGATACGGTGCGGGTGACGTCGAGCAAGCTGATCACCCAGCCCGGCAGCAGCAACCCCAAGGCCGTGGTGACCTTCTACGAGGACTTCCTATGCCCGGCCTGCGGTAACTTCGAGCGCACCTTCGGCCCGACGGTGTCCAAGCTCATCGACCTCGGCGCCATTGCGGCCGACTACTCGATGGTGTCGATCCTCGACAGCTCGAGGAACCAGAACTATTCGTCGCGCGCAGGCGCCGCGGCCCTGTGCGTCGCCGACGAATCGCAGGACGCGTTCCGGCGTTTCCACTCCGCGTTGTTCAGCACCGACATTCAGCCGAGTGAAACCGGCAAGACCTTCCCGGACAACGCGCGACTGATCGAACTGGCCCGCGAGGCCGGTGCGGCGGGCAAGGTGCCGGACTGCATCAACAGCGGCAAGTACCTGTCCAAGGTCACCGGCGAAGCGGCGACCGCTCATATCAACGCCACGCCGACCATCAAGATCAACGGCGATGACTACGACCCGTCGACACCCGATGCGCTGGTCAACAAGATCAAAGAAATCGTGGGCAACATCCCGGGCATCGACGGCGCGGTCGCGCCGGCCGCCATGTGACCGGTGCGGTGTCGACGCAAGCCGCCGATCCCACCGGCGACCTGACAGCGGACTCGTCTCCGGCGGCGCGAGTGCCGGCGCTGAGCGCCTGGTGGGTACTGCTCGCCGGTCTGATCGGCCTGGTCGCATCGATGACGCTGACGGTCGAGAAGATCGACATCCTGGAAAACCCGTCGTACGTCCCGTCCTGCAACATCAACCCGATCCTGTCCTGCGGCTCGGTGATGATCACGGCGCAGGCGTCGCTGCTGGGCTTCCCGAACCCATTGTTGGGGCTGGTGGCCTTCACCGTGGTGGTCGTCACCGGGCTGCTGGCGCTGGCGAAAGTGACTTTGCCCCAATGGTATTGGGTGGGACTGACGGTCGGGCTGGTGGTCGGCGCGGTGTTCGTGCACTGGCTGATCTTTCAGAGCCTGTACCGCATCGGCGCCTTGTGCCCGTACTGCATGGCGGTGTGGGTGATCACCGTGTCACTGCTGGTGGTGGTCGCCTCGATCGCTTATCGCCCGGTGCTGCAGCACCGCCACAGCGGTCCGGGGTGGGTGCTTTTCCAATGGCGGTGGTCGATCGCCGCATTGTGGTTCACCGCGCTGTTCCTACTGATCATGGCGCGGTTCTGGGACTACTGGTCGACGCTGCTGTAGGTATCTGCACGTGACCCGGATCATTGGCGGCGCGGCCGGGGGCCGTCGCATCGCGGTCCCGCCGCGCGGCACCAGGCCCACCACCGACCGGGTGCGCGAATCGCTCTTCAACATCCTGACCGCCCGCCTGGACATGACCGGCCTCACCGTGCTGGACCTCTACGCCGGTTCGGGCGCATTGGGATTGGAGGCGCTCTCACGCGGTGCCGCCGCCGCGCTCTTCGTGGAGTCGGACCCTCGCACCGGATCCGTCATCGCGCGCAACATCGAAACCGTGGGTCTGCCCGGCGCGACGCTGCGCCGGGCGGCGGTGGCGAGCGTATTGGCGGCCGGGACCGCGGCCGCGTTCGATCTGGTGCTGGCCGACCCGCCCTACGACGTCGACGCCGCCGAGGTCGAGGCCGTGCTTGCGGCGTTGCCGGCGCATGGCTGGGTGCACCAGGGCAGCGTTGCGGTGGTGGAGCGTGCGGCCGGCAGCTCACCGCTGAATTGGCCGGCCGGTTGGTCCGTGTGGCCGCAGCGGATTTACGGCGACACCCGTCTGGAACTGGCCGAGCGTCATTGAGGCAGGCGTGTACCGTCATTCGTCATGGCGCCGCTTTCAGCATCGCTTCGCTCTGCATCGTCGCGACGCGTGTCATGGCGCCGCTTTTCAGCATTGCTTCACTCTGCATCGTCGCGACGCGTGTCATGGCGTCGCTTTTCAGCATTGCTTCGCTCTGCATCGTCGCGACGCGTGTCATGATCGTTGACGTACGGAGACCACCCGCTGGCATCGGAGCGCCCGCGTGACGGGCGCGGTGTGCCCGGGTTCGTTCGACCCGGTGACGTTGGGCCACATCGACGTCTTTGAGCGCGCGTCGGCTCAGTTCGACGAGGTGGTGGTGGCGATCCTGACCAACCCCGCCAAAAAGGGCATGTTCGACCTCGACGAGCGGATCGCGATGATCAACGAATCGACGGCGCACCTGTCCAATCTGCGGGTGGAAGCCGGACAAGGTCTGGTCGTCGACTTCGTCAGGTCGCGGGGCATGACCGCCATCGTCAAGGGGCTGCGCACCGGCACCGATTTCGAATACGAGCTGCAGATGGCGCAGATGAACAAACACGTCGCCGGTGTGGACACCTTTTTCGTCGCGACCGCCCCGCGCTATTCGTTCGTGTCCTCGTCGCTGGCCAAAGAGGTCGCGATGCTCGGTGGTGACGTGTCCGAACTGCTGCCCGAACCGGTCAACCGTCGCTTGCGCGAAAGGCTTTCGGGCCGGCCCTGAAGGGGCCGATGGGCCGCTGAAACCCTTGCGCGGCAAGCCCTTCGACGAAGCCGGTGCCGACCTGGAGTGAATCCAGTCCACCGGAAATGGTCACGGACGCCCACGCAGAACGTATCTTGAAGATCTGATCTGCAGGAGGGGGTACGCGAGGTCGCCGACGTCGATAGGAGAACGGCAACCATGACGGTAGACAATCTGTTCGACGTACCCGAGGCCGCGGCCGATCTGGTCGCGCTGCTCGCCGACGAGGGGGTCGCGCACTTCTTCATCAACCCCGGAACCGATTCCGCGCCGATCCAGGAGGCGCTGGCGGCGGCGCGCGCCGCCGGCACGCCGAGCCCGCAGGCGGTGTTGTGCGTGCACGAGAGCATCGCCCTGGCGGCGGCCATCGGCCACCACATGGCCAGCGGCCGCCCCCAGGCGGTCATGGTGCACGTCGATGCCGGGACGCTGAACCTGGGCTGCCAACTGCACAACGCGCAGCGCAACGGGACTCCGGTGGTGTTGTTCGCCGGGCGGACGCCTTACAGTTCGGCGGCGCAGGTGCGCGGTCACCGCGATACCTACATCCATTGGCAGCAGGAGCAACTCGACCAGCCGGGCGTGGTGCGCAACTACGCCAAGTGGCACATGGAGGTTCCCCGCGGCCGCGAGCTGGCCCCCATCGTCCGCCGGGCGTTCCAGGTCGCCCAATCCTGCCCGTGCGGCCCCGCCTACGTGATGCTGCCGCGAGAGGCGTTGATGGAGCACGGCGTCGGTGCCCTGCCGCGCAGGCTGCCGCCGGCCATACCGCCCGGTCCCGATCCGGGTGCGCTGGGACGCTTGGCGGGGATCCTGGTGGCGGGCAAGCGGCTTGTCATCGTCACCGCCAGGACCGCTGCCGACCCGGGGACCGCGGCCGTGCTGGGCCGCATCGCGGAGTTGCTCGGTGCGCCGGTGATCGATCAGGGAGACCGCGCCAATTTGCCGTTGGGGCATCCGTTGCACGTGGTGGGCGACGCGGCGCCGCTGGAAAACGCCGACACCGTGCTGCTGTTGGACTCCGAAGTGCCCTGGGTGCCTGCGCAGCTGGCCCCGCCCGCGGATGCGCGCGTGGTGCAGATAGACGGCGATCCGGTCAAACCGAGCATGCCGTTGTGGTCCTATCCGGTCGAGGTCGCGTTGACCGCCGACACCCGCGTGGCGCTGGTGCTGCTCGAGCAGACCCTGTTGCGGCTCGCGACCGACGAGCTACGGGAGAAGTGGGCCGCACGCAGGCAGACGGCCGAGGCCGACATCGCCGGAAGCGACCGGGAAGCGATGCGCCGGGCCGCCTCCGATCGCCCGGCCGACGCACCCGACGCGATGCTGGCCGCGCTCAACCGCGCCTTGCCCGACGACGCGGTGGTGGTTCAGGAGGCCGTGACCAACCGGCCAGCCGTGGCCCGGCAGGTGCGGCGGCCGCCGGGACACTTCTTCGACACGGGCGCACCGGCATTGGGCTGGGCGCTCGGCGGCGCCTTCGGGGTAAAGCTTGCCCGGCCCGACGCGCCCGTCGTCGCCATATGCGGTGACGGATCGTTTCACTTCGGCGTGCCCACCGCCGCGTTGTGGTCGGCGCATCGCCATGGTGCGGCCTTCGTGACGGTCGTCTTGAACAACCAGTCGTATCTGGCCTCCAAGTTGCCGGTCATCGGGTTGTACCCGAATGGAGTGTCGGTGCGGGAGAACGACTTTCCCGAGACACGGCTCACCCCGGACACCGACTACGCCGCCCTGGCCACGGCCTGCGGGGGTAGCGGACGCGCCGTGCACACGCCGGCGGAGATGAGCGAGGCCGTCGAATGGGCGCTCGCCGAGGCCGACCAGGGGCGTTGCGTAGTGCTGGACGTGCGGTTGCCGCAACCCTGAGCCGGGTCAGTGCTGATGCTCGGGTTGGCCGGTGCCGGGGGAGCCGCCCATCATCCGCACCATCGGCAGACCTCCGGACGTGATGAACCGTGCGATCAGGATGGCCGCGAGCACCAGGAAGGCGATATTGAGCCAGGTCGTGTAGTTCCAGGAGATCGACGCCTCGATCACCGTCGCGTTGCGCTGCCTGGGAATGAGACGGGTTGTGCCGAAGATCAATTCGACCAGATACCCGGCGGCGACCATCGCGGCGTAGAAGGTGCCCAGCAACGTCAGCATCATTTTGGTGCCGTAGTACTTGCGGTAGATATTCAGGATCGGAAGGATCAACAGGTCGGCGTAGATGAAGGCGATGACGCCGCCGAAGCTGATGCCTCCGTTCCACAACACCGCGGCCAGCGGGACGTTGCCGATGGAGCACACGAACGACACCATCGCCACGATGGGCCCCACGATCGGTCCCCATAGCGCCGAGAGACCCGCGTGATCGGCCAAAAAGAAGGTCTGCCAAAACTTTTCGGGTACCCATGCGGCGACGGCGCCCGCGATCAACAAGCCCAGGACGAGGTCGCGCAGGATCGCCAACCACTCCATCACGAACACGTGGGAAACCGAGGTGAGGCCCGCCGGGGAGAACAGCCGTCGCCAGAACGAGCCGTCCCCTTGGATGGACATGTCCATGGCGGCATGGCCTTCCATCGAGCCGGCGATGCCCCGCTCGGCCTGCTCGCGGGCGGCGTCGACGAGCCGCGAACGCACGAACAGCCGGAACAAGACGGCCAGCACGATGATCATCAGTGGTCCGCCAACGAATTCGGCGGCGGTGAATTGCCAGCCCATCAACAGCGCCAGGATGATGCCCAATTCCACCACCAGGTTGGTGGAACCGATTTCGAAGGCCATCGCGGCGGTGAAGCTGGCGCCCTTGCGAAACAGCGATCGCGCCAACGCCACCGCGGCGTACGAGCACGACGACGATGCCGCTCCCAGCCCCGCGGAGACCGCCAGGGTGCGCGGGCGATCATCACCCATCAGCGACACGATTGTCGAGCGACGCACCACGGCCTGCACCACCGCCGAGAGGGCGAAGCCCAAGATCAGCGCCCACAAAATTTCCCACGTCATCGATCCCGCGAGCGTCAAAGCGTGCCCGATCGCTGATAGCACCGTCACTGTGTCCTCCTGCGGTAAACCATTCGCTTCGGCGGCGGCTGCGTCCAATCGTGGAGTATACCCCCATGGGGTATAGGGACGGGCGAAGCGTCGCCGCATTTGCAAGACTCCACCCCGCGTGGAGGACGGTCGAGGTAGTGCCTTTACCGCCCGGGACCTAGAATCGCTGGCAAATAGCCGGGCCCCGGCGTGTCGACGCAAACCTCGGGCCCTGCGCCCGTCCCGCACCGGCGGGGCCCCGGCGATGAATATGGATGAACCACCTCGCGCGGCCGTCGCGGTCGCGGTAACAGCGTGAATGGGCGCTTCTGATGACACTGGATTCCAGCGGTCGAGCCGAAAACGGCGCGCCGGGGCCTCTGAGGCGCCTCGAATGGGCAAATACCCGACACACCGGCGTCGCCACCACTGTCACAGGGACAACACCAGGCACACTGGTAACAACAGGATCTTTGCAGACGCCAGGAGGGTGTGGCCGTGTACCGAGTCTTTGAGGCGCTGGACGAACTCAGCGCCATCGTGGAAGAAGCCCGTGGCGTTCCGATGACGGCCGGCTGCGTGGTGCCACGCGGCGACGTGCTGGAACTGGTCGATGACATCAAAGATGCAATTCCGGGTGAACTGGATGACGCGCAGGACGTGCTGGACGCGCGCGATTCCATGCTGCAGGACGCCAAGGCGCACTCCGAGTCCATGGTGTCCTCGGCGACCACCGAGTCGGAGTCGATGCTCAACCACGCCCGCGCGGAGGCTGACCGGCTGCTGTCCGACGCCAAGGCGCAAGCCGACCGGATGGTGAGCGAAGCGCGTCAGCACAGCGAGCGGATGGTCGGGGAGGCCCGCGAAGAGTCGATGCGCATCGCCACGGCGGCCAAGCGCGAGTACGAGGCCAGCGTCGGTCGCGCCCAGGCCGAAGCCGACCGGCTGCTGGAAAACGGCAATATCTCCTACGAGAAAGCCGTGCAAGAGGGCATCAAGGAGCAGCAGCGCCTGGTATCGCAGAACAGCGTGGTGGAGGCGGCCAACGCCGAGGCCACGCGGCTCATCGACTCGGCGCACGCCGAGGCGGATCGGTTGCGCGGCGAGTGCGACATCTACGTCGACAACAAGCTCGCCGAGTTCGAGGAATTCCTCAACGGCACTCTGCGGTCGGTCGGGCGCGGTCGTCATCAATTGCGGACGGCCGCCGGAACCCACGACTACGCGGTGCGCTAGCCCGTCGAGGCTGTTTGCCGGGCGGCCTCGCCTGGAATTATGCGGTCGGCGCCGTAGGATTTCCGATATGACGCGGCAGCACAGCAGATCATCGGCCCGCGGCGCAGCGTCACGGCCTGCTGGGCCGATGGCGTTCGATATCACCAGACTCGGGCGGCGCCCCGGGGCAATGGTGACCCTGCGGAGAACCGTGTCCAGTCCGTCACGCATCGGACTGGACATGGTCGCGATCGAGGCCGGCGCCCCACTCGAGCTGGACTTACAGGTTCAATCGGTATCCGAAGGCGTCCTGGTGACCGGGACGGTGACCGCTCCCACCGCCGGCGAGTGTTCGCGTTGCCTGACTAAGCTCGAGGGCCACGTGCAGGTGCGGCTGACCGAACTGTTCGCCTACCCGGACAGCACCACCGAGGCGACCACCGAGGAAGACGAGGTGGGCCACATCGTCGACGACACCATCGACCTGCAGCAGTCCATCGTCGACGCCGTGGGACTGGAACTTCCGTTCTCGCCCGTGTGCACCCCGGACTGCCCGGGGCTGTGCCCCGAATGCGGTGTAGCGCTGGCGGCCGAGCCTGGCCATCAGCACGATCGCATCGATCCGCGGTGGGCGAAGTTGGCGGGCATCTTCACCGCCGAGTCGGACGAGTCGCGGAGTGAGCGGTGAGCTCACGGCAAGTTCTGCTCGAGGCTCTCGGGGTTGGGCTATCCGACGAAATGCTGTCCCTGGCGCTGACGCATCGCAGCTACGCCTACGAACACGGCGGCCTGCCGACCAATGAACGCCTGGAATTTCTGGGCGACGCCGTGCTGGGGCTGACCATCACCGACGAGCTCTACCACCGCCACCCCGACCGCAGCGAGGGTGACCTCGCCAAGCTGCGGGCCAGTGTGGTCAACACCCAGGCCCTGGCCGACGTCGCGCGCAAGCTGTGCGACGGGGGCCTCGGCGTCCATCTGCTGCTGGGGCGAGGGGAAGCGAACACCGGCGGCGCCGACAAATCGAGCATCCTGGCCGACGGGATGGAATCGCTGCTGGGCGCGATTTACCTCGATCACGGTATCGACGTTGCGCGCGAGGTGATTTTGCGGTTGTTCGGCCCGTTGCTGGACGCCGCGCCGACGCTGGGAGCCGGGCTGGACTGGAAGACCAGCCTGCAGGAACTGACCGCGGCGCGCGGCATGGGTGCGCCGTCCTACGTCGTCAGCTCCACGGGCCCCGATCATGACAAGGAATTCACCGCGGTCGTTGTGGTGGCGGACACCGAATACGGCACGGGCGTAGGCCGCTCCAAGAAGGAAGCCGAGCAGAAGGCCGCGGCGGCGACCTGGAAAACACTCGACGTGCTGGACCCCGCGGGGAAAACGTCCGTCTAATCGATGGTGATGACCCGCTGCGCCCGGCTTCGCCGCGCTTGCGATCATGCCTCAAACTCGATGGTGATGACCCGCTGCGCCCGGCTTCGCCGCGCTTGCGATCATGCCTCAAACTCGATGGTGATGACCCGCTGCGCCCGGCTTCGCCGCGCTTGCGATCATGCCTCAAACTCGATGGTGATGACCCGCTGCGCCCGGCTTCGCCGCGCTTGCGATCATCACTAAATGCCCGAACTGCCCGAAGTCGAGGTGGTGCGCCGCGGCTTGCACGCCCATGTCGTCGGCAAAACGATCACAGCTGTCCGGGTGCATCACCCGCGGGCGGCGCGTCGTCATGAAGCCGGACCCGCCGACCTCACCGCGCGGCTGCTGAATGCGCGGATCACCGGCACCGATCGGCGCGGCAAGTACCTGTGGCTGCTGCTCGACACGGAACCTGCCGGGCACGAATCGGATACGGCGTTGGTGGTCCACCTCGGCATGAGCGGACAGATGCTGCTCGGGGCGGTGCCGCGCGCCGACCACGTCCGGATCTCCGCGCTGCTCGACGACGGGACTGTGCTGAGTTTCGCCGACCAGCGCACCTTCGGTGGATGGATGCTCGCCGATCTGCTCGAGGTGGACGGAAGCGTGGTACCAGAGCCCGTCGCCCATTTGGCTCGCGACCCGCTAGACCCCCGGTTCGATGCGTATGCGGTGGTGAAAGTCTTGCGGCGCAAGCATTCCGAAATCAAGCGGCAGCTTCTCGATCAGCAGGTGGTATCCGGCATCGGCAACATCTACGCCGACGAGGCGCTGTGGAGGGCCAAACTCAACGGCGTCCGTTTGTCTGACACGCTGAACCGCAAGCAGTTGACCGCCGTGCTGGACGCGGCCGCCGCGGTGATGCGCGACGCGCTGGCCAAGGGCGGGACCTCGTTTGATTCGCTGTATGTCAACGTCAACGGCGAATCGGGATACTTCGAGCGGTCGCTGGACGCCTACGGCCGTGAGGGCGAAGCCTGCCGTCGCTGCGGAGCGGTGATGCGCCGGGAGAAGTTCATGAACCGTTCCTCGTTCTACTGCCCAAAATGTCAACCGCGACCGCGAAATTGAGCGGTTGTTCGGCGTCCTTAATCGAAGATGTCGCGGCGCAGCGTCCCAGTGGGCAACGCCGGGTCAACGAACCACTCGTGGCTGAAAAGCGCACCGAACACCTGGGGCGGCAACCGCAGTAGTAGCCCGAACAGCCGCGCGGCCAGACCGGAAGCGCCGATCTGAGACTGGTGCGCGCCGAAGGCGTCTCGTTTCTGGCGCGCAAAGCGAAAGACGTTGACCCGATGGGTGATGGTTGCGCGCGGAGCGTACGCGCCATGGACGATGTCGCGTTCGTACGGTCCCGGAAGCCGCAACAGGTGCGCGACATCGCTGACGCGAAGCAGCATTTCGCGCGGCATCGTCACCTCGAGCACCCGCGGGACGGCGGCGAGTTCGGCGGCCCGCTTGCCGACGTGGTGCACCTGGACGTGGTCGCGGTGGCCGTAGCCGCCGTTGGGCTGGTAGCTGAGCAGCACGTCGGCGTTTTCGTCGCGCAGGATACCGGCCAGCCGCGCAGCCGCCTCGTCGAGATCCGCGCGCCCGAATCGGGTGCGCCCGGGCGGATCCGGGTAGAACAGCGGGCCGTAGCCGCTGTCGGCATAGCCCAGGCACTCCACCCGATGTGCTCCGAGAATTCTTGCGCTCGAATGCAATTCGTCAAGGCGGTAGTCATCGTCCTCGTTGTGAACGCGCCCGTCGGTTGCCGTGACAACGACCACCCGGTGCCCGGCCGCAGCCGCCCGCGCGAGGGTGCCGCCGGTGAGTACGACCTCGTCGTCCGGGTGGGCGTGGAATGCGACGACGGTGGCCATGCAACACAGTATGCCCGTGCCTCAAAGTTGGGACGCCCGGTAGAAATAAGCCATGGCCGAACTATGGGTGGAACGCACCGGAACTCGCCGCTACACCGGATACAGCTCACGCGGAGCGCAGGTGCTGATCGGTTCTGAGGACGTCGACGACGTGTTTACGCCCGGTGAATTGCTCAAGATCGCGCTCGCGGCGTGCAGCGGGATGTCCAGCGATCTGCCGCTGGCCCGCCGGCTGGGCGACGACTACAAGGCGGTCGTCAAGGTCTCCGGCGCCGCCGACCGCGAGCAGGAACGCTATCCGTTGCTCGAGGAGACCCTGGAACTGGACCTATCGGAACTGGCCGACGACGAGAAGGAACGCCTGCTGATCGTGGTCAACCGGGCGATCGACCAGGTCTGCACCGTCGGGCGCACGCTCAAGTCCGGTACCGCCGTCAACTTCGAGGTCACCGATGTCGGAGCCTGACACGCGGCTCACCGCCCGGGTGCACGGGCAGGTCCAGGGGGTCGGTTTCCGCTGGTGGACGCGCTGCCGGGCGCTGGAGCTGGGCCTGACCGGTTACGCGGCCAACCAGGCCGACGGCAGCGTCCTGGTGGTCGCCCAGGGCCCGCGGCCGGCCGGCGAAAAACTGCTGCATCTGCTGGAAGGCGGTGCCGCGTGGCCGTCGCAACCCGGCCATGTCGACAAGGTCGTCGCCGACTGGTCGCAGCCGCAGGAGCGGTTCGAGGGTTTCGCCGAGCGCTGACAGGCTCGCCGCAGCCCGGCCCGGCCCGGCCCGGCGCGGGCCGCCACATCCGTCACAACAGCACCGGCCCGGGCTTCGATCGTCCAGTCCAGAACGTGATAGCGCTGGCGCTAGCACGCTTCGAGAAGCCACATTCACCCTCTCTCCGTGGCTGATGTGACCACTGTGACCAGTGCGTCGACCGCCCGCAGCGCCACCGTATTTCGGGCGAGCCGACACCCCTCGGTGCAGCCGTCCGGGCCGATTCGAGCGGTAGTCTGGCTCGCCGTGTACCTCAAGAGTCTGACGCTGAAGGGCTTCAAGTCCTTTGCTTCGCCGACGACTCTGCGCTTCGAACCGGGCATCACCGCCGTCGTCGGGCCCAACGGCTCGGGCAAATCCAATGTCGTCGACGCGCTGGCCTGGGTCATGGGGGAGCAGGGAGCAAAGACGCTGCGCGGCGGGAAGATGGAAGACGTCATCTTCGCCGGGACCTCGTCGCGGGCCCCGCTGGGCCGCGCCGAAGTCACCGTCACCATCGACAACTCCGACAACGCGCTGCCCATCGAATACTCCGAGGTGTCCATCACGCGGCGGATGTTCCGCGACGGTGCCAGCGAATACGAAATCAACGGCAGCAGTTGCCGTTTGATGGATGTTCAGGAGCTGCTGAGCGACTCCGGGATCGGCCGGGAGATGCACGTCATCGTCGGGCAGGGCAAGCTCGACGAGATTCTGCAGTCGCGCCCCGAAGACCGTCGGGCGTTCATCGAGGAAGCCGCCGGCGTGCTCAAGCACCGCAAGCGCAAGGAAAGAGCCCTCCGCAAACTCGACGCGATGTCGGCGAACCTGGCCCGGCTCACCGACCTGACCACCGAACTGCGCCGCCAACTCAAACCGCTGGGCCGCCAGGCCGAGGTAGCCCGTCGCGCCCAGACCATCCAGGCCGATCTGCGTGACGCCCGGCTGCGGCTGGCCGCCGACGACCTGGTCAATCGGCAAGGCGAGCGCGAGGCGATCTTCGAGGCCGAGGCCGCCATGCGCCGCGACCACGACCAGGCCGCCTCGCGACTGGCCGTGGCGTCCGAGGAGCTGACCGCGCACGAAATGGCGGTCGGTGAACTCTCGAGCCGAGCCGAGTCGGTTCAGCACACCTGGTTCGCGTTGTCCGCACTGGCCGAACGGGTCGCCGCGACCGTGCGCATCGCCAGCGAGCGGGCGCAGCACCTCGATGTGGAGCCGGTCGCCAGCAGCGACACCGACCCCGACGCACTGGAAGCCGAGGCCGAGCAGGTCGCGGTCGCCGAGCGCCAGCTGCTCGCCGAACTCTCCGGCGCGCGCACCCGGCTGGACGGCGCCCGCGCCGAACTGGCCGAGCGCGAGCGCGAAGCCGCCGAGGCCGACCAGGCCCACATGGCGGCCGTGCGTGCGGAGGCCGACCGGCGAGAAGGCCTGGCGCGGTTGACCGGTCAGGTGGAGACGATGCGGGCGCGCGTCGAATCGATCGACGACAGCGTTGCGCGCCTGTCCGAGCGCATCGAACAGGCCGCCGTCCGCGCGCAGCAGGCCAAGGTGGAATTCGAGACCGTCCAGGGGCGGGTCGGTGAACTCGATCAGGGCGAGGTGGGTCTCGACGAACACCACGAGCGCACGGTCGCCGCGTTGCGGCTGGCCGACGAGCGGGTGGCCGAACTGCAGTCCGCCGAGCGGGACGCCGAACGCCAGGTCGCCTCGTTGCGTGCCCGCATTGACGCCCTCGCGATCGGGCTGGAACGCAAGGACGGCGCCGCGTGGCTTACCCAATACCACGGCGGCACAGGGCTTTTGGGCCCCATGGCCAAAATGGTCAAGGTTCGTTCCGGCTATGAGGCGGCGCTGGCCGCGGTGCTGGGATCGGCGGCCGACGCACTGGCCGCCGAAAACTTCGGCGCGGCCCGTTCGGCCGTCGCCGCGCTCAAGGAAGCCGACGGCGGCCGCGCCGCGCTGGTGCTGGGTGACTGGCCCGCCGATCAGCCGCCGCCGCAGGCCGCCCCGACGGGTGCGCTGTGGGCGCTTGACCTGATCGACGTGCCGGCGCGGCTGCGCGGCGCGATCGCGGCCATGCTCTCCGGTGTCGCGGTGGTCGACGACCTGGACCAGGCGCTGGCCCTGGTGGCCGCGCATCCGCAGTTGCGCGCGGTCACGCTCGACGGTGACCTGGTGGGCGGCGGCTGGATAAGCGGCGGCTCGGACCGCAAGCTGTCCACGCTCGAGGTGACCTCGGAAATCGACAAGGCCAGCGGCGAACTGACCGCCGCGGAGGCCCGGGTGGCCCGGCTGAGCGCGGCGCTGTCCGGCGCGCTGGCCGAGCAGGCCGCCCGTCAGGACTCGGCCGAGCAGGCGCTGGCGGCGCTCAACGAATCCGACAGCGAGATCTCGGGGATGTACGAGCAGCTGGGCCGGCTCGGTCAGGACGCCCGGACGTCCGAAGACGAGTGGAGCAGGTTGCTGCGGCAACGCGAGGAACTCGAAGCGGGCCGGACCCAGACCGTCGCCGAAGTCACCGAACTGGAAACCCGGCTGCGCAACGCGCAGGAGACCCAGCAGGCGCCGACGGAAGAACCCGTGAACCGTCAGCAGATCGCCGCGGCCACCGAAACCGCTCGCAGCGTCGAGGTGGAGGCCCGGCTGGCGGTACGAACCGCCGAAGAGCGTGCGAATGCGGTGCGCGGGCGCGCGGATTCGTTGCGCCGCGCGGCCGCCGCCGAACGCGAAGCCCGGTTGCGGGCCCAGCAAGCGCGGGAGGCGCGGCTGCGCGCCGCCGCGGTGGCGGCGGCGGTGGCTGACTCCGGGCGGCGACTGGCGCAACGGTTGGACGGAGTCGTCGCCGACGCGTCCAAGGTCCGCGACGCGCTGGCCGCCGAACGCCAGCAGCGTGCGACCGCCATGGCCGCGGCGCGTGACGAGGTGCACGCGTTGAGCGCCCGAGTGGCCGCCCTGACCGACTCCTTGCACCGCGACGAGGTGGCCAACGCCCAGGCGGCGATGCGGATCGAGCAGCTCGAGCAGATGGTGCTGGAGCAGTTCGGCATGGCGCCGGCCGATCTGATCGCCGAGTACGGTCCGGAGAATCAGCTGCCACCGACCGATCTGGAAATGGCCGAATACGAGCAGGCCAAGGAGCGCGGTGAGCAGGTCTTCGCGCCCGCGCCGATTCCCTACGACCGGGCCACCCAGGAGCGGCGGGCCAAGCGCGCCGAGCGTGAGCTGGCCGAACTGGGCAGGGTCAACCCGCTGGCGCTGGAGGAGTTCGCCGCGCTCGAGGAGCGCTACAACTTCCTGTCCACCCAGCTCGAGGACGTCAAGGCCGCCCGCAAAGACCTGCTCGGTGTGGTCGACGAGGTCGACGCCCGCATCCTGCAGGTGTTCAGCGAGGCCTACACCGACGTCGAACGCGAGTTCTCCGACGTCTTCACCGTGCTGTTCCCGGGTGGTGAGGGGCGGCTGCGGTTGACCGATCCCGACAACATGCTGACCACCGGCATCGAGGTGGAGGCCCGTCCGCCGGGCAAGAAGGTGACCCGGCTCTCGCTGCTGTCCGGTGGCGAGAAGGCGCTGACGGCGGTGGCCATGCTGGTGGCGATCTTCCGGGCCCGCCCGTCGCCGTTCTACATCATGGACGAGGTCGAGGCCGCGCTCGACGACACCAACCTGCGGCGGCTCATCTCACTGTTCGAGCTGTTGCGGGCGCGCTCGCAGCTCATCATCATCACGCATCAGAAGCCGACGATGGAGGTCGCGGACGCGCTCTATGGCGTCACCATGCAGGGCGACGGCATTACCGCTGTCATCTCCCAGCGGATGCGTGGCCAACAGGTGGACCAGCTCGTCACGACCTGATCAACGGCGATCGCAAGCGCGGCGTAGCCGCGCGAAGCGGGTCGGCGTCATCTTGCGCGCGGCGATCGCAAGCGCGGCGTAGCGCGGCGTAGCCGGGCGAAGCGGGTCGCCGTCATCTTGCGAGGGCCGGTGACCAACCGGTAGCGGACCGCTTGAAACAATGTCAGCGTGTCCCAAGGTCTTTGGATCGCCATCGCGGTCGTCGCTGCCCTGGTCGTCATCGCCGCGCTGGTCGCAGGCCTGCTGCGGTATCGCCGGCGCCGCATCAGCTTCTCGACCCGTCCCGAACCCGGGGCGATCGACAGGTCCGGCGGCTACACCGCGTCCTCGGGCATCAGCTTCAGCCAGACCACGACGGCCGATCGGCTCGATACCACCGGGCTGCCCGCGGTAGGCGATGACGCGACCATTCCCCGCGACGCGCCGCGGCGCACCATCTCCGAGGTCGAACTCCCCGAACCCGAACCCGAACCTCCGGCCGCGCCGCCGTCGGACCTGCAGGCCCCTCCCGCGCCGCAGCCCCCTGCGCCGCAAGCTCCGGCACCCGAGACCCCGGCTGCTCCCGGCGCGCCCGAAACCACGGCCGCCCCCGAGATCGAGGAGATCGCACCCACCGAAGGCCGGCTGGAGCGGCTGCGCGGCAGGCTGGCCAGATCGCAGAATGCGCTCGGGCGCAGCGTGCTGGGCCTGATCGGCGGGGGCGACCTGGACGAGGACGCCTGGCAGGACGTCGAGGACACGCTGCTGGTCGCCGACCTGGGCCCGGTGGTCGCCGAATCCGTGATCGCCCAGCTGCGCAGCCGACTGGCCAGCAGCGACGTGCGCTCCGAGGCCGACGCGAAGGCCGTGCTGCGCGACGTGCTGATCAGGGAGTTGCAGCCCGGCATGGACCGGTCCATCCGGGCGCTGCCGCACGCCGACCACCCCTCGGTGCTGCTGGTCGTCGGCGTGAACGGCACCGGAAAAACCACCACCGTCGGCAAGTTGGCCCGGGTCCTGGTCGCCGACGGTCGACGCGTCGTTCTCGGGGCCGCCGACACCTTCCGCGCCGCGGCGGCCGATCAGCTGCAGACCTGGGCGTCGCGGGTGGGCGCGGAGGTGGTGCGCGGGGCCGAAGGCGCCGACCCGGCCTCGGTGGCGTTCGACGCCGTCGACAAGGGCATCGCCGCGGGTGCGGACGTGGTTCTCATCGACACCGCGGGGCGGCTGCACACCAAGGTCGGCCTGATGGATGAGCTCGACAAAGTTAAGCGGGTCGTAACACGGCGCGCCGCGGTCGACGAGGTGTTGCTGGTGCTCGACGCCACCATCGGACAGAACGGGCTGGCCCAGGCCCGGGTATTCGCCGAGGTGGTCGAGATCACCGGCGCCGTGCTGACCAAACTGGACGGAACGGCCAAGGGCGGCATCGTCTTTCGGGTTCAGCAGGAGCTCGGTGTGCCGGTCAAATTGGTTGGACTCGGGGAAGGCCCCGACGATCTGGCGCCGTTCGAACCGGCCGCTTTCGTCGACGCGCTGCTCGGCTGAAACCGCTTACACGACGAGCGGGACGTTAATCCCGCTGAAACACGGTGGCACCATCGCCGAAACAACGATTGCGCAATCTTCTGGTCAGGTCATCAGACGTGTGTCTGGCGGCCAACTGTTGGGCCGACCGGAGGAGATTGCGAGTGACATACCCGATACTGGGCCAGCCCAATACCGGCGATACCGCCTGGATGTTGGCCAGTTCCGCGCTGGTGTTGTTGATGACGCCGGGTCTGGCGTTTTTCTACGGCGGTATGGTGCGCGCCAGAAGCGTGCTGAACATGCTCATGATGAGCATCAGCGCGATGGGCGTGGTCACCGTGCTGTGGGTGCTCTACGGCTATTCGATGGCCTTCGGTGACGACGCCGGCGGCGTCGTCGGAAAGCCCACCTCGTTTTGGGGCCTGAAGGGCCTCATCGGCGTCAACTCGGTGGCCGCCGATCCGAGTAAAGGCGTTGCGGCAACAGACATCCCGCTGGCAGGCACCCTGCCCGCCACCGTGTTCGTGGCGTTCCAGCTGATGTTCGCGATCATCACGGTTGCCCTGATCTCTGGCGCGGTGTCCGACCGGTTGAAGTTCGGCGCGTGGCTGGTGTTCGCCGGTCTGTGGGCGACTTTCGTCTACTTCCCGGTCGCCCACTGGGTTTTCGCGTTCGACGGCTTCGCCTCCGAGAAGGGCGGCTGGATCGCCAACAAGCTGCACGCGATCGACTTCGCGGGCGGGACCGCGGTCCACATCAATTCCGGTATGGCGGGCCTGATGCTGGCGATTGTGTTGGGCAAGCGGCGCGGTTGGCCCACCACGTTGTTCCGGCCGCACAACCTGCCGTTCGTGATGCTCGGTGCCGGATTGCTGTGGTTCGGTTGGTACGGGTTCAACGCCGGATCGGCCACCAGCTCCAACGGTGTCGCCGGGTCGACCTTCATGACCACCACCGTCGCAACGGCCACCGCGATGCTGGGCTGGATGCTCACCGAACGCATCCGTGACGGCAAGGCGACGACGCTGGGCGCGGCGTCTGGCATCGTCGCGGGCCTGGTCGCCATCACGCCGTCCTGCTCCTCGGTCAACGTGCTGGGCGCACTGGTGGTGGGCCTGGTGGCCGGAGTGGTGTGTGCGCTGGCCGTCGGCCTGAAATTCAAGCTGGGCTTCGACGACTCGCTCGACGTGGTCGGGGTGCACCTGGTCGGCGGTCTGGCCGGCACGCTGCTGGTGGGTCTGCTCGCCGCGCCGGAGAGCCCCGCGATCAACGGCGTCACCGGCGTATCCAAGGGATTGTTCTACGGCGGCGGCTGGGATCAGCTCGAGCGGCAGGCAGTCGGCGCGTTCAGTGTCCTCATTTACTCTGGAGTGGTTACGCTGATCCTGGCGTTGATCCTGAAATACACCATGGGGCTTCGTCTCAGCCCAGAGGCGGAAGCCACGGGTATCGACGAGTCCGAGCACGCCGAGAGTGGTTACGATTTCGCCGTGGCTACCGGTTCGGTTCTACCGCCCCGGATCGCTGTGGCGGATACCCGCAACGGCCTGGAGGAGGAGCGAGTGGGCGACAAAGTGGAGGCAGAGCAGTCATGAAGCTGATCACCGCGATCGTAAAGCCGTTCACGCTCGATGACGTGAAGACCAGTCTGGAGGACGCGGGCGTCCTGGGGATGACGGTCAGCGAAATCCAGGGCTACGGGCGGCAGAAGGGTCACACCGAGGTCTACCGGGGCGCCGAATACTCGGTCGACTTCGTGCCCAAGGTGCGCATCGAGGTCGTTGTCGACGACTCCATCGTCGACAAGGTCGTGGACAGCATCGTCCGGGCGGCGCGCACCGGCAAGATCGGTGACGGCAAAGTGTGGGTGAGCCCGGTGGAAACCATTGTGCGGGTGCGCACCGGCGAGCGCGGAACCGATGCGCTGTGACATTCGCCCTCAATTGCTGATTCGACCCGGGTGGGCCGGGAGGGGATGACCCCGAACGACCCCGACTCGTCCGGGCAGCTGGCCGGGACAGGAAGCGCCTGCGGGGCAGTCGATCTGGCTGCCTCGCGGCGCCAACTGCTGTCTGAGGGCAGCAAGCTGCACGCCGCCGAACTGCGGCACGCCTGGCTGGATCTGCACGAATCGTGGTTGATGGCCAAGGCGGCCGAGATCGGGATCGCCGACGACAGTGGCTTCGCGATCGTCGGGATCGGCGGACTGGGCCGCCACGAGCTGTTGCCGTATTCCGATCTTGATCTAATGCTGTTGCACGACAACAAGTCCGATGACGTGCTGGGCAAGGTCGCCGACAAGTTGTGGTATCCGCTGTGGGACGCCAACGTTCGGCTCGACCACAGCGTGCGGACCGTGTCGGGGGCCCTCGGTGTCGCCAATGGCGACATGATCGTGGCGCTGGGCATGCTCGACGCCCGCCACATCGCCGGCGACGCCCGACTGTCCGACGAATTGATCGCCGGCGCACGACGGCAGTGGCGCAGCGCCATTCGCTCGCGGATGAACGAGCTCGTCGAAATGACGCAGGCCCGCTGGGACCGTTGTGGCCGCATCGCGCAGCGGGCCGAACCGGACCTGAAGTCGGGTCGCGGCGGCCTGCGCGATGTGCAACTGCTCGACGCGCTGGGTGTTGCCCAGCTGATCGACCGCCACGGCATGGCCCGTCCCGAATCACCCGGGGGTTCCCTCGACGACGCGCACCTGACGCTGCTCGACGTGCGCACCGAGCTGCACCGGGTGTCGGGACGTGGACGCGATCAGCTGCAGGCCCAATACGCCGACGAGATCAGCGCCGCCCTGCACATCGGGGACCGTTTCGACTTGGCGCGCAAGCTATCTGATGCCGGACGCACCATCGCCTACCACGCCGAGACGGGCATTCGGACCGCCGAGAACGCGCTGCCGCGCCGCGGGGTGACCGCCCTGGTGCGGCGGCCCAAGCGCCGCCCGTTGGACGAGGGCGTCGTCGAATATGCCGGAGAGATCGTGCTCGCCCGCGACGCACGTCCGGACACCGACGTGGGTTTGGTGTTGCGGGTGGCCGCCGCATCGGCCGATACCGGGTTGCCGATCGGTGCCGCCACGCTGAGCCGCCTGGCCGCCAGCGCGCCCGAGATGCCGGTGCCGTGGCCGCGAGAGGCGTTGGACGACTTGCTGGTTGTGCTGTCGGCCGGACCGACCACGGTGGCGACGATCGAGGCGCTGGACCGCACCGGGCTGTGGGGCCGGCTGCTGCCCGAATGGGACGCCATCCGCGACCTGCCGCCCCGCGACGTCGCGCACAAATGGACGGTGGACCGCCACGTCATCGAGACGGCCGTCAACGCCGCACCGCTGTCAACCCGGGTGGCGCGACCCGACCTGCTCGCGCTCGGCGCACTGCTGCACGACATCGGCAAGGGCCGCGGTGTCGACCACAGCGTGCTCGGCGCGGGCCTGGCGCTGGAGATCGGGCCCAGGCTGGGCATCGCACCGGTCGAGGTCGAGCTGCTCGCCCAACTGGTCCGCCACCACCTGCTGCTGCCGGTGGTGGCCACGCGCAGCGACCTGAATGATCCCAAAACCATTGAGCGCGTGGTGAAAGCGTTGCGCGGCGACGCGCTGTTGCTCGAAGTTCTGCATGCGCTGACCGAGGCGGACTCGAAGGCCACCGGTCCCGGTGTGTGGAGCGAATGGAAGGCGTCGCTGATCGAGGACCTGGTCCGGCGCTGCCGGCTGGTGATGGCCGGCGAGCCGCTGCCCGACGTTGAACCGGCTGCGCCGCAATATCTTTCGCTCGCATCCGATCGCGGCGTCCATGTGGACATCAAGCCCAGCGGCGGCGAACGCCTGGATGTGGTGATGGCCGCACCGGATCAGCGGGGGCTGGTATCGAAGGCCGCCGCGGTGCTGGCGCTGAATTCGCTGCGCATCCATTCGGCCTCGGCCAGCACCCACGAGGCCTTCGCGATCGTCGAATTCGTGGTGTCGCCGCTGTTCGGTTCACCACCGGAAGCGGGCCTGCTGCGCCAGCAGTTCACCGGCGCGCTGGCCGGCGACGTCGACGTCCTGGGCACGCTGGAGAAACGCGACAGCGACGCCGTGGGCGCCGCGACCAGCCGGGCCGGCGAGATCCAGGTCGGGGTGCCCGTCACGCGGTCGAGCGCGCCGCCCCGCATCCTATGGGTCGACTCGGCCTCGCCCGAGGTGTTGATCGTCGAAGTCCGCGCCATGGACCGACTCGGGCTGCTCGCGCTGCTGACCCGCGCGCTGGAACGTGCCGGCACCGACATCGTCTGGGCGAAGGTCAACACCTTCGGGTCGACGGCGGCCGACGTCTTCTGCGTGACGGTGTCGGAACAAGCGGTCGAGGCGGCCGGCGACGCCGAGCACGGCGCTCGCGATGGGGTCGAGCAGAGTCTGCTGGCCGTGTTGGGTGGCCCCGCCGTCGAGGTGCTCGAGGAACCCGTCGGCGACTAGGCGTGATGGCGGCGACCCGCTTCGCCCGGCTCCGCCGCGCTCGCGATCGCCACTAGGCCTGATGGCGGCGACCCGCTTCGCCCGGCTCCGCCGCGCTCGCGATCGCCACTAGACGTTGATGAGCGGCGACCCGCTCACGAATGCTCGGCGTTGAGCTGCCGCACGGCATCGATGCGCGCCCGCAGCTGTTCGCGGCTCGCCGCGGCTATCGGGGGGCCACCGCAGCGGCGCCGCAGTTCGTTGTGAATCCAGCCGTGCGGCTTGCCCGTCCGGTGGTGGGCGATCGAGACGAGGGTGTTGAGCTCGCGGCGTAGCTCCCGAAGCTGGCCGTGCACCGTGGCCGACGGGGCGTCGACGGCCGCCGGCGATCCGGCCTCCTTCTGCAATCGGGCCCGCTTCTGCAGCTGTTCGTCCTGACGCTGATGCAGCAGCGCACGCATCTGCTCGGCGTCGAGCAGCCCGGGAATGCCGAGGTAGTCCGCCTCCTCGTCGCTGCCGGCCGGAGTGGCGGTGCCGAACGATGACCCGTCGAAGATGAGCTGATCGAGTTCCGCGTCGGCACCCAACGAGGTGAACCCCTTGTCGAGGTCGCTCTTCTCGTCCTGCGTCTTGGTGGCGGGATCACCCTCGAGCGGGTCGCCCTCGGACGGGCGGTGCGGCTCGCCCAGCACGTGGTTGCGCTGGGCCTCCAGCTCGCTGGCCAGCTGCAGCAGGTTCGGCACCGACGGCACGAAGATGCTTGCGATTTCACCCTGGCGGCGCGACCGGACGAACCGGCCGATGGCCTGAGCGAAGAACAGCGGGGTGGATGCGCTGGTGGCGTAGATCCCGACCGACAGCCGCGGCACGTCGACGCCTTCGGAGACCATGCGCACCGCGACCAGCCAACGGGTGGTGCTCGCGGCGAACTCGCTGATGCGCGCCGACGAGCCGGGGTCGTCGGAGAGCACCAGCGTCGGCGCCTCGGACGTCAGCTTCGTCAGCAGGGTGGCATAGGCGCGCGCCGCGGTCTGATCCGAAGCGATGATCATGCCGCCGGCGTCGGGCACATGCGTGCGCAGCTGTCGCAGTCGTTGATCCGCGGCGGCGATCACCGCGGGCATCCATTCGCCGGCGGGGTCCAGCGCCGTGCGCCAGGCGCGCGCGGTCTGCTCGGCGGACAGCGGCTCGCCCAGTCGGGCCGCGTGCTCCTCGCCGGCACTGTCGCGCCACCGCGCCTCCCCGGAGTAGGCGAGGAAGACCACCGGCCGCACTACGCCGTCGGCGAGGGCGTCGGTGTAGCCGTAGGTGTGATCGGCCCGCGAACGCCGTATCCCGTCGGGACCGGACTCGTAGGTCACGAATGGGATGGGGCTGTCGTCGCTCCGAAAGGGCGTGCCCGTCAGGGCGAGCCGGCGGGTGGCGTCGCTGAAGGCCTCACGGATGGCGTCACCCCAAGTCTTGGCGTCACCCCCGTGGTGGATCTCGTCGAAGATGACCAGGGTCTTGCGCTGCTCGGTGCGTACCCGATGCAACGTCGGATGCGCGGCGACCTGGGCGTAGGTGACCATCACGCCGTGATACTCCGGCGCGATCCGCGCGTTGCTGTTGGAGAACCGCGGGTCCAGGGCCAGGCCGTAGCGCTGCGCGGCCTGCGCCCACTGAACCTTCAGGTGCTCGGTGGGCACCACCACGGTGACGTGGTCGACGGCCCGCTGGCCGAGCAGTTCGGCCGCCACCCGCAGGGCGAAGGTCGTTTTCCCCGAGCCCGGGGTGGCCACCGCCAGGAAATCGCGCGGCTGGCCCGCGAGGTACTTCACCAGCGCTCTGCGCTGCCAGCCGCGAAGCACGCCGGTGCCGCTGGTGTCGCTGGGATCGCTGTCGGCCCGCGCCTGGATGCTGCTGAGCGGCACCGACACAGGCCCCCCGTTCGTTGCTCGTCGACGCGGCTGACTCGATTGAGTCGCGGCTGTGAAATCTAGCACGCCAACGCTTTTCGGCGCAGTAACGACTCGACTGGCTATCGTGTCGGGCTCACCGTTTCGCGGGTCTGCAGCCATTCATGGATGCGTCCGGCAACGTCGGCCCAACCCGGTTCGAGCATCATGTTGTGGCCCATGGGAAAGAATTCCGGTTCGGTCCGGTAGGCGCGCGCCGTGTTGCGCACCTCGCGGACGCTGACGAAGCCGTCGTACTCGGCGCCCAGGACCAAAATCGGCGTGGTCACCCGCTTGGTTCGGACGCGGCGGACCATCGGATCGGTCATGGCGGCGCGAACACTCTCGGCTCCGGCGCGTTGCCGGCAGGATTCGACGACGGCCTCGGGCGTGTCGGGGCAGAACAGGTACTCGCGGGCCAGCGCCGGGGTGGCGAGGAATCTCAGCAGCGTGGGATCGCTCCACGATTCCACCGTCATCGACGGTCGGCGGCGCCAAACCCGCAACGCCAAGGTGAGCACGCCCTGCGGCGGCACGGAGCCCACCAGCACCGCGGCCGGAACGGTGCGATCTTCGAGGTAGCGCTGGATCACGAAGCCGCCCAGGGAGTGGCCGATGAGGATCGGCGCGCCACCCAGGTCGTCGGCGACCGTACGGACGTCGTCGATGTAGTCGGCGATGGACACCTTCGGTAACGGCTTGGGCGTGGGGCTGGCGCCGTGTCCGCGCAGGCTCATCGCGACCGCGCGGTAGCCGGCGTCGGCGAAGTAGTCCAGAAAGTGCTCCCAGCACCACGCGCCATGCCAGCCGCCGTGCACGAAGAGCAGCGGCACCGGGTGCGCTTCGCTGCAGGACCCCTTGTCGATCACCTCGAGCATGAGTCGATCCCTTCGCCATCTTCTTGGCGAAACATAAGCCACGGCGACGCTGCCCGGCGTGTCTTCTCTGTGATTTATGTGTCGCGTCACCCGCGCCCGGCAACCGGCCCGGGAGCGACCACTAGGCCTGATGAGCGGTACCTGCTGCGCCCGGCTTGACTTGGTGGCGCGGTTCCTCCTCGCCCCGCTTCGCGGTGCGCATCGTCACCTGCGCAGCCGCGCTTGCAGTACCACTAGGCTGGCGGGGTGTTTGAATCGCTGTCCGACCGATTGACCGGTGCCCTTCAGGGGCTACGCGGCAAGGGTCGACTGACCGACGCTGATATCGAGGCCACCACCCGCGAAATCCGGCTGGCGCTGCTGGAAGCCGACGTGTCGTTGCCCGTGGTGCGCGCCTTCGTCAACCGGATCAAGGACCGCGCCAAGGGCGCCGAGGTCTCCGGTGCCCTCAACCCGGCGCAGCAGGTCGTCAAGATCGTCAACGAAGAACTCATCGGCATCCTCGGTGGGGAGACCCGTCGGCTGGTGTTCGCCAAGACCCCGCCGACCGTGGTGATGCTCGCCGGTCTGCAGGGTTCCGGTAAGACGTCGCTGGCCGGCAAGTTGGCCGCGTGGCTGCGCGGACAGGGGCACACCCCGCTGCTGGTGGCGTGCGACCTGCAGCGCCCCGCCGCGGTCAACCAGCTGCAAGTCGTCGGTGAGCGCGCCGGGGTACCGGTCTTCGCGCCGCATCCCGGAGCGTCCCCGGAATCCGGGCCCGGCGACCCGGTCGCGGTCGCGGCGGCGGGGCTCGCCGAGGCGCAGGCCAAGCATTTCGACGTCGTCATCGTCGACACCGCCGGTCGGTTGGGTATCGACGACGAGCTGATGGCCCAGGCGGCGGCCATCCGCGACGCCGTCAACCCCGACGAAGTTCTGTTCGTGCTCGACGCCATGATCGGCCAGGACGCCGTCACCACCGCCGAGGCCTTCCGCGAGGGCGTCGGCTTCACCGGTGTGGTGCTGACCAAGCTCGACGGTGACGCCCGCGGCGGCGCGGCGCTCTCGGTGCGCGAGGTGACCGGCGTCCCAATCCTTTTCGCCTCCACCGGCGAGAAGCTGGAGGACTTCGACGTCTTCCACCCCGACCGGATGTCCAGCCGCATCCTGGGCATGGGCGACGTGCTGAGCCTGATCGAACAGGCCGAGCAGGTCTTCGACGCCGAACAGGCCGAGGCCGCCGCCGTCAAGATCGGCAGCGGCGAGCTCACGCTCGAGGATTTCCTGGAACAGATGCTGGCCATCCGCAAGATGGGCCCGATCGGCAATTTGCTGGGCATGCTGCCCGGCGCCGGCCAGATGAAGGACGCGCTGGCCCAGGTCGACGACCGCCAGCTCGACCGCCTGCAAGCCATCATCCGCGGCATGACCCCCGCGGAGCGCGCCGATCCGAAGATCATCAACGCGTCGCGGCGGCTGCGCATCGCCAACGGTTCGGGCGTCACGGTGTCCGAGGTCAACCAGCTGGTGGACCGCTTCTTCGAGGCCCGCAAGATGATGTCGTCCATGCTCGGCGGCATGGGCATCCCCGGTCTGGGCCGCAAGTCGGCGACGCGAAAGTCCAAGGGAGCAAAGGGCAAGGCGGGCAAGAAGGGCAAGAAGGGCGGGCGCGGGCCGACGCCGCCGAAGGCCCGCAACCCGCTGGGCGCCGCCACGCCGGGCATGCCGGGCGGCTTCCCGGACCTGTCGCAGATGCCCGAAGGCCTCAACGAGCTGCCGCCCGGTTTGGCCGACTTCGATCTGTCCAAGCTGAAGTTCCCGGGCAAGCCGTGACGATCGCGAGCGCGGCGGAGCCGGGCGAAGCGGGTCGTCACCATTGGACCGGAAGAAAGTAGCCGCCCGGTGCGCATGCACGTGCGGGGCGTGGGGCTGCCCGACGAGACCGAGATCGAGCTGTGGATCGTCGACGGCCGCATCAGCGCCGAACCGGTCGCCGGCGCCGACACCGTCTTCGACGGCGGCTGGATCGTGCCCGGACTGGTCGATGCCCACTGCCACGTCGGCCTCGGCGATCACGGCGAGATCCCGCTCGACGACGCGATCGCCCAGGCCGAGATCGAACGCGAGGTCGGGGCACTGCTGTTGCGGGACTGCGGCTCGCCCACCGACACCCGCAGCCTCGACGACCGCGACGACCTGCCCCGCATCATCCGGGCCGGAAAGCATCTCGCCCGGCCCAAGCGGTATGCGTCGGGCTTTTCGCGCGAACTGGAAGACGAATGGCAACTGCCGGAGGCGGTGGCGCAGGAGGCCAAGCGCGGCGACGGCTGGGTCAAGCTGGTGGGCGACTGGATCGACCGCAGCGTCGGCGATCTGGCCCCGCTGTGGTCCGACGATGTGCTCAAGGCCGCGATCGAAACCGCGCACGCCCACGGCGCCCGGGTCACCGCGCACGTCTTCAGTGAGGACGCGCTGCCCGGCCTGATCAACGCCGGCATCGACTGCATCGAGCACGGCACCGGCCTGGACGACGACACCATCGAGCTGATGGTCGAGCACGGCACCGTGCTGGTCCCGACGCTGGTCAACATCGTCGAGAACTTCCCCGGGATTGCCGACGCCGCCGCGAAATACCCGGCCTATGCCGCTCACATGCGCGACCTGCACGCTCGTGGGCCGTCCCGGATCGCCGCGGCCCGCGACGCGGGCGTGCCGATCTACGCCGGAAGCGACGCCGGCACCATGGTGGCGCCCGGACGCATCGCCGACGAGGTCCAGGCGCTCAAGAGCATCGGAATGAGCCCGACCGAGGCGCTGGGCGCGGCCTGCTGGGACGCGCGTCGCTGGCTCGGCCGGCCCGCGCTCGATCACGGCGCCTCGGCGGACCTGCTGTGTTACGCGCAAGACCCGCGCTCGGGCCCCGCCGTGCTGAACACTCCCGATCTGATCATGTTGCGCGGCAGAATCTTTCGTTCACCGGCCTAACCGCACGGCGCGCCGCCCTCGCACGGCGGTCCGCATCGCCGCCCGCCGCGCCGAGGTCACCGCCGTTGCGGTCCCAGCGCCGTTCGGCGGCGCACACTGACCACCAGCGCCGAACGCTGCTGTTGTTTCGCCGAGAAAAGATTGCGAGTGCTTGCTATCTATGTTAGCGTTCCGGCCATCAACGACATGGAGGAAACCATGGCCTACGACGTGATCATTCGCGACGGATTGTGGTTCGACGGCACCGGCAGCGCGCCGCTGACGCGCACGCTCGGTATCCGCGACGGCGTCGTGGCCGCGGTCTCCATAGAGCCGCTGGACGAGACCGGTTGCCCGGAGGTGATCGACGCTGCCGGAAAATGGGTGGTGCCCGGCTTCCTGGACGTGCACACCCATTACGACGCCGAGGTGCTGCTGGACCCAGGGCTGCGCGAGTCGGTGCGCCACGGCGTCACCACGGTACTGCTGGGCAACTGCTCGTTGTCGACCGTCTTTGCCGACTCGCAGGACGCCGCCGACCTGTTCAGCCGGGTGGAGGCGGTGCCTCGCGAATACGTCTTGAGCGCGTTGAGCTCCAAGCGGACCTGGTCGACGGCCGCGGAATACGTCAAGGCGATCGACGCCTTGGCGCTGGGTCCCAATGTCGGTTCGCTGCTTGGTCATTCGGACCTGCGGACTGCGGTGCTGGGACTGGATCGGGCCACCGACGCCACGGTTCGACCCACCGATGGTGAGCTGGAGAAGATGGCCGAACTGCTGGACGAGGCCCTCGATGCCGGGGTGCTCGGCATGTCCGGCATGGACGCGGCCATCGACAAGCTCGATGGCGAACGGTTCCGTTCGCGCGCCCTGCCGTCCACCTTCGCAACGTGGCGGGAACGGCGCCGGCTGATCAAGGTCCTGCGCAAGCGCGGCCGAATCCTGCAGAGCGCCCCCAACGTCGCGAAGCCGTCGACCGGGATGCTCTTCTTCCTGGCCAGCAGCCGGATACTCAACTGGGGCAAGGGTGTTCGGATGAGCATGCTGGTATCGGCGGACGCCAAATCGATGCCGCTCTCGGTATACGTGTTCGGCCCGGCGACTCGTCTGCTCAACAAGCTCCTGGGCGCCAGCGTGCGATTCCAGCACCTGCCGGTGCCGTTCGAGTTGTACTCCGACGGAATCGATCTGCCGGTCTTCGAGGAGTTCGGTGCCGGAACGGCCGCCCTGCACCTGCGGGACCAGTTGGAGCGCAACGAGTTACTGGCAGACAAGGAATATCGCCGGAAATTCCGGCGCGAATTCGACCGCATTAAGCTCGGACCGTCGCTGTGGCACCGCGACTTCCACGACGCGGTGATCGTCGAATGCCCGGATAAGTCGTTGGTCGGCAAGAGTTTTGGCGCGATCGCCGACGAGCGCAAGCTGCACCCGCTCGACGCATTCCTGGATGTGCTCGTCGAAAACGGTGAGCGCAATGTCCGGTGGACGACCACGGTGGCCAACCATCGCCCCAAGCTGCTGGACGCGCTCGCCAACGAAGGCAGCGTGCACATGGGCTTCTCCGACGCCGGGGCGCACCTGCGCAACATGGCCTTCTACAACTTCGGACTTCGGATGCTCAAGCGCGCCCGGGACGCCCAGGCGGCCGGTGCGCCCTTCATGTCGATCGAGCACGCCGTGCATCGGCTCACCGGTGAATTGGCGGAGTGGTTCGGCATCGACGCCGGCACGCTGCGCCGCGGCGACCGGGCGGACTTCGTGGTGATCGACCCCGCCGGTCTCAACGAATCCGTCGACGGCTATTACGAGGAAGCGGTGCCGTTCTACGGCGGCCTGCAGCGCATGGTCAACCGCAACGACGACGCCGTCGTCGCCACCGGAGTGGGCGGCGTGGTCGTCTTCCGTAAAGGTGAATTCCGCGACGGCTACGGGCAATCCGTGCGGTCGGGCCGCTACCTGCGGGCGGGGGAGCGCGCCCGTCGGCACCGCAGCGCGCTGAGCGTCACCGCCTGACATGGCCAGAACCCAGCAGCAACGGCGCGAAGAAACCGTCGGACGGCTGCTCGACGCATGCATCGCCACCATCATCGAGGTGGGTTACGCGCGCGCGTCCGCCGCGGTCATCACCAAGCGGGCCGGGGTGTCGGTCGGGGCGCTGTTCCGGCACTTCGACACCATGGGCGATTTCATGGCGGCCACGGCGTCCGAGGTGCTACGTCGCCAGCTGGAGTCGTTCACCAAGCGAGTGGCCGAAATACCCGCCGACCAACCGCCGCTCCAAGCGGCCCTGACCATCCTGCGCGACATCACCGGCGGCCCGGCCAACGCCGTCATCTATGAACTGCTGGTCGCTGCCCGCACCGACGAAAAGCTCAGGGAGACTTTGCAACACGAGCTGGGGCAGTACGCCGCGAAAATCCACGATGCCGCACGCGCGCTACCGGGCGCCGAACGCTTCCCCGAGGACACCTTTCCGGTGTTCGTGGCGCTGATGACCAATGTGTTCGACGGGGCGGCCGTGGTGGAAGGCGTTCTGCCGCAACCCGAAATCGCGGCCCGGCGCATTCCGGTGTTGATGGCGCTGCTGACCGCGGCGCTGCCGGACGCGGACTCCTGACGACGGGTTACAGCGAGCCGATGCCGGACTGCGGGCTTTGGGCGAATCCCCAGTCGAACAACGTCGCCGCCTGATCCCAGTACGTCGGTCCGCCCTCTTTGATCAGCCCGTACATCATGGCGATCACCAGCCGGCGGCCGCCGCGGGCGGCGGCCCCGACGAAGGTCTTGCGGGCGGCGTTGGTGAAGCCGGTCTTGCCGCCGATCGCGCCGGGATAGCGCTGCAACAGCTCGTCCTGGTTGGTGATCGGGTGATCGCCGTTATCGCCGGGGAACATCGCCGACGGCTCGGCGGTGATCTGCGCGAACACCGGGTTGGCCATCGCGGCGCGGAAGATGACCGCCAGGTCGTGCGCCGTCGACGCGCCCGACCCCCCGGGCCCGTCCAGACCCGACGGTGTCGCCGCATGCGTATTGGTGGCCCCCAGCGAGGCCGCCTTGGCGTTCATCTTGGCGACCGTGACGTCCGGGCCGCCCAGCATGTGCGCCAGGGTGTTGGCGGCGTCGTTGCCCGAGACCAGCAGCAGGCCGTCGAGAAGCTGGCGCGCGGTATAGGTGCGGCCCGGTTTGACGCCGACGCAGTTGCACTCCACCTGGGTGTCGGCGACGTCGGCGACGACGGTCGAGTCCAGGCTCACCGAGTCCAGGACCACCTGGGCCAACAGCGTCTTGATGGTGCTGGCCGGCGGGTGGGCGACGTTCTGGTCGCGCCCGGCCAGCACCTGGCCGCTGTCGAGATCGGCGATGATCCAGGTTTGCGCCGGGCCGTCGGGAATGGGGATCGAGCCGACCGGCTGGCTGTTGTCGGCCCACGCGGTGGACATGGTGACGGTGGCGGTGCAGGTACCCAGCGCGAGCAGGGTGACGGCTGCGGCCGTGAGCTTCCGCATGGCCGCAAAGTCTAACTTCCGCCCCTTTTCGGTGCGGATCTTCAGTACCCTCCGATGCATGTTGAGCCTGGCCGAAATCTCCGACCGCCTTGAGATCCAGCAGCTTCTGGTGGACTATTCCACCGCCATTGACCAGCGGCGATTCGACGACCTGGACCAGGTGTTCACGCCCGACGCCTACATCGACTACACGGCGTTGGGCGGCATCGAGGGCAACTATCCGCAGGTGAAGAAGTGGCTGGCCGAGGTGTTGCCCAACTTCCCGGTGTACGCGCACATGCTCGGCAACTTCTCGGTCCGGATCGACGGCGATAAGGCCTCGTCGCGGGTGATTTGCTTCAACCCGATGGTGCTGGGCGGCGACAAGGACCAGGTGCTGTTCTGCGGACTCTGGTACGACGACGAGTTCGTCCGCACCTCAGACGGCTGGCGCATGACGCGGCGATCCGAGACCAAGGTCTTCCAGAAAGTGATGTGAGCGCCGCCGGATCCCGATAGCGGCGACCCGCCGCACGCGATCGCCGCGCGATTTCTGCCGCGCCGCCTCGTTCTGGCACAATGGGCGGCTGTCCGCCGAGCGATCATGCATCGCCGACCGGTCATACACGCGAGGCAAAACCGGATCCGGGCATCGGGCCCCGATCGCTGAATTGCAGCGTGACACACACAGGAGAAATCGCTTAACCATGGCTGTGAAGATCAAGCTGACCCGGCTTGGCAAAATCCGCAATCCCCAGTACCGCATTGCCGTCGCCGACGCACGCACCCGGCGCGACGGTCGCTCCATCGAGGTCATCGGGCGCTACCACCCCAAGGAAGACCCGAGCCTCATCGAGATCAACTCCGAGCGCGCCCAGTACTGGTTATCCGTGGGTGCCCAGCCCACCGAGCCCGTCCTCAAGCTGCTGAAGATCACCGGCGACTGGCAGAAGTTCAAGGGCCTGCCGGGCACCGAAGGCCGCCTGAAGGTCGCGCCGGCCAAGCCCAGCAAGCTGGAGCTGTTCAACGCCGCGCTGGCCGAGGCCGACGGCGGACCGGCCACCGAGGCGGCGAAGCCGAAGAAGAAGGCCCCGGCCAAGAAGGCCGCGAAGGCCGCGGAAGAAACTGCCGAGCCGCGGGCCGCAGCCGAGACCCCGGCGGAGACCGCCGCTGCGGCCGAGGCGCCCGCCGAGGGCGGCGAGCAGGCCGAGCCGACCACCGAAAGCTGACCGCGGCGATGAGTACGGTTGTCGTTGACGCAGTTGAGCACCTGGTTCGCGGGATTGTCGACAACCCCGACGATGTCCGGGTGGACATGGTGACCAGCCGCCGTGGGCGGACGGTCGAGGTCCACGTGCATCCCGACGACTTGGGCAAGGTGATCGGCCGCGGAGGTCGCACGGCGACCGCATTGCGCACGCTGGTGGCCGGTATCGGCGGCCGCGGCATCCGTGTCGACGTGGTGGACACCGACCAGTAGCGGAGCGCTGCTCATGGAACTCCCTTGGAGTTGACCGTCGGGCGTGTGGTGAAAGCCCACGGCATCAGCGGCGAGCTGGTGGTGGAAATCCGCACCGACGATCCCGCCGCCCGATTCTCGCCCGGTAACACGTTGCGCGCCAAGCCCCCTCGTGGCGGCGCGGAACGCAGCTGTGTCATCGAGAGTGCGCGAGAGCACGGCGGGCGCATGCTGGTGCGGCTGGCCGGCGTCACCGACCGTGACGCCGCCGACGCGCTGCGCGGCACGCTGTTCCTCGTCGACTCCGAGGACCTGCCCGACATCGACGAGGCGGACACCTACTACGACCATCAGCTCGAAGGCCTGCGCGTCCGCACCATCGCGGGCGAACAGATCGGTGTCGTCGCCGAGGTGTTGCACACGGCGGCCGGTGAACTGTTGGCCGTGCGGCCCGACGCGGGCGCGACCGGCGGCGAGACGCGGGAAGTGTTGGTGCCGTTCGTGACTGCGATCGTCACGTCGGTGTCGCTGGACGACGGCACCGTCGAGATCGATCCGCCCGAAGGCCTGCTGGATCTGTAGCCGGGAATCTTCAAGATGAGAATCGACGTCGTCACGATCTTTCCGGCCTATCTGGATCCGCTGCGGCAATCGTTGCCGGGCAAGGCGATCCAGTCCGGCCTGGTCGATCTGCAGGTTCATGACCTGCGGCACTGGACCCATGACGTGCACCGCTCGGTCGACGACGCCCCCTACGGCGGTGGCCCGGGCATGGTGATGAAGGCGCCGGTGTGGGGCGAGGCACTCGATGAAGTCACCTCCGGCGACACCCTTTTGGTGGTACCGACGCCGGCCGGTCGATTGTTCACGCAGGCGACGGCCGCGCGCTTCAGCGCCGAGACCCACCTGGTGTTCGCGTGCGGTCGCTACGAGGGCATCGACCAGCGGGTCATCGAGGATGCCGCGCGGCGCATGCGGGTCGAAGAAGTCTCGATCGGCGACTACGTGCTGCCCGGCGGCGAGTCGGCCGCCGTGGTGATGATCGAGGCAGTGCTGCGGCTGCTCGACGGAGTTCTCGGCAATCCCGCCTCGCACCGCGAGGATTCGCACTCGCCGGCACTGGACCGGCGGCTGGAGGGGCCCAGCTACACCCGGCCGCCGACCTGGCGCGGGCTCGACGTCCCCGAGGTGCTGCTGTCGGGTGACCACGCGCGAGTCGCCGCGTGGCGCCGGGAGATCTCGCTGCGGCGCACCCGCGAGCGCCGCCCCGAACTGCTTGAGCCGGGCCATCGGCTGGAGCCCGACGACGACGCGGTCCGTTAGAGCCCGTGCCGCGGGGCCTCGACGCGGCCCTCGGGAAATATCGTCCTGACCGCGCGGGTGATGGTGTCGCGGGCGGTGGCGTCGTCGGCGGGCTGCAGGGATTGGACCACCATGATGTAGCGGCGGTCGGCCCCGATCACCCCGGTCGACAAATGCATCCAATCGTTGCCGATGCAGCACATCCAGCCCTGCTTGACCGCGACCGGTTCGGCGAACAGGCCGTCCGGGATGCCGAATCGCTGCGGGTAGCCGTCGAGCCCGTTGGGGGTGGACTGGGCCAGGTCGTTCACGATGATCTTGGCATCATCGGCCGGCAGGCCCCCGGAGCCGTCCAGCAGCATGTCGTAGTAGCGGATCAGGTCGGTCACCGAGCTCATGGTGTTCCACCAGCGCCCGTCGCTGGGCGGGGTGGTGGAGGCCAGCCCGTAGCGGGCGGCCACCTCGGTGATGATGGCGGCTCCGCCGCCCTGGCCCCAGAACCTTTCGGCCGCCCCGTCGTCCGATGACTGCAGCATGATGTCCAGAGCCTGGCGGTCGTCGGCGCTCAGTGGCGCCTTGCCCTCGGATTCGTGCAGCAGCAGATCGTCGGCGATGAACAGCTTCGCCACCGACGCGGTGCCGATGACCTGGCTGTTCCCGTTGGCGATCAGCTGATGGGTGCTGCGGTCGAGGATGGCCACCGACAGGGCGGCGCCGCTGCCGGCGGCCTCGTCGGCGGCCTGCTGGACGCGGGCCTGCAGCTGGCCAAATCCCGGGCTTGACAGGGCTTGAGACGGCTGCGGCGGGATGGCCGCCTCCAGCATCAGCGTGGCGGACTGCGGGGGAGCCGAGGTGGGTGGCGCGGAGATCACCCGAACGGGCGCGGTGATCGGCAGGCGGTACACCTTTGCCTGGACCAGTGCCTCGGAGCCGGCGGCAACCACCAACGTCACCGCCGCGGTGGCGGTGAACAGCGTCAGCGGACGTACCCGCATTCGTCTCCTCCGGCGTGACTCCGACACAGTGCACGAGAGGGCCCGTCGCGCCACCTGCACCGGCCGTCACGCAATGATGCGGGTAGCGCGTTCTGACCCCCGTCATATGTACCATTTACCAGCGCGTTTGGCGCGTTGTGAACCGCCGAGTTCCTGTGATTTCCGCGGCACGCGCCCTGTCTGGCACAATTGACCAGTTGTCTCCAGCGGTTGCAGGCCGGTTGGGCCGTTTCCCGCCTGCTGCGAGATGCGCCAGAAAGCCCGAAACCATCGGCTTGGCGACCGCCTCACACCTGCGTGGGGTAGCTGCCGTCGGCCGCGACCTCAAGGAAGTGTCTCGCACATGAACCGGCTGGACTTCGTCGATCAGGCGTCGCTGCGCGACGACATCCCGGTTTTCGGCCCGGGCGACACCATCAACGTGCACGTGAAGGTCATCGAGGGCGCCAAGGAGCGTATCCAGGTGTTCAAGGGGGCGGTGATCCGTCGCCAGGGCGGTGGCATCCGTGAGACCTTCACCGTGCGCAAGGAAAGCTATGGCGTCGGCGTGGAGCGGACCTTCCCGGTGCACTCGCCCAACATCGATCACATCGAGGTGGTGACCCGCGGTGACGTCCGCCGCGCGAAGCTGTACTACCTGCGTGAACTGCGCGGCAAGAAGGCCAAGATCAAGGAGAAGCGCTGAGCCGGGACGCCTTGGCGGCACTGCCGATTCGTCCCCGTCATCTCCGGGTGCGGATCGCTCGCCGGTTTAGGCGGCCACAACGTGCGCTGGCTACGCTGATCTCGTGACGGATACCGCGGATTCATCGAAGCCCGAGTCCCACACCGGCGAGTCAGATCCGAAGGTCTCTACCCGCAGCCCTGCGACGCGGCCCGACGACGCCGCGGCGACGACCGGATCGATCCCCGAACCGGGGCCGGTAGCGGAGACGCCCGCCGAAGGCGAATCGGAGGACCCCAAGCGTTCGACGTTGCGCGAATTCGCGCTCCTGGCGGTGATCGCCGTCGTCCTCTACTACGTCATGCTGACCTTCGTGGCCCGGCCCTACCTGATCCCGTCGGAATCCATGGAGCCGACGTTGCACGGGTGCACGGGCTGCGTCGGCGACCGGATCATGGTGGACAAGGTCAGCTACCGCTTCAGCGCGCCGCGCCCCGGTGACGTCATCGTCTTCAAGGGACCGCCGCCGTGGAATCTCGGCTACAAGTCGATCCGGTCCAACAACACCGTGCTGCGCTGGGTGCAAAACGCGCTGTCCTTCATCGGTTTCGTGCCGCCGGACGAGAACGACCTGGTCAAGCGGGTCATCGCGGTGGGTGGACAGACGGTGCAATGCCGGGCCGACACCGGGTTGACGGTCGACGGCAAGCCGCTCAAAGAGCCCTACCTGGATCGCACCACCATGGCCGCCGATCCGTCGGTGTACCCGTGCCTGGGCAGCGAATTCGGGCCGGTGGCCGTCCCGGTGGGGCGGCTGTGGGTGATGGGCGACAATCGGACGCACTCGGCGGACTCGCGCGCCCACTGCACCAGCGTGCCGGCCGAAGCCCTCCGGGGTGTGTTGTGCACCGGCGACCCGACGTCGGGAACCGTGCCGGTGTCCAACGTGATCGGGAAAGCCAGGTTCATCGTGTGGCCGCCATCCCGATGGGGTGGCGTGGGATCGGTGAACCCGCAGCAGAATAAGTAGCCATGGCCACGACGTGGCCGCCGCGGACGGTGATCCGCAAGTCGTCTGGAATGCGCACCCTGGAATCGGCGCTGTACCGCAGCGGGTTGGGGCCGGTGGCCGGCGTGGACGAGGTCGGCCGCGGCGCCTGCGCCGGACCGCTGGTGGTGGCGGCCTGCGTGCTTGGACCGGGGCGAATGGAAAGCCTTGCCGCCCTTGATGATTCCAAGAAGCTCACCGAGGCCGCCCGGGAAAAGCTGTTCCCGCTGATTCGCCGCTACGCGCTGGCCTACCACGTGGTGTTCATCCCGTCGACGGAGGTGGACCGGCGCGGTGTGCACGTCGCCAACATCGAAGGCATGCGCCGTGCCGTCGCCGGATTGTCCGTGCGGCCCGGGTACGTGCTGAGCGACGGTTTCCGGGTGCCCGGGCTGCCCGTCCCGTCGCTGCCGGTCATCGGTGGCGATGCGGTGGCGGCGTGTATCGCGGCGGCCAGCGTGCTGGCGAAGGTCAGCCGGGACCGGTTGATGGTCGCCATGGAGGCCGACCACCCCGGTTACGGCTTCGCGCTGCACAAGGGCTACAGCACGCCGGCGCACAGCACGGCGCTGGCCGAACTGGGCCCCTGCCCCGAACATCGTTATTCGTTCATCAACGTGCGGCGCGTGGCCACCAGGAACGGCAGCCGGGTAGTCGCCGACTGCCGACCGGACCCACCGCTGGAGCACGACGGATATCGGTGAGGAAAGATGGGATCAGGATTCCCACCCCGGCGAACCATGCGGGCAGCTAGCGCCGGGATGCCCGGGGAAAACTGTCTGGGAGAAGGACGTCTGAGCAGATGAGTGCAGAAGATCTCGAAAAGTATGAAACCGAGATGGAGCTCTCGCTGTACCGCGAATACAAGGACATCGTCGGCCAATTCAGCTACGTCGTGGAGACCGAACGGCGCTTCTACCTGGCCAACAGCGTGGAGATGACGCCGCGCAACGCCGACGGCGAGGTCTACTTCGAGCTGCGGCTGTCCGACGCCTGGGTGTGGGACATGTACCGGCCGGCGCGCTTCGTCAAGCAAGTCCGGGTGGTCACCTTCAAGGACGTCAACATCGAAGAGGTCGAGAAGCCGGAGCTGCGGCTTCCCGAATAGCCACCGCTAGGTATTCGGCGGAAGCTGGTTTTCGCCGGGCGCGGGTAACTGGCCGCGCTGCTCGATGACCTCCCGCGCAACGTCGGCCAGCTTGATGTTCAGCGCCTGGGAGTGGCGGCGCAGCAGGTCGAACGCGTCGTCCTCGCTCATTTCGTGCAGCAGCATCAGCATGCCGACGGCCTTGCCGATCTCGCGGTTGCTGAGCAGCCCGCGTCGCAGGCTTGCGGAATCTTCGCCCTTGTTGACCGCGTTGATGGCGACACTGGCGAACGCGGCCAGCACCGCCGCCCGCCCGGCGGACTCGGAGTCGAACATGTTCGGGGTGTCGCTGAACAGATTGAGCGCGGCCCCTTTGCGTTTGTCGACCAGAAGCCGAAACCCCATCGCGCCCCGCACCGGAGTCTCTGCGACCAGAACCTCCGCCAGCTTGGGCCACAGCGACGGCGTCGTCAGGTCCGTGTCGATCTGGGGCGTCTCTTCCTCGATGGCATCGATGCACGGGCCGTCGCCGGCACGCCGCTCGAGGTCGTCGATTGCCAGCGCCAACCGATCACTGGCACCGACCGTGACATATCTGTCGTTCTCGCGTACCAACAGGCTGGCGTGGTCACAGCCGCGGACGGTCAGGGTGGCGGCCACGCAGATGGCGGCATACATCTCGTTGGCATCCGAGCCCTGATAGATGATCTCGGCCAGCGCGGCGAACACCGTCGCGGGGTCGGCCTTCTCCCCGCCGGTCTTCGATTCGTACGCCATGCTGTTGCCTCGTTCCCTGCGGCGGTGCGATCGGCTTCGGATCGCCGTAAATTATGGGTCGCCGAGACCAGCCTTACACGCTGTTTGGTCTGGTTGCGGCCAATCAGGGCATCTTGCCGGTCACCGTCGACCCGCTGACGATGCGGAGTACGCGCACGTCCAACCTCTCGCGAATCGCGAGACATCGGAAAGATGGTTCCATCATGCGCCGAATGCGCGCGCCGGGCGGCCGGTGACGTTTGCACGCGGGGTTTCGGCCGACCGCGTGCAGGGAAGGACGTTCTGAATGGGAGTGACCGTCGCGGTGACCGGACCAACCGGGGAGATCGGCATCTCCGCGGTGACGGCGCTGGAACGCGAGCCCGCTGTCGACGCGATCATCGGGATGGCCCGCCGCCCGTTTGACCCGTCGTCACGAGGGTGGCTCAAGACCACCTATCAGCAAGGCGACATCCTGGACCGCGAGGCCGTCGACGCCCTGGTCGCGCAGGCCGACGTGGTGATCCATCTGGCCTTCATCATCATGGGTTCGCGCGATGAGAGCGCCCGGGTGAACCTTGAAGGCACCCGCAATCTGTTCGAGGCGACGGTGGCCGCCGAGCGGCCCCGGCGGCTGGTGTACACGTCGTCGGTGGCGGCGTACGGCTACCACTCCGACAACCCCGTCCCGCTGACCGAGGACGTGGCCGCCCGGGGGTCCGCCGAGCACTACTATTCCGAGCAGAAGGCGGCTTGCGAGGCGCTGCTCGCCGACATCACCAGGGATTCGCCGCTCGAGGTGTTCGTGCTGCGGCCGTGTGTCGTGGCGGGACCCAAAGCCACCGCCCTGGCCGACGCCATGCCGTGGAATCAACTGCCCGGCCCGATGCGTGCGGTGGTCAAGGCCGTCCCGATTTTGAAGCCGGTGGTGCCGGATCCGGGTTACCCGCTGCAACTGGTCCACCACGACGACGTCGCGACGGCGATCGCGCTGGCGGCCACCGCCCCGGCGCCGCCGGGGGTGTACAACATCGCAGGCGACGGGGTCGTGGCGGTAGCCGACGTGGCCAGGGCGCTGGGCGGCCGCCCGGTGCGGGTTCCCGCCGTCGCCGCCACGGCAGCCTCTGCGGCGATCTCGCGGGTGCCGCGGGTGCCGTCCATGCTGGAATGGCTGCACACCGCGCGGACGTCGATGGTGATGGACACCACCAAGGCCAAGACCCAACTGGGCTGGCGCCCGCTGCACTCCTCGGCAGAGACGTTGGAAGCGCTGGCGTCGGGAGTGTGAGAGCGCTGTTCGCGCTTCCGGTTTGCGGCGGCCGGTCGCCGGCCGGGGTAGTTTGATCCAATGGGTCTTCAGCGTTCCGCCGCTTCTCGCGACGCAGCCGCCGGCGGTGAAATCGCCTAGTGGGGCACGTAACTTCGCGCCGGCGGGTAACGCATCTGACCGCCGAGAAAGCGATCACCCGCCCCGAAACCCTGGTCGTCGAGGAACCGTTGGAGATCCGTGTCGACGGCGCGGCGGTCACCGTGACGATGCGCACGCCGGGATCCGATATTGAACTCGCCCAAGGCTTTCTGCTCACCGAAGGCGTCATCGCGGGCCGCGACGACGTGCACAGCATCCGGTATTGCGCCGGGCGCGACGATGTGGGTGCGAACACCTACAACGTCCTGGACGTGACGCTGGCCGCCGGGGTGGAAAAACCCGACCTCGATGTCACCCGCAACTTCTACACCACCTCGTCGTGCGGGGTCTGCGGCAAGGCGTCGCTGGACGCGGTGCGGCTGAGTAGCCGATTTTCCCCCGGCACCGATCACGCGACCGTCGCGGCGGCCACCCTCAAGGCGATGCCCAACCAATTACGTTCCGCACAAAAGGTTTTCGACAGCACCGGGGGTCTGCACGCCGCGGCGCTGTTCGAGGTGGACGGCGCCATGCTGGTGGTCCGCGAAGACGTCGGCAGACACAACGCGGTCGACAAGGTGATCGGCTGGGCGACCGAACACCAGCGGGTACCGCTGCAGGCCTCGGTGTTGCTGGTCAGCGGGCGCGCATCGTTCGAGTTGACGCAGAAGGCCGTGATGGCCGGGATTCCGGTGCTGGCGGCCGTGTCCGCGCCGTCGTCGCTGGCGGTCTCGCTGGCCGAGGAGGCCGGCATCACGCTGGTGGCGTTTCTGCGGGAGGACTCGATGAACATCTACACCAGGGCGGACCGGATCACCTAGCCGCACCCCCGTGTCACCCCACCGGCTGTGGATGGGCGTCGCACTGGGGATAACCGGCCGTTGCGGGTGGCCGCGGGTCGCGGCGAGGGCCCGTCCCGTCGGGGCCACCGGGCACCGTGACCCGCATGACAACCGAAACGACGATGACCCGGATCCAACTGGGGGCGATGGGTGAGGCGCTCGCCGTGGATCATCTGACGCGGATGGGATTGCGGATCCTGCACCGCAACTGGCGCTGCCGCTACGGCGAACTCGACATCATCGCCCGCGACGACGCCACTTCGACGGTGGTGTTCGTCGAGGTGAAGACCCGCACCGGCGACGGTTACGGGGGACTGGCACATGCCGTCACCCCGCCCAAGGTTCGGCGGTTGCGCAGGCTTGCCGGGCTGTGGCTGGCCGGTCAGGACCAGCACTGGGCGGCCATCCGGATAGACGTGATCGGCGTGCGGATCGGGCGCCGCCGCACCCCCGAGATCACCCACCTGCAAGGGATCGCCTGATGGCGCTGGGACGCGCGTTCTCCGTCGCGGTGCGCGGCGTGGACGGACAGATCGTGGAGATCGAAGCCGACATCACCTCCGGCCTGCCGGGCGTGCACCTGGTGGGCCTGCCCGACGCCGCGCTGCAGGAGTCACGCGACCGGGTCCGGGCGGCGGTCACCAACTGCGGCAACAGCTGGCCGATGGCGCGGCTCACCCTGGCGCTGTCGCCGGCGACGCTCCCCAAAATGGGCTCCGTCTACGACATCGCCCTGGCCGCCTCGGTGCTGTCGGCGCAGCGCAAGAACCCCTGGGACCGGCTGGAGAAAACGGTGCTGCTGGGCGAGCTGTCACTGGACGGCCGCGTGCGGCCGGTGCGCGGGGTGCTGCCCGCCGTGCTGGCCGCCAAACGCGACGGCTGGCCGGCCGTGGTGGTGCCGGTGGACAACCTGGCCGAGGCCAGCCTGGTCGACGGCATCGACGTGTGGGGCGTGCGCACCTTGGGGCAGCTGCAGAAGTGGCTCAGCGGCAGCGGCGTCCTGGACAGCAGGATCGAAGCGGAACCCACGGACGGGGAGCCCACGGCGGATCTGGTCGACGTGGTCGGGCAGACGCAGGCGCGGTTCGCGGTGGAGGTGGCCGCCGCCGGGGCGCACCACCTCATGCTCACCGGCCCGCCGGGAGTAGGCAAAACGATGCTCGCCCAACGTCTTCCGGGGTTGTTGCCGCCATTGACGGATGCCGAATCCCTGGAAGTCACCGCGATTCACTCGGTGGCCGGGTTGCTGTCGGGCAACACACCGCTGATCACCCGACCGCCGTTCGTCGCGCCACATCACAGTTCCAGCGTGGCCGCGCTCGTCGGCGGAGGGTCCGGGATGGCGCGCCCGGGCGCGGTCAGTCGAGCGCATCGCGGGGTGCTCTTCCTCGACGAATGCGCCGAGATCCGGGTCAGCGCGCTGGAAGCCCTGCGAACACCGTTGGAGGACGGCGAGATTCGCCTGGCCCGCCGCGATGGGGTGGCGTGTTATCCCGCCCGATTCCAGCTGGTGCTGGCCGCCAACCTGTGCCCATGCGCCCCGGCCGACCCGCAGGACTGCATCTGCGCGGCGGCGGCCAAACGCCGCTACCTGGGCAAGCTGTCGGGGCCGCTGCTGGATCGGGTGGACCTTCGCGTGCAGATGCATCAGGTGAAGGCCGGGGCGTTCGCGGGTGGAGACGGCGAATCGACGGCCCAGGTTCGCCACCGGGTGGCCCGGGCCCGCGCGGCCGCCGCCGAGCGCTGGCTACCCCACGGATTCCGTACCAATGGCGAGGTCAGCGGGACGCTGCTGCGCCGAAAATTCCGTCCCAGCAACGCGGCGATGGAGCCGCTGCAAAGGGCACTGGACCGCGGGCTGCTCAGTATCCGTGGCCTCGACCGCACGTTGCGGGTCGCCTGGAGCCTGGCCGACCTGGCGGGCCGCACCACACCCGGGACCGACGAAGTCGCTGCCGCACTCAGCTTCCGCCAACCCGGGGCGCAACGATGAGCGCCGCGACAACCAACCGGCCGGGCGCGTTACCAGCGTGCCATCGTCAGCCAATCGGTGTGCCCACCCCGCAGCGCTATCGCGACAGTCACCAGAATCGCGAACGCGCGGGCGAATTGGGCCATCGCACGGCCGCTTTCACCCCGCTGGTCCATCTCGCGCAACGCGATGCAGGCAAGACCAAAGCTGATGATGGGGATGGGAAAACCGATCCAGCTGACCAGGCTGAGCGCGAACGCCGCGACGGCCCAGGGGTTTTTCGGATGCTCGGACACGCGGTACACCATCGGCAGGTCGAGGATCATGGGTCGTTCCGTTCGTTGCGGGCCGGCGTGCGGCGACGGGCGGCTGACAACACCACGTTCGCGCGCGGGGCTCAAGGGATTCTTGGCGGATCCTTGGAGCGGGTGGCGAACCGATGACGACGGCGCTCGACGACCCCGCGAAGCGCGCCTGGGCCTATTTGTCCCGGGTGGCCGAGCCGCCCTGCGCCGAACTCGCCGCCCTGGTGCAGCGCGTCGGGCCGGTGGAGGCGGCCGAACGGGTCCGGCGTGGACTGGTCGACGATCACCTGGCCCGCCGCACCGCGGTCCGACGCGAAATCGACCGCAGCACGGCGGATCTCGAGATGCTCGCCCGGCGCGGCGGGCGGTTGATCACCCCCGACGACGACGAGTGGCCGGTGCTCGCGTTCACCGCATTCCGCGGTGCCGCACCGCGATCAGGCGGCGCGCCGATAGTTGCGCCGACGGTGTTGTGGGCGCTGGGACCGGTCCGGCTCGACGAGGTGGCGCACCGGGCGGCCGCCGTGGTCGGGACGCGCGCTTCGACCACCTACGGCGAGCACGTCGCCGGCGAATTGGCCGCCGGGTTGGCGCAGCGCGACGTGGCCGTCGTTTCGGGCGGCGCCTACGGCATCGATGGCGCGGCGCACCGCGCCGCGCTGGACTGTGACGGCATCACCGTGGCCGTGCTGGCCGGCGGGCTCGACGTTCCCTACCCGAGCGGTCACACGGCGCTGCTGCACCGCATCGGCCAGCATGGGCTGCTGTTCAGCGAATACGCGCCCGGTATCCGCCCGGCCCGCTACCGCTTCCTGACCCGCAATCGTCTGGTGGCCGCCGTGGTGGGCGCCGCTGTGGTGGTGGAGGCCGGGCTGCGCAGCGGCGCGGCCAACACCGCGGCCTGGGCGCGGGCGTTGGGGCGAGTGGTGGCCGCGGTGCCCGGACCCGTCACGTCCTCGGCGTCGGCGGGCTGCCATGCGCTGCTGCGCAACGGCGCCGAGCTGGTCACCCGGGCCGACCACGTCGTCGAGCTCATCGGCCACATCGGCGAACTGGCGGCCGACGAGCCGCACCCGGCGACGCCACTCGACGGCCTCAGCGACGCCGAGGGCCGGGTCTACGAGGCATTGCCGGGCCGGGGCGCCGCCACCGTCGACGAGATCGCGGTCGCTTCGGGAATGGTGCCCGAGTTGGTGCTGGGACCGCTGGCGATGCTCGAGCTGGCCGGGTTGGTGCAGCGCCAGGACGGGCGGTGGCGAATCGTCCGGGCGTCCGCAGGCCAAGCTGCATCAACGACGCGACTCGTATAGTCGACCGGGGGTCGGGGTTTGAATAGGAGGACAAGTGGCAGGTCGACCACTGCAATGCTTCGAAGTTGTCGGTACCGAACAACTCACACCGCACATGGTGCGGATAGTGCTCGGGAGCAAGGATTTTGACGCTTTCGTGCCCAGCAAGTTCACCGACTCCTACGTCAAGCTGGTGTTCGTCGCCGACGACGTGGACGTGGCCGGCTTGCCCGAGCCGCTGACCCTCGACAGCTTCGCCGACCTGCCCCCGGAGAAGAAACCTTCGGTGCGGACCCTCACCGTCCGCCGGGTCGAGGTCGAGAAGCGCCAAATCACGCTGGACATCGTCGTGCACGGCGAGCACGGCATGGCGGGCCAATGGGCGTCCACGGCCCAGCCGGGCCAGCCCATCTACCTGATGGGCCCCGGCGGCGCGTACACACCGGACCCGGCCGCCGACTGGCACCTGCTGGCCGGCGACGAATCGGCGCTGCCGGCCATCGCCGCTGCGCTGGAGGCGTTGCCGCCCAGCGCAGTCGGCAAGGCGTTCATCGAGGTCGCGGGCCAAGAGGACGAGATCCCGTTGACCGCACCGGACGGCGTCGAGGTGCATTGGGTCTACCGCGGCGGGCGTGCCGACTTGGTTCCGGAGGACCGCGCCGGCGATCACGCGCCGCTGATCGAAGCTGTCACCAGCGCCCCGTGGCCGCCGGGACAGGTGCACGTCTTCATCCACGGCGAGGCCCAGGCCGTCATGCACAATCTGCGGCCCTACATCCGCAAAGAGCGTGGCGTGGACGCCAAATGGGCGTCGATCTCGGGGTACTGGCGCCGCGGCCGCACCGAAGAGACGTTCCGGCAATGGAAGAAGGAACTGGCGCAGGCGGAATCCGGGGCCTCGTAGGGGCTCGTCAGCCTCCAGCGCCGAGCTGGCATCCTCTACCGCATGGCATTCGGCGACTACCAGAACGAGATTTACTTCCAGGGCCTGGGCGGGGTGGCACCCGCGCTGCCGATGGTCTTCGCGGAATTGGAGGCCCGGGCCGAGAAGGCCATGTCACCGTCGGTGTGGTCCTACGTCAGCGGTGGCGCCGGCGACGAACGCACGCAGCGGGCCAACCGGGAGGCGTTCGATCGCTGGGGCCTGATGCCACGCATGTTCGTCGGCGCCGCCGATCGCGACCTGTCGGTTCAGATGTTCGGCCTGACCTTGCCGTCGCCGGTGTTCATGGCGCCGATCGGTGTCATCGGTATCTGCGCGCAAGACGGCCACGGCGACCTGGCCACGGCACACGCGGCCGCCCGCACCGGTGTCCCGATGGTCGTTTCCACCCTGACCGCCGATCCGATGGAAGACGTCGCCGCGCAGTTCGGTGACACCCCCGGCTTCTTCCAGCTGTACACGCCGAAGGATCGTGAGCTGGCCGCCAGCCTGGTGCAGCGGGCCGAAGCGGCCGGCTTCAAGGGCATCATCGTCACCCTGGACACCTGGGTTCCGGGGTGGCGCCCGCGCGACCTCACCACGGCCAATTTCCCCCAGTTGCGGGGGCTTTGCCTGAGCAACTACACCAGCGATCCGGTCTTCCGCGCCAGCCTGCGGCGCCCGCCCGAGGAGGATCCGCAAGGCACTGTGCTGCAGTGGATTCAGACCTTCGGAAATCCCTTGACGTGGGACGACCTCGGCTGGCTGCGGTCGCTGACCGACCTGCCGCTCATCGTCAAGGGCATCTGCCACCCCGACGACGCGCGGCGCGCCAGGGACGGCGGCGTCGACGGCATCTACTGCTCCACCCACGGCGGGCGCCAGGCCAACGGGGGCCTGCCCGCCCTCGCCTGCCTGCCGGGGGTCGTCGAGGCGGCCGACGGGTTGCCGGTGCTCTTCGATTCGGGGATCCGCAGCGGCGCCGACGTCGTCAAGGCCCTGGCATTGGGCGCCGCGGCCGTGGGCATCGGCCGGCCATACGCCTACGGCCTGGCGCTCGGCGGCGTCGACGGCATCGTGCACGTGCTGCGCTCGATCCTGGCCGAAGCGGACCTCGTCATGGCCGTCGACGGCTATCCGACGCGCAAAGATCTCACCCCGGACACGCTTCGGCGCGTCGACTAACCAGCGGCGGGCCGGGGCTGCGACCGTGGGGGAGTGCAGGCGATTCTCGACGAGTTCGACGAGTACCTGGATTTGCAATGCGGCCGCTCGGCGCACACCCGTCGCGCCTATCTCGGCGACCTGCGCTCGCTGCTCGCCTTCATCGGCGACCGCGGCGCCGATCTGGACGGGCTGAGCCTGCCCCTGCTGCGCTCCTGGTTGTCCGCCGCGGCCGCGGCCGGTGTCGCCCGCACGACGCTCGCCCGGCGCACCTCGGCGGTGAAGGCCTTCACCGCGTGGGCCGTGCGGCGCGGCCTGCTGACGGTGGATCCGGCCGCCCGGCTGCAGGTCCCCAAGGCGCACCGCAACCTGCCCGCGGTGCTGCGCCAGGATCAAGCAGCCGACGCCATGGCCGCCGCCAAAGCCGGTGCGCAGCAAGGTGATCCGATGGCTTTGCGCGACCGGCTGATCGTCGAGATGCTGTACGCCACCGGGATCCGGGTCAGCGAGCTGTGCGGCCTGGACGTCGACGACGTCGACACCCACCATCGGCTGCTGCGCGTGCTCGGCAAGGGTGACAAGCAGCGCAGCGTGCCGTTCGGCAGGCCCGCCGGCGAGGCGCTCGACGCGTGGCTGACCGAGGGGCGCCCCGCCCTGGTCAGCGCGGAGTCGGGCCCGGCGCTGCTGCTGGGCGCGCGGGGGCGCCGGCTGGACGTTCGCCAGGCGCGCACGGTGGTGCACCAGACCGTCGGCGCGGTGGACGGCGCGCCGGACATGGGGCCGCACGGCCTGCGGCACAGCGCGGCCACGCACCTGCTCGAAGGCGGGGCTGACCTGCGCGTTGTCCAGGAGTTGCTCGGCCATACGAGCCTGGCGACCACCCAGCTCTACACCCACGTCGCGGTGTCCCGATTGCGCGCGGTGCACGATCAGGCCCATCCCCGAGCGTGACGCGCGGCGCGCTCAGCGATTCAGCGGTTTGAGCCGGATCGGCGTGGACTTCAGCAGGCCCAGCGGATCGACATAGCGGGCGCCCGACGCCGGCCCCCACATCGCCCCCCAATGCAGACATGCCGCGACCGGGCAGCCGGCGTGCCCGGCCGCCAACTCGCCGATCACGGTCGCGGCCGTCACCTGCTGGCCGACCCGCACCGCCGCCCGGACCGGTTCGTAACTGGTGTGCAATCCACCGGGATGGGCCAGCGACACCACCGGCCGTCCGGCCAGCAGCCCGGCGAACACCACCGTCGCGGCCCCCGCGGCGTACACCGGCTGACCGGCGCCACCGGCCAGGTCCACGCCCCGGTGACCGGGATGCCAGTCTTGGGCCGGGGCGTCGAACCCCCGGGCGACGGCCGGCGGTGGGCGCAACGGCCACTCCAGGCGGTCTTCGGCGGCAACCGCCGGCACCGCGCTGACCAGGCCCGCACATAACAGCAGCGCTCTCCACCGCATCCAGCCAGTTCAACGCGGCGCCGCCGCCCGGGCCACCCGGCGTCGCCGGTCTTGTGGACCAGCGGCCCGGTTGGGGAAGCGTGGCAAAACCACCTGCTGAGTCGGTGTAAACTGCTGGTCGCAGCTCGTTCGCGGGCTGACTTCGCGCGTCTGCATCGCGTCTCTGGTTCCACTAGGAGAACGCAATCGCATGCCGGGCGGTCCCGACCGGGTTTTCCGGCTGGGTCCGGCATCGCAGCAGCCGCCAGGGCCCGGCCTCACCCGATGCCAGGCGACAACCGACACAAGTAAGGCACAACCATGGCCGTCGTAACCATGAAGCAGCTGCTGGACAGCGGCACCCACTTCGGGCATCAGACCCGTCGCTGGAATCCCAAGATGAAGCGGTTCATCTTCACCGACCGCAACGGCATCTACATCATCGACCTGCAGCAGACGCTGACCTTCATCGACCAGGCGTACGAATTCGTCAAAGAGACCGTCGCCCACGGCGGCAGTGTGCTGTTCGTCGGCACCAAGAAGCAAGCGCAGGAATCGGTTGCCGCCGAGGCGACCCGCGTCGGAATGCCGTACGTGAACCAGCGCTGGCTGGGCGGCATGCTGACCAACTTCTCCACCGTGCACAAGCGGCTGCAGCGCCTCAAGGAACTCGAGGCGATGGAGCAGACCGGCGGATTCGAGGGCCGCACCAAGAAGGAAATCTTGATGCTGACCCGCGAGAAGAACAAGCTGGAGCGCAGCCTCGGCGGTATCCGCGACATGGCCAAGGTGCCGTCGGCCATCTGGGTCGTCGACACCAATAAGGAGCACCTCGCGGTCGCGGAGGCTCGCAAGCTGAACATCCCGATCATCGCGATCCTGGACACCAACTGCGACCCCGACGAGGTCGACTACCCGATCCCCGGCAACGACGACGCTATCCGTTCGGCCGCGTTGCTGACCAAGGTGATCGCCTCCGCCGTCGCCGAGGGCCTGCAGGCCCGCGCCGGCGTCGGCCGTGGCGACGGCAAGCCCGAGGCCGAGGCCGCCGAGCCGCTCGCCGAATGGGAGCAGGAGCTGCTGGCCTCCGCTACCGCCACCGCCCCCACCGACGCCGCTGCGGGCACCCCCGAACCAACCACTGACCCCTCATAGGAAGGCTGATATGGCGAACTTCACCGCTGCCGACGTCAAGCGGCTTCGGGAACTCACCGGCGCCGGCATGCTCGACTGCAAGAACGCGCTGGCCGAAAACGGCGGCGATTTCGACAAGGCCGTCGAGGCGCTGCGGATCAAGGGCGCCAAAGACGTCGGCAAGCGCGCCGAGCGTGCGACGGCCGAAGGTTTGGTCGCGGCGCAGGGCGGCGCGCTGATCGAGCTGAACAGCGAGACCGACTTCGTCGCCAAGAACGCGGAGTTCCAGGCGCTGGCCGACCAGATCGTGGCGGCGGCCGTGTCGTCGAAGGCCAAGGACGTCGACGAGCTCAAGGCCGCCGGCATCGGTAACAAGACCGTCGAGCAGGCAATTGCGGAGCTGTCGGCCAAGATTGGCGAGAAGTTGGAGTTGCGCCGCGTCGCGAACTTCGACGGCACCGTCGAGACCTACCTGCACCGGCGGGCGGCCGACCTGCCGCCCGCGGTCGGCGTGCTGGTCGAATACTCGGGCGGCGGAACCCCCGCGGATAAAGACGCCGCACACGCCGTCGCTCTGCAGATCGCCGCGCTCAAGGCCCGCTACCTGTCCCGCGACGACGTGCCCGAGGACGTGGTGGCCAGTGAGCGTCGTATCGCCGAGGAAACCGCCAAGGCGGAGGGCAAGCCGGAGCAGGCCCTGCCCAAGATCGTCGAGGGCCGGCTGACTGGCTTCTTCAAGGACGCGGTGCTGTTCGAGCAGCCGTCGGTGTCCGACAGCAAGAAGACCGTCAAGGCGCTGCTCGACGACGCCGGTGTCACGGTGACGCGGTTCGTCCGCTTCGAGGTGGGCCAGGCCTAACCCGCCCCGCATCGACCCGTCCGGGCCGCGGACAAGCCGGGAAACCTCCCGGTGGCGCGGGTGCGCGGGTTAGCGTCAGTGCTATGCGACACGTGCACGCGTTCGGCGACGATGCCCTTGGCGATCTGGACGCGACCGGCCTCGCCGATGCCCTTCGGTGCGGCCGGGTGGGCAGGGCCGAGGTCGTCGAGGCCGCAATCGCCCGCACCGAGGCCGTCGACCCGCTGCTAAACGGGTTGGCGTACGCGGCTTTTGAGCAAGCGCGGGCGGCGGCAGCGGACCCTTTGAGCGGTTACTTCGGCGGCGTCCCGACATTCATCAAGGACAACGTCGACGTCGCCGGACAGCCCACGATGCACGGCACCGACGCGTGGACGCGCTGGAATGCAGTCGCCGACAGCGTGTTCACCCGGCTGTACCTGGCCACCGGGCTGACCTCGGTGGGCAAGACGCAGTTGTCCGAATTCGGGTTCAGCGCGGCGGCCGAACACCCGCGGCTGGGCCCGGTCCGCAACCCGTGGGACACCGAATACACGGCCGGGGCGTCGTCGTCGGGTTCGGGCGCGTTCGTCGCCGCCGGTGTGGTGCCCATGGCGCACGCCAACGACGGCGGCGGCTCGATCCGGATTCCCGCCGCATGCAACGGATTGGTCGGACTCAAACCATCGCGCGGGCGATTGCCCTTGGACGTGACGCTGCGCCGGATGCCGGTCGGTGTCGTCGTCAACGGCGTGGTGACCCGTTCGGTCCGCGACACAGCGGCCTTTTACCGCGAGGCCGAGCGGATCTGGCGTAACCCCAAGCTGGCACCGGTCGGGGACGTTACCGCGCCCGGTCGCCAGCGGCTGCGGATCGCGGTGCTGACCCGTTCGGTGCAGCGCGAGTGCAGTCCCCAGGTGCGGGAGCTGACCCTGAAGTCCGCCGGCCTGCTCGAGGAGCTGGGCCACCGTGTCGAACACGTCGACGAGCCTCCTGTCGCGGCCAGTTTCGTCGACGACTTCGTGATGTATTGGGGGTTTTTGGCGCTGGCCCAGGTACGCGGAGGGCGCCACATGTTCGGCGAGACCTTCGATCGCAGCAAGTTGGACAGCCTGACGCTGGGTCTTCTGCGGCACACCAGCCGCAACCTGCACCGCCTTCCGATGGCGATCGTGCGGCTGCGCCGGGCGCGCAGGCGCACCGCGCAGTTCTTCCGTACCTACGACGCGGTGCTCACACCGACCCTCGCCGACGAGACGCCCCGCATCGGATTCCTGGCGCCGACCGATTACCAGCAGGTGATCAGCCGCCTGATCGATTGGGTCTCGTTCACCCCGCTGCACAACGTCACCGGTGAACCCGCGATCTCACTGCCGTTGGCCCGGTCCGCTCACGGCATGCCGGTGGGCATGATGTTGTCGGCCGACATGGGGCAGGAAGCGCTGCTGCTCGAATTGGCCTATGAGCTCGAAGAGGCGCAGCCGTGGGCGCGCATCCACGCCGCCGCGTAGTCCGACCCGCTCGCGATCGCCGCTAGTCCGAGCCGAGTTTCTCGAGCATCCTTTTGAATTCGCGCTGCTGAGTTTCGGTGAGCTTGCCCAGGATGCGGGCGTCGGCGCCGCGGACCGCTCCTTCGGCGCGCTTGAGCAGGGCGCGGCCCTGGCCGGTCAGGTTGGCCGGGAGCGCGCGTCCCGAGGACACCGATGACGGGCGCGCCACCGCCCCGACTTCTTCCAGCTTGCGCAGCACCGTGTTCATCGCCTGCGGGGTGACGTTGGTGTGGCGGGACAACTCGGCGCTCGACATTCCCGGGAACATCGAAAGGATGCGCAGGCAAACGAATTCGGGCAGGGTCAGGCCGAGCGGACCCAACACGGCGGCAACCTCGGGTCGCAGCACCGCTCCCACCCGGTAGAGCAGGTAACCCAGCGGAGCATCGTCGGCCTGAATCATGTCAACGATATTGACATATTTCTACCGGTCCGATGCGCACATTGTTCAGACCGTGATTGTCCGCGCCGCAACGGGGTAACCGACCGGTTACCTGAAGCGCTTGTGGCACACGGGGAGGTTCGATGCCGAAGACGACAAAAGGCGGCGCTGCCAAAAAGAGCGAATTGCCCAGCACTTTGCAACGTTCCAGCGCCAAGGCGCAGCGTACGTTTGCGAAAACCCACGATGCGGCAGCCGACGAGTACGGCAGCGAGGAGCGCGCCCACCGGGTGGCCTACTCCGCTGTCAAGCACAGTTTCGAAAAGGTCGGCGATCACTGGGAGTCCAAAGACGAGAAGGGCCCATCCGACGATCGGGCCAAGAGCGGTGGCCCGCGGCCAACCGGTCAGTCGGCCGAGGGCGTCGACGCCAACGCCAGCAAAAAGCACCTGCTCGACGTGGCCCGCCGCCTCGACATCGCCGGCCGGTCCACCATGAACAAATCGGAGTTGGTCGACGCGATCAAGAAGCACAACCGCCGGGTCCGGGGCCGCTGAGCCGGCGGCGCGTCGCACCCACACGCGGCCCCGCCGGGCCGGCAACTTGGAGGCCATCGCCACACGCAGTCCGATGGCCAACGAACCGGGTGGAAACCGAGTCCGTCGGAGTTTCCGTGGAAAGTGCTGCGATGCAACGTCTTTCGCTAGAGAATCGGTCGCCCCCCGGTCACGGCCACCCGCGCCCCGGAGATGTAACTGGCGTCATCGGAGGCCAACAACACGTAGATCGGCGCGAGTTCGGCGGGCTGTCCGGCGCGGCCCAGCGGTACGTTGTCGCCGAAAGATTCCACGCTGTCCGGCGGCATGGTCGACGGGATCAACGGTGTCCAGATCGGCCCGGGCGCCACGCTGTTCACTCGAATTCCTTTGTCGCCCAAGAGCTGGGCCAGGCTGGCGGAGAAATTCGCGATGGCCGCCTTCGTCGCCGCGTAGGGCGCCAGAGTGGGATTGGGTGTGTCGGAATTGACCGACGAGCTGCCGATAATCGACGAGCCGGGGCCCATGTGCGGCACCGCAGCCTTCGCGAGGTAAAAATACGCACCGATGTTGAGCCTGAAGGTGTACTCCCACTCCTCGTCGCTGATCTCGTCGAGGCTCTTGCGCATCATCTGGTAGGCGGAGTTGTTGACCAGGATGTCCACGCCGCCCAATTCCTGCACCGCCCGGTCCACGACGGCGCGGCAGTGTGCAGCATCTGAGAGATCGCCGGGCACCAGCACGCATTTGCGCCCGGCATCGGTGACGTAACGGGCGACGTCACGCGCGTCGTCGTCCTCATTGAGGTAGGCGATCAATACGTCAGCACCTTCGCGCGCGAAGGCGATCGCGACAGCCCGCCCGATGCCGCTATCGCCGCCGGTGATGATCGCCTTTTTGCCCTGCAATTTTCCCGAACCCTGGTAACTGTTTTCCCCACAGTCGGGAATGGGTTCCATCTGCGCCTGTACGCCGGGAACTGATTGTTGTTGCGCCACAAAGCCCATGCGATTTCCTTACCGATTCAAGATTGGTGTGTGATTCATGATCCGGACAACCAGGGGAGTCGTCGGCACTAACCAGGGACTGCTTTACGATTCGCGCGGCACCGGACCGACCGTAGGAACATCCGGGTCGTCGTCGGCGGGGGGCTCCGGATCGCGCCATTCCTCGCTACGACTGGATCGGTTGCCTCGAATCGTGCCCTCCAGTTCCTCCTTCAGCGCATCGTCCTCGCGTGAACTGTGTTTGGAGTTTCCGCGTTGCACCTCCGGCGCCCCCTTCGCGATCTGTCTCGATTGCCGCCCTGCCACGGGGCCCGGGACACGACGATTGCCATGTGCAGGCCTCAGCGCACCGACTACCCGTCAGTGCACGACCTACCCGTCAGTGCACGACCTAATCGCTGCCGCCCGGTGTGAGTGTTGATGCAGTTGTTATGAACTGATGCCAAAGACGCTGTCCAAGAATGCAACATCTTTTCGCGGTTAACCGGCCAGTATGTGCGAATACGCAGGCGCAGATGTTTAGAGCGGAAACCAGCGGGCTATTTGCTGCTTATATCTCTATGCCCTTCCGGGGGGCAATTGTTCGACACGAAAGGAATGGACAGTGAAGGTCACCAAGACTGCCGTTGCGACAGCTGCCACTGCCGGTGGGATAGCGCTGGCAAGTATTTTCGCGGCGACTCCCGCTTCTGCTGCGCCCAACATTCAGGGGTTCGGCACCAGCGAACAACTCGTGGACGGGCCGCTGATCACCAATTACACGGTGAGCAACCTGCAGCCCAGTAATGTCACCATTCCCGGCTACACGCCCAAGGGGACGCTCTACCAGGCCGACATCAGCGCCAGGTCGGACGGCGGGCTGGTCACCCCGATGGTCAACGACTTCATCGCCCGTGGGCCCAACGGCCAGAACTACCGGGTGATCGACAAGGTGGGGACCCCGAACGGGCTCAACCCGGCGCCGATCTCACCGGGCAATGAGTCGACCGGCACGCTGTACTTCGACGTGACCGGGGCACCCCCGAACGGCGTCGTCTACAACGACGGAACGCAAGACATTCTGATCTGGACGTCCAACGTGGAGGGTGGCTCGGCGCCCGGCGCGCCGAACAGCCCGGCACCGGGTGCTCCGCCTGCGCCCGCACCGCCGGCACACACTTAAGCCGCTTGTGAAATCTCCCCGCGCCACGCCAGGTGGCGCGGGGAGATTTGCATACGGGGGAATCGTGGGCGCCCGAACCGGGTACTCGACTACTCATGAGTAACCCGGATCACAGGCCGGCGCAGGTACGTGCCCAAGCGCAGCAGCACGCCGAGCAAGCCCGCGAGGCAATGGAAGAACGACGCAGCAAACAAAGTGGCGGTCTAAGCGGCTGGGTGGCCGAGCGCGCGGCCAGATGGGATCTTTCCGGCCAGGACGAGATCACCCTGCAGCGTCAGAAGTATCTGTGGAACGTCCTGGTGGACTATTGGTTCCGCATGGAGATCGACGGCTGGGAGAACCTTCCCGAGTCACCACCGGCGCTGTTGGTGGGGATTCACTCCGGCGCGCCGTTCGTGTGGGATGCGTGGACCGTCGGCCTGCAATGGTGGCGGCGATTCGGACAGGATCGCCCCCTGCACGGCACCGCGCATGACGCATTGATGGCAATTCCCTTGTTCGGGCGTTATTTCCGGTCCATGGGGGTGCTGCCGGCCGCCCCGGACGCGATTGCCACCGCATTGGCGGAAGGGCGTGACGTGGCGCTGTGGCCCGGCGGCGAGGTGGACTCGCTACGCCCGTGGACCGAGCGCGATCAGGCCAACCTCGCGGGACGGACCGGCTTCGTCAAGATGGCCATTCGTGCCGGCGTGCCGATCGTGCCCATCGCCACCGTCGGCGGCGCCGACGCGATGCCGGTGCTGATCCGCGGCGACCGGTTGTCGAAAGCGCTGCGCTTGGACCGGATCTTGCGGCTGAAGGTGTTCCCAGTGGCCGTCTCGTTGCCATGGGGGATCGCGCCGGCGGCGCTTCCGCAGCTGCCCCTGCCGGCCAAGATCAGAACCCGGTTCATGCCCGCGGTGGAACTCGACAACGATCCCGAGCGCGCGCAGGACGACGAATACGTCGAACGCAAATACCATGAGGTCCAAGACGCCATTCAGGAAGGGATGGATGCGCTGGCGCGCAAGCGCGCATTCCCGTTGTTCGGCTGACTGAGCACCAAAGGCGTTGTGGCCGAGGGACTTAGGCCTCCCACGCATCCGGGTTCAGCCGATCCGCGGCGGGCGTTGTGGTCCGCATCGGCGTCAGCATCGAGTCGGCGACGACCCATTCGGGTTGCGGTGGTGTCGCCGCCCGGTAGCCGACTCCCCGCACGGTGTCGACCATGAATTGGTGCCGGGTGCCGAGCTTGGCGCGCAGCCGTCGAATGTGAACATCGACGGTACGCACCTTGCCGGTACTGTCGTGGCCCCACGCCTCCTGCATCAGCCGGGTTCGGGTAAATGCCTGACCGGCATGCTGCACAAGGAAATTCAGCAATTTGAACTCGGTGAGCGTCAGCCCCAGGTCGTTGCCGCCCAGCGATGCGGTGAAACTGGCCGGATGCAGAAGAAGGTCGCCGAACTTCAGCGTGCCGTCGACCGCGCTGCGCCGGCGGCCGATCGCAAGCCGCAGCCGTGCCTGCAACTCTTCGGCGCCGGTACCGGGCAGCATCACGTCATCGAAGTTGCAGTCGACGTCGACCGCCGCGCAATCCGCCGGTGCCACCAGGGCCACCACCGCGGTGCCGGGGTTGTCGGTCGTCAGTCGATGGCTGACAGCCTGGGCCACCGCCATGTTGCTGCGCGCATCCACGATCGCGACGTCGGCCGCGGCGTAATGCCCGTCGGTCTCGGCCGTCAAGGTGACGCGGCGCATCGGCTGCGCGAACGTGGCCAACTCCGGTAGGGCTGATTCGAAATCATCCTCATCGGTGAGCACTACCACGTCCAACAACATCTCCAAACCTCGGTCCCGGCTTCCCCCCCGGTCCGTAGGCACCTCCGCGGAGATGTCTTACAGCGCTACGCCCGCATACCCGGCCAGCTGAAAACTATGCAACTCAAGGCGCCCACTCAGCTCAAAGAAAGACGATGGGCCCGGCCCGTATCAACGGACCAGGCCCATCGTTCAGCCTGCTACTGGTTCGACTTCTGGCGCTCCTCGGCAGCCTCGGCGCCGCCACGCGCGGCTTCAGCTTCGGCTTCCTTCTTTGCCGCGTCGCGCTGCGCTTCGGCCTTGTCCTGCTGCGCCTGGCCCTCGCGGGTGAGGTCATCGCGTCCGGCCACCGCGCCTACTGCCTCTTTGGTCTTTCCCTTGACGTCCTCGACGACGCCCTTGACAGCTTCGGCAGGTCCCGACTTGTTTTCTTCAGCCATGGAAGTGTTCCTCCTCGTTGGCGTACTTTGAGCGATCCACGCTCAGCGGCGATCACGAGCGATCGACCCGGTCATACGGCGAGGCTGGCCCTCATTGCTTAAGACCACCCAATTCTGCCGCGTTGTTGCGGATTCCCAAGGCAACCGTCGCTCAAACGCGAGCCCGAAGAAAGCGCGCCGGTGCCGACATATTCGGTACCGAGAGACTCGAAAATTGGTCCGGCGGGCCAACTACGCGCATAATGCACCCCGCCGCCGCCGCATTGTGCTGCGATGAGGCAGGATGTGAAATGCCGTTCCGGATGGAGATCGTCCGGGATGGCACTCTCATGCGAGGAGTCTGATGACGGAGTCCAGGGAGCCCCAAGTCGCCGGCTCGGCGGCTCCGAGGCCGGAGCCGGCAACCACCAGCAACGGCCCATCGACATCTGCACCGGACAACGGACTGGCTTCCGGCCCGTCGCTGAACCGGGCCAGGTATTCGCGAGTGCTGCTCAAGCTGGGCGGCGAAATGTTCGGCGGCGGCCAGGTCGGCTTGGATCCCGATGTCGTGGCGCGCGTGGCCCGACAGATCGCCGAGGTGGTCCGCGACGGTGTCCAGGTCGCCGTCGTGATCGGCGGTGGCAATTTCTTTCGGGGCGCGCAGCTGCAGCAGCGCGGCATGGAACGCACCCGTTCGGACTACATGGGCATGTTGGGCACCGTCATGAACAGCCTCGCGCTGCAGGACTTCCTGGAGAAGGAAGGCATTGTCACCCGGGTCCAGACCGCGATCACCATGGGACAGGTGGCCGAGCCCTATCTACCGCTGCGCGCTGTACGCCACCTGGAGAAGGGGCGCGTGGTGATCTTCGGAGCCGGCATGGGGCTGCCGTACTTCTCCACCGACACCACGGCCGCGCAGCGCGCCCTGGAGATCGGCGCCGAGGTGGTCTTGATGGCCAAGGCGGTCGACGGCGTGTTTTCTGCCGATCCCCGGCAGTATCCCGATGCCGAATTGATCGCCGCGATCAGTCATCGTGAGGTCATCGACCGCGGGCTACGCGTGGCCGATGCCACCGCCTTCAGCCTCTGCATGGACAATGGCATGCCGATCCTGGTGTTCAACCTGCTGACCAATGGCAATATCGCCCGAGCGGTCGCTGGTGAGAAGATCGGGACTCTGGTCACCACCTGAGGGGAAGACGCGATGATTTGCGCTTGCGAAAATCTGCAGCACAGCAATGAGGAGGAGCGGCGCACATGATCGACGAGGCTCTCTTCGATGCGGAAGAGAAAATGGAGAAGGCCGTAGCGGTTGCGCGCGACGACTTGTCGACCATCCGGACCGGGCGCGCCAACCCGGGCATGTTCTCGCGGATCGTCATCGACTACTACGGCTCGGCCACGCCCATCACCCAACTGGCCAGCATCAACGTGCCCGAGGCGCGCCTTGTCGTCATCAAGCCCTATGAAGCCAGTCAGGTGGGCGCGATCGAGACGGCGATCCGCAACTCCGACCTCGGCGTCAACCCCACCAACGACGGCACCCTGATCCGGGTAGCCGTGCCGCAGCTCACCGAGGAACGCCGGCGAGAGCTGGTCAAACAGGCCAAGGGCAAGGGGGAGGACGCCAAGGTCTCGGTGCGCAATATCCGCCGCAAGGCGATGGAGGAGCTGCACCGGATCCGCAAGGACGGCGAGGCCGGCGAGGACGAGGTCGGCCGGGCCGAAAAGGAACTGGACAAGTCGACCCATCAGTACATCACCCAGATCGAAGAGCTGGTCAAGCACAAAGAAGGCGAACTGCTGGAGGTCTAGCGACCGCCCAGCAGCTAAGTTCATCCAGGCCAGTGGCTACCTCAGATCCCGGCGCAGGCAATCCGCCCGACCAGCCGGCACGCGCCGCCAAGGAGACGATCGAGGAGCCGGGCAAGAAAACGTCCCGCGCCGGACGTGACCTGCGCGCCGCCATCGCCGTGGGCGCCGGTATCGGTGGTGTTCTAGTCGTGACGCTGGTCTTCGCGCCGCGGTTCTGGGTGCCCATCGTCGCGCTCGCCATCGTGGTGGCCACCCACGAAGTGGTTCGGCGATTGCGCGAAGCCGGGTACCTCATACCCGTCATCCCGCTGCTGGCCGGGGGCCAGCTCACGGTCTGGCTGACCTGGCCGTTTCACGCCGCGGGCGCCTTGGCCGGCTTCGGCGTCACCGTGGTGGTCTGCAATGTGTGGCGGCTGTTCATGCAGGACAACAGCAAACGCTCCGAGCCGTTCGACGGTTCGCCGTCGGCCAACTACCTCAGGGACGCCTCGGCCACCGTGTTCCTGGCCGCGTGGGTGCCGCTGTTCGCGTCCTTCGGCGTGCTGCTGGTCTACCCGCACGACGGGGCAGGGCGGGTGTTCTGCCTGATGATCACCGTCGTCGCCTCCGACACCGGCGGATATGCGGTGGGGGCGCTCTTCGGCAAGCACCCGATGGTCCCGGCGATCAGTCCCAAGAAGTCCTGGGAGGGATTCGCCGGATCTCTGGTGCTCGGGATCACCGCGGCGACCCTGACGGCGACCTTCCTGGCTCACAAACCGCCGTGGATCGGTGTGCTGCTGGGCGTTGTCCTGGTGCTGACCAGCACGCTCGGCGATCTGGTGGAATCCCAGGTCAAGCGCGACCTCGGCATCAAGGACATGGGCCGGCTGCTGCCCGGCCACGGCGGCCTGATGGATCGGCTCGATGGGGTCCTGCCTTCGGCGGTCGCGGCCTGGGCGCTGCTGACACTCGTTCCCTAGCCGAACGTGACCGATACTGGACGGGTCATGGTTCAACAACTGGTTTTTTCCGAGCCGCGCCCGGCCAAGCCGCCGCGGCACCTGGCCGATCTCGACGAGGACGGTCGCGCGTCCGCCGTCGCAGAGCTGGGCTTGCCGGCGTTTCGCGCCAAGCAGTTGGCGCATCAGTACTACGGCAGGCTGATCGCCGATCCGCGGCAGATGACCGATCTTCCGGCGGGATTGCGCGACACCATCGCCGAGACGATGTTCCCGATCCTGATCACGGCCGCCTCCGAGGTGACGTGCGATGCCGGCCAGACGCGAAAGACGTTGTGGCGGGCGCTCGATGGGGTCACCGTCGAGTCGGTGCTGATGCGCTATCCGCAACGCAACACGGTGTGCATCTCGTCGCAGGCCGGGTGCGGCATGGCGTGTCCGTTCTGCGCGACCGGTCAGGGGGGGCTGAGTCGCAACCTGTCGACGGCCGAGATCCTCGAGCAGGTGCGCGCCGGCGCTGCGGCCCTGCGCGACGACTTCGGGGACCGGCTGTCCAACGTGGTGTTCATGGGCATGGGGGAGCCGCTGGCCAACTACGCGCGCGTGGTAGCCGCGGTGCGGCGCATCATCGCCGCGCCGCCACACGGCTTCGGCATCTCGGCCCGGTCGGTGACCGTGTCGACGGTGGGTCTGGCCTCCGCCATCCGCAAGCTCGCCGACGAACGGCTCGGTGTCACTTTGGCGCTGTCGCTGCACGCGCCCGACGACGAACTGCGGGACACGCTGGTGCCGGTCAACAACCGGTGGAAGATCACCGAGGCCCTTGACGCCGCGCGGTATTACGCCGACGTCACCGGCCGGCGCGTGTCGGTGGAGTACGCGTTGATTCGCGACGTCAACGACCAGCCTTGGCGCGCAGACCTTTTGGGACAGCGGCTGCACCGCGCGCTCGGGCCGTTGGTGCACGTGAACCTGATTCCGCTCAATCCGACGCCGGGAAGTGAGTGGGACGCCAGCCCCAAGGCGGTCGAGCGGGAGTTCGTCCGGCGGGTGCGCGCCAAGGGGGTTTCGTGCACGGTGCGCGACACCCGCGGCCGCGAGATCAGCGCCGCCTGCGGGCAGCTGGCCTTCGAGAGCAAGTAGCAGGCGGGTAGCTGGATGAACCGAGAGGGCGACGCGCACGTCTTTAAGGCATAACGCCAGCAACCGGGGGTGCGCCTTGATTCGCTTGTTTTCTCCACTCAAACTGTTTGCCGCGGCCGTTTTCGCCGCTGCACTGATATTGGTACTGGGCGGTGCGCCGCGAGCGGCGGCCGCCGACGACCGACTGCAATTCGCCGGGACGACGCTGAGCGGTGCACCGTTCAATGGGGCCAGTTTGCAGGGCAAGCCCGCGGTGCTGTGGTTCTGGGCGCCGTTCTGCCCGTTCTGCAATGCCGAAGCTCCCGGCGTCAGCCAGGTTGCGGCCGCCAATCCCGGTGTCACCTTCGTCGGCATCGCCGGGCACTCGGATGTCGGCGCGGAACAGAACTTCGTCTCCAAGTACGGCCTGCACTTCACCAACCTCAACGACGCCGACGGATCCCTCTGGGCCCGCTACAACGTCCCCTGGCAGCCCGCCTACGTGTTCTACCGCGCGGACGGCAGCTCGACGTTCGTCAACAACCCGACCTCGGCCATGTCGCAGCAGGAGCTCTCCGATCGGGTCTTTGGCCTGAGGTCCTGACTCGGTGGACCGGGGTCTGGTCGGCTTGGCCTTCGCGGCCGGATTGGTGGCCGCGCTGAACCCGTGTGGGTTTGCCATGCTGCCCGCCTATCTACTGCTGGTGGTGCGCGGCCAGCGCCCCGGCGAACACTCGGGCGTGGCCGCCGCCGGGCGTGCCCTGGCGGCCACTGTGGGGATGGCGCTGGGCTTCCTGACGGTGTTCGGCGTGTTCGGCGCGCTGACCGTATCGGCGGGCACAACCGTGCAGCGGTTTTTGCCCTATGCCACCGTGGTGGTCGGCGTGGTGCTGGTCGTGCTCGGGGTCTGGCTGCTGTCGGGCCGAGCGCTGTCGGCCCTGACCCCGCGTCCGCTGGGCCCGCGGTGGGCCCCCACCGCTCGGCTGGGCTCCATGTACGGCTACGGCATCAGTTACGCGATCGCCTCGCTGTCGTGCACCATCGGGCCGTTTCTGGCCGCCACCGCTGCCGGCCTGCGCGGCGGATCGCTCGTCACCGAACTGGCGATCTACCTCGCCTACAGCGCGGGGCTGACCCTCGTCGTGGGTGTGCTCGCGGTCGCGGCGGCGACGGCGAGCTCGGCGATGGTGGACCGGTTGCGCCGGCTCCTGCCGTTCGTCAACCGGGTCGGTGGCGCGCTGCTGGTGCTGGTCGGGCTGTACGTTGCCTATTACGGCGGCTACGAGGTGCGCCTGTTCGGCGCGAACGGCAACCCGCGGGACGCGGTGATCATTGCGGCCGGGCGCCTGCAGGGCGCGGTGGCCGGCTGGGTGCATCAACAGGGCATATGGCCGTGGGTGATGGCCGTGCTCGCGCTGGCGGTCGTCGTGCTCGGTGGTGCCTGGCGTCGCCGGACGCAACGCTAGGGCGCTCCGAACCGGGCTAACTGCTACCTGATCCAGCCGCGGCGGCGGCCCCACAGGTCGCGAATCAGGAAAACGAGGACCAGCGCCGCAAACCCGATCAGGAACCAGTTCTCGATGTGGCCGACGTGGTTGCCGCGCAGCATCGCCAGCAGGAATCCGAAGCCGATCAGGCCGGCAATGTGCCAGGTGCGGTGGTTGATCCTGCTCCACCCCCACGCTGCCGACGGCACCTCGACGGCGTCGACGCCGGTGAAGTGCTCCACCTCGGTACTGGCCACGGCGAATCCCCTTCGGATCGGATTGCTTGTCGAACCCAAATTCTGGCACACCCCCCGTCGGGCCCGCGGGGCATGGCCCCCGCCGGTGCCGGGCGGCGCACAATGAATGAGTGACCAACCCGACGACCGACGGGCAAACGCGGGACCGGCTGCGTGTGCTGGTGCTGGGCAGCACCGGCTCCATCGGCACCCAGGCGCTCGACGTCATCGCGGCCAATCCGGACCGTTTCGAGGTGGTCGGCCTGGCCGCGGGAGGCGCCAACCTGGACACGCTGTTGCGGCAGCGCGCCGCGACCGGTGTGACCAACATCGCGGTCGCCGACGAACGCGCGGCGCAGCGCGCCGGCGACATACCCTTTTTCGGCCCCGACGCGGCGACCCGGCTGGTCCAGGAGACCAACGCCGACGTCGTCCTCAACGCGCTGGTGGGGGCGTTGGGCCTGCGGCCCACGTTGGCCGCGCTGGAGTCGGGCGCCCGGCTGGCGCTGGCCAATAAGGAATCACTGATCGCCGGTGGTCCGCTGGTGCTGCGAGCCGCCAAGCCGGGGCAGATCGTGCCCGTCGATTCCGAACATTCCGCGCTGGCGCAATGCCTGCGTGGCGGGGCCCCCGAAGAAGTCGCCAAGCTGGTGCTGACCGCTTCTGGCGGCCCGTTCCGCGGCTGGACCGCCGCCCAGCTCGAGGACGTCACCCCGGAGCAGGCCGGCGCCCACCCGACGTGGTCGATGGGCCCGATGAACACCCTGAACTCGGCCTCGCTGGTCAACAAGGGTCTGGAGCTCATCGAGACCCACCTGCTGTTCGGCATTCCGTATGACCGCATCGAGGTCGTCGTGCACCCCCAGTCGATTGTTCATTCGATGGTCACCTTCGTCGACGGCTCGACCCTCGCGCAGGCCAGCCCCCCGGACATGCGGCTGCCGATTTCGCTGGCCCTTGGCTGGCCACAGCGCGTCCCCGGCGCGGCGGCCGGCTGCGACTTCAGCAAGGCCTCTAGCTGGGAATTCGAGCCGCTGGACCATGACGTTTTTCCCGCCGTCGAGTTGGCCCGGCATGCCGGACAGGCCGGTGGCTGCATGACGGCCGTCTACAACGCGGCCAACGAGGAGGCGGCGCAGGCCTTCCTCGCGGGCCGGGTCGGTTTCCCCGGGATTGTCAAAACCATCGCCGACGTGCTGCACGCCGCCGACCAATGGGCGCCCAAATTTGGCGAAGTACCCGCTAACGTGGATGAGGTACTCGACGCGCAGCGCTGGGCACGTGAGCGGGCGCAGCGTTCCGTCGCACAAGCCCAGCCCGCCGGCGTGTCAGCAAAAGCCTCCGGAATCGTGTGAGAAAGGTCCTGCAGCGGAGATGATGTTCGCTATCGGCATTGTGCTGTTCGCACTGGCCATCCTGATTTCGGTGGCTCTGCACGAGTGCGGGCACATGTGGGTTGCGCGCGCGACCGGCATGAAGGTGCGACGGTATTTCGTCGGTTTCGGCCCCACGCTGTGGTCGACCCGCCGCGGTGAGATCGAATACGGCGTCAAAGCCATTCCGCTCGGCGGCTTCTGCGATATCGCGGGGATGACCTCGGTGGAGGAACTGGCGCCCGACGAGGCCGACCGCGCCATGTTCAAGCAGGCGGTCTGGAAGCGGGTCGCGGTGCTGTTCGCCGGCCCTGCCGCGAACTTCGTCATCTGCCTGGTGCTGCTCTACGGCATCGCGCTGATCTGGGGGCTGCCCAACCTGCACCCGCCCACCCAGGCGGTCGTCGGCGAAACCGCTTGTGTGGCACCGGAAGTGGCTCCGGGCAAGATCGCGGACTGCGCCGGTCCGGGGCCGGCGGCGCTGGCCGGAATCCGGTCCGGCGACGTCATCGTCAAGGTGGGGGACACCCCGGTGTCCACCTTTGAGGACATGGCCGCCGCCATCCGCAAGGTGCACGGCAACGTCCCGATCGTCGCCGAGCGCAACGGCACTCGGATCACCACGTACGTCGACGTCACGACCACCCAGCGCTACCTGACCAACGGGGCCGGCGGGCAGGGCGGTCAGCCGCAACCCTCGACGGTCGGCGCCATCGGCGTCGGCGCCGTCAAAGTCGCGCCGGCGCACTACGGGGTGTTCAGCGCGATCCCGGCCACCGTCGCGTTCGCCGGCGACCTCACCGGCGAGGTGGGCAAGGCGCTCGTCACGATCCCGACGAAGGTCGGTGCGCTGGTGCACGCCATCGGCGGCGGGCAGCGCGACCCCCAGACGCCGATGAGCGTCGTCGGGGCCAGCATCATTGGCGGCGACACGGTCGACCACGGGTTGTGGGTGGCGTTCTGGTTCTTCCTGGCCCAGCTGAACCTCATCCTGGGCGCGATCAACCTGGTGCCGCTGTTGCCCTTCGACGGCGGTCACATCGCCATCGCGGTGTTCGAGAAGATCCGTAACCTGGTGCGGTCGGCCCGGGGCATGGTCGCGGCCGCCCCGGTGAACTACCTCAAACTCATGCCGGCGACGTACGTCGTGCTGGTGTTCGTGGTCGGCTACATGCTGCTGACCGTGACCGCCGATCTCGTCAACCCGATCAGGCTCTTCCAGTAATGAAACCGAAGGAATCAACACAGTGACCATTGGCCTGGGCATGCCGGAAGCTCCGGCGCCCACGCTTGCCCCTCGACGCACGACGCGCCAGTTGATGGTTCGCGACGTCGGCGTCGGCAGCGACTACCCGATTTCGGTGCAGTCGATGTGCACCACCAAGACGCATGACGTCAACACGACGCTGCAGCAGATCGCCGAGTTGACCGCGGCGGGCTGCGACATCGTCCGGGTGGCCTGCCCGCGTCAGGAGGACGCCGACGCGCTGGGCGAGATCGCCCGGCACAGCCAGATCCCGGTGATCGCCGACATCCACTTTCAGCCGAAGTACATCTTCGCCGCCATCGACGCCGGATGTGCTGCGGTGCGGGTGAATCCGGGCAACATCAAGGAGTTCGACGGCCGCGTGGGCGAGGTCGCCAAGGCCGCCGCCGCGGCGGGCATCCCGATTCGCATCGGCGTCAACGCGGGCTCGCTGGACAAGCGGTTCATGGAGAAGTACGGCAAGGCCACCCCCGAGGCGCTGGTCGAGTCCGCGCTGTGGGAGGCCTCGCTGTTCGAAGACCACGGCTTCGGCGACATCAAGATCAGCGTCAAGCACAACGACCCCGTGGTGATGGTCGCCGCCTACGAGCAACTGGCCGAACAATGCGACTACCCGCTGCACCTGGGCGTCACCGAGGCCGGGCCTGCCTTCCAGGGCACCATCAAGTCGGCGGTGGCCTTCGGCGCGCTGCTGTCGCGCGGGATCGGCGACACCATCAGGGTGTCCCTGTCGGCGCCGCCGGTCGAGGAAGTCAAGGTCGGCATCCAGATCCTCGAATCGCTGAACCTACGCCCGCGCGGGCTGGAGATCGTGTCGTGCCCGTCGTGCGGTCGCGCCCAGGTCGACGTCTACACGCTGGCCAACGAGGTCACCGCCGGACTGGACGGTCTGGACGTGCCGCTGCGCGTCGCCGTGATGGGATGTGTCGTCAACGGTCCGGGCGAGGCCCGCGAGGCCGACCTCGGCGTCGCATCGGGAAATGGCAAGGGCCAGATCTTCGTTCGCGGCGAAGTGATCAAGACCGTGCCCGAAGCCCAGATAGTCGAGACGCTGATCGAAGAGGCAATGCGGCTCGCCGCTGAAATGGGTACGGAGATCAACAGCGATGAGGGACCGGAAGCAACATCCAGCGGTTCACCTGTAGTCACCGTAAGCTGATAAAGGCCAGCGCCCGGTACTGGTCCGAGAGTTCGCACCACAGAGAGTTCGCCATATGTCGGCTCCGCCCCTGTTCCGCCTTGTCGGTGAGCGACGGGTGTCCGTGGTGCGCGACGCGGCCGCTGTGTGGCGGGTGCTCGACGGCGATCCCGTCGCGTCATGCATGGTCGCGGCCCGGGTGGCCGACCACGGAATCGACCCCAATTCGATCGGCGGCGAACTGTGGACGCTGCGCGGCGCTGACGAATCCCTGTGCTTCGCCGGCGCCAACTTGATCCCGCTGCGCGGTTCGCCGGCCGATCTGAGCGCGTTCGCCGACGAGGCCATGCGCGGGACGCGGCGCTGCTCGTCGCTGGTCGGCAGGGCCGACCTGGTGATGCCGATGTGGGAGCGGCTCGAGGCGGCCTGGGGCCCGGCTCGTGACGTGCGCGACCGCCAGCCACTGCTGGCGTTGTCCAACCACCCCAGCTGCGACCTCGACACCGGTGTGCGGCAGGTCCGGCCCGAAGAGCTGGACGCCTACCTGGTGGCCGCCGTCGACATGTTCATCGGCGAAGTGGGTGTTGACCCGCGGCTCGGCGACGGCGGACGCGGCTACCGGCGGCGGGTGGCCAGCTTGATCACGGCCGGGCGCGCCTGGGCGCGGTTCGAACACGGCCAGGTCGTCTTCAAGGCCGAGGTGGGCTCGCAGTCCCCGAGCGTGGGCCAGATCCAGGGGGTGTGGGTGCACCCGGAGTGGCGCGGACTGGGCCTGGGCACCGCCGGTACCGCTACGGTCGCCGCGGTGATCGTCGGCACCGGGCGAACCGCCAGCCTCTACGTCAACGACTTCAACACAGTGGCGCGCGCCGCCTACGCCCGCGTGGGCTTCACCGAGATCGGCACCTTCGCGACGGTGCTACTCGACTAGCGCCGCTGCGTGCGGACCGACCCGCGGGTATGCGGCTGCCCGCACATTCGGCACAAAATGGCCGCGCTAGAGCGCATAACGGTCCGGTCTCGGTGTGTCTGCGCTGCTGTTGATGCTGCAGTTCTTAACATCAGCACCGATGGTAACTACAACAACACTGGCCTCATCCGCCTCCGGGCTGCTTCTGGTCGCGGCCGTCGCCCTGTCCGGATGCACGCCGCGGCCCGATGGCCCGGGCCCGGCCGCGGAGAAGTTCTTCCGCGCCCTGGCCGTCGGCGACACCGCGACCGCCGCGCAGCTCAGCGACAGCCCCAATGAGGCCCGCGAAGCCCTGAACGCGGCGTGGTCCGGTCTGCAGGCATCCCACCTCGACGCGCAACTCCTGAACTCGAAGTACGCCGAGGACAGCGGCACGGTCGGCTACCGCTTCACCTGGCACCTGCCCAAGAACCGGACCTGGACCTACGACGGCCAGCTGAGGATGGCCCGCGACGAGGGGCACTGGGCGGTGCGGTGGACCACCACCGCGCTGCACGCCAAGCTGGGCGAGCACCAGACGTTCGCGTTGCGCGCCGATCGACCGCACCGCGCGTCGGTCAACGAGCTCGGCGGCAGCGACGTGCTGGTGCCGGGTTACCTGTACCACTACACGCTGGACGCCACCCAGGCCGGACCCGCCCTGATCGGGACGGCGCACGCGATCGTCGACGTGCTGCACCCCTTCAACGGGGCCCTCAACGATCCGCAGCTGCTCGCCGAACAAGCCAGCTCGACGCCCCACCCGGTGGATCTGGGGGTGACGCTGCACCCGGACGACAACGACAAAGTCTTCCCGCTGGTCGGGCGGCTACCCGGTGTCGTGGTCACGCCCCAACCCGAAATGCTGCCCACCGACCCGCATTTCGCGCCGGCGGTCATCTCCGCGGTGAAGAAGGCCGTGGTTGACCAACTCGACGGCGAGGCGGGCTGGCGGGTGGTGAGCGTCAACCAGAACGGCGTCGAGGTCGAGGTGCTGCACGAGGTCGAAGGATCGCCGGCGCCGTCGGTGTCGATCACATTGGACCGGGTGGTGCAGAACGCCGCCCAGCGCGCGGTCGACAACAAGGGTGGCAAGGCGATGATCGTCGTGATCAAACCGTCGACCGGAGAGATCCTCGCGATCGCGCAGAACGGCGGGGCTGACGCGGACGGTTTGCCCGCCACCAACGGCCTGTTCCCACCGGGGTCGACGTTCAAGATGATCACCGCGGGCGCTGCCGTCGACCGCGGCATGGTCACGCCCAACTCGATGCTCGGCTGCCCGGGCCACCTCGACATCGGGCACCGCACCATCCCCAACTACGGCGGCTTCGATCTCGGCGTGGTGTCGCTGTCGCGGGCATTCGCCAGCTCGTGCAACACGACGTTCGCGGAGTTGGGCAGCCGGATGCCGCCCCGCGGTCTGACCCAGACGGCCGCCCAATACGGGATCGGCCTCGACTATGCGGTGGACGGCGTCACCACCGTGACGGGGTCGGTGCCGCCGACGGTGGACCTGGCCGAGCGCACCGAGGACGGTTTCGGCCAGGGCAAGGTGCTGGCCAGCCCGTTCGGCATGGCCCTGGTGGCGGCCACGGTCGCCGCAGGCAAGACACCCGTGCCGCAACTCATCGCCGGCCGGCAGACCGCGGTCCAAGGGGACACCACGCCGATCAGCCCGACGATGATCGATGCGCTGCGGCCCATGATGCGGCTGGTGGTGACCAACGGGACCGCCAAGGAGATCGCCGGCTGCGGCGAAATCTATGGGAAGACCGGTGAGGCCGAGTTCCCGGGCGGATCGCACTCCTGGTTCGCCGGCTACCGCGGCGACCTGGCCTTCGCCTCACTGATCGTCGGGGGCGGCAGCTCAGAGTGGGCGGTTCGGATGACGAAATTCATGTTCGAAGCGCTGCCGCCGAACTTCCTGGCTTAGCGCCGGTCGCAAGCGCGCCGAGTACCCCGCGCCGCATCGGCGGTAAATTGCGAACATGACGGATGCCGGCGGCGACATGGTGGCTTTGCGGGTCTCCGACGCCGACCGCAATGGCACGATGCGGCGACTGCACAACGCCGTCGCGCTCGGGCTGATCGATATCGACGAGTTCGAACAGCGCTCGTCGCAGGTGTCCTACGCCCGGACCCGAGGTGAGTTGGACGGTCTGGTCGGCGATCTGCCGGGACCGGGCGCCATCGTCACCTCCGCGGCCGACCGGGTGGAACTGCGGGGATGGGCGGGTTCGCTGAAGCGCCACGGCGAATGGATGGTGCCCAGCCGCCTGGCGCTGGTCCGTCGGCTGGGTTCGGTGGAACTCGACCTGACCAAGGCCCGCTTCGCCGGGCCGGTGGTGGTCATCGAACTCGATATGAGATTCGGCTCGGTGGAGATCCGATTGCCCGACGGCGCCGGCGCGTCGATCGACGACGTCGAGGTCTACGTGGGCAGTGCCAGCGACCGGCGCAAAGACCCACCTGGTGAGGGCAGGCCGCACGTCGTGTTGACCGGGCGGGTGGTGTGCGGCTCGGTGGTCATCCGGGGGCCGCGCCGCTCGTTCTTGCGCCGCCAGCGGCTCTGATCGGGCAGCAGGGCCGCGGTTAAGCTGGTCGCATGCCTGCTCGCACCGCGCTTTCCCCCGGAGAGTTGTCCCCGACTCTGCCGGTGCCCGGCCGTATCCCGCGGCCGGAATACGTCGGCAAGTCCACTGCCCAAGAGGGCAGCGAACCGTGGGTGCAGACACCCGAGGTGATCGAGAAGATGCGCGTCGCCGGCCGGATCGCGGCCGGCGCGCTGGTGGAGGCGGGCAAAGCCGTCGCACCCGGGGTGACCACCGACGAACTGGACCGCATCGCCCACGAGTACATGGTCGACCACGGCGCCTACCCCTCCACGCTGGGCTACAAGGGCTACCCGAAGTCGTGCTGCACGTCGCTCAATGAGGTCATCTGCCACGGGATCCCCGACTCGACGGTGATCGCCGACGGCGACATCGTCAACATCGACGTCACGGCCTACATCGACGGCGTGCACGGCGACACCAACGCGACCTTCCTGGCCGGCGATGTCGCGCAAGAACACCGGCTGCTGGTGGAGCGAACCCGGGAGGCGACGATGCGCGCCATCAACGCCGTCAAGCCCGGTCGTGCGCTCTCGGTGGTCGGCCGCGTCATCGAGTCATACGCAAACCGGTTCGGCTACAACGTCGTTCGTGATTTCACCGGTCACGGTATCGGTACCACCTTCCACAACGGCCTGGTCGTCCTGCACTACGACCAGCCGTCGGTGTCCACCATCATGCAACCGGGGATGACGTTCACCATCGAACCGATGATCAACCTCGGCAGCCTGGACTACGAGATCTGGGATGACGGCTGGACGGTGGTCACCAGGGACCGCAAGTGGACCGCGCAGTTCGAGCACACCCTGCTGGTCACCGACACCGGCGTCGAAATCCTCACCTTGCCATGACGTTTGCCGCGCGTCCGCTCGCCGGATGACCGGAGCCCTGCTGGTCGCGGGCACCAGCTCCGACGCCGGGAAATCGGTGGTGGTGGCGGGCCTGTGCCGGTTGTTGGCCCGGCGCGGGGTCCGGGTCGCCCCGTTCAAGGCGCAGAACATGTCCAACAACTCCGTGGTGACCGTCGAAGGCGGCGAGATCGGCCGCGCCCAGGCGATCCAGGCGCGCGCGGCCGGGCTGGAACCCAGCGTGCGATTCAACCCCATCCTGCTCAAGCCGGGCAGTGACCGCACCTCGCAGCTGGTGATCAAAGGTCAGGTCGCCGACTCAGTCAGCGCGAAAAGCTATGTCCGGCACCGCGATCGGCTCGCATCCCTCGTCCTGGACGAATTGACCTGCCTGCGTGACGAATTCGATGTGGTGATCTGTGAGGGGGCGGGTTCGCCGGCCGAGATCAACCTGCGCGCCACCGACCTGGCCAACATGGGACTGGCCCAGGCCGCGAAGTTGCCGGTGCTCCTGGTCGGCGACATCGACCGCGGCGGCCTGCTGGCGCACCTGTTCGGGACGGTGGCGGTGCTCGAGCCCGACGACCAGGCGCTGATCGCCGGTTTCATCGTCAACAAGTTCCGCGGTGACCCCGCGCTGCTCGAACCCGGGTTGCGCCTGCTGCACGACATGACCGGCCGGCCCACCTACGGTGTGCTGCCGTATGCCGACGAACTGTGGCTGGACGCCGAAGACTCGCTGTCGGTGGTCGCGCACCGCGTCATCGGCACGCCCGCACCCCCGTGCGGCGACGAGTGGCTGCGGGTGGCCGCGGTGCGGCTGCCGCGGATTTCCAACTCCACCGACGTCGAGGCGCTGGCCTGCGAACCGGGTGTGCTGGTGCGCTGGGTGACCGACCCCGCCGACATCACCGACACCGACCTGGTCGTCCTCCCCGGCAGCAAAGCCACCGTCGCCGACCTGTCCTGGCTGCGCGATCACGGCCTGGCCGCCGCGATCACGGCGCACGCCCGTGCCGGCAAGCCGGTGCTGGGAATCTGCGGAGGTTTTCAGATGCTGTGCAGTCGCCTAGACGATCCGGTGGAATCCGGGGCCACGGGAGTGCCCGGGCTGGGGCTGCTCGACGTTGACATCGCGTTCCATCCCGACAAGACCGTGTGCCGCTGGCAGCGGCCGCACGACGGCCCGTTGGCCGGATACGAGATCCATCACGGGCGGGTCACCCGCTGCGGCGAGGAGCGCTGGTTCGACTCCGATGCTGATCCGCAGCCGCAGGGAGTGGTGCGCGGCGCGGTCTTTGGGACCCACTGGCACGGCGTGCTCGACAACGACGAGTTCCGTCGCGCGTGGCTCACCCGGGTCGCCGACGCGGCCGGCCGCGGCGGCTTCATGGTCGGCGACACCAACGTCGCCGCCCGCCGCGATGCCCAACTCGACGTCGCCGCGGATCTGCTGGCGTCCCATCTCGATATCGAGGGTATTCTCAGCCTGCTTGATGGTCCACCGCCACAGCGACCTCATCTTGCAAGTCACTTGCGGCCGTAAGACATTCGCGCCGATCGTGGCGTGAACGTCGCTGTTGACGGTGCGGCCCAAAAACCAGGTCTGCGTACCAGATGCCGAAGAATCGTCGCGCACACCTGCCGTTTGGTTGTAGCGTGCTGGGGTGTCCTCGATGATGACCACTCTGGACGGGTTCCCCGTGCCGGTGGTCGTGGCCGGTCCGGAGAACGGCGTCGTCGTCGTCATACTGGGCGACGAGGACCGCGTCCCGGCGGCGTACGACGCCGTCTGCGAACGCCTGCACACCGCATCGCTTCGGACGGTCGTGGTCGGGTTCGATCCGCGCCTGACTCCCAAGTCGGTCATCGGCATCCTCGACGCGCTGGGCATCGGGTGGGCCGTGGTCATGGGCGACCGGGCCGGCGCCGAGCTCGCCTGGGAATTGACCGCGACGCGGCTGGGCCGGTTCGTCGGATTGGTGGTGATCGACCGCGGCCATCCGCGGGCAGCCGATTACGAAGGCGCCATCACCGACGGACATTGCCCCCCGGTGGAGATCGGCACCACCGTGCTGGTCAGCTCGCCGGCCGCCCGGGCGGTGGCTCAGGCCAGCCAGCGCTACGTCTATTCCGATTACCGGGTGGTGCACCTGGGGCGGCGCAGCGTGCAGGAGTCCACGGCGCAGCTGGCCGCCGAGATCATTTTGCGCACCAGCACCTGGTAGCGCCTGGTTGACTGACGGTCATGGCCTCCGAAGATCGTGCTGTGACCGATCCCGCTGCTGCGATGCTGTCGTTGACCGCACTCGAACGGCTGGTAGGCACCGGCGAGGTGGACACCGTCATCGTGGCGTTCGCCGACATGCAGGGCCGGCTGGCCGGGAAGCGGATCGACGCGCGGTTGTTCGTCGACGAGGTGGCCGCCCACGGCGCCGAGTGCTGCGGATATCTGCTCGCGGTCGACGTCGACATGAACACCGTGAGCGGCTACGCGATGTCGAGCTGGGACACCGGATACGGCGACACAGTGATGACGCCCGACCTGTCCACCCTGCGGCGGATCCCCTGGCTGGCCGGGACGGCGTTGGTGATCGCCGATCTGGGCTGGGCCGACGGCGGCCCGGTCACCGTGTCACCGCGGGCCATCCTGCGCCGCCAGCTCGACCGGTTGGCCGAGCGCGGCCTGGCCGCCGACGTCGCCACCGAGCTGGAATTCATCGTGTTCGACGAGCCCTATCGCCAGGCGTGGGCCGACGGCTACCGCGGGTTGACCCCGGCCAGCGACTACAACATCGACTACGCGATCTCGGCGTCGTCGCGCATGGAACCGCTGCTGCGCGACATCCGGCGGGGAATGATCGGCGCCGGCCTGCACTTCGAAGCCGTCAAGGGCGAATGCAACAGGGGGCAGCAGGAAATCGGTTTCCGGTACGCCGACGCGTTGGTCACCTGCGACAACCACGTCATCTACAAGAACGGCGCCAAAGAGATTGCCGACCAGCACGGCAAGAGCCTGACGTTCATGGCGAAATACGATGAGCGGGAAGGGAACAGCTGTCACGTTCACCTCTCGCTGCGTGACCTGCAGGGCGGTGCGGTGTTCGCCGATCCCAGCCGCCCGCACGGCATGTCGCCGGCATTTTGCAGTTTCCTGGCCGGCCTGCTGGCCACCCTGGGTGACCTCACGCTGTTCTATGCGCCGAACATCAACTCCTACAAGCGATTCGCCGACGGCAGTTTCGCGCCCACCGCGCTGGCATGCGGATTGGACAATCGCACCTGCGCGCTGCGGGTGGTCGGTCATGGTCCCAACATCCGGGTCGAGTGCCGGGTTCCCGGCGGTGACGTCAACCCGTATCTGGCGGTGGCGGCCATCGTCGCCGGCGGGCTGTACGGTATCGAACGGGGCCTGGAATTGCCGGAGCCCTGCACGGGAAATGCCTACCAGGCTCCCGGCGTCGAGCGGCTGCCCGCCACCCTGGCCGAGGCGGCCTCGGTGTTCGAGCAATCGAGGGTCGCGCGGGACGTGTTCGGCGACGACGTCGTTGCCCACTACCTGAACAACGCCCGGGTGGAGTTGGCGGCATTCAACGCGACGGTCACCGATTGGGAGAGGATGCGTGGGTTTGAACGCCTCTAGATCTGATGGTGGCGACCCGCTGCGTCCGGCCGCACCGCGCCCGGTGGTCGGCCTGACGACGTATCTGGAGCGGGTGCAGACCGGCGCCTGGGACATCCGCGCCGGGTACCTGCCCGCCGACTACTTCGAAGGCGTCATCCTGGCCGGCGGAACCGCGGTGTTGCTGCCGCCGCAGCCGGTGGACGCCCAGACCGTCGACTCGGTGCTGGACAGCCTGCACGCGCTGGTGATCACCGGGGGATACGACCTGGACCCCGCCAGCTACGGCCAGCAACCGCACCCGACCACCGACCCGCCCCGCACCGACCGCGACGCGTGGGAGTTCGCGCTGTTGCGGGGCGCGCTGCAGCGGGGACTGCCGGTGCTGGGAATCTGCCGCGGCGCACAGGTGCTCAACGTCGCGCTGGGCGGCACGCTGCATCAGCACCTGCCCGACGTGCTCGGGCACAGCGGGCATCGGGCGGGCAACGGCGTGTTCACCAGATTGCCGGTGCGTACCGTGGCGGGCAGCCGGCTGGCCGCACTGGTCGGGGAGTCCGCCGATGCGCCTAGCTATCACCATCAGGCCATCGACAGGGTGGGGGACGGCCTGGTGGTCAGCGCGTGGGATGCCGACGGCGTCGTCGAGGCGCTGGAGCTGCCCGGGGACAGGTTCGTGCTTGCCGTGCAATGGCATCCGGAACAGTCGCTGGAGGACCTGCGGTTGTTTGCCGCGATCGTGGACGCAGCGCGGTCATACGCGGGACGCGTGAGCTGAGTTGAGCACGGCGCAGCTGATCAACCCGGCGACCGAGGAGGTGCTGCGCTCGGTCGAGCACGCCGACACCGCCGCCGTCGACGACGCGGTGGACCGGGCGCGGGCGGCCCAGCGCAGGTGGGCGCGGTTGGCCCCGGCCGAACGGGCCGCCGGCCTGCGGGCCTTCGCGGCCGCCGTCGACGCGCATCGCGACGAGCTGGCGGCACTCGAAGTCGCCAACTCCGGGCACCCCATCGCGTCGGCCGAGTGGGAGGCCGGCCACGTCCGCGACGTGTTGAACTTCTACGCGGCCAGCCCGGAACGGTTGTCCGGCAAGCAAATTCCCGTGGCCGGCGGGCTGGACGTCACGTTCAACGAACCGATGGGCGTGGTCGGCGTGATCACCCCGTGGAACTTCCCGATGATGATCGCGTCGTGGGGTTTCGCACCGGCCCTGGCCGCCGGCAACGCCGTGCTGGTCAAACCCGCCGAGTGGACCCCACTGACCACGATCCGGCTCGCCGAACTGGCGGCCGAATCGGGACTGGACGCCGACCTGCTGCAGGTGCTGCCCGGCGAGGGCGCGGTGGTGGGGCAGCGGTTCGTCACCAACCCCGGGGTCCGCAAGATTGTGTTCACCGGGTCGACACAGGTCGGCAAAAAAGTGATGGCCGGCGCGGCCGATCAGGTCAAGCGGGTCACGCTGGAGCTCGGCGGCAAGAGCGCCAACATCGTCTTCGCCGACTGCGACCTCGAGCGCGCCGCCGCGAGCGCACCGGCCGGGGTGTTCGACAACGCGGGGCAGGACTGCTGTGCGCGCAGCCGGATCCTGGTGCAGCGCAGCGTCTATGACCGGTTCATGGAGCTGCTCGAGCCCGCCGTCACCCGCGTCGTCGTCGGCGACCCGGCATCCCGGGACACCGAGATGGGTCCGCTGGTGTCGGCGACGCACCGCGACAAGGTCGCGTCGTATGTGCCCGACGGCGCCCCCGTCGCTTTTCGTGGCACCGTGCCGGCCGGCCGCGGATTCTGGTTTCCACCAACGGTTCTCACCCCGCAGCGCACCGATCGCTGCGTCACCGACGAGATCTTCGGCCCGGTCGTCACCGTGCTGGCCTTCGACGACGAACACGATGCCATCACGCTGGCCAACGACACCAGCTACGGGCTGTCCGGATCGATCTGGACCAACGACCTGTCCCGCGCGCTGCGCGTCTGCAGGGCGGTCGAAGCCGGGAACCTGTCGGTGAATTCGCACTCGTCGGTTCGGTTCAACACCCCGTTCGGCGGCTTCAAGCAGTCGGGGCTGGGCCGTGAGCTGGGCCCGGATGCGCCGTTGCACTTCACCGAGACCAAGAACGTGTTCATCGCGATCGGAGAGGAGTAGGTGGTGACGGTCGATCTCACCCAACGATTGGCGGGCCGCGTGGCTGTCGTCACCGGCGCCGGCGGCGGCATCGGGCTGGCCGCGGCGCGACGGATGCGCGCCGAGGGCGCCACCATCGTGGTGGGCGACATCGACGCCGACGCCGGTGGCGCGGCCGCCGACGAACTATCCGGCTTGTTCGTGCCCACCGACGTGTCCGACGAGGGCGCGGTCAACGCCCTGTTCGACACCGCGGCGCAGGCCCACGGGCGCATCGACATCGCGTTCAACAACGCCGGCATCTCACCACCCGAGGACGACCTCATCGAAAACACCGAACTGCCGGCGTGGCAACGCGTCCAGGACGTCAACCTCAAGTCGGTGTACCTGTGCTGCCGGGCTGCCTTGCGGTACATGGTTCCCGCGCAGCAAGGTTCGATCATCAACACGGCGTCGTTCGTCGCCGTCCTGGGGTCGGCGACCTCGCAGATCTCCTACACCGCATCCAAGGGCGGGGTGCTGGCCATGTCACGCGAGCTGGGTGTGCAGTTCGCCCGGCAAGGCATCCGGGTGAACGCGCTGTGCCCCGGGCCGGTCAACACCCCGCTGCTGCAAGAGCTTTTCGCCAACGACCCCGAACGGGCCGCGCGCCGGCTGGTGCACGTGCCGGTGGGCCGCTTCGCCGACCCCGACGAAATCGCCTCAGCGGTAGCGTTTTTGGCCAGCGACGACGCGTCATTCATCACCGCTTCGACGTTCATGGTCGACGGCGGGATCAGCGCGGCCTATGTCACCCCGATTTAGCCACCGTACTCATTGGCCGCCTGTGAGCCGGGCGCCTCGCTGACCGCGACCAGGCGGATGGGCTCGCCAGCCCGGTCCCCGCGCAACCGCTCCATCATCGGGGCGGCGGCCGACCAGGCGCGCGGCACCGACAGCGCGCCGAGCGGTGTCGCGCGGCCGAAGCGCGTGTTCACGCTGTTAGTGCCGGCCGGCTTTGGGAAGAGCGATTGCAGGGCCGCCGTCTTGTTCAAGGAATTCAGGTTGCCGATCGCGAAATCTGACGGCGCGGTCACCGAATTCAATTTCGACAGCGACACGGTCACCGGGGAAAGGGACGCTTCGATCGTTTTCAGTGGCGAAGACGACAGATGTCGGAGAGCGTCGGGTATCGCCGACATCACGTCGCCGCCGGCCGACACGACGTCCGGCGCCGACTGCAGGGCCCAATTAGGTTTGGCCACAACGGTATTGCCGGGCGGAGCGGGGAAGGGAGTGATCGTCGCGGCACCGACCGCTGCCCCGGCGTAGGCGTACATGGCGTCGGCGTTTTGCGCCCACATCGCGTCGTACTCGGCATCGACGTTCGCGATCGTCGTGCTGTTGTGGCCCAGACAATTCGTCGACACCAGCGACCTTCGTTGCGTGCGGTTGGCCGTGATCGCCGATGGCGGCACCGTTGCCGTGAAGGCCGACTGGTGCGCTTCGGCCGCCGCCTCGAGCTGGTAGGCCGTGTGCTCGCTTCGGGCTGCGACGGCGTCGAGCCAGTCAACGTACAGTGCGGCGGCTTCGGTGAGCGGGCTCTCGTGGCCGCACGCCAGCTTTGCCGTCACCGCCCGGTAGTCGGCCGCCGCGGTGAAGAGCCGCGTTGCCAACGTGTCCCACGCCGCGGCGGCGCGCTTCATCGATCCCGGGCCGGGGCCCGAGTACATCAGCCCGGAGTTGATTTCCGGAGGTAGCGTCGCGAAATCCATTACAGCCTCTGCCTGACTGCGGTATGAGTTGTGCCCGAAAACATGAGGAGTCCTCTTTCACGAGATAGCCACGGGGGTTACAAGCCGTTGGGCGATTACGTGTTGCGGAAAACGGGCGCAGCCCTCAGCGGCGGGCGACGCAGATCTGGGTCAAGATATCTCGATCGGACGGAATGGCCGCGGGTGCACGGGATTGGACGCCGCCGGGCGCAAACCCTATCGGGATGAACGACAACGACGCCGGCGTGAGCATCGATTGTGGTGACAAGCGGTTCCACAGCTGGGGCCGTTCCTTCGTCGCCCAGGTGCTGTGGAACGGCTTGTTGTTGGTTTTGTTGGCCGGCGCCGCGGACCGCGAAATCGCCAGGGCGGGCGGGCTACTGGCTGACGGGCGACCGGGCGTCGGCCCGGCGGACGCGCCGATGTTTCCCGCGGACCACGCCGCGGGCTCCGGCAGCGCCGTCGCGGCGAAGCCGGATCGCAGCGCCGAGCCGGTGATCAGGGCGACGAACACCCCCAGCGCTGCGACAGTCGCGATGGCCCGCTGCCATCGCCGAGTGTCGCCAACACCCCGGAACATCACAGTGCACCGAATGTATAACGCCGAACCTGGTGAACGGTTCCAGCGAGCTGTGAACTCAATCCGAGTCTGTTGTGTATTTCCGCACGTAGCGCGCTTGTCGACGGTCAGTGATCGGCAGGACGGGGATCGATGAGCTCGTTGAAGTCGGCGACGGAGTGAATGCCGTGGACATAGCTGAACGACCCTTGATCGAGCACTTCATGTGCGGCACGCACGACGGCGGTCAGCCCGGTGCGGCAAAACGAGGTGCCGATCGACACCCTGCGCACCCCGAAATCCTTGAGCTGGGCGAGGGTGAAGCGGGTCGGCCCGAACCCGGCAACGTAGTTAAACGGTTTGGTGACGCTGCTGCAGGCCAGGCGCAGCGCCGCTTCGTCGGGCAGGCCGGGCGCGTACAGGACATCGGCGCCGGCCGCTTCAAAAGCCTGCAGCCGCGACACCGTGTCGTCGAGGTCGGGCCGCCCGCGGATGAAGTTCTCCGAGCGGGCGGTCAAAGTGAAGGGGTAGGGCAGCGCTCGGGCGGCTTCCACGGCGGCCTGAATGCGCTCGATCGCCAGCTCACGCGCGAAGATCGGCGCGTCGGAGTCATAGGTCGCGTCTTCGATCGAGGCCCCGGCCAGACCGGCCTCACCCGCCCGGCGCACGGTTTCGGCCACCGCCTCGGGGGCCTCGCCGAATCCGTTCTCCAGATCCGCGGTCACCGCAAGGGCTGTCGCCCCGACGATGGTGCGGGCGTGTTCGAGCGCTTCGTCCCTGCTGACCGCGCCGTCACCGTCACGTCTGCCCAATGAGAACGCCAGGCCGGCACTGGTGGTCGCCAGTGCTTGGAACCCGAGGTTCGCGAACAACCGGGCGGTTCCGATGTCCCAGGGATTGGGGAGCACGAGGATCTCGTCGCCGGTGTGGAGGCGACGGAATTGTTCGCCGCGACGGGTCCGTTCGGTGTCATCCATAACCAGTCCGATCTGGGGAGTCTGCCCGCAGGTGTATCACCGGCCACCGACAACCTGCGGGTGCTACGGCCCGAAAACGATGAGCGGAATTGCCATCTCCGCCGCGGTGGCTCCGCCGTGGAAGCCGACCAGACGAGCCGTCTCCGGCGGCTCATGCGCGCTGGCCAGCACCGCCGTGTCGCCAGAACAGATGACCACCACATCGCCGAGCCGCTCCAGATGTTGCTCGGCGACCGGCCCGAACATGCCGGTGGCCACCGCCTGCTCGCGGCGGTACACACTGGCCCGGCCGTCCAGCAGCTCGCCCCAAACGGCTTGCACGTCCGGCGCGGCGCCCGGCTCGGCATGCAGGTACCGCACCCGCGGCTCACCCGCCACCACCCGGATGCCCTCGCCCAGCCGCGGGTCGGTGTCGAGGTCGATACGCGTCTCGGGTGGCACATTGAGGCCGCCATGGTCGGCGGTCACCAGCAGCGCCGCGTTCGACGGCAGCCCGTCCAGCACGCGCGACAACAGTGCATCGACGTTCGCCGCCGCGGCATGCCATTGCGGTGAGCCGATACCGAACACATGGGCGGCGGTGTCGAGTTCGGCGGTGTAGCCGTACACCAGCCCGGGCGCCGCGCGCAGCTCATCGATCACCAGCCGCGCGTAGTCATCGCTGGGTTTGATCGGGTGGAATTCGGCGCCGCGGTACGCGGCTTCGGTCAGTCCGCTGCCGAGGAAGAGCGCCGGCAGCAAGGCGCGAGCGCTGATGCCGGCCGCCTTGAGCCGCTCGAACCAGGTCGGCAGCGGCTGCCACACGGCGGGGGGCGGGTCATCGCGCCACCGGACGTGGTTGAGCACCCGATCGGTGCCGGGCACCCGCAGCGTGAAGCCCAGAATCCCGTGCTCGCCGGGCGGTGCGCCGGTGCCCAGCGACACCAGGCTGGTCGGCGTGGTCGACGGGAAGGTGCAGTCCAGTTGGGTCAGCCGCCCCGTGCCGCTGGTCAGCACCGAGGCGAGCAGGGGCGCACTGCCGGCCAGCTGCGGAAGCAGATGCCATCCCAGCCCGTCGACGAGCACCACCAGCACCCGGTCGATCCGCTCGGTGCCGATGCAGTCCGTCACCGCCAGCTTGTCGACGGCGTCCCGGACTCCTAGCAGGGCGGCCGCGGCGGGAAGGACGTCGCAGAGAGAACCGAGCACCGGGCCAGTCTGGCGTCGAAACTAGGTGCGCGCCAGTCGGTGGCCGGTCACCAGCAGCTGCCGGTTCGTGCTGTCGGTCAGCGCACAAAGCTGGGCCGGCGACAGCCGGCCGCACAACCGGCCCCAGTGCACCGCCACCACATCGCCGACGGCCACATCGGGCACCGCGCTGTACCCGTCGGCCCACACCTCGAGCACCCGCGCCGACGGCTTCGACAGCGTCAGCGCCTGACCGTCCCAGGCCAGTCTCCGGCACAACACCTCGACACGGTCTCCATCGCGGGAAAGCACTGTCCCAGAGGTGATTCGGCAGTTATCCAGCACACTCAGCGGCTGCTCAACCACACCGCGGCCCAAAAAGCGCGTCCACGGATATACCCCGAACACGTGGAAGCAGTGATTGCCGGCGGCCTCGCACGCCAGGTCCGGCGTGAGATGTGACCAGTAACGGCCCGCCTGCGGGCCGATGATCGCCAACAAGGCGTCGAAGAACTTCCGGGACTCCAGCTTCGCCGCCACACCGCCGCCGAGCCAATACGATTCGACCAGCCGGTAATCCAGCGGGTCAGCGATCCCGGTCAACTCCGACAGGACCCGCAGATACGGCCACGCCCCGGAAAATCCGGTCGCCGCCCTACGCACGTCGGCGACCGATCCGTCCCGCAGGGTCGCACCCAGCGGCGGACCGCAATAGCCGAGCGCGTTGGGCGCGTAGGCGTAGCGGGCGAACATCTCCGCGCCGCGGGCATCCGGATCGGCCAAAAATCACCCCCGCCCGGACTGGCCCACCAGCTTGACCGCGTCCCGGTGCATGCGGCCGAAGTTGTAGTAGGCCGCACACGCCCCTTCCGGTGAGACCATGCACGTCCCGATCGGGGTCTCGGGAGTGCAAGCGGTGCCGAAAACCTTGCATTCCCAAGGCTTGAGCACACCCTTGAGCACCTCGCCGCACTGACAGGCCTTCGGGTCGGCGACCCGCACGCCGGGCATCGCGAACCGCAGCTCGGCGTCGAATTCGGCGAAGTCGTCGTGCAGCCGCAGGGCGCTTTGGGAGATGAAACCCAGCCCGCGCCATTCGAAGTGCGGACGCAGCGCAAACACCTTGCCCATCAGCGCCAGTGCCGCGGGGTTGCCGTGCTCGGGTACCACGCGCTTGTATTGGTTCTCCACCTCGCAGCGGCCCTCGCGGATCTGGCGCAGCAGCATCGCGACGGAGGCCAGGATGTCCAGCGGCTCGAAACCGGCCACCACCAACGGCTTTCGATACACCTCGGGAACGAACCGGTAGGGCCGGTTGCCCACCACGGTGGACACGTGCCCGGGGCCGATGAAACCCGACAGCCGCAGGTCCGGTGACTCCAGGATGGCCCTGATGGGCGGCACGATCGTGACGTGGTTGCAGAACACGCTGAAGTTGGGCAGGCCCAGCTCGCGCGCCCGCATGCACGTCACCGCGGTCGACGGCGCGGTCGTCTCGAAACCGATGGCGAAGAACACCACCTGCTTGTCAGGGTTGTCGACCGCGATCTTCAACGCATCCAGCGGCGAATAGACGAAGCGCACGTCGGCTCCGCGGGCCTTGGCGTCCAGCAGGCTGCCGTGCGAGCCGGGCACCCGCATCATGTCCCCGAAGCAGGTGAAGATCACGTCGGGCTGGCCCGCCAGCCACATCGCGTCGTCGATGCGTCCCATCGGGATCACGCAAACCGGGCAGCCCGGGCCGTGCACCAGCTCGACGTTGTCGGGCAGCAGGTGTTCGATGCCGTGCCGGTAGATGGTGTGCGTGTGCCCGCCGCACACCTCCATGAACTTGAACTCCTCACCGCCGGTCCCGGCCAGATGCTCGATGGCCACCAGCAGCTTGCGCGCCGCGGCCGGGTCGCGGAATTCGTCAACGAATTTCATTGCCGCTCCTAGGGTCAGATAATGGCCGACGAGTCGAAGGCTTGCATTTCGACTGCGTAGGTGTCGCCGAGTTTTTTGATGGCGGCCAAGGTCAGCAGCGCCTCGGTTTCGTCGATCTTGGCCATCGCGAACCCGACGTGCACCAGCACCCAGTCGTCCGGTGCGGGCATGTCGTTTTCCAGCAGCCGCACGCTGATGGTCCGCTGCACGCCGCTGACGTCCACCTTCGCCAAACAATTGGCAGCATCGGTGATTTCGACGATCCGGCCCGGAATTCCCAGACACATGAGAGTTATCTCCCCTCTCTCCTCGTGGCCACCCGCTGCGCCCGGCTCCGCCGTGCTCGCGATCGCCACGTCTTCTAACAGATTCGCGGTAACGGATCCCCGACGAGCATGTCGACGATCCGGGTGCCGCCGAAGCCGGTGCGCAGCACGACGGCTTCGGCGGGTTCGGTGACGATTTCCCCGACCTCGGCCGCCTCGGCGCCCAATGGATGTGAGCGCAGCGCGTCCAGCCCGGCCTGGGCCTCCTGTGGCGCGACGACGGCGACGAACTTGCCCTCGTTGGCGACATACAGCGGATCGATGCCGAGCAGCTCGCAGGCGCCATTGACCATGGGCGCCACCGGGAGCCGCGCCTCTTCGAGCAGTACCCCGAGGCCGCAGGCCTGGGCCAACTCGTTGCACACGGTGCCGACTCCGCCGCGCGTCGCATCACGCATCCATCGGGTGGACGGGGCGGCCGCCATCAACAGCTCCACCAACGGGCTCACCGACGCGGTGTCGGAGGCGATGTCGGCCTCGATGGCCAGATCGCCCCTGGCGAGCATCACCGCCATGCCGTGGTCACCCATCGACCCCGACAACAGCACCTTGTCTCCGGCACGCACCGACTGCGCCGACAGCACCCGGCCCGCCGGGATGACACCGGTTCCGGCGGTGGTGATGAACAGTCCGTCGGCCGCGCCCCTGGGTACCACCTTGGTGTCGCCGGTGACGATCTGCACGCCGGCGGCCGTGGCCGCCGCGGCCATGTCGGCGACGATCTCCTTCAATTCGGCGATCGGGAAACCCTCTTCGAGCACGAATGCCGCCGAGATCCAGGACGGGACGGCGCCGGCCACCGCCAGGTCGTTGCAGGTGCCGTGGATGGCGAGTTCACCGATGGACCCCCCGGGGAACCGGCGGGGCTGCACCACAAACGAATCCGTCGACATCGCCACCCGCTCGCCGCTGGGCAAGGCCAGGACGGCGCCGTCGCCCAGCGACTCGAGCAGCGGGTTACGAAACGCCTCCACGAACACGGCGTCCACCAGTGCCGCGGACGCCTTGCCGCCGGCCCCGTGCGCCAGGGTCACATGGTCATCGAGCAGCCGGGGGCGCCGCCGCCGGAACGACTCGATCCGCTCGATCACGTCGCCTTCGCCGAACCGCGGTCCCGACGAAAGGTATTCACCCGCCGGCTTGTTCATGCGGCCCCCAACCCTTCTTGGTCGGCTCCGAGGCATTCGTGGACGGCCGACCACAACTGGTAACCCAGCAGCGCTTGCGATTCCTGAATCCGGTGCACGCTTTGCGAACGAACGACGAAGCAGGCGTCCACATTTCGGTTGTTCACAAAGGCGCCGCCGTCATAGCCGCCGAAACCGATGGTGTACAGGCCGCGCTGGCGTGCCTCGGCCAGTGCGGTCAGCAGGTTGGGTGAATTCCCACTGGTCGACATCGCGATCGCGATGTCGCCCTCCTTCGCGCGGGCGATCAGTTGCCGGGCGAACACGAGCTCGAATCCGACGTCGTTGCCCAGTGCGGTCAGGATCGCCTGATCGGCGGTCAACGACCACGCCGGCAGGGGCTTGCCGAGCGGTGGCCGCGCGAACAACCTCGCCAGCGTGGTGCAGTCGGTGCAGCTGCCGCCGTTGCCGAAGGTGAACATCCGTCCACCGGCGACGAATCGGCGCGCCAGCTCGGAGGCGGCCGTCGCCAGCAGGTCGGCGTTGGCCTCCAGCGTGGAACGCCGCAACGCCAGGCTTTCGGACGCTTTGGCTTGGGCGGACGCGGCCAGGTCGGCGAGCAAGGCCGACGGGTCGTCTTCCTCGGCGTCGATGAACGGGTACAAGAAGTTGGTGGGTTCGTCGCTGGGGCTCATGAAACCCCTCCTCGCTCTTCCTCGTCGTCGATGCGGCTGATCGCCGTGCCGGCATGCACCAGCAGCAGCTCGCCGGACACCACCGGATCGACGAGTGTGGTGATCACGTCCTCGATTCCCCGGGCGGTGCGGACCCTTGCCTGACCGTCGACCGAAGCGCTCACCACTTCGCCCAGCCGACCTTCATCGCTACACGTCACACAGACGGTGTCGTCGTCCTCGCAACGTGCGGGTTTCAGCAATCCGGAGTGCTCGAAACACACGTGGGTCAGTTCCCACAGCAGGTGGTAGAACAGCACGAACCCACCCGTGGCGGGGACGCGCGGATCGGGATCATCGAGCCAGAGCACGTGATCGGCCATGGCGGCCGGGGGCGCGTCGCCGCTGCCGATCCAGATCGTGGTGGCGCCCCAGGCCGGGCCGCGGCGCATCACCGAGCGCACTTGCGGGTCGTCCGCGCCGGAGATCGCGACGACGATGTCGCCGGGCCGCACCGATACCCGCACCAGATCCACCAGATCGGGTCCGGTCAGCGCCACCGCCGGCAGGGCCCGCTTGCCCATGATCACCGGATGCACGAATTCGACCGCGATGTGCAGCGCATGGGGCTCCCACGACGGTGCGATGGACCACATGGTGGCGCCCGCGGCGAATCGCTTGGCCAGCGTCAGTGCGGTGGCAGCGAGGTCTTCGGCCAGTTCGGCGCTCAGCCCGCGATCGATGGCGGTGGTGATCATCGCGTCATCGCCTCCTCCTGTGCGATCAGCACCGACACCGCGGCCTGACCCAGGGCCAGCCCGCCGTCGTTGGGCGGCACGGTGCGATGGGTGAGGACCTCAAATCCGTTCTGCTGCAGCCGGGTACGGCAGGCCCGCAGTAACAGCACGTTCTGGAACACCCCGCCGGTGAGGCCCACCAGTGCAGTGCCGGCCGCCACCTGGGTGACCACCTCGGTGACGGCAACGGCGACGGCCTGGTGAAACGCCGCGGCGAGCAACGCCGGTGATGTCCCGGCGTACAGCGCCGCGACCATGGTCTGCACCATCGGGGCCGGATCGATCACCCCGTCGTGGCGCACCGTCAGCGGCAACGACGGCTGCGTGCACGTCACATCGGCCGACTGCGCCAGCGCCTCGAGCTCGATCGCCGCTTGCCCCTCGTAGTCGATGCGGTGCCGCACCCCGAGCAGGGAGGCCACGGCGTCGAACAGCCGACCCATGCTCGAACACGGCACGCAGCCCGTCCCGGTCTCCAATTGCGAACGGGTGAGCCGCAGTTCGTCGAGGGTCGCTGCGGCGACCGGCGCCAGGTCGGGAGTCCAGTCGATGTCGGCCGTCCACAGCTGGGACAGGGCCATCCGCCATGGATTACGCACCGCGGCGTCGCCGCCGGGCAGCGGCATTGCCAACAGGTGTCCGGCCCGAACGAAACGGTGGCTTCGGGTTCCGAGGGACAGGATCTCACCGCCCCAGATCGTCTCGTCACAGCCGTAACCGGTGCCGTCGAAGGAGACCCCGACCATGGGTTCGCCGAGGCGCCCGTGTTCGGCCAGCAGCGACACCACGTGGGCGTGGTGGTGCTGCACCAGGTCCAGCGGGCGCTCGTCCGCGTGGCGCTCGGCCCAGCTTCGGGTGTGATAGCCGGGATGCAGGTCTGCGGCCAAACGGACCGGCCTGCCACGGATTTCGCTGAGCTGGGCCACCGCGCGCTCGAACGCGCGCAGCGTCTCCCAGGTCGCCATGTCACCGATGTGGCCGGACAGGTAGGCCCGGCTGCCGTCGGTGAGGCAGAAGGTGTTCTTCAATTCCCCGCCCACGGCCAGCACGGCGGGTGCCTCGAGCTTCAAATCGACCGGCAGCGGCGCGTAACCGCGGGACCGCCGTATCGGCAGCTCCTGGGCGCCTTCCTCGTCGTGGACGACGCGCACCACCGAGTCGTCACAGGGCACATGGATTGGCCGGTCATGGTCGAGGACCGCGTCGCACAGCCCCGGAAGTCGTTGCACGGCATCGTCATCGGTGAAGCAGATGGGCTCGTCGGAACGGTTGGCGCTGGTGAGCACCAGCGCGTCGGGCACCGGTGCGGCGCTGCCCGGCACCGGTGCCAGCAGCAGGTGATGAATGGGGGAGTACGGCAGCATCAGCCCCAGCAGCGGGCTGCCGGGGGCGACGCCCTCGGCGACCCGCGCGCCGGGACGCCGCCGCAGCAACACGATCGGACGGGCCGGACCGGACAGCACCGCGGCCTCGCTGTCGTCGACGTAGGCGTAGCGGCGCGCCACGTCGAGATCGCGGACCAGCATGGCAAACGGCTTGGCGCCACGAGCTTTGCGTGCCCGCAATGCGGCGACCGCCGTGGCGTCGTCGACGGCGCAGGCCAGGTGATAACCGCCGATTCCCTTGATGGCCACCACGGCACCGGATGCCAGCGCGATCTGGGTGGCGGTCAGGGCCGCATCCGAGCCGCTCACCTTGCCGGCCGACGATGTGAACCACAGCGTCGGCCCGCAGTCCGGGCAGGCGATCGGCTGGGCGTGGAATCGGCGATCCGCGGGGTCGTGGTATTCGGCGGCGCAGCGCGCACACATGGTGAACGCCGACATTGTGGTGGCCGGCCGGTCATACGGCAGTTCTGTGATGATGGTGAACCGCGGCCCGCAGTTGGTGCAGGTCACGAACGGATGCCGGTAGCGGCGGTCGAGCGGGTCGAACAGTTCGGCGATGCAGTCCTCGCACACCGCGATGTCGGGCGGGATCGGGGTGGTCGTGCCGGAGACTAATTGGCTTGGCACAATTCGGAATTGGGGTGCGCATGCGGGTTCGACCGTGACGTCGACGATGCGGACGTCGGCGATCCGCGCCAGCGGCGGCGCCTCGGCGCGCAGCCGGTGCCCGAACTCCGCCACCCGGGCGGACGGGCCCTGCACCTCGAGGAAGACCGCACCGGAGTTGTTGCCGACGAATCCGGTCAGACCCAGCTCTGTCGCGATCCGATGCACGAACGGACGGAAGCCGACCCCCTGGACCACGCCGGTCACCATGACGTGCTGCCGCACTGGGGTGTCGGACGCGCCGGGCCGCAGCCGCACCGGGGCTTCAACCATGTCGGTCATGTCAACCGGCCTCCGGGCGCAGTGCCGTACCGGTGCGGCCCCGGCCCATCAGTTCCAACCCGGCCATGGCCTGTTCGGCCCCGGCCTGATCCGTCTTCTCGACGACGAAGCCCATGTGAATGATCACCCAGTCACCGGGCGCGAACGTCTCATCCGGCAACATGCCGACGTTGACCTTGCGCTGTTCGCCGGTGACGTTGACCAGTGCGAGCTGTCCCTCGAAACCGTCCAGCATTCCGATGACCTGCCCCGGTATGCCCAAACACATGGCTCAGCACCCCTCTTCGGCTGCCGAAGGTGCGTGCAACGCGGCCACGATCTCTTCCACGGCCCGCGCCGCCCGGGGAACGGCCTGTGCGACCGGTTCGGTCAGGCCGATGCCCTCCTGGACGCTGCCCGCCTCACAACCGACGACCACGGTGTAGGGCGGATGGCCGCCCAGCGCCCGCAGGCTGGCGAAGACCGCGGCCGGATCCATGCTGTGACCGTCCAGGCCGTTCGTCTCGGGCGACGAAGCGTGGTCGGCCTGAAAGACGTGCAATGTGCCGGGACGGCCCTGGCTGGGCACGGCGTCGACCAGAACCAGCGTGTCCCACTCCTCGAGTAGGTCATAGGCCAGGTGCATGCCCCTGATTCCGTAGTCGATGACCTGAACGGTCGGATCGTCTTGGGGCAGTTCGGCATTGCGGACCACTTCCGAGCCGAAGCCGTCGTCTCCGAGGAAGATGTTGCCTATCCCGGCTACCAGGATGCGCGATGTCATGGTGGAACCCGCGTCGGCTACATCCGCCTCAGCTTGAGATAGCGGCGGGCGTCCGGCACGGATATCACGCCGAGTGCCAAGGCGACCGCGACCGCCAGCGCGACGATGGCGATGAAGATCCAACCTAGGATTTCCATGGTGAACTCCTTTCAGGGGTTTGAGCTGTGCTGCGACTGCAGCGGCTCGACTTCGTCGGGGGAGAAGTACAGGTAGCGGCCGTACCAGTCGTGCAGTTCTGCGGCCGGGTCCTCATCGACGACGACGCCGACGTGCTTGTTGCCCTCGACGTCCTCGTGCACCGACGTGACGCGGGCGATCTTGCCGGCGACGAAGATGTCCTGGGCGTCGGCGTTGCGCCGCGGCCGCAGCCGGACCTTGCTACCCCGGGCTATCCGGATGCCGTTCACCAGCACCGCGTCGATCTCGGGGCGTACGGCGTTGTCGGCCAGTGGATCCCACCAATCCACCCCGTCGGGGATCTCCGGTACCAGGCCGGCGGAAGCATTGAGCCCGTGCGGATCGCGTAGCACGCCGTGCAGCCGCGCCATGGCCTCGGGCGACATGGCGTCACATTCGTCGATGATCCGTGCGGCCCGCGGATCGGTTGCCCTCGCTTGTGCCTTCTCGTCGTCCGTCATGGTCATCACGCGCAGGGTGAGGATCTCGTCGATCTCCGTGCAGTCGTACAGGGCGGTGTCGCTCTGGTCGGCGACCTCGGGGTGGTCGTAGAGGATGATCGGTGAGATCAGCAGCACGTCGTCGGTGCCCGGCGGGCCGGCCAGCACCGGGAAGCAGCGATGCTGGGCGCACCGGGATACCGCATCGGTCGCGGTCTGCGGCGGCTCGAGCAGCGAGACGAACCGGCCGCCAAGCACTTCGGCGACGAGGTGTGTTCCGATCATGGATCGCGCGATGGCGTCCACCTTGTCGCGTGCGGGCGCGCCGATGTTGACCACCCGCACCGAGACCCGCCGCAGGTCGCCCTCGGACTCGCTGGTGACCGTCAGCACGCCCCGTATCTCGCGTCGTTCGCGAACCAGCCTGCCGTCGTCGAGGACTTCGATGTCGGTTTCCGCGTCGGCCGTCACCGGTAGCGACCAGGGTTGATCGTCGAACGCAAGGGGCCCGAAAGACATTTCGCATTCCACCGCTTCGTCCCAGGTCAGCCACGACCCGGCCCGGGTCCGCAGCTCGTCGACGGCCTCGAAATTGCCGTCACCGGTGTCCCGTTCGACCCGCCGGTGCTGCAACTGCAGGAAGCGCACCACCAGCGTCAGGGCTCGGGCACCGTCGACCAGGAATTCTGCGGAAAGGGTGTCGTCTTCACCCAGGCCGGCATCGGCCGCGCCGCACGGACCCAAAACACCGAACTGCCAACGTGATTGGTTCTTGCTCGACGTTCCCCGATACGGGTAGAGGAGATAGCCTTCGTAGAGCACCGCATCGGCAACGGCGCGGGCCCGATCCCAGCTCGATGTCATCGCGTCACCTCGTGATCGACGGCGGTGTCCAGCAACGAGGTGACCGCGTGGTCGAAGTCGAGCATTCCGTGGGCCGACTTGTAACCGGCCAGCGCCGCGACGGTCTCGTGGCTCAGCCGAACCCATCCGCTGTTGGGATAGTGCTGTGCGACCAGATCACGCCAGACCGTGACCGGCATCGCGTAACTGTCCTCGCAGTCCCAGGACACCTGCTGGACCGAGAACCCGCGCTCGGAGTTGACGAAAATCGTTCCGCTGAAAAGAAACTGTAGTGGCACCGTCCCATCGCGCAGCGCGTGCAGATACTTGGCGGCGGCGACCTCGAAGTCGTAGGTGCAATCCAGGGACAGGTTCGCGGTCGTGTGACCGGTGAACCCGGGCACCATCGCGGTGCAATGCTGCCACAGGAAGGTGCGCTGGGTGTTCGCCCAGCGTTCGCGGGCGCCGAACAAGTCCGTCAGCCCCGCCGCCTCGTCATCGGAGTAGGAGCGGCGCAGCGGCTCGATGCGGACCTGGCACCGCAGGGCGATGGCATGCACCGGGTCGTCGCCGCCGGCGGTGACGCCGACGCGTGCGGTAAGTACCGGGCTGACGCTGTACGGTTCGGCCATCACATCCAGGACCGCGAAGCTCACAGTCATCGGCGGGCCGTTCATCGCGGTGTCTTTACGGCGCGGGCGGCAAGCCGGTCGAAGAAGCCGTCGATGAATTCGCGGGCCTGCTGGCCGCCGTCGAAGCCGCGCCACAACACGCGCAAGCGTCCGACGAATTCGTAGCATGCATCGATCGGGACCAGATAGGTTTGGGGCTCTGATAATTCGCCATCCTGGGCGCCATCGGCGACCCGCACGAGCAGCGCCTCCACATCGTCGGTCAGCAGGCTCACCCGCGGGTCGGTGCCGCGGATGGTCTCCCAGACCTCCATGTCCAGCTCGGATTCGCATGCCCCGGCGGGTCCCGGGTAGAAGGCGACGGTGTGCCCCAGGGCGGAGTTGGTGAAGAAGAAGGCGACCCCGACCGGGATCTGCAGTGCCTCCCACACCAGGCGATCCAGCGCGAAATCGGGAAACGACAGATACCGGTCCGGCACCGCGCGGTACCGCAGGTCGGCTGCCGAGTCGGTGAACAGCAGATAACAGGCGCGGCAGACGCACATGAGTTGGCGGCCAGCCACATTGACCACGTGCTGATGCTCATCGGCGATCGACTCCGCGCACATCTCACAGCGCTCGCCCGCCGGCTCGGGGGTGCGCCGGTCGCTCCTGATGCGGCTCAGGACCTCGAACGGGCTACTCATGCCCGCGCGCCCATCACGTCGGGCCGCAACGCCAGCGAAAGCAGGCCGTCGCGGGTCAGCAGCGGAATCGGATCGAGGTGGTCCGCCGACCCACCGGCTGGGCCGGCGCCCGCATGGACGACGTCGAAATCCGTCCCACAGCCCGCGCAGCACAGCATTTGGCCGTGCAGTTGCGAACCCGCGAGCGAGTCGTCACACACCGGGCAGTGATCCCGGTAAACGAACGTCTGGTCACCGACCCGGCAGGCCAGCACGGTCACCCCGTCGATCACGTAACCCGCGACTTCGCCGGGCGCCAACTCGGCCAGCTCGGGGGCCGGGTGCCAGGTGGTCGGCCCCGGACCGTCCGAATGCAGGTGCGCCAGTAGCGATTCGGCGGGAATGACGCTCGCCGGAGTGGTTGTGCCCGCGGCGGTCACCACCTCGATCGAGGAGATCTCCGGTGCCGCCGCGCGAACCGCATCCTGCACGGCCAGCTCCAGCGTCACCGCCGACGACGGGCAGCTCTTACAGCTGCCTGCGAAAGCCAGCCGCACGGTGAATTCTTCCGGGCGTCCGCCCGGAACGACCTCGAGCAGGTCGACGTCTCCACCGTGCGAACCCAGGTAGGGCCGCACCCGATCCAGCGCGTCGGAGACCCTGCGGTGCACGCTGTGCGGATGCAGGCCGTGCACCAGGAGCAGGCTGGCCACCAGGTCGTCGGTGGCCAGCCGCTCGACCAGCCCCCCGTCCGGTCCGGGATCGCCGGCCATCCGCATGATCCGCTCCAGCCCGGCGCCGTAAAGCCCGACTATTTCGCGAACCAGTTGCTGCGCACGGTCATACGCGGCGGTCCCACCTGCTGCGCAGGAATCCAGCAGTGTCTGGATCCGATCGCCCGCTGTGCGCCACTGCGTGTCGGTCTCGGGGTTACCCGGGCGATCCGCCATGTGTCACTCCCCGACGGGTGACTGGGTTGGCGTGTGCAGTCTGTCCAGGGACTTGCCCTTCCCCAGGTACATGTGCACGCCACACGGCAGGCATGGGTCGAAGCTGCGCACCGTGCGCATGACGTCGATTCCCTTGAAGTTGTCCCGGCCGTTCTCCTCGAAGATCGGCTGCCCCTGCACCGCATCCTCGTACGGACCCGGTGTGCCATAACTGTCGCGCGGACTCGCGTTCCACGGGGTCGGCGGGTACGGGTGATAGTTGGCGATCTTGCCGTCCCGGATCACCATGTGGTGGCTGAGCACACCGCGCACCGCCTCGGTGAAGCCGCAGCCGATGGCCTCGTCGGGAACGGTGAACTTCTCCCACGTCTTGGTTCGTCCCGCGCGGATTTCCCCCAATGCCTTCTCGGCGAAGTGCAGCGCGCACGCCGCCGCGTAGGCCTGGAAGTAGGTGCGGGCCCGGTCGCGTTCGATCGTGTTGCTGCCGTACGTGGGGATCTTCCATTCCAGTTCGACGGGTCCCTTCAGGACCGTCTTGGGCAGGTTGATCTTGACGCTGCTGCCGGTCGCCTTGACGTAGCCGATGTCGACCAGGCCGGCCAGGGCGGTCGCCCACAGCCGGGCCAGCGGACCACCGCCGGTGTCCAGGGCCAGGTTATCCTTGCCGTCGAACCAGCGTGGCGACATCACCCAGGTGTATTTACCGCCCTCCATGTCCCGCTTCTGCGGGTGCGGGTTGGTGTGCTGGTTCCATGGGTGACGCCGGTCCACCGCGTTGCCCAGCGGATCGGTCTTGACGAACATCTCCTGATCGGTCCAATCGTCGTAATACGAACTGCCCAACAGGATCCGGATGCCGAGGTTGATGTCCACCAGCGAGTGGGTGACCAGCTTGCCGTCGACCACCACGCCCGGGGTGACGAACATCGCGTTACCCCAACGTTCCATGTCCTTGTATTCGAAGTTGCACACCTCGGGGTCCTGGAAGGAACCCCAGCAGCCGAGCAGGGTGCGGCGCAGCCCGACCTTCTCGTAACCGGGCAGCGCCTCGTAGAAAAAGTCGAACAGGTCGTCGTGCATGGGCACGACCTTCTTCATGAACTCGACGTAGCGCATCAAGCGCGTCATGTAGTCGGTCATCAGCTGGATGGTCGCCACGGTGCCGACCCCGCCGGGATACAGGGTGGAGGGGTGCACGTGGCGGCCCTCCATGAGGCAGAACATTTCCCGCGTCGTCCGGCTCACTTGCAGTGCTTCACGGTAGAACTCGCCGCTGAACGGGTTGAGCGAGCGCATGATGTCCGCGATCGTCTTGTACCCGTGGGCGTCTGCGTGCGGGGCCGGTGTCTTCTCGGCCAGCGAGAGCACACTCGGGTTGGTCTCGGCGACCATCTTCTCGCAGAAGTCCACGCCGACCAGGTTCTCCTGAAAGATGTTGTGGTCGAACATATATTCCGCGGCCTCGCCGAGGTTGACGATCCACTCACCCAGATGCGGCGGCTTGACCCCGTAGGCCATGTTCTGCGCGTAGCACGAACAGGTGGCGTGGTTGTCGCCGCAGATGCCGCAGATGCGACTGGTGATGAAGTGGGCGTCGCGGGGATCCTTGCCCTTCATGAAGATCGAGTAGCCACGAAAGATCGACGAGGTGCTGTGACACTCGACGACTTCTCGGTTCTCGAAGTCAATTTTGGTGTAGATGCCCAGGCTGCCCACGATCCGGGTGATGGGATCCCAGGCCATATCGACCAGTTGGCCGGGCTTCCGCTCGGCGTGGGTGGGTTCAGGAACGATGGTTGTCATTGCGCTACTTCTTCCCGCTTTGGCTGCTGTCACCGTTGGCTGATGCGGCGACGGCTCTTCGGCTACGAATTTGAGAAAGAAGCACGCCGACCCGGTAGGAGACCTACCAGGTGCGGCGCGCTCCAGTGGTGAGTTGGTCGCCGTTGTGGCGCCACCGCGGCTCTTTGTCGACGGTGCGTTCCGTGATACCCCTCAGACTGCGAATCACGGCTCCGTACAAACCCGACGCGGTGCTCGACAACTTGCCGCCCGGTGGCTCGTCCATGAATGGCATGAACTTGTCCGGGAACCCCGGCATCGTGCAGCCAATGCAGATGCCGCCGACGTTGGGGCAACCCCCGACGCCGTTGATCCACCCGCGCTTGGGCACATTGCATTTGACAACAGGTCCCCAACAGCCAAGCTTCACAATGCATTTCGGCGATCCGTACTCGGTTGCGAAGTCGCCCTGCTCGTAGTAGCCGGCTCGATCGCAACCCTCGTGCACGGTCTTGCCGAACAACCACTGAGGGCGCAGCGCATCGTCGAGCGGGATCATCGGCGCCTGACCCGTCGCCATGTAGAGCAGGTACGTCAGCGTCTCCGACAGGTTGTCCGGCTGGATCGGGCAGCCGGGCACGCACACGATCGGAATGCCCGCCTTGCTCTTCCAATCCCAGCCGAGGTAATCCGGCACGCCCATCGCGCCCGTCGGGTTACCGGCCATCGCGTGGATTCCCCCGTAGGTGGCGCAGGTCCCGACCGCCACGATGGCGGTGGCCTTGGGCGCCAACCGGTCGAGCCACTCGCTGGTGGTCATCGGCTGCCCGGTGGCCGGGTCATTGCCGAAGCCGCACCAGTAGCCCTCGTCCTTGATCTTCTCGTTCGGGATGGATCCTTCGACAACGAGCACAAAGGGTTCCAACTCCCCGCGGTCGGCTTTGAAGAACCACTCCAGGAAGTCGTCCGCGCCTCCGTTGGGTCCGCATTCGAAGTCGATCAGGGGCCAGTGCACGGCGACCTGGGGGAGCCCCGGCAGGGCCCCCAAGGCGATCTCCTCGACACTGGGCTGGGTGGCAGCAGTCAACGCCACCGAATCACCGTCACAACTAAGGCCCGCGTTGATCCATAGAACATGGATCAATGTTTGTTCTGCCTTGACTGCTGCTTCCGTTGGCATGCTGCAGCTTTCCGGAGCCGGGCTGGGGCTCCTGCGCCGCCGGAGTCGACCATCGGCCCACTTGCGCAGCGCTATTTTTTGGGTCTACTCCCGCTATCGTGCGTTGTCAACGGTTCGACATTACTCATTAGTAGGCACATGTTGCATAGCAACGAAAAGTCATGTCGCGCCTGGGTGATTCGTCGCTTCCGGCTAACCGTCCCGGGGCGGTCATCCTGCGAACGTTTCGCAGGAGCGTTGACCGAGCAGCGCTCGGGCCAGTGCCGTCAGGCGCCGTCTGTGGCGAAGCGCCGCAGCCAGCCGAACCACGCGGCCATACCATCGCCGGTGCGGGCGCTGACCGGCAAGATCGTCGCTGCCGCATTGACTTTGCGAACATGGGCGATGTACGTGTCGACGTCCACGTCAAGGTGGGGCACCAAGTCGATCTTGTTGAGCAGCACCACGTCCACCGACCGGAACATCACCGGATACTTCAGCGGCTTGTCCTCGCCCTCGGTCACCGAATAGACCATGGCCTTGGCGTGCTCGCCGACGTCGAATTCCGCCGGACAGACCAGATTGCCGACGTTCTCGATGACCACCAGGTCCAGCGCGGCGAGGTCGAGGCCGGGCAGCGCGCGGTTGACCATGGGAGCGTCGAGGTGGCATTCGCCGCCAAACCCGTTGCTGGTGTTGAGCAGTGATACCTGGGCGCCGCGGCCGCTGAGCTTGGCCGCGTCCAGGTCCGTGGCGATATCACCCTCGATCACCCCGATTGCCAGTTCGCCGGCGAGTTCGTCGAGGGTTGCCTGCAAGATGGTGGTCTTGCCCGATCCCGGAGAGCTCATCAGGTTGAGGGTGCGCACCCCGTTGCTCTCGAACGCCGCCCGGTTGGCGTCGGCTGACAGGTCGTTCTCGGCGAAGATCGCCTCCAGCACGTCGATGCGCTGACTGCCGGTCTGATAGCGGCTGTGGTCGCCGTGATCGTGGTCGTGCGGAAGGTGATCGTGGGAGTGGGCGTGCACGGTCCCGTCGTCGTGCCGATGAAATCTACCCATTGTCAACGCCTTTCACGACACATCCAATGATGTCACCAAGAATTCGTTGCCGCGCAGCACCTCGACGTCGGAACTGTCGCACCGCGGACACCAGATCGACCACGGCGAGGTGATCTCGGATTGCCCGGCGCATGCACGACACTTGACTTCTGCGCTGACGCATTCGAGTTCAAGTTCGGCATCCGGCATGTCCTCGGCATCGCGGACCAGTGTCCAGCAGAAGGACAGCGACTCCGGCACCACCTGACGAAGCGCGCCGACCCGCACCCGCACCACGTCGACGTGGCGGCCGTCGGCATGATTCTTGACGACACCGGCGATCGCTTCGCACAGCGACAGCTCGTGCACCGCCGGTCACCGCCGATCCGAGAGCTGGGCGCAAGCCAAGGAGCCCATGAGCACTGTTCTACACCCGAACGGCGGTTTGTGGTCAGCCTCTTGGCGGTCGGCTCACGAGGTCCACTTCTCTTCGATGCGTCCGTAGCGCCAGACGAGCAGGGCCACCGCCCACGTGATGACGAACATGGCGACGACGGCGAAGCCGATCGCGTTGAGGTCCAACGCGCCGATCCAGCTCCAGAACGCGCCCCGCCAACCGAACTGGTCGGCGAACAGGACGAGCAGTTCGACGCTGCCGATCAGCAGGGCGACCGCCACCGATAGCGCGGTGATGGTGATGTTGTAGTAGATCTTGCGCACCGGGTTGGAAAAGGCCCAGCCGTAGGCGAAATTCATGAACGAGCCGTCGATGGTGTCCAGCAGGCACATGCCGGCGGTGAACAGCACCGGCAGGCACATGATGGCGTACCAGGGCAGCCCGGCCGCGGCGCTGGTGCCGGCCAGCACCAGTAGCGCGATCTCGGTAGCGGTGTCGAAACCCAGCCCGAACAACAACCCGACGGGATAGCAGTGCCAGGACTTGGTGATCGACTTGGTGAAGCGGCCGAGCAACCGGTTCATCAGTCCGCGACCGTCCAGTTGCCGCTCCAATTCGGCCGCGTCGGTGTCGGGATCGTATTCGCCCCGGCGCAATCGCGCGAAGACTCGCAGGATGCCGACCAGAACGATGATATTGAGCAGGGCGACCGCGTACAGGAACACACCCGAGACGCTGGTGCCGATCAACCCGGTGTAGTGGTGCAGCGTCGACGAGTCGTCTTCGACCGGGCCGACGACCGTCTTCACGCCGCAGGCCAGCAGCAGCGCCAATCCGAAGACCACCGTGGAGTGGCCCAGGGAGAAAAAGAAGCCCACGGCCAGCGGGCGCTGGCGAGAGTTCATCAGCTTGCGGGTGGTGTTGTCGATCGCGGCGATATGGTCGGCGTCAAAGGCGTGCCGCATGCCCAGGGTATAGGCCGTCACTCCGATGCCGACGCCAAAAGCTTTGCCGCCCAAGCTGTATTGCGCCGGCGCCACGAAGAGCACCATGGTGAACCAGCCGAGCAGATGCAGCGCGGCGATCACCGTCAGCATCGCTGCCACTCGCCACCACTCCGCCGGCGTCAGGGCGCCGAGAAGCCTGGTCGTCCATGACGGCCGCCAGTCGATCTCGGTGCTGGCCACTGGGGTCCTTCCGGCGCGCGTCCTTGCGGTATGGGCAAAGAACAACCGGCACGACTGTAAGTTCCTCAACTTGCCAGATGCAAGTGAGTTGCAGGAATCGCGGGCCGCGATCGCGCCGAACACTGGCGATCCCGCCGCTTGGGGGCGACACTGAACCGGTGACGCCTAAGCCGTCGGTACTGGATGCGTCGGTCACCGAGAGGATCGGCGACTTCCTGCGCGCCCGGGGCCTGCGGCGGATGACCTCGCGGATCCAGGTGCTGGCGGTGCTGGAGCCCGTCAGCGGTCACCTGCCGGTCGCCGAGATCTACAAACGGATGCGGGAGTGTCTGCCGCCAGACACCCATGCGCCCGACGTGGCGACCGTCTACCGCACGGTTACCACCCTGGTCGATCAGGGCGTGCTGCACGCGTTGACGCTCGACGGCGGTGTGACGACCTACGGGCTGGCTACCGCGCCGCACCATCACGCGGTATGTACGAAGTGCGGCACCATCATCGAGGTGCCCGCCCGGCAGCTGAGTTCGGCGCTCGAGCACGCGATGGCGGGCAGTTCCTTCGCGCTGTCGGAGGCGGCCGGGCTGACGTTGCACGGTCTGTGCCCGCAGTGCCAGGACGAGCGGCCCGCCGCGCGGCCGCGCCGGCACTGAGGTCAGGCCAGACCCAGTAGCGCGTTCTCCACCACCTCGGGCGGCGCCGGATGGATCCAGTACTGACCACGGGCCATCTGCGGCGCGGTGAGCCCGAAGCTCATCGCCTGGATCAACGGCTGGATGATCGACGAAGCCTGAGGTCCCATGATGTGCGCGCCCAGCAGGCGTCCGGTGCCGTGTTCGGCGATGAGCTTGACGATCCCGGTGGTGTCCTCCGACGCCCAGCCGTAGGCGACGTCACCGTAGTCCTGGATCTTCACCGAGACCTTGAAACCCTCTGCAATGGCCTGGTTTTCGGTCAACCCGACGTAGGCGATCTGGGGATCGGTGAACACCGCCGAGGGCACATAGCGGTGGTCGGTGACGGCCATCGCCTCGGTGTCGTCCCAGTCGCAGAAGAGATTGTGCTGCACGACGCGAGCCTCGTGATTGGCCACGTGCTTGAGCTGATACGGAGACGAGACGTCGCCGAGGGCGAAAACGCCGCGCGCCGTGGTCCTCTGGTACTGGTCGACGGCCACGACGCCGTCTTCGACCGTGACGCCGGCCTGCTCGAGGTCGAGCTGATCGGCGTTGGAGACCCGGCCGGTCGCCACCAGCAGCGCGTTGGCGTGCACGGTGCGACCGTCGTCGAGTTGCACCGCAACGCCCGAACCCTGGTTCTCGGCGCCCACAACATTGCGGTGGGTGTGCAGTTCCCATTTGCTCGACGCGATACGAGTGAAGCGCTCGCCGAGGATGTCGTCGCAATGCCGCAGCAGTGTGGAGCCCCGAATCACCAGGGTGACGCGCGAACCCAGCGAGGAAAAGATATGGGCGAATTCGGCCGCCACGAAGCCACCCCCAACGATCACCAGATGCTCTGGCAGTTCGGGGATTCGCATGATCGTGTCGCTGGTGTAGTACCGGGCGCCGCATTCGAAAATCGCCGGGGGAACCACGGCCCGTGCCCCCGCGGCGATCACTACCTGATCGGCGGTGAACTCGTCGCCGGCATCGGTGCGCAGCAGGTAGCGGCCGTCGGCCTGAACCGCACCAAAACTGGTGTGCTGCTTGTACACATCGATGTTGGGCGCGGCGCTGCGATAATCCTCACCGCCGACCCCGATCGGATCGATGCGCCCGAAGACCCGCGAGACGATGTCGTCCCAGCGCACCCGGTCGATGCGTGCGTCGATACCGAAGCGCGCCGCATCCCGGATCGTCTGGGCGACCTCGGCGGCGTAGACGAACATCTTGGTCGGGATGCACCCGACGTTCAGGCAGGTGCCGCCGAAGGTACCCTGTTCGCAGATCGCCACCCGCTTTTCGGCGAAGCGGTCATCGAGAACGCTGTTGCCCGAACCGGTTCCGATGATCGCGACGTCGTAAGTCTCCAAGCCGTCACCCCTTTCGCAGCGATGCCGAGACGTCATTGTCGGCGCGCAGGTAGCCGTCCAGCCAGAGATCCAGTTCCCGATAGGCGACTTCGCGCGGCCCCCGCAACGACAAGAACACGTCGTGTTTGGCGTCCGCCACCGGAACGACGGTGCTGCGGTTGCCGACACAGCCGGCCCAGCGGGCGATCTGGGTGACGTCGAGAACCGCGTCGCCGCACTGCATGGACACCGAATCGGTGCTTTCCTGCACGCTGTGATCCGATCGCAGGATCAGGTTCGGCACGCCGACGTCGAGACCGCGATGCAGGCGGGCCTGCCCGCGGCGGACGGCGTGCAGCCAACCGAAGGTGATCGGGAAGCCGCCAACGGGTTTCCACTGCAGGTTGTACTCGAATTCCCCGCCATAGTCGCGGTGCAAGCTGGTTCCGTAGCCGCCCTCACTCGGCGACCGGGCCACGCCCTTGGCGCGCACCCGAGACAGGCCGGCGATCAGCGTCACGATCACGGAATGCCGCAGGACGGGTGGGCCGGGCAGCTCCAGAAACGGGCTGTTGAGCACCAGGCCGCCAACGGCGGCGTGGGCGGTCGGGTTTCGCCGGCGCAATCGGTCCAGCCACAACGACGCGATCAGCCCGCCCGCCGAATGCGCGTACACCAGGACCTTCGCCCGATGGCCGGGCTGGCCCGGCGCCGCATCTTCGGCAATGGCGGCCAGCGCCTGATCGAGTTCGGTCTCGTAATTGGTGAGGTCGGTGATGAAGTGCGGTGTCTGGCCGTCGCGCCGCGACCGGCCGCACTTGTGAAGGTCCAGCGCGTAGAACGTAAGGCCGCGAGCCGCGAAATGATCGGCCAGTTCGGTGTGGAAGAAGTAGTCGGTATAGCCGTGCACCGCCAGCACCGCATTTCCGAAGGCCGCCGTCTCGCGCCCCGACTGTTCCGGCTCGGGTCCGCGCCGTATCAGGGTCGCGACGATCTCGCCCTCACCGGCCGGATCGGAGCCGAGCGCGATGGTGCGCTGCCAATAACCGGGGAGGACATCGGGTACCCAGCCGCTCACTTCGCCGGTCACCCTGCCAGTCACGAGGCCAGCTTAGAGCTTTTGCTGGGCACGGGGCGCCGCACGTCGTTCATGGCCACTTTGCCTCGGGATAGCCTGGGGATCGGCCCAGTCGAGGGAAGGACCAGCAAGCCGGTGTCATCGCTAGCCAGAACCACGCGGACGGACGTCGTGCTGGTGGGCGCGGGCATCATGAGTGCGACGCTGGGCGCGTTGCTGCGCCGGCTGCAACCGGACTGGTCGATGACCTTCGTGGAGCGGCTCGATGCCGTCGCCGCCGAGAGCAGCAGCCCGTGGAACAACGCCGGCACCGGGCATTCGGCGCTGTGCGAGTTGAACTACACGCCGCAGCGCGCCGACGGCTCCATCGACATCAGCAAAGCGGTGCGCATCAACGAGCAATTCCAGGTGACCCGCCAGTTCTGGGCCTACGCCGTCGAGACCGGGATCCTGACCGATCGGGGCTTCCTCACCGCGATCCCGCATGCGAGCTTCGTGCGGGGGGCGCAGCGCGTCGACTATCTGCGGCGACGGCAACGGGCCTTGGCGCCCAACCCGCTGTTCGCCGGCATCGAATTGATCGACGACGCGCAAGAGTTCGCCCGCCGATTACCGTTCATGGCGGCCAAACGGGACTTCTCCGAACCCACGGCGCTCAACTGGGCCGCCCACGGCACCGACGTCGACTTCGGCGCCCTGTCGCGACAACTCGTCGGGTTCAGCCTGCGCAGCGGCGCGACCGGCCTGTTCGGCCACGAGGTCCGCAGCCTGTCCCGCCAGTCCGACGGCAGCTGGACGCTGCTGATCCGCAACCGTCGCACCGGCGAAAAGCGCCGTCTGAACGCCAAATTCGTCTTTGTCGGGGCCGGCGGTGACGCGCTGCCGCTGTTGCAGAAGTCCGGCATCGACGAGGTCAAAGGTTTCGCGGGATTCCCGATCGGCGGCCGGTTCCTGCGCGCCGACAACCCGGCGCTCACCGCCGCGCACCGGGCCAAGGTATACGGGGTGCCCGCACCGGGCGCCCCGCCGCTGGGCGCGCTGCATCTAGACCTGCGCTACGTCAACGGCAAGCCGTGGCTGGTGTTCGGCCCGTACGCCGGCTGGTCGCCGAAGTTCTTGAAACATGGGCACTTCACCGATCTGCCCCGCTCGGTGAAGCCGGACAACCTGGCCTCACTGCTCGGTGTCGGCATCACGCAGCTGACGCTGCTGCGATACCTGATCGGCCAGCTGCGGTTGTCCGGACCGGGCCGGCTTCGCATGCTGCGCGAATTCGCCCCCACCGCAGTGGATTCGGACTGGGAGCTGACGGTGGCCGGTCAGCGTGTGCAGGTGATCCGGCGGGACAAACGCAGGGGCGGGGTGCTCGATTTCGACACCACCGTCGTGGGCTCCGCCGACGGAAGCATCGCGGGGCTGCTCGGCGGCTCTCCCGGAGCGTCGACGGCGGTGCCCATCATGCTCGGCGTGCTGGAACGATGCTTTGCCGGCCGGTTTCCCTCGTGGCTGCCGGCGCTCAAAGAGATGGTTCCATCGCTGGGGGCGACGCTGTCGGATGAGCCGGCGCTGTACGACGAAGTATTTTCCTGGGGAACGAAAACGCTGGGATTGGGCGTGTCATGACCCGCGCCGACCACGATGCAGAGCGAAGCGATGAGGAGGAGCGCCGCCAGTGACAGAAGCACTGCGACGTATTTGGGCCAAAGACCTTGATGCCCAAACACTTTACAAGCTACTCAAGCTCAGGGTGGAGGTGTTCGTCGTCGAACAGGCGATCCCGTATCCGGAGCTGGACGGGCGTGACCTCCTCGCCGAAACCCGGCACTTCTGGCTGGAAACCCCCGACGGCGAGGTGATCTCCACACTGCGGCTGATGGAGGAGCACGCCGGAGGCGAGAAGGCGTTCCGGATCGGGCGGCTGTGCACCAAACGCAATGCGCGCGGTCAGGGCCACACCACCCGACTGTTGCGCGCGGCCCTGGCCGAGGTGGGTGACTACCCGTGCCGGATCAATGCGCAGACCTATCTGGCGGACATGTACGCCCAGCACGGATTCGTTCGCGACGGCGACGATTTCCTCGACGACGGCGTTCCGCACGTGCCCATGTTGCGGCCCGGTTCGGGTTTGGCGGCCAAGCCGTGACGCCCTACCCGTTCAGCGCGATCGTCGGGCACGAGCAGCTGCGCCTGGCCCTGTTGCTGTGTGCCGTGCGGCCCGAGATCGGCGGCGCGCTCATCCGCGGCGAAAAGGGCACCGCCAAGTCGACGGCCGTGCGCGGCCTCGCGGCCTTGTTGTCCGACGCCACCGGCAGCGATGCCGGCCTGGTCGAAATGCCGCTCGGGGCAACCGAAGACCGGGTGATCGGCTCGCTGGACCTGCAGCGGGTACTGCGCGACGGTGAGCACGCGTTTTCGCCGGGCCTGCTGGCCCGCGCGCACGGCGGCGTGCTCTACGTCGACGAGGTCAACCTGCTGCACGATCATCTGGTCGATGTGCTGCTCGACGCCGCGGCGATGGGGCGGGTACACATTGAACGCGACGGCATCTCGCATTCACACGAGGCCCGCTTCGTGTTGATCGGCACCATGAATCCCGAAGAGGGCGAACTGCGTCCACAGCTGCTGGACCGGTTCGGACTCACCGTCGACGTTCACGCATCTCGCGACGTCGACGTGCGGGTGCAGGTCATCCGGCAGCGGATGGCTTACGAGGCCGACCCGGATGGTTTCGCCGAGCGTTATGCCGACGCAGACGCCGAGCTGGCCCGGCGCATCGCCGCGGCGCGCGCGCTGGTCGATGAGGTGGTGTTGCCCGACAACGAATTACGGCGCATCGCGGCGCTGTGTGCGGCGTTCGACGTCGACGGAATGCGCGCCGATCTGGTGGTGGCCCGCACCGCCGTCGCGCACGCCGCCTGGCGCGGCGCACACATGGTCGAGGAAGACGACATCCGGCTGGCCGCGGAACTAGCGTTGCCACATCGGCGCCGCCGCGATCCGTTCGACGATCCGGGCATCGACCGCGACCAGCTGGACGAAGCGCTGGCGCAGGCCGGCTCCGATCCGGAACCCGATCCCGACCCACCCGGCGGTGGTCAGTCCACGCAAACGGAACAGGAACCGCCACAACAGAACTCATCGGAAGGCGCCAAGCCGCAGCGCCCGCAGAGCAGGCCCAGTGCGCCGCCGTCGAAAACCTTCCCAACCCGCGCGCTGCGCGTTCCGGGTGTCGGGGAAGGCGCGCCCGGACGGCGGTCGCGGGCCCGCAACGCCAGCGGCAGCGTGATCGCCGCCACCGACGCGGACGACACGAGTTGCGGCGGGCACGGACTGCACCTGTTCGCCACCCTGCTGTCGGCCGCCGAGCGTGCCGGGGCGGGGCCGCTGCGACCACAGCCCGATGATGTGCGCCGCGCCGTGCGCGAGGGACGCGAAGGCAATCTGGTGATCTTCGTCGTGGACGCGTCGGGCTCGATGGCCGCACGCGATCGCATGGCCGCGGTCAGCGGTGCCACGCTGTCGCTGCTGCGCGACGCTTACCAGCGGCGCGACAAGGTTGCCGTGATCACGTTCCGTCACCAGGAGGCGCGGCTGCTGTTGCCGCCGACCTCGTCGGCGCACATCGCAGGACGGCGACTGGCCCGTTTCGACACCGGCGGCAAGACGCCGCTGGCCGAAGGCCTGCTGGCCGCGCGTGAGCTCATCGTGAGGGAGAAGGCGCGTGACCGGGCGCGGCGTTCCCTGGTGGTGGTGCTGACCGACGGCCGGGCCACCGCCGGGCGGGATCCGTTGGGCCGCACCCGAATCGCGGCGGCGAGGTTGGTCGCCGAGGGCACCGCCACGGTGGTCGTCGACTGCGAAACGTCCTTTGTGCGACTGGGCCTGGCCGAGCAACTGGCCCGCCAACTCGGCGCTCCGGCCATCCGGCTGGAGCAGTTGCACGCGGATTCCCTGACGCGTGCGGTGCGCGACGCGGCCTGAACCTGTCGGAGCGGAAAGGGTAAGCGCTGATGCCACAAGGTGTTCCACTGCAAGTTCCCGATGACGGCCTGACCACCCGGGCGCGGCGCCACACGCCCGTGCTGGCCGTGCACACCGGTGCCGGCAAGGGAAAGTCCACCGCCGCATTTGGAATGGCTTTGCGCGCCTGGAATGCCGGACTGTCCGTCGCGGTCTTCCAGTTCGTCAAAAGCGCCAAGTGGAAGGTGGGCGAGGAGGCGGTCTTCGCTCAGCTGAGCCAAGTGCACGATCAGCATTCGATCGGTGGGCCCGTCGAATGGCACAAGATGGGGGCGGGCTGGTCCTGGACCCGCAAGGCGGGCAGCGACGTCGATCACGCGGCGGCGGCGGCCGATGGATGGGACGAGATCGCGCGCCGGCTGGGCGATCAGCGTCACGACTTCTACGTGCTGGACGAGTTCACCTATCCGCTGAAGTGGGGATGGGTGGACGTCGACGAGGTGGTGGCGGCGTTGCTGGCGCGACCCGGTCATCAACACGTGGTCATCACCGGACGCGACGCCCCGCAGCGCCTCGTCGACGCGGCCGACCTGGTCACCGAGATGACCAAGGTCAAGCACCCGATGGACGTCGGGCGTAAGGGGCAGAAGGGCATCGAGTGGTGAGTGTTCCCGCCGTCGTCATCGCCGCTCCCTCGTCCGGCAGCGGAAAGACCACGGTGGCAACGGGTTTGATCGGTGCGCTGCGCCAGGCGGGTCACGCCGTGGCGCCGTTCAAGGTCGGCCCGGACTTCATCGATCCGGGCTACCACAGCCTTGCCGCCGGCCGGCCCGGCCGCAACCTCGACCCGGTACTGGTGGGGGAGAGCCTGATTGGCCCCCTGTACGCCCACGGCGCACAAGGCGCGGACATCGCCGTGGTCGAAGGGGTGATGGGGCTGTTCGACGGCCGGATCGGGTCCGCTGCCACGACTCCCGCGGCGGGATCAACGGCCCACGTCGCCGGCCTGCTGGGCGCGCCCGTCGTCCTGGTCGTCGATTCCCGCGGGCAGAGCCAGAGCATCGCCGCACTGTTGCACGGCTTCTCCACATTCGACACCGCGACCCGTGTCGCCGGTGTGATCCTCAACCGGGTCGGATCGGCCCGGCATGAGCAGGTGCTGCGGCAGGCCTGCGAGCACGCCGGTGTCCCGGTACTGGGCGCCATCCCTCGCGTGGCCGAATTAGAGCTGCCGACAAGGTATTTGGGCCTCGTTACCGCCGTGGAGTACGGGCAGCGGGCGCGCCTGGCGGTAGAGGCGATGACCGCCTTGGTCGCTCGACACGTCGACCTGTCGGCGATCGCTGCCGTCGCCGGCGGCCGGGTCGCGCAGCCGCCCTGGGATCCCGCGGCGGCCGTGGGGCAGACGCCCGACGGGAGCGCCACTGTCGCGGTGGCGGCCGGGAAGGCATTCAGTTTCGGCTACGCAGAACACGCGGAGCTGCTGGCGGCGGCCGGTGCCGACGTTGTCGAATTCGATCCGCTCGTCGACCCGTTGCCCGACGGCACCGATGCGGTGCTGCTGCCCGGCGGTTTTCCCGAACAGTTCACCGCAGAGCTCTCGGCCAACGACGTCGTGCGCCGGCAGATCAAAGAGTTGGCCGTCGCCGGGGCGCCGATACACGCCGAGTGCGCCGGGCTGATCTATCTGGTCTCCGACCTCGACGGCCATCCCATGTGCGGCGTGCTGGCGGGGGAGGCACGGTTCACTTCGCACCTGACCCTGGCGTATCGCGATGCCGTCGCCGTCGCGGATTCCTCGTTGTATACCGCAGGCCAGCGGGCGGTGGGGCATGAATTCCACCGCACCACAGTCACATTCAGCGAGGACTATCAGCCCGCCTGGATGTACCAGGTCGTCGGCCCCGACCGGCAGAGCGCTGCGGTGCGCGACGGGGCCGTGCACGCCGGTGTGCACGCGTCGTATCTGCATACCCATCCGGCGGCCGCCCCGGAGGCTGTGGCGAGCTTCGTCACACACGCGATCGCCACTAGGTCGATGGTGGCGACCCGCTGCGCCCGGCTTCGCCGCGCTGGCGATCGCCACTAGGCCGATGGTGGCGACCCGCTGCGCCCGGCTTCGCCGCGCTGGCGATCGCCACTAGGTCGATGGTGGCGACCCGCTGCGCCCGGCTTCGCCGCGCTGGCGATCGCCACTAGGCTTGCCGGGTGACCGAGAGCGCCTACCTTGTGGGGCTGCGGCTGACCGGCAAAAAGGTCGTCGTGGTCGGCGGCGGCACCGTTGCCCAGCGCCGGCTGCCCTTGCTCATCGCCAGCGGCGCCGACGTCCATGTCATCTCCCGCAGCGCCACCAGGTCCGTCGAAGCGATGACGGGAATCACGCTGGCATTGCGCGAATACCGCGCCGGCGACCTCGACGGGGCCTGGTACGCGATCGCGGCCACCGACGACCCCGAGGTGAACGAGGCCGTGGTCGCCGAGGCCGAAAGCCGCCGCATCTTCTGCGTCCGCGCCGACGTCGCCGTCGAGGGGACCGCAGTAACCCCAGCGTCTTTCGACTATGCCGGGCTGTCGGTCGGAGTCCTGGCCGGCGGCGAACACCGCCGGTCGGCGGCGATCCGCTCGGCCATCCGTGAGGCGCTACAGACCGGGCTCATCACGCCCGAGAGCCCGCTGGGCTCCGACGTCGTCAAGGGTGGCGTCGCGCTAGTCGGCGGCGGTCCCGGCGACCCGGAACTGATCACCGTGCGCGGCCGCCGTCTGCTGGCCCAGGCCGACGTCGTGGTGGCCGACCGTCTCGCACCACCGGAACTGCTCGCCGAATTGCCCCCGCACGTCGAAGTCATCGACGCCGCCAAGATCCCGTACGGACGGGCCATGGCCCAGGACGCGATCAACGACGTGATGATCGAGCGCGCCCGGGCCGGCAGCTTCGTGGTCCGCCTCAAAGGCGGGGACCCCTTCGTGTTCGCCCGCGGCTATGAGGAGGTGCTCGCCTGCGTTGAGGCCGGGATTCCGGTGACGGTGGTGCCCGGTGTGACAAGTGCCATAGGAGTGCCCGCTTTGGCGGGTGTTCCCGTCACGCATCGGGCGATCAATCACGAGTTTGTGGTGGTCAGCGGCCATCTGCCGCCCGGTCATCCCGAATCGTTAGTGAATTGGGATGCGCTCGCCGCGATGTCAGGAACGATCGTTTTGCTGATGGCGGTCGAACGCATCGAACTTTTCGTCGACGCTCTGATTAAAGGCGGTCGACCTGGGGATACTCCAGTGCTGGTCGTTCAGCACGGAACGACCGCCGCTCAACACACTTTGCGGGCTACGCTGGCCGACACGCCCGAGAAGATCCGGGCGGACGGTATCCGACCTCCCGCGATCGTCGTGATCGGCGCTGTGGCGGCTTTCGGGCTTTAAACGGTTCTTAAGATTACTGTAAGGTAACCCTTTATGACGGCTCTCAACGATGCAGAGCGCGCGGTGCAACATCTTGCTTCAGCGCGCCCCGATCGTCCGGCCCCGGTACGCGCTGGGGAGACCGCCTCCAACCCCCCGGCGCAGACCGCCTCAACGCGCATCAGCAAGTACTACCCGGCGTGGCTGCCCTCTCGACGCTTCATCGCGGCCGTTATCGCCATTGGTGGTATGCAGCTGCTCGCGACGATGGACAGCACCGTCGCCATCGTCGCGCTCCCCAAGATCCAAAACGAGCTGAGCCTGTCCGACGCGGGGCGCAGCTGGGTCATCACCGCCTACGTGCTGACGTTCGGCGGGCTGATGCTGCTAGGCGGTCGCCTCGGCGACACCATCGGACGCAAACGCACCTTCATCGTCGGTGTCGCGCTGTTCACCATCTCGTCTGTGCTGTGCGCGGTCGCCTGGGACGAGGCGACCATGGTCATCGCGCGTCTGTCGCAGGGCGTCGGGTCGGCCATCGCCTCGCCGACCGGTCTGGCGCTGGTGGCGACCACCTTCCCCAAGGGGCCGGCGCGTAACTTCGCGACCGCCGTGTTCGCCGCGATGACGGCGATCGGGTCGGTGATGGGCCTGGTGGTCGGCGGAGCGCTCACCGAGGTGTCATGGCGGCTGGCGTTCCTGGTGAACGTGCCGATCGGCCTGGTGATGATGTACCTGGCCCGCACCGCGCTGCGGGAAACCAACCGCGAGCGAATGAAGCTCGACGCCACCGGTGCCATGCTGGCCACCCTGACCTGCACCGCGGCCGTGTTCGCCTTCTCGATGGGGCCGGAAAAGGGCTGGGTGTCGATCACCACCATCGGCTCGGGAGTGGTGGCAATGGGTGCCGCACTCGCGTTCATCATCGTGGAACGCACCGCGCAGAACCCCGTGGTCCCGTTCGACCTGTTCCGTGACCGCAACCGGTTGGTCACGTTCACCGCGATCTTTTTGGCCGGCGGACTCATGTTCAGCCTGACGGTGTCCATCGGTCTGTACGTCCAGGACATCCTCGGTTACAGCGCGCTGCGCGCAGGCGTCGGCTTCATCCCCTTCGTCATCGCGATGGGAATCGGCCTCGGCGTTTCCTCGCAGCTGGTGTCCCGGTTCTCGCCGCGGGTGTTGACCATCGGCGGCGGGATCCTGCTGTTCTGGGCGATGTTGTACGGCTGGGCATTCATGCACCGCGGCGCCGCCTACTTCCCCAACCTGGTGCTGCCCATCGTGGTCGGCGGGATCGGCATCGGCATGGCTGTTGTGCCACTGACGTTGTCGGCCATCGCCGGCGTGGGTTTCGATCAGATCGGCCCCGTATCGGCGGTCACGCTGATGCTGCAGAGCCTGGGTGGGCCGCTGGTGCTGGCCGTCATCCAGGCGGTGATCACCTCGCGGACGCTGTATCTGGGCGGCACCACCGGACCGGTGAAGTTCATGAACGACGCGCAATTGTCCGCGCTGGACCACGGCTACACCTACGGGCTGCTGTGGGTGGCCGGCGTGGCCGTCATCGTCGGCGCCGCAGCGCTGTTCATCGGCTACACCCCCGACCAGGTTGCGCACGCCCAAGAGGTCAAGGAAGCGATCGACGCCGGGGAGCTGTAGCTCACCCGCACGGGCACTGCGCCCGTCACGGACGCCCTTCGCAGCACGCTAGGCTGGCCCGCTGTGATCACCCGGATGTCCCAGCTGTTTTTGCGCACCTTGCGCGACGATCCCGCCGACGCCGAAGTCGCCAGCCACAAGCTGCTGATCCGCGCCGGCTACATCCGGCCCGTCGCGCCCGGGCTGTACAGCTGGCTGCCGCTGGGATTGCGGGTGCTGCGCCGGATCGAGCGCATCGTCCGCGAGGAGATGAACTCCATTGGTGGGCAAGAGATCTTGTTCCCCGCCTTGCTGCCACGCGCGCCGTACGAAACGACGAACCGGTGGACCGAATACGGCGACTCGGTGTTCAGGCTGCAGGACCGCCGCGGCAACGACTATCTGCTGGGGCCGACACACGAAGAGCTGTTCACCCTCACCGTCAAAGGCGAATACAGCTCCTACAAAGACTTTCCGGTCCTGCTGTATCAGATCCAGAACAAATATCGCGACGAGGCGCGGCCGCGAGCCGGCATCCTGCGGGTCCGCGAGTTTTTGATGAAGGACTCCTATTCGTTCGACATCGACGACGCCGGCCTGGCGGCCGCCTATCACGCGCATCGGGAGGCCTATCAGCGCATCTTTTCGCGTCTGCAGGTGCGCTACGTCATCGTCTCCGCCGTGTCGGGCGCTATGGGCGGCAGCGCGTCCGAGGAATTCCTGGCCGAAAGCGCGGTCGGCGAGGACACCTTCGTGCGGTGCCTGGAATCGGGCTACGCGGCCAACGTCGAAGCCGTCGTCACCGCCCGCCCCGAGGCGCAGCCCGCGGAAGTCGTGGCCGGGCTGCCCGAGGCGGTAGTCCACGACACCGGCGACACCCCGACCATCGCCACCCTGGTGGACTGGGCCAACCAGGCGGACCTGGGCCGCACCGTCACCGCGGCCGACACGCTGAAGAACGTCATGCTCAAGGTGCGAGAGCCCGGCGGTGACTGGGAGCTACTGGCCGTCGGGGTGCCGGGCGACCGTGAGGTCGACGACAAAAGGCTGGGCGCGGCGCTGGAACCGGCCGAATACGCGTTGCTCGACGATGCCGACTTCGCCAAGTATCCATTCCTGGTGAAGGGATATATCGGACCGAAAGCGTTGCAAGACAACGGGGTTCGTTACCTGGTCGATCCGCGGGTGGTGGACGGCACCAGCTGGATCACCGGGGCCGACGAGAACGGGCGCCACGTCGTCGGACTGGTCGCCGGCCGAGACTTCACCGCCGACGGCACCATCGAGGCCGCCGAGGTGCGCGACGGCGACCCCTCCCCGGATGGCGCGGGCCCGCTGGTCTCGGCGCGCGGCATCGAGGTCGCGCACATCTTTCAGCTCGGCCGCAAATACACCGACGCCTTCACCGTCGACGTGCTCGGTGACGACGGCAAGCCGGTGCGCCTGACCATGGGCTCCTACGGCCTCGGGGTGTCGCGGATGGTGGCCGTCATCGCCGAGCAGCATCACGACGAGCTGGGCCTGCGCTGGCCGTCGGCGGTCGCACCCTTCGACGTGCATCTGGTGATCGCCAACAAAGACGCCGAGGCTCGCACCGGAGCCACCGAGCTGGCCGGCGAGCTGGACCGGCTGGGCGTCGAGGTGCTGCTCGACGACCGTCAGGCGTCACCCGGCGTGAAGTTCAAGGACGCCGAACTGCTCGGCGTGCCCTGGATCGTCGTGGTGGGACGAGGGTGGGCGGACGGCGTGGTGGAGCTGCGCGACCGGTTCGGCGGCCAAACCCGCGAACTGGCCATCGGAGCATCGTTGGCCACCGACGTCGCAGCGGTCCTCACCGGCTAGCTGTACCGGGCGGGCACGTTAATGACTGTCTGGGCTTGTGCTTGGGAGGACCTCCGGGCTTAGTGGAGATATCTGACG
>NZ_LZTA01000009.1 GCF_001665875.1 Mycobacterium sp. 852002-40037_SCH5390672
ACCGCGGCGGCGTCGGCTTGGAACGCATCTTCGACGCGCTGATCGGCGGGGCGGTGGCCATCGTCTTCGCCGTCTTGCTGTTCCCCGCCGATCCGCGCACGGTACTGCGCAACGCGCGCGTCGGCGTGCTGGGCGTGCTGCACGACGTGCTGACGCGGGCCGCGGATGTCGCAGTCGGACGCAAGGCGCCACCGCCGGACTGGCCGCTGACGGCCGTCGACCGGGTGCACGAACAGCTCAGCGGGCTGCTCGAGGCACGCACCACCGCCCGCCACGTCGTCACCATCGCACCGCGACGATGGGGCCTGCGCGTGGCCATCCAGGCCGCCGATCACCAGGCCGTGCACGTAGCCCTGTTGGCCGGTTCGGTGCTGCAACTGGCCCGCGCCGTCTCGCCCACGGAGAACGGCCGCGAACGCCTACCGCAGCCCGTGCACACGGTGCTGGTGGTGCTCGCCGCGGCGACCGCGCTCGCCGACCCCGATCCCGCCGGCGCCTGCGCGTACACGGCCTCGGCGCGCCACCACGCCGCGGAATTGCAGTCCGGCGCGCGCGAGAAAACGCAAGTGATTTTCGCCGACGTCGTCAGCGCCTGCGTGGACGACCTGCAGCGGGTCATCGACCTGCGAAACGTCTGACGTTTCAGCGCGAGTCGGCCAGGAACTCCTGGACCAATTTGCGCGGCGCCTGGGTCAGCCACGCTTCGGTGACCAACTCTTCGAGGTCGCGCACCGCGATCTCGGCCAGGTTGACCAGCACGGCGGGATAGCCGTCAAAATGCGGGGTGGTGAAATAGACCCCCGGCTCGTCGTCGATCAGCGCGAACTTGACACCCTCGTCGGATACCCGAACCCCGAGGATGTCGCCCTGGGGTGGGTGGGGGCCGTTGCGCGCCAGCGCTTCGCGTTCGGAGGGCCGCAGCGGCCGCTCCCAGGCCAGCAATTTCTTGCCGACCCGCCAGTCGTGCGGTGACGGCTCGGAGGTGAGTGCCAGCTCACCAACGATGCGGGCGACGTCGCCCCACGTGGCCACAACACGATTGTGCTCCCGTTTTGGCGCGAGCGCCGTCGGATCGGCAAACGGTGGACGACGGGGCGCTCCGCGGACCCCACGCGACCGGCCGGCATGTGATGTGATCAGCGGTGAGGAGGAGGAAGCGCTTGCCAGCAGAACCAGGCGAACCAGGGGCCGCGACCGCCCACCGCCATCGGGTAACCCACCGCACCGAGTACCGCTACTCCGACGTAGTGACCAGCTCGTACGGTAGGGGGTTTCTCACGCCGCGCGACTCGCTGCGCCAGCGCTGTATCGCGCATCAGCTGATCATCGAGCCGGCCGCCGCCGACAGCTCCACCAGCCAGGACAGCTACGGGAACATCAGCTCCTATTTCCACGTGACCGAGCCGCACAGAGCACTGAGGGTGACCAGCGATTCCATCGTCGACGTCTATCCGCCCGGGCCGGGCCTGTACACCGGCGGGCCGGCGGTCCAGCCGTGGGAGGCGGCCCGGCCCGCCGGGCCCGGCGGAGCGCTGGCGACCGAGTTCACCCTGGACTTGAATCCGCCCGAGATCACCGACGAAATCCGCGACTACGCGGCGCCCACCTTCGCACCGGGGCGTCCGTTGGTCGACGTGCTGCGCGAACTGGCGTCACGCATCTTCACCGACTTCACCTACCGGTCGGGGTCGACGACGATTTCCACCGGAGTCAATGAGGTTCTGGCCGCCCGGGAAGGGGTATGTCAAGACTTTGCCAGGCTGGCGATTGCCTGCCTGCGAGCCAACGGTTTGGCGGCCAGTTATGTATCCGGGTACCTGGCCACCGATCCGCCACCCGGAAAGGATCGGATGATCGGCATCGACGCCACCCACGCCTGGGCGGCGGTGTGGACCCCTCAGGAGGCCGGCCAATTCGAGTGGCTGGGCCTGGATCCCACCAACGACCAGATGGTCGACGAGCGCTACATCGTCGTGGGCCGGGGCCGTGACTACGCGGACGTCCCGCCGCTGCGCGGCATCATCTACACCAACTCGGAGCGCAGCGTGATCGACGTCGCCGTCGACGTGGTGCCCTTCGAAGGCGATGTGCTGTATGCGTGACTTCACCTGCCCCAACTGCGGCCAGCGGCTGACCTTCGAGAATTCCACCTGCCTCAATTGCGGCAGCGCGCTGGGGTTTTCGCTCGACCAGATGGCGCTGCTGGTGATCTCAAAGGACGACGCCACCGAGCACGCCGGGGTCGTGAGCGCCGGCGAATATCAGCTGTGCGCCAATTTACTGCTCGCCGAATGCAATTGGCTGGTCCCCATCAACACCCCCCGGTTGCTGTGCCCGTCGTGCGCGCTGACGATCGAACGGCCCAACGACGCCGACACCGTCGGGATGGCCGAGTTCGCCCGGGCCGAGGCGGCCAAACGCAGGTTGATCGTCGAGCTGCACGAGCTGAAGCTGCCCATCGTCGGGCGGGATAGGGATCCCGATTACGGGCTGGCCTTCCGGCTGCTGTCCAGTGCGCACGAGAAGGTGATGACCGGACACGAAAACGGGGTCATTACCATCGATTTGGCCGAGGGCGACGACGCGCACCGCGAGCAGCTGCGCGTCGAGATGGATGAGCCGTACCGGACCCTGCTGGGCCACTTCCGCCACGAGATCGGGCACTACTACTACTACCGGCTGATCGCACCGTTCAGCGACTACGTGCAGCGGTTCAACGAGCTGTTCGGCGACCACGAAGCCGACTACTCCGAGGCGCTCGACCGCCACTACAACGAGGGCGCCCCCGAGGGCTGGCAGGAGGACTTCGTGTCGTCCTATGCCACCATGCATCCCGCCGAGGACTGGGCCGAGACGTTCGCCCACTACCTGCACATCCGCGATACCTTGGACACCTCGGCGTGGTGCGGGCTGGCGCCGGCATCGGCGACGTTCGACCGCCCGGCCCTGGGTCCCAGCGCTTTTCAGACGATCATCGATATGTGGCTGCCGCTGTCGTGGTCACTGAACATGGTGAACCGGTCGATGGGGCACGACGACCTGTACCCATTCGTGCTGCCGATCCCGGTGCTGGAGAAGATGAAGTTCATCCACACCGTGGTCGACGAGGTGACTTCGGAGTCCCGCGGGCCCGCCTCGGTGGCCGGCTGAACCGCGCTCGGGACCGCAGCCGCGATTGACAGCGGCACAAGGGGGAACACTGCGGCGATGTGCTTCTCGATCACGGCGGACCTGGTGGTGGGCACCGCCCTCGTGCCGGTCGCCGTGGCGACCCTGAGAGAGGTGAAGCACTGGCGCGAAATGCCGTTTGCTCTGCTGCCGACGGTGTTCGCAGTCCACCAGTTCATCGAGGCGGCCGTGTGGCCCAACGGCGTTGTCCCGCCCGGGATGGCCCACTTGGCGACGCGTGCATATGTCTTCATCGCACTGCCGCTGCTTCCCGTGCTGGTCCCGTGGGCGATCTTGATGCTGGAACCGCGCGGTGCCCGGCTACGGGTGGCGCCTTTCGCGGTGCTCGGCACCGTAGTGTCGGCCTATCTGGCTGTCGTCGTGCTCACCGAACCGATCGCCGTGACGAAGGGCCCCCATGCGCTGCAATACCAGACCGGCGTTCACCACGGCTACGTGTGGGCGGTGCTCTACGTCATCGCCGTCATCGGGCCGGCATTGATGTCGGGCTATCGCTCCATTGTGGTGTTCGGGTTGGCGAACCTGGTGGGGCTGACCGTGGTCGCTGTCCTCTACGTGCACGCGTTCGCTTCACTGTGGTGCATCTACGCCGCCGCGCTGTCGGTCCTGGCGCTGGTGCACATGGTGCGGCGTCGGCGACTGCCCGATCCACACCGCTACCACGGCGTCGCCGCGGATCGGGCGACGTCGAACGCCTGAAAAATGTGGGGAGAGAACGAGTTAGGCAGGCATCACCCGTCGTTCGTCGGGACCCCAAAGCGGTTGCATGCCACCGGGCAACGCCAGCTGGGTGGTGGTGATGACCTCGGCCAGGTTGCGCAGCTCGCCATGCACCGAACCGAGCAGCTTAGCCAACTGGGCACGCCGTCCGCCGCTGCTGACCCGTTCGAGCTCGGCGGGATGGGAGCGCCGCAGCAGGGTGCCGATCTCGTCCACCAGCCGTTCCGGGCGCGACGACCCCGACGAGCCGGGCAGGTCCTTGAGGTTGGTTCGCAGCCGTTCCACCTGGTACAGCAACGACCGCGGGTTCTGCGCGTCGAACAGCATCAGTTCGGCCATCGCGGCCACGCTGATCTTGCCCACCGTGCGGCGCCGGTAGATGACCGAGGACTCGCACGCCACCAAAGTGGACTCGATGACGGTCTGTTCGGCCGCGGCGCCGCGGCCGACGGTCAGCGTGGCCTGCAACAACGCCGTCAGCCACAGCCCGCGTTCGATCCGCTTGCCGATGTCCATCATCGTCCAGCCGACGTCGCGCACCATCGACTCGTTGGCCACCCCCGACAGGGTCAGCATGCCGGCCAGCGTCTGGGCCTGCGCTCCGGTGAGCAAGGCATCGGCTTCCGAAAGTGATTCCGGCGGTTCGCTTTCCAGCGCCAGTGCGCGCTCTACCGCGGCCAGCACCATCCAGGTGTCGTTGGACATCTGATCGCGCACCGCCCGCGCGGCCAGCGCCAAACCTTCCACCGATTGGACCAGGGAGCCGGCCCGGTGCGGATCAACGGTGAGTGACCACAGAGTGGAGGGCGCGATGGCGATCATCTCGGCGTGGTCGCCGTCGCTGTCGGCCGCGATGTCGGTTCCGGTGATACGGCCCAGCGCGGCCATCAGCACCGGCACGCATTCGCTTTCCTCGCTGTGCTGGTGGTGGCGGTAGACGTGGAACCGGTCGCGGGTGACGATGAGCAGCCGCGCCATGCTTTCCGCGCGCTCGCCGTAGCGGCCGATCCAGAACAGGTCGGACAGCACGCGCGGGGAGCTGACGCCCCAGGTGCCCGCGGCCGTCTTGGCCGGCGGCTCCGGTGTGGGGAGGCTGATCGTCTCGGCTCGCGCGCGCTCGGTGGGGCGCACCCAAACATCTTTCGCCGCAATCGTTTTCAATGTATACGCAGCGGATCCGGGTGCCAGCACGTAACCGATGCCGCCGATCATCGGCGCGTAACCGCCACGTTGGGCAACGGTGAACAACCGGATGCCGACGCCCGCCGACGACAACACACCGGCGTGGTCGGTCGGCGCGGACGAGAACTGCGGCAGCTCCTGACCCGCCCACTGCCACGGCATCTGTTCGATACGGGCCGCCAACTGCGTCAGCTGGTGTGACGAAAGTGTGGGTCCGACAAGGGTTTTCTCGCCGACGGTGGACTTCACCAGTAACGACGACAGGTTCGCCAGCAGGTGCGAGCGTTCACTGGCGATGCCGCCCCAGTAGACCTGCGCGGTGGGCAGCTGCAGGGTTTCGGACAGCAGGTGCTCGGCCATCTGGGGCAGGAAGCGCAGCAGCCCAGGGTTTTCCAGGATTCCGCTGCCCAGCGTGTTGACGACGGTCACCGTCCCGCGGTGCTGCGCCTCCACCAAACCGGCCACCCCGATCCGGGAGTCGGCGCGCAGATCAAGCGGATCCGTATAGTCGGCGTCGACCCGGCGCAGCACGACGTCGACGCGTTTCAGGGTGCCCAGCGAGCGCATCCACAACATGCCGTCGCGCACCACCAGGTCGGCGCTTTCCACCATCGGAAAACCCAGCAGCGTAGCCAGATAAGCCTGGTCGAACGCCGTCTCGGAGTAGATACCCGGGGACAGCACCACCACCACGGGATCCTGGGCGTCGTCGGGTGCCGCATCGATCAGCGCCAGCCGCAGCGCCTGGGCGAACGGCGTCGTGGGCCGCGGCGCGATTCGTTCGTACAAGTCGGGAATGGAGTGCGCGACCACGCGCCGGTCGGCCAGCGCATACCCGGCGCCCGAGGGCGCCTGGGTGCGGTCGCCATTGACGACGAAGGCGCCGTCCGGCCGTCGGCTGACGTCGCAGGCGTGCATGAAAAGCTGGCGGCGGCCAGGTATTTCGATTCCATTGGCCGCGCGCATGTAACCGGGATGGCCGAACACCAGCTCCGGGGGCAGGACGCCTCCGGTGAGCAGGCTGCGCGGTCCGTACAGGTCGGCCAGCACGGCGTCGAGCACGCGCGATCGCTGCAGCAGGCCGGCCTCGAGCACCTCCCAGTCGGCCGCCGACAGCACGATCGGCAGGGTGTCCAGCTGCCAGGGCCGCGGCTCCTGCCCGCGACCGCCCGGCTCGACGTCGGTGTAGGTGATGCCGTCGTTGTCGATGAGGCCGTGCACCACCGAGCGCAGCCGGTCCAGCCCGGCGCGGCCCCGCTCGGCGATGGCATCGGCCAGCTCGGCCCACGCGGGACGCACGTTGCCGTCCCGGTCGACGAATTCGTCGTAGCCGCTTGCCGGGCCGTGCCGCAGATCGAAGAGGGCTTCCTGGGCCCGCGCGGCACGATAGCCGGCCAGCAGGCGGTCGGCGTCATAGCGCACGGTGCCGGCCGCTGCGGGTGCACCGGTGCCGAATGTCATGTCCGCAAGCGCCATTACTGCGCAACGGTACGCACGCGGCGCAGGTCGAGGATGCCCGGCGCGCCGATATCGGTGGAGATCCGGGCCTGCTTCTCCCGGATGGCGGATAGGTCGAGTTTGCCCGAGGTGAAGCCGGTTGCCTCGAAGCGGCGGCTGCGGCGCGCCTCGGCCTCCACGGCGTTGACGGGCGGTGTGTCGTAGGACCGCCCACCGGGATGGGCGACGTGGTACGTGCAGCCCCCGCGCGACGTTCCGGTGGTCAGGTCGATCAGCTCGAACTGCAATGGCCCGTCGGCCGAGATGGTCGGGTGCAGCGCGCTGGGCGGTTGCCAGGCCTTGAACCGCACTCCGCCCACGTGGATGCCGGGATTGTCGGTGGCCAGTAAAGGCACCGGGTAGCCGTTGACCGTCACCACGTAGCGGTGACGGTCGGCCCCGATGATGCGGACCTGGATGCGTTCGACCGAGGAGTCCACATAGCGGGCGGTGCCGGTGGCGGTGGATTCCTCACCCAGAGTGGTCCACGGCTCGATGGCGCCGCGCAGCTCGATCTCCACGCCGTCGAACACCGCGGTCCCGATGCGCGGGAACCGGAACTCGGTGAACGGATCCAGCCAGCTGGTCTCGAACGCGATACCGTGTGCGCGCAGATCGGCGGCGACGTCGGCGATGTCGTGAATCAGGAAGTGCGGCAGCAGGTATCGACCGTGCAGGTTGGCCCCGTGGCGGATCAGCGGCGCGCGCAGGGGTTGGTCCCAAAACCAGGCGACCAGCGAGCGCACCAGCAGCGATTGCACCATGGCCATGCGCACGTGCGGCGGCATCTCGAAGCCCCGCAGCTCCAGCAGGCCGAGGCGGCCGCGGGCGCTGTCGGGGCTGTAGAGCTTGTCGATGCAGAACTCGGCGCGATGCGTGTTGCCGGTGATGTCGGTGAGCAGGTGGCGCAGCGCGCGGTCGATCACCCACGGCTTGGTGGCGCCACCGCCACCCAGCCGGGCGATCTCGGCGAACGCGATCTCGAGCTCGTAGAGCGCTTCGGCGCGGCCCTCGTCGACCCGCGGCGCCTGCGACGTGGTGCCGACGAACCGGCCGGCGAACAGGTAGGACAGCGACGGGTGGCGCTGCCAGTACGTCAGCAGCGAGACCAGCAGGTCGGGACGGCGCAGCAGCGGCGAGTCCGCGGGCGTCACGCCGCCCAGCGTGATGTGGTTGCCGCCACCGGTGCCGCCGTGCGTGCCGTCGACGTCGAAGGACTCGGTGGACAGGCGGGCCAGCCGGGCTTGCGCGTACAGCGTTTCCAGTTGTTGATGCTGTTCGGCGAAACTGGCGGTGGGCGCGACGTTGACTTCGATGACTCCGGGGTCCGGGGTGATCGTGGTCGAGCGCAGCCGCGGGTCCGGCGGGGGATCGTAACCCTCGATCACCAGCGGGCAGTCGGCCTTCGCCGCCGCCGCCTCGATGCGGGTGATGAGGTCGACGTAATGCTCGAGCGCCGCGGTGGGCGGCAGGAAGAGGTAGAGCAGCCCGTCGCGAATTTCGGTGACCATCGCGGTCGGTGGCGCCCCGTCGGGGCCCACCAGAACGGCCTCGCGCCCATCGGGTTCGGTCAGCTCGGGGCCGACGCCCAGCGGGTCGGCGTCGAACGACGGGCGCGGCGGTTCCCAACTGATGGAATCCAGTGGCAGCCGAAGACCCGCCGGAGAATCACCGGGCAGCAACACTATCCGACCGCGGCGCAGCCGCCAGTCGGAGCTTGCCCACCCCATGTCATCGTCGCGTCGGTGTAGTGGAAGCACGAACGCCGTTGGGGCCGTGATGGTTTCGTCCAGACGAGCCAGCAGCGCGGCCCGGTCCGCAGGGGAATCGGCTTCGAGGTCATCGGCGGGTTCCACCGGAAACCCCTCGGGCTCAAGGACTTTGACCGCCAGTCGATGTAGTGCGTCCTCGTAGGCCGGCCGCACCTGCGAGACCGGCAAGCCCAGGCCATCGGCGATGCCGGCGAGCACCCGGTAGGCCGCGTCGCTGTCGGCCGGTCTCGCCGGCTCGCCGCCCCAGGGATCGGCCAGCAGCGTCGCGTCGGTCCACAGCGGACGCCCGTCGGTGCGCCAATGCAACGCAATCTGCCAGCGCGGCAACCGTTCTCCCGGATACCAACGGCCCTGCCCACGTTGGATCACGCCGTTGGGCGCCCATACGGATTTCAGCCGGGCCGCCAGGTCGGAGGCGCGCGACCGCTTGTGCGGACCGTCCGCAGCCGTGGTCCATTCTTCGGCGACCTGATTGTCCACCGACACGAAAGTCGGCTCACCCCCGATGGTCAGTCGGACGTCGGCCGCGGTCAGTCGCTCGTCGACGTGCCGACCCAGCTCGAAAATCGCCCGCCACGCATCGTCGGTGTACGGCAGTGTGACGCGGGGATCCTCGTGGACCCGGGTGACGGTGTTGGAGAACTCCAGCATCGATGTGCAGGGTTCGGTGCCCCCGCTGATGGGTGCCGCGGACGTCGGGTGCGGTGTGGCCGCCAGGGGGATGTGGCCCTCGCCGGCGAACAGCCCCGAGGTCGGGTCGAGCCCGATCCAGCCCGCGCCGGGGATGTACACCTCGGTCCAGGCGTGCAGGTCGGTGAAGTCGGCGGCGGGTCCCGACGGCCCGTCGAGCGCCGCGACGTCGGAGGCGAGCTGCACCAGGTAGCCCGACACGAAGCGGGCGGCCAGCCCCATCTGACGCAGGATCGACACCAGCAGCCAGGCCGAGTCGCGACAGGAACCGACGCCGGTGCGCAGCGTGTAATCCGGCGTCTGCACGCCGGGTTCCATCCGCAGGCTGTACGCGACGTCGGCGTTGATCGCACGGTTGAGCTCGACCAGCATGTCGATGGTGCGAGTGCCGTCGGGCACCGAGAAATTACTCAGCCAGGCCCGCGCCAGCTCGCCCGGACCCGAGCCGCTGGAGTCCGGACCCTCCTCGTCGACGGGCCGCAGGTAGGGCCTCAAGTCTTCGGCCAGCTCTTTGGGATAACTCAGCCCGGCCCGTCCCTTGCCGGGAGCCCACCTTTCGGCCCAGTCCTCGATGAAGAAGTCGAACGGGTTGATCACCTTTAGGTCGGCGATCAGCCCGACGGTGATGCTCAGCCGTTGCATCGGGTTTGGAAACACCAGCCGGGCAAGGAAATTGCCCACCGCGTCCTGTTGCCAGTTGATGAAGTGCTCGTCGGGCTCGATACGCAGCGAGTACGCGTCGATGGGCGTGCGGGTGTGGGGCGCCGGGCGCAACCGCACGACGTGCGGATACACCCGGACCAGCCGGTCAAAGGTGTAGCTGGTGCGGTGCTCCAGCGCAACTTTGATGCTCATAATCGCTGATCCCATCACACGCGGCGACACGGCGCAGCGCACCGCAATTGCGGCTTACCGCGCCGTAATACGACAAACCTGGGCGCAGCGTCAGGCCGGTGCGGGTCCCGGCGGTGTGTTCGGTGGCGGACCCGCCTGGTATCCCGCGTGCTCCACCGGGACGACGTGCCCGCCGGAGAGCTTGCGGTAGGCGTAGGTCAGGATGAGCGCATCGAGGGGCGCCGCCACCAGCAGGCCGACGACAAACGCCAGGAAACCGACGACGGCCACAGCCACCAGCACGAGCCACAACAGCAGCGCGTTGGCAAAGTTCGATCCGACGAGCGAGAAGCTGGAGGTGACGCCCTTGATCGCCGATTCCGAGCGATCGACGACGAACAGGATCGTGAACTGTAAGAAGAAGCTCAGGATTAGTCCTGGGATGAAGCAGAGGGAAAAGCCGATCGAGGTGAGAACACCGACGATCAGCGCGGCGACAAACGCCATCGCGAAGTTGCGGGGCCTGAAGAAGGAGCCGATGGTGACCGGGCGTCCGTCGGCCAGCTCCAGGCAACCGGACAGGAACGCGGATTGGGCGAACGCTCCTAGGAGATATGCGACTAGGTAACCAAGAATGAGCAGGGCCAGCCCGCCGCCGTTCAGGTTCGCGGTGAAGGTGAAGTAGTCGTCGTCGGAGCCGCTCGTCGTGGTGCCCATGTTTTGGCTCAGGCCGATCAGGACTGAGCCAAGGCTGAACAGCAACCAGTAGGCAACAGCCGGAACAATCAGTGCCACAAGGTTTTTGGTGAACGCGTTCCACGCCCAGCCGAAGGCGTCACCCACGCTGAATGCGGGCTTGGGTGGCACGCCGTCTGTCTCTTATACACATCTGACGCTGCCGACG